>CALUTE010000004.1 GCA_944323645.1 uncultured Helicobacter sp. | reverse complement strand
GATATGAAAGCCAAGCCATACAATAGGCAAGAATATAAAGATAAAGATATAAGAGGAGAAGAGCATTGGGGGTGCCTAGCGTTCGCAATTTATAGAAAAACTCGCGCTAAGCGTTATTTCATCTTCTTTTGCTACTGGCATTGCTGCTGGGGCTGGTCTTATGTTAGAAACCACACTGCTATACCTATCTTCTTCATCATATTCAGCATACTCATATCTAGCTTGTTTTTGCATTATTGGCTGCTTACGAGCGTCATTAAAACGCATATCTGCGATAGTGCATTTTGTCTTAAGAATATCGCCATAGTTTTTGGTGGTTTGTTTGGCTTTGGTGAGAATCTCATCGCGCATATCTTGAGTTTTTTCGCGTATTTGGTCTCTTGTGATGATAGGAGAAATTTGGGGGATTTGATGTTGCAAGTAGGGATTCTGCTCCACAAGTGCAGTCGTTTTGTTTAGAAAGGTTTCGTATGTCGCTTTTGAAGATTCTTTAAACTCGCATGCAACGCGCATATTAACCAAATAGCCATAAACAGGGGTTCGCGTGAGCTTGCCATTACTAACAAACTCTTCATACGACTGGCTAGGCGCGAGAGAAAAGCTACCACCACTGCATATATCCTTTGCTTCAAAGACAAGTTCATTGATAGCATTAAGTGTGTTTCGTATGTCGTTTTGCTCTTTTGGCGAAAGCGTGCCTACCTTGCTCAAAGTCGGTGTCCCTTTGATAATAAGTTCTGCATAAAATGTATCAGGCATAATCTTGCGCTCTACTTCAATATCTTGCTGGATTATAAGCAGGCTCGGATTTTCCGGATAAGATTGTTTGCCTAGAAAAATCCCAAGCACAAAGACGATTACAAAAAGAAATACATAAAATATCACAAACTTAGATGTGTTCATAGGCACTATATTTGACATACCATTCCTTTACGCTTGTTTTTGCTGCATTATAACAAACTTTGCTTAAGTAGCTCTGATTCTAAAGCCTCTCCAAGCTCGCTCTTAAAGGCTTTTGTGCTAGGAATATCCTCAATGATTTTTCCAGAATCCATAAGCAAGATTCGATCGCAAAACTCTCGAGCAAAAGCAATGTTGTGCGTGATAAAAAGCAGGGTAGCTGGAGGTTGTAGCGTGGTATTTTGACCAATTAGCATTTGCCATATTTTGCGCTCAAGTTTATTATCAAGGGCAGATGTGGATTCATCAAGAATAAGCATTTGGGGTTTTAGTGCCAGTACTCGCGCAAGGCATAGGCGTTGTGCTTGCCCTCCAGAAAGCATATTGGGATATGCATTTAGTGCGAGATTGTCAAGTTCTAGGCTTTCTAAAATTGGCATAATAAGCGAAAGCTGCGCATTAGAATCTTTGATTCCAAGCAGATATACAAGCGGCTCAATAAGGTTTTCTAAAAGGTTTAAGCGAGGGTTGAGAGAACTTATGGGATCTTGAAAGAGCAACTGCAGGTTCTTGTAGAAAGCTTTTTTGCGTTCTTGGCGCCATTTGATTGCGTATGCATCGCATAGGGTAGTTTGCGTTTTTTGGCTGTGCTTGCTGGATTCTAGCCATATTTTTGGTAGCTGAAATGTTCCACTACTTGGATTCTCTAAGCGTGCTAGAATTTTCCCAAGAGTGCTTTTACCACAGCCGCTGCGTCCAAGTAGCGCAACTTTTTCGCCTGCATACAGCGTAAGATTGATATTTTGTAACGCTTGTTTGGCGATATTATAGCGCGAGGTATAGTGTTTGTGAAGATGTGTTAGGGCAAGCAAGGGAGGTTTTGTACTGCTTGTTTTTGTGGCATTTGGAGTAGATGCAGCAGAATCTATAATATAGGGCTTTTTAGATTCTGCTATGTACTTTTGTATTTGTGTTTGGCTAAGGGGGTGCGTTGTCCTAGAATCTAGCGCATACACACTAGAGGCTATTTGGAGCAACTCCATATTGTGTGTGATGAGTAATATACCGACATTGTGCTCTTTGCTTAGGCGTACAAGAAGGGTGATAATGTCTTTTGCAGTAAGCGCATCAAGATCACTTGTTGGTTCATCAGCGATCAAAAACGGCGCCTCGCTTAAAAGTGCTATAGCGATCATTACGCGCTGCAACATTCCTCCACTCATTTCAAATGCATACATCGTAAGTGCGCTAGATTCTAATCCTACAAGGTTCAGTATGCGTTCTACACGTGTATTTTGGTAGGGTTTTTGGAGTGCGCGCAATGTTTCTTTGATATGGCTTTTTATGGTGAAAATTGGGTTAAAACAACTGCGTGGCTGTTGCATAATACTTGCAAAAATAGGTTGTTTATTGAGTGGTGTTGTATGCTGTGATGTTATGGGCTTATCATCAATTAGCACCTCACCATATAGTTTGGTTAGATTGTTTGGTAGCAAACCTTGCAAGGCAAGTGAGGTGAGAGTTTTACCACTGCCACTAGCGCCGATAAGTAGAGTAATCTGTCCGCTTTGTATTGTTAAATTGATATTTTTTAAAAGAATAAGATCTTTAAATGCTATAGAGAGATTGTGCAATGTTAGGATTGATTTATTGTGTTTGGGCGTTTTTTGTGTATTATACATTGTAAGCTTTTGTAGTAAAAGTTTTGGGTGCGCTAGTTGTCGTCTCGACATCAAAATAGTCTCGCAGACTATCACCTAAGAGATTAAAGAGTGCTACGCTTATAAAAAGTGCAAGACCCGGATACAATAGCAGATGTGGCGCACTCCACAAAAAATCTTTGACCTCACTAAGCATTATCCCCCATTCTGCTTGTGGGGGCTGTACTCCAAGCCCAAGAAATGATAAACCTGCGATATGCAGCATCATATGCCCAATATCCATAGTTGCAAGTACGAGACATTGTGTCGCGATAGGGGGAAGCATATTGCGCCTAAAGTTTTGCAAAAAACTTGCCCCATACATAGAAGAGAGCAGAACGAATTCTTTATGTTTTCTTTGTAGCACGATACTACGCACGATTCGTGCATACCACGCCCAGTGTGTTAGCGTTATGGCAAGAATAATATTACTAAGTCCAGAGCCCAAAATCCCTATAAAAAATAACGATAGCACAATGGTTGGAAGACTCAAAAAAATATCGCACAAACGCATAATAATTCTATCCCAAACACCACCAAGCGCACCAGAAATGCCACCAATGGTAATTCCAAGCGAAACAACCATAAGCAGTATCAACCCCACGGCTCCTAGCGAAATATGCGCTCCATACACGATGCGCGTAAAAATATCGCGCCCTAAATGATCGCTTCCAAGCCAGTGCTCTTTACTGATAGGGGCAAACTTATTGTTTAAATCGATTGCATCAGGCGTATAGGGTGTGAAAAATGGTGTGATTATCATAAGGAGCACCAAAACAAAAATGCTACTTGCTGCAAATTTTCCAAGCGCACTTAGGTGTTTAATTTGCTTGGGGCTTTTTAGATTCTGTGGGTGTTTTGGTGTCATTGTTTGGCGTCTTGGAGGAGTTTGTAGATTCTTGGGTCTAGGTAGGCATATATTATATCAATAATAAGATTTGAGATTGTAAAAATCAAACACATTACTACGACAAAGCATTGGATAACGGGATAATCGTGGTTTGCAATCCCTTGGATACAATAAAGCCCAATGCCCGGCAGAGCGAAGATGCTCTCCACTACCAACGCGCCACCAATAAGTTCGCCTATGTGCATACCAAATGCGGTGATTATAGGCAGTATGGCGGTTAAAAAGTTGTGTTTTAATAGAATGGTTTTTTGGCTAAGATGGCGCAAAGTTGCATAGGTGATATGGCGCTCTTTGCTAGTTTCTAGCATATTTGCTCGTATGAGGCGTGTATTGACACAAGAGGACATAAGCGCAATGCTAAGAGTGGGAAGGATAAAAGAGCTTAGGCTATCTGCTCCAACTGCAGGTAGCCACGCAAGCGTAATGGCAAATGCCCACACAAGCAAAAATGCAAACCAGAAATTAGGCATACACACGCCAACAAAACAAAAAAATCGCACCAAAAAATCAGGTATCTTATCTCTATAGTGCGCCGATACAATACCTAGCGGCACAGAGACAACAATAATCACCACTACCCCAAGTCCAACAAGTAACAATGTTGTCGGCAAAAACGCGAAAAAATCCTCTGCCACAGGACGCCCACTCATATAAGAAGAGCCAAAATCTAGAATCACCGCCTTTTGGAGCCACAATACATATTGCGCTAAAAGTGGCTTATCAAGCCCAAATTCTTTTCTAAGACTTGCGATAGTTTCGGGTGTTGATGGGAGGTTTGAGAGAATGAGGTATTGGGCGATAGGATCGCTTCCTCCAAGTCGTAGTAGCGCAAAGATTCCAAATGAAGCAATAAGCATAACAGGGATTATATATGCTATGCGACGCAGAATGAAAGCTATCATTGAGATTCCTCATACCATTCCCAAAAAGGAATTTCTGCTACTAGTACGCCCATATTCACGCCTTTTATGCCTTTGCGCATTATGGCTTTATTGCGTTGATAGGCTAGCGGTAAGTAAGCGTTGCTTTCTGTAAGGATTGTGAGTATGTTTTTGAGAGCATTTTGTAAAGCCTTAGAATCTGTTGTACCAATAGCAGTATCAATAAGATGATAGAGTGTTTGCTTTTGTGCTAATGCGTTGAGCACGACATAATCAATATGTCCGCGTGTTTTCATCGAATAAAGATGGCTTAGCGGCTCATAGGGCGCTCCCCACGAGTCGGTAAGTGCTAGCTCAAAGGCACCGCTAGCTTGGCGGTTGCGATAAATGGTTGGTTCTGCTCCGACAAGGCGAATGGTTATGCCGATTTCTTTGAGTTGTGCTTGGATAATTTCAGCAAGCATTTTTTGCGCTGGATTATCGCTTACAAAGAGCAATTCAAGCACAATGGGCTCACTACGCGTGGATATATCGTTTGTTGGCTTTTGTTCTAGGGCTTGTTGTGCTAGGATTTTGTCATAGATTGGAAAACTTGGAAGCTTAAGTGCGGCAAGAGATTCTAGTCCATAAAATCTGTCCGCTTTCTTTGCAAGATTGGCATACACACCATAGACTAAATCATCTTTGTTGATTCCCATAGAAATACCTTGACGCACCGAAGTTTTTGCAAGTTTTGATGAAGCTGGGTTTAGCACCAAAAATGTTGTAAAAATCGGGGGGCTTAAATATGTGCTAAAACGTTTATCTTTTGTAATAGATTGAAAGATTTCTATAGGAATCATATCTTGTCCATAAAGTATATCAACTTGTCCAGTCTTTAGTGCGGCAAGCTTGGCGTTTGGGTCGAAGATAACTTTGATAGCTACCTCATCAAAATAGATTCCACCATATCGATCTGCATCCCAATAATACGGATTTTTAGTAAAAGTATCAGATATGCCAAGTTTGCTTTCAGTTAGCATATAAGCGCCCGTTCCTATAGGTTTTGGGTTGTGTTTTATAAGGTCTAAATCACTTGGAAATGCGCTTGGTGCAAGAAAACGAAATGGGCGCACTGCTGCTAGTTCGTTGAGTGTTGGTGTGTATGGGTGTTTGAGGGTTAGGCGAATGGTGTGGGAGTCTAGTTTTTGTACCTGCTTGAGTGCTTGCATAAGCCCAGCCCAACTATGACGCTCACGATTTTTAAGAAGCGAGGTAAAGTTTAACACCACAGCATCGGCATTAAATACTTCTCCATTTGAGAAGCGCACATTTTTGCGAAGAAAAAATGTATAGGTTGTACCATCATCACTTACTATCCACGAAGTTGCAAGCGATGGGATAATATCACCCTTTTTGTCTAGTTTAACAAGCCCCTCATATACCATATTTTGAGCAAACATTGCGTTCTTACTGTAACCTTGCGGATTGAGCGCACCGACATTGTCTGAAGATGCCATAGTGATTGTGTGTTTGGAAGGTTGCGCAAGCAATACGCTCCAGGCTATCATATACACCCATACAGGCAAGTAGCGTAAATGCATACCGAATCCTTAGTGATAAAAGTTATCAATAGCGCGCATTATAGCAGAATCTTATGGATATTATTTTTTATTTTTTAGTAATAAATTTTGGCTATAATAATTTTGCGTGTAATAACAATATGTATCAAAGAGGAGTGATATGCCACAAACTATAATGTTCAAGCAAGTGGCATTGTGTATGCTTTGTATGATATGTTTTGTTTTTGGAGAGTCGTTTGAGACTTCTTTAGACTATATTTCCAAACAAGATAAACTACCCAAACAAGATGCTAAAGCAATGCAAACAAGCGATACAGCCTATGAACTTGGGCGTGTTGTTACCACAGGTTCCGCACTTAAAACAGATATAGCCGATATTCCGGGCAATGTAAGCATAATAGATTCTGCACATATTCGCAAAATGCCAAATCAAAAGATTGCAGATATTGTGAAAAAAACTGCTGGTGTGCGGATAGAAAATGATGTTAGTTTCAACCCACGTCCAAAAATTACCATTCGTGGTGTCAATTATGGTACGCTGCTTATGCTTGATGGTGTTATTTTGAGCGATTTGGAAGGGGAAGCAAGGATTTTAAACCAAATCACACTCTATGACATTGAACGTGTGGAAGTAGCACGCGGCGCATATTCGAGTCTTTATGGTGCAGGTGCAATAGGTGGAGCAGTACATTTTATCACCTCTATGCCTAAAGATTTTGAGGTCAAAACTTTGGCGAGCTATGGTAGTGAGCTCATCGAATATGGAGCAGAAAAAAACCTTGTGCAACTTTATGCGAGCGTAGGAGATGTGTTTTGGAATAAACGTCTTAAGCTTAAATTGAGCGCTGGGTATAAGGGCAGTGGCGGCGTATCAAGCTTTCCGACATATTTTAGCCAAGCGAATAATCCTGCAACTTCAAGCGATCTTAGCGGATATTATGTCGATAAAGCAGGACAAACAATCATTGGTAGTGGCGGGAGGCGTGCCTATCATATCGGTGATGTACGTTTAAAAGCAAGTCTCTCGCTTAGCGATTCTGATGAACTATCAATGATGACAAGTTTCTCAACCTATGCTTATGATTTTAATGACTATAGGAGCAATCTTTATGATAGAAATGGTACCAACACCTTTCTTATCAATGGTGAAAATTATTTCATAGGTTCTGGGCTTGGTGGGCTTGGACAATATTCGCATTTACTTAGCAGTCTTAAGTATATGCACTCGTTTGAAAAGGCTTTTTTGCAGGTTTTTCTTGCAAGCGTAAATCTTTTTAGCTGGTGGCAAGATGCGCTACAAGATCAGGGGTCGAGCTTTTCTGGAGGATTAGGGCAAACTCAAGATACTAATTCTTCGAGCAACTATGCAGATTTTGTCTATCAGGATTCTAGGTTTGCAAGCGCTAGAATCCCTACTAATTTCACAATTGGTGCGCAGTTGCGATATTATTACTACTTGCAAGATAGCTTTCATTTGACCAATTGGCGCGATAAACTAAGCCGAACAGAGCTTAAAAGAAGAGTGTCAAGCGAGGCTGTTGTTGCTTCTGTATATGCAAATATCCAAAATATATGGTTAGATTCTAGTTTAGGAAAGCTTCGTAGCGATCTTGGGTTGCGCTATGATTTTTGGCACGATTTTAATGGTAGGTTTTTTAACCAAGATACACCAAGTGATAATAAAAACAACCTCACAAGCAAGGTTTCTATCTTTAGCCCAAAATTTGCCCTTGCCTATTCGCCGCCGTTTTTAAGTGACCTTACGTTAAAGACCAGTATCGGAACAGGATTTAGAATGCCTACAATGCGCGATAAGTACCAATTTACTCACGCAAGCAATTATTGGGCGATCAATCAAAATTTGCGACACGAACAAGCTTTAAACTTTGAAATTGGCACCGAGTACAGAAGGCTTGGATTTGAAGCAAGTTTGTATTATTTTCATCTTGTTATGAAAGATATGATTTATCGTTCTGGTTCTGGGCGAAGCGATGATCCTTGGCAATATATTAATGCTGGAAGGGGACGAATACATGGATTAGAATCTAATATAAATATACCAATCGCTGGTGCTTTAGCACTTGAGGCAAGTTATACACTTACGCTCACAGAGATTTTGGAAAATTCCGCTCGCCCTCAGTCTGTTGGCAAGCAAGTCGTGGGTATGCCTAAGCATATGGCATATATGGGACTTAACTTTTTTCCAAAATATGGTTTATATGGCTCATTATATGCTTATTATGCTTGGGCATCATACAATAACGATGCAAATACGCCTATCATTCCTTACACTTATGGTTCATATGATGAGCAATTTACTTTGAACCTTAAGTTTGGTTATGTATGGCGTAATGGTCTTAATATAGGCGTGCAGTTTTTAAATATGACTAACAATAGATACTATGATTTTTACCAAGTTAGTGGAGCGAGCTTTGGCTTGCAAGTGGCGTATGGACTTTAGTTTATATGTTACTTGTAATTTGGCTGTGATTGAAGCCAAGTAATTGTTTTAACACACTGTTCATACGTAGCTTGAAATGCTACTTGAATGTCTAAGTGGCTCATCTTGGCAAGCGGTTTTTGTAGTACTACCATTTGATCTTTGCGCATAGTTTCTCCAAGCCATAAACGCATATCTTTTGGGCTATAGATTCCAACAACAGGCACTCCTAGCATATCAGCAATATGAATCGCACCCGTACTTGGGCTAACTAGAAGGTTTGATGCACGTATAAGCTCAATAAGGTTGGCAAGATTGTTGTTATTGTGAAATACGGCGACATTTGGTAACTCTGGCGCTAGAATCTTTGGCGCACCCTCAAAACTTATCAATACAAAAAGATAGTTTGTGTATTGCTTAGCTAGATAAGATACAAGGGTAATGTAGGATTCCAAAGGAAGATTTGTAGCAGTAGATCGCACAAAAGGATTGAACAAGATTAGCTTTAGATTCTTTGCTGGCGTAGTACCTGATTGTGTAATGCTTGCAAGGAATGCTTCTATACACGCAACGCCTTGTACGTCTATGGGAAAGGGCTTTGTAGGGTGCAGAGAATCTTTGGAACTATCATAGTGCTTTGCATCAATACTTCGCACAAGTTGCATAAGAGCTTTGTGATAAGGAATGCGTGAGAAAGCACGCGAGAATAATACCTTTTTAAAGCGCTTATTCCAAATGTTGCTTAAGGTAGCAAAGGTAATAATGGTTTTTACATTTGTTGCACTCACAAGCGCACAACGCCATCGATTTGGTTGTGTGAGCAAAAAATATTCAAATGCATAACTATTGATGTGCGCAATAAGCTTGGATTTCGAAAAGGCACTAGAATCTATACATTGCACACCACTAAGTTTGCCAAAAATCTGCATACCCTCTGTGTTGGTATAGACAACAATTCGCGTTTGCTTATACAATGTACAAAGCGCATACAAAGCTCGCAGGGCAATAACGTTATCACCGATAAAGCCCGCACGATAAAAGGCAATGCACTTTGGTGCTCTTGGAGTATTGTCTAATTGCATAAGACTCTTAGGGTTCTAACGGCTGTATGGAAACTGCCCTTTATTTTTATCAAGCTTTCGTATGGCTTGCATATCTGCTTTGGTTAATTTAAAATCAAAAATGTTGAAATTCTCTTGCATATGCTGTGGTTTTGAAGCTTTTGGTATGACAATGATTTGTTCTTGGAGCAAAAACCGCAAGGCAATTTGCGCTATGCTTTTGTTGTGGGCTTTGGCGATTTTTAGCAAGGTGGGATTTTCAAAAAATCCACTTTGACCCTTAATAAAAGGACTCCAAGATTCCAAAATTGTGCCATAAGGTTGCATAACCTTGCGCAATTCTTGTTGTTGATAGAAAATATGTGTTTCACACTGATTGATTGCTGGTGGAATCTCACAAGAAGTGATAAAATCTTTGTATATATCGGGCGTAAAATTAGAGACACCAATAGCCTTTATCTTGCCATCTTTATAAGCCTGCTCCATAGCTTGATACATCGCTTTTGCATTTTCAAAAGGCTGATGGATAAGCAAGAGATCAAGATATTCTAACCCCATAAGTTTAAGCGTAGAATCTATGCTTTTTTTTGTTGCTTGTGCGTCCATATTTTCAGAGAGTTTTGTTGTGATAAAAAACTCCTCACGGTTTATACCAAGCGTTTTTGTCGCTTCTTTTATGGATTCTCCCACCACTTTTTCATTGCCATACATTTGTGCGCTATCAATGAGGCGATATCCAATTTTTATTGCTTCAATAAAGGTTGCTACATCATTTATCGAATATGTACCAAGCCCAAGAAGAGGCATTTGCACACCATTATTAAGTTTGATAGAAGGCACTGGCATAGCCACTGCTTCGTTTTTGGCAAAAAGCAGATGTGGTAATGCGCTGCTTAGAATCCCAGCACTGCCTAAAAGTTTCGCACTTGTTTTTAAGAAATCTCTACGATTTTGCATATATATCCTTGTTTTGAGGTGATAGGCTTGAAGTATAGCACAAATATTTGTTCTTGCAGCACTTATAAAAGGGCAATATCATCTCTGTGTATGACTTCATCTCCAAACTTATGTCCAAGCACCTTTGCGATTTTGCTAGATTCTAGTCCTAGAATCTGACCAATTTCTTGGGCATTATAGCGCACCTTGCCGCGTGCTATTTCGCACTCCTGCATATCATAGATTCCTACCACATCACCTGCTTCAAAGCTCCCTTCTACGCTAAGTATGCCCTTTGGTAGTAGAGACTTTTTTGTAAAAAGCGCGCGCACCGCCCCAGAATCTAGCTTGAGCTTGCCTTGAGGAATAGCAACATAGCCGATGTAGAATCGTCGTTTTTTCATCGAATTTTGGGGTAGGCAAAAATATGTCCCTATATCTTCATAGGCAAAAAACCGCGTAATATTTTGGGCATCATCGCCTTTGATAATAGCTACATTGCAGCCCACATCCAATGCCTTTTTAGCAGCAAGGAGCTTGCTTTGCATACCACCGGTACCAACTTTTGTGCTTGTATGTTTAGAAGTACTCTTATCCGTTTTAGCAAGCCTCAAAATATCTTCATTAATCAGTGTTACCTCACTAATGCGTTTTGCGTTTTTGTTTGTGAGAGGATTTGCGGTATAAAGCCCATCGACATCAGAAAGAATCAACAGCAAGTCTGCATCAATCATTCCTGCGACAAGCGCAGCGAGATTATCATTATCTCCAAATGTTTCGATATATTTTAGCTCATCTATTAAAACTGGATCGTTTTCGTTGATAATAGGAATAACATTAAACTCAAGCAGACGTTTAAGCGAAGAGTGTGCATAGAGATAGCGTTTGGGGTTTGAGAGATCGTCTTTTGTAAGTAGAATCTGGGCAACACGTATGTTGTGTTCCCCAAAAAAACGCTCATAATTCCATATTAAGCGCACCTGCCCTAGGGCTGCACAGGCTTGTTTGTCAATAATGTCTTTGGGACGTTTGGTAAAGCCAAGCAAAGAGAATCCGCTTGCCACAGCACCAGAAGAAACAATAATAATTTCTGGGATATGTTTTTTGAGCTTGGCGATTTGTGCGCTTAGGGCTTGTATGCGCTCAGTTTGGATTTGAGCAGAATCTATGGATTGCATAGATTCTACTTTGGAGCCAGATTCTTGGCATTTGCTTTGGGGTTTATCATCTTGTGGCAGATGTTGTGTGAGTATGGAGCTTCCTATTTTTATTACAAGTGTTTTTATTCTCTCTAAGTTGCGCAGGGATTTTATCTGCGCTACACTTCGTTCCATAAAACTCCTTTATTTTTTATTGCAATTATATCGCTTTTGTGTATAAGCTAGCGCAGCAAGCCTTTGAGTGCATCTATGGCTTTGCCTTTGTCAATTTTTTGTAGTTCTTTTTGGAGTGTTTGATTGGCGCGTTTTTTTAGCAAATCACCAAAATCTATTACCACTTGTGGCGATGAAATAGCACCCTTTAGTTGTAAATTGATAGAATCTCCTTTGATAGAGGTTTTCAAATTGGCATCTATAGTATTTTTTTCTAAATCCAGCATAATATTGTCGCCACGCATTGTAAAATCTCCACTTTGCATAGCAAGATCTGATGTGGTAGAGAATTTTTTGAGAGTACTTTGGAGCTTGATATCATTAAATAGCAAGCCTGTCATATTGAAGTTGAGGTGTTGTTGTACCATATTTGTCAAATGGTTGTTTGTGAAGCGAGCACTTGAGAGTATGGCGTTAAGCTTTCCGTGCTGGCTTGTGAGATTATAGGTCATATTACCATTAACTTTTGCGCTAAAAACTTGAGGATATTGCGCCATTTTTAGCAGAGAGATAAGATCTAACTCTTTGATTTGGGCTTGTACCTCATCGTCTTTTAGCATTGTATAGATTTCACCCCCAAGACTTTTTGTGCGCAGTGTTGCTTGGAGTTTTTGTTGTTCATCTATCTTCACATCACCATTTGCTTCAAGTGCGCCAGATAATTCGATGTTTGTGATAAATTTTAATCTTTTTAGGTCGGGGATTTTGGCTGTGTATGGGAAAGAAATAGTGCTATTATTTATATTGAGTTCTAAGGGGTTTAGCCTAAGATTAATGAGCTTAGAATCCAATTGTACATCGCCTGCGCCTATACCTTTATCAAGACTGATGTTTGCTTTGTAGGTAAAGGGGGTATTTGGCATATCAAAACCAAACCCTTGCTTTATTGCTGTGTTTAAAATCGTGCCTTGCGTAGTTGCAGCAACATTAGCACTTATACCCCTATCCAAATCCCAAAGCTTGCCGCTAGAGTGTTGTAGCCCTGTAATGTAAGGCGGTAGATAGAGCATAGAAAGCAGTTTTTCAAGTTTTAGGTTTTTTATATCAAAGGTAATAGCATCTGGCGCAAAGTCTTTGAGAACTACTTCATAGGTCGTGGTAGATTCTGCTACATTGCTAGCCCCATTGAGTGTTAGTTGTTTGGCAGTGCCAAGAATCTTACCATTTGTTTGAATGCTGCCACGCATTTTTGTCCCTGCAAGTGGCGCAAAAACACTAATATCAGAGAAGTCTATAAGATAGGTACTATCAGTAGTGTGCGTGGAAATTTGGGTAGTACCTTGTGAAAGGATTTTGCCAATATTTGCTTTAAGGGTGAGATCGTGAGCGATAGTATCCCTGTTAAAGAGAGCGTTAAAATTGAAGGCAAAGGCGGTTTGAGGTATGGTTACTCCAAAGTCATTTTGAATAAGTTGGTGCGCAAGAGTACCTTGCGTGATTGTAAGTAATGCTTTGCCATCAAACTCATCATTGCCCTTACTCAAAATATCAGCATCAAGCGCGAATAAACCATTTACATAGGGTTTTTGCCCTAGCATTGCAAGCATTTCATTAAGGTGTAGATCTTTTATATCAGCAAAAATTTTAGCGGGCGCTAGGTTTTGTAGGGTAATATCAAGTGTTGTTTGTGATTGTGCTATGTTGCTTGCAACTTGGATATGTAGCATATCAAGTACTTTGCCTTGCACTTTTGCGTGCGTTTCAAAACTTCCAGAGAGCGGTATACCTACCACATCGCCAAAGAGCGCTATGTCTTTGGCTAACACATCAAGGGTTAGATCAACCCTGGAAGTAAAAAGATTATAATCACCCTTGAGAATGAGTTCAAGCCTAGTATCGCTTAGAAGAACTATTTTTAGGCTACTTGGCGCTAGATAGAATTTTTTTAGTTGTAGAGGTATGGGTGAGTGAGCGTTGATTTGAGATTGTATTATAGGCTTAAAGATCGCATTACCAATGGGGCTAAAAATAGCAATACATATAAGCAATAAAAGTCCAAAAATACCACCAAAAAACCACAATAAAAATCGTTTCATTAATACTCCTTGATGACTATGCTAAGCAGGCATTATAGATTCTCTAAGCTTAAGGTAGGCAAAGAGAGTGCTTTGTAGATATTGAGCATATCGTTATGTTCTTTAAAATGATGAGCACGAATAATGTCCGCGCCATTGTGTAGTGCAAGAAGGTGCAAGCTTATTGTGCCGCTTAGGCGAGATTCTGGCTGTGGGTTTTGTGTGAGTTCGCCAATTGTACGCTTTAGGCTAGCACCTACAAGAATACGTTTGCCAAAGTGCTTAAAATGCGCTAGATTCTGCACAAGGGCAAGATTTTGAGGGGTATTTTTTGCAAAGCCAAAGCCTATATCTAGGATAATCTCACCCACGTTGTGCTTTTGTAGCAGGGCAAGTTTTTGCTCAAAAAAATGCTCCACTTCATTCAAAAGATGCGTATAGTGCGTAAATTGTTCCATTGTTTTGGGTGTTCCTTTTGTGTGCATAAGAACAAAGTCAGCTCCAAAATCACTAACTACATCAAGCATTGTCTTATCACCAAGGGCGCTAACATCATTGACCATACAGAATCCATTTGCAAGCGCATAGGCTGCCGTTTTGGCATTGTATGTATCAATGGAAAATTTTGTATGTTTGGCAAGATTGTTCGTCTTGATAAAATGACACACTTCTTTTAGCCGCTCTATTTCTGTTGCCGCATTAACTAGTTCGCTATTTGGGCGTGAGCTTGCTGCACCAATATCAATAAGTTGTGCTCCCTGTTCTATAAGGCTTTGTATTGTATTGATTGCTTCTTTTGCCGTGTGCCTAGAATCTGGGTAGAAACTATCTGGCGTGAGATTAATAATAGGCATAATACAAGGCGATATTTTTTGTTGTTTTGTAATGTGGCTGGTAAGTATTTTTGCCAAATGTTTGAGGTTAAAGGGCTGGATTTTGCATTTTTGTATAACGTATTCTAGCTGACTTTTTGTCGCGATAAGAAGAGCTCTATAAGAGAGGTCCTTACCAAGTATAGCAGTTTTTGGTGTAGCAAGATCGCCCCCTGCACTTAGAAGCTCTTGTTTAAGAATATGGAGCTGGGGCGATGAAAGATCTTTTAGTAGAAATACAAACAACTCACCCTTTTTTGCCATAATTTCTATGCCTTTTGCCTCTGCACCAACATATTCTAATGCGTTTGGCAAGAGTGATAATGCAATACGCTCGCATAGCATTAGGGTTTCCTTGTGTAGTGTTTTGGCGCGCTGGTTTGTTTGTTGGATTTTGGGTGGGTTTTGTAGTAGAGCATAAGCAGTAGTGGTAAGCAGACAAGCTCTTTTTTGCGATAATTTTCTAGTTCTAAAAGAGCTGTATCAAACATCATAAGCTCTTCTTCATCTAGATGAATATTACTTTGTGCCACAGAGTGCAAAACAGAAGCCACAAGATTTCTGCCATAGATTCTGTTGTCCTCGCTGTTTTGGGCAAGTTCTCGTATAAAATTATAAATATCTTGCAGTGTTAGTTTATTTATGTCAAGACAAAAGGGTTTGATAGGATCTTTTGTTCGCAAATCATTGAGCAATAGGCGTGATCGAATTGTTGGTAAAAAGGCAGTTTTGTTACGTGTTATGAGTAGGAATTTGATATTTTCTGGAGGCTCTTCAAGGATTTTTAGTAGAGCATTTTGTGCTTCGTGACGGAATGAGTGTGCAGCAATGATAATGGTTTTAGTATTTTGTGATGCAATATGTGCTTCAGCAATAATCTCGTGTATGTGTTTGATTTGTATTTCATTTTCCTCATAGATGCGCACATCGCTAGGGTTAAGTGGTGCTGCTCTTTCTTGTACTTCGTTGCTTATATCGTTTGTAAGAATAATTTCCCCAATATGGTTCATTCCAATATAATCCTGTTTAGTATGCTAGCATAGATGGCTTTTTCAAAGAGCTTGAGCATTTCGATAAGTTTGTAGTCTAAAAATTCATCGTTTGCACGTAAATAAAATGACCCCTTAATGCCTTCGTCCATAATCCAGAATAAGCCATATTCTTGGGTACGGCACAAATCAGCAATATGATTATTTGTTTGCCCAATATACCAAAACATATAATCTTTGTAGGCAATATCAAGCATATCAAGAACATTGCTTACATTGGCTTTTTGGATTACAAAATCAGGTGGTAATATATGATTTAATCCAAAAATAGGAACCAATGGGCGCTGCACACCAGAGTAGTGAAAACGAGAGAGTGCATAGTGGCTAAACCATTTACGTCGTTCATCGGTTGCAAGTAGGAGCACACCACCATCAATGATGTGCCTTATTGCGCGAATGGTAACGTCTGCCCAAAGATTGCGCTCCATTTCGAACCATTCTCTATCATTTGCCCACTGCTTGTATTCTTCACGTATAGAATCTAAAAGCCAGCTGCGAAAATCAAGCTTTTCTGTTTCGTTCATTATTTATCCAGTTTATAAGCATTATGCAATGCACGTACGGCTTTTTCAGCGCATTGCAATCCAATAACCATTGAAACTTTGATTTCGCTTGTGCTAATCATCATAATGTTAATATTTTGCTCTGCAAGGGCTTTGAATGCTGCACTTGCTACACCAGAATGTGATTTCATACCAATGCCAACGATCGATACTTTGGCAATTTGGCAGTCATATTCGATGCATTTTACATCGCCTTCAAAGGGTTTTAGAATTACTTTTGTTTGTTCTATATCTGTTTGTGGCACAGTAAAATCAATATCTGTTCGTCCATCTCTACCTATGGTTTGAACAATCATATCTACATTGATACTGCCATTAGCCAATGCACCAAAGATCTCTGCAGCAATGCCGGGTCTATCGCGCACATCAACCACACTCACGCGAGCCTGATTTTTATCTAGTGCCACACCGCTTACAATGGGCTTTTCCATAATATTCTCCTCTGTTGTGATAAGTGTTCCTTCTTTTTGGGTAAAAGAGCTGCGAGTAACAAGGGTTACTCCCCATTTTTTTGCAAGCTCTACCGATCGATTAAGCAATACTTTCGCCCCCATTGAAGCAAGTTCAAGCATTTCATCATAACTGATTTTGTCGATTTTTTTAGCATTTTTTTCTATACGTGGATCGGTCGTATAAACACCATCTACATCAGTATAGATTTCACACAAATCTGCTTTGAGCGCACCAGCAAGTGCTACAGCGGACAAATCGCTTCCGCCTCTCCCAAGTGTTGTTACTTCGCCTTTTTCATCAACGCCTTGGAATCCCGCTACGACAACGATATACCCTTGCGCTAAAAGCTCTTTGATACGCGTTGTGTCAATGGATTCTATACGCGCTTTGGTATGTGTAGAATCTGTGTGGATTCCGGCTTGCTGACCACTTAGCGAAATAGCTTTGTAGCCCTTAGATTCTAGCGCTATAGCAAGAAGTGCTGCACTAACGCGCTCCCCGCTACTTAATGCCATATCGACTTCGCGCATATTAGGCAGTGCAGTGAAGTATTTTGTCAGTCCTATTAACATATCGGTTTGCCCACTCATAGCACTCACAACTACGACCATTTGCGGCTTGTTTTCTGATGAGATTGCATCTATAACACGATTAGCAACATTTTCTATGCGTTCGCAATCTCCCATACTCGTGCCACCATACTTTTGTACAACAAGCATTATAGAAAGCCTCCGTCTTTAAAATAACTCAGTACTTTAGCATATACTTCACGTTTGAAGTGTGTAACACGCCGAAATATTTCCTCATAGCGCACAAACTCATAGCGCACAAACTCTGGCGAAGCGGTTTTTAGGTTGATTATAGCTCCTACATTTAAGCGTACGAGAAAATAGCGTTGCCTCTGCCCCTTGAAAGGATACATCTGTGTCTGTACCTCTTGAGGGAAATCGTAGTGTAGCCACTCTGGGTATTGGGCGAGAATCTGCACATCGTTTGTGCCTATCTCCTCCTCAAGTTCGCGCATAAGAGCATCAGCTGGCTCTTCGCCCTCATCTATTCCACCTTGTGGGAATTGCCACGCTCCTTGTATATCGATTCTTTCAGCGAGGAAAAACTCACGCATACTAGGGTATTGCGCACTAAGTATAATGGCAGCGACATTGGGGCGATAAAGAGATTGTTCCATTGTATTGCTCTTTGAAAAAACGAAATTATAATACAAAATACTTAAAGCAAACTATGCCAAATTATCATAAGCATATTGGTGTGAGGAGTATGCTAGGAGATATAGTTTTTATAAAAGTGATTTGTTGGACCATTACCTTTGCCAAGTTTGAGTGAATACAAAATTGCATAGAAGACATACTCTTTTGCTAGCGAGATTGCTTCTTGTACGCTTTTGCCTAATGCGAGATTGGCAGCAATCGCACTGCTTAGTGTGCAACCGGTACCATGTGTGTTGTTTGTGCATATTTTTGGCGCGCTAAAGATTGCAAATTCCTGCCCATCATAGAGTACATCATCAGCGCTATCGTCTTTGTGCCCGCCTTTAATAAGCACATTTTTCGCGCCAGCTTTGTGAAGTGTTTTGGCTGCTTTTTTCATATCTTGTATATTGGCAATCGTAAATCCACACAATGCACTTGCCTCTGGAATATTTGGTGTAAGTACATCAGCAAAAGGCAGTATCAAGCGCATATAATGCTCTCGTAAAGATTCTGGCATAAGCGGAAAACCATTTTTGGCAAACATCACAGGATCAATTACGATATTGTGCGCTTGGTGGCGTTCAAGACTTTGGGCGACACTCTCAATTATGGAAGCAGAACCAAGCATACCAATTTTTGTTGCCATTGGGGGAATGTCTTCAAATATCGCATCAAACTGTGCAAAGATATATTCGCTTGGCACATCAAAACTACCAAGCACTCGTGCGGTATTTTCAGCAACAATACTTAGCACAATACTCATCCCAAATAGATTGTGTGCAGCAAATGTTTTAAGATCTGCTTGCAAACCCGCTCCACCACTGCAGTCACTCCCTGCAACACTCAAGATTGGAATCGCGGTTTTGGTCTGTGCTTTCATAATATCCCCTTTGGCTTAATTTGTAATAGAAGAAAAGCTGTACAGCGAGCTAGAATCTGTATTCAAGATATGCAGTTTAGATTCTGCTTTGATATTTTAGGCATCTTTGGTTGTGTCAAGACTAATTAAAAATCTAGCAGCAACGATTTGTACCCCCATTATATCGCGCATCTAGTGCTTCTTTAAAAAACTCTGCTTGGGTCTTTACCCTTTGATCAGGGTGTTTGGTGTGCATATGTTCGACATATTTATCATAGCTTGGCATACCCACAAGCAGATGAAAAAAGCGATCACTTTTTTTGTACCATTTCCGAGCAAATCGCCAAATACAAGCGATTTGAGATTTTGTATAAGAGCCTATTTTCATAGTTTAGTGTGCTGCTGCTTCGAATTTTTTGCTCTCTTGATAGGGTTCTTCTTTTAGCGGAAAGTGCTCACCTTTGCCAATAGCAGTAAGATAGCAGATTTTGATTGCGGCAAATATTACAACAAAAACAACCAAAATAAAAAGCGCACAAAGCACCGCATCTAAAGTATGATTGTGGATAAGTATGGAAGCCTTGTCGGCAATTTTTTGCCACTGCTCTAGCGTTTTACCCTCTAAAATTGTGTTTGCATCTGCGCTCATTTTTTGCAACTCTTGAATGTGTTCGAGTGCTTTTTGTTTGAGAGCAATTTGATTTTGAGCTGTGGCGATATGGCTAACTGCATCATGGACACGCTCGCCATTAGCAGGCAATAACTTTTGAAATGCTGCATAAAGAGTGGTAAGCAATACCCAAAAGGCTGGGATTATAGTTACCCAAGAGTGCTTTGCTTTACCCATCTTGAAAAGCACCACTGTTCCAAGCAGGAGCGCGATTCCTGCAAGCATTTGGTTACTAGCGCCAAACAATGGCCAAAGTGTATGGATTCCACCCATTGGGTCTATTGCACCTTGATAGAGGAGATAACCCCAACCAGCTACACATATAAAAGAAGCAATACTACCCCAAAGAAGGGATTTAGTATTTGCCATTGGCTTATAAATGTTGCCCAAAATATCTTGAATCAAAAACCGCCCAGAGCGTGTGCCAGCATCAACAGCAGTTAAAATAAAAAGTGCCTCAAATAGAATCGCGAAGTGATACCAAAACGCAATGGATTCTTGTCCGCCTGCTATTTGGTGTAGAATCTGGGTAAGCCCAACTGCAAAAGTTGGCGCTCCACCTGTTTTTGCGATGAGAGTTTTTTCTCCTATATCCTGTGTGGTTTGGTTGATGAGAGTAGTGAAATGCCCGCTTTCCAATATCTCTGGGCTTAAGACAAAACCAGCATTTGCAAGAATCACTTTTAGATTTTGCTCAATTGTGGCAAAATCTGCCCCAAGCGCAGTAGTAGCATTTGGATCAAGCACAATAAGTGGAGAGTTAATCGCAAAATACAAGCCTGGCTCCAAAATACAGGCTGCAATAAGTGCCATAATACCAACAAGTGATTCCATAAGCATAGAACCATAGCCAATGGGTCGCGTGTGGCTTTCTTTTTCTACCATTTTGGGCGTTGTGCCACTTGAGATGAGCGCGTGGAATCCGCTAATCGCCCCACAAGCAATGGTAATAAACAAAAACGGGAAAATTGAACCAGCAAATACGGGTCCTGTTCCATCAATAAATGAAGTAAGTTTTGGCATTTGCAATGAAGGATTGACAATAAGTATCCCCAAAGCCATAGCTACAATAACACCTATCTTTAGGAATGTGCTTAGATAATCCCTTGGGGCAAGTAGTAGCCACACGGGCAAAATAGAAGCAACAAATCCATATGCGATGATGATAAGCGAGAGCGTAGTTTTTTCAAGCATAAAAAAGGCGTGCCAAGGATGGTTTGGATCGGCAACAGAGTGTCCATAATACAACGCTAGCAGCAACAAAGCAAAGCCGATAACGCTTGCTTCGCCAACATGTCCTGGGCGTAAATATCGCATATAGATTCCCATAAGAACAGCGATAGGGATTGTCATTGCGATTGTGAAAAGTCCCCAAGGAGAATCTGCAAGCGCATTGACTACAACCATTGCGAGAATTGCCACGATAATAAGCATAATAAAAAAGATGCCAACCATTGCAATTGTACCGGTAGTTTTACCCATTTCTTCTTTGATGATCTCACCAAGAGATCGTCCATTACGTCTTGTGGAGATAAAAAGTACCGTAAAATCGTGTACTGCACCAGCAAGCACTACACCAACAAGTAGCCAAATCATACTTGGTAAATACCCCATTTGTGCAGCAAGTATGGGACCAACTAGCGGACCAGCCCCGGCGATCGCCGCAAAGTGATGTCCAAACAACACTATCTTGTTTGTTGGTACAAAATCCTTGCCATCGTTGTTAATAACAGCAGGAGTAGCGCGGTTATCATCAAGCTCAAATACTTTGTTAGCAATATATTTACTGTAGAAGCGATAGCCAATCATATAGATACATACAGAAGCGATTACTAACCAAGTTGCCGAGACCTCTTCGCCGGTGTTGAGTGCCAACATAGCAAAATAAAACGCGCCAATGATTGCTACAATCCCCCACGCTAACTTTTCTACGATCTTTGTGCCCATTTTTGTTCCTTGAAAAACGTTAATTTTTGAGTCTAGCATTTTTAGCCCTAAAAAAAAAGCTTTGCCCTTTTTTGTGCCAAAAAACTCAAATATCTGTCCATAAATGTAGCATTCTTTGTGAGTAGAAGTCTGATTGTTTGTAGCAAAGCCGCAATACAAAAGTGGTATAATTCATTTGAGAAAAATAAGACATACATACAGCTTTATATAAAATTTGGCAATATTATTGCTTCAGATATATTAAGCGCGTTTAGGCTCTAACCCTTGACTTAGAGTTGGTCTCATCTTTTATAATACCTAGCAAGATATAATTACAATTTAAGGAGATGTAATGTTGCAACGCAGTATAGCAAGTATTGCGATAGTTTTTTTATTATTTGCTTGTAGCGACAAACAGGATTCTAACAATGCGCAACAAGCAATCACTATCAATACGCAAAAAATCCAAGAGCAGCCTTTGAAGTTAAATTTCGAATACCCAGCACGGCTTAGAAGTATCCAAAATATTGATATTTATGCGCGTGTGGAGGGGGTATTATTAGAACAGTATTTTACAGAAGGCGCAGTTGTACAAGCAGGTGATAAATTATTTAAAATCGATCCAAAGCGTTATCAGGCACGCGTTGATATCGCAAAGGCACAAGTAGAATCTGCAGCGGCAAATTTTGATAGGGCAACCAAGGATTGGCAACGCGTAGAGAGGCTTTACAAACAAGGCGTACTTACCATAGATCAGCACGATCAGTCACTTTATAGTTATCGCAATGCACGCGCAGCACTTTCAAATGCAAAAGCTGCCCTCCAAGATGCTCTTATAGATTTAGAATATACCGATGTAATGGCAAATATCACAGGCAGAGTAGGAATGCGCCGCTATGATGTTGGTAGTCTTGTAGGACAAGGTGGCAATAGCGTGCTAACGACACTCACCCAGCTTAATCCAATTTATGCGGAGTTTTCGATTCCCAGTAGCGATTTTTACTTTTTAAAAAATCTTGATATAGAGCGCAATCAATCAAATGCAAATGTTGTTTTAATTCTTGGCAATGGTATGCAGTATGAGCATAAGGGTAGGATTGATTTTATCGATAGCGTGTTAGATTCTCAAACTTCATCTATACGAGCCCGTGCTATCATTGATAATTCAGAACTAACTCTTGTACCAAATGATTTTGTAAGCTTGTATATTGAGGGATTAGAGTTTGCCAAAGCTATCGCGATTCCGCAAACTGCTGTTATGCAAGATGAGCAAGGAAGCTACGTCTTTGTCTTAAAAGACAATCAAGCAAACCTTGTGCGCATAAAGCTTGGTAAAACATTACCCAATGGAAGAGTTATGGTGCTAAGTGGGCTTCAGGCAAATGATGTGTTGATCTTAGATAATCTTTCGCGCCTGAAGGATAAGATGCCTGTAAATGTGCAAAAGAGCTAAATAAATGGAGCATTGTATGCTTGATAGAATTAGGCAGAATTAATTATTTCTGCTAGAATCCTAACTCTGCAAGCTAATAGAGTAATTACTGCAAAACATATAATAACCACAATCAAAGGATTAGACGATGATTTTTATTGAAGCAGCATTACGTAAGCCCACTCCTTATACGCCTATATGGCTTATGCGCCAAGCAGGCAGATATCTTGATGAATACAAAGCCACTCGCAAACGCGCAGGCAGCTTTCTAGCACTTTGTCAAGATGTAGAATTAGCGACAGAAGTAACACTTCAGCCTGTGGAAATCCTTGATGTAGATGCTGCAATTCTTTTTAGTGATATTTTGGTAGTACCATTGGCTATGGGCTTACCTTTAGAATTTGTTGCCCAAGAGGGTCCTAAGTTTTTGCAAACCACACGCGATGCTCTTAGTATAAATGCATTAAAATATGATGCATATAAGCAGCTAGAATATGTCTATGATACTATATCTAGCGTGCGAGCCAAGCTCGCGAAAGACAAAGCCCTTATAGGGTTCTGTGGAGCACCTTGGACATTAGCCACTTATATGATAGAGGGCGAAGGAAGCAAAACCTATACACACAGCAAAAAACTGCTTTATACAGATCCAAATCTTTTACACAGCTTGCTCGGCAAGCTTTCTTATGAGCTGACACATTATCTTTTAGCGCAAATTCGAGCGGGCGCAAATGCTGTACAGATTTTTGACTCTTGGGCAGGAGCACTTCCACCGCGTGCTTATGTGGAGTTTGGTTGGCGCTATATGCTTGAAATCGCTCGCTCAATCAAGCAACAGTATCCGCACATACCAGTCATACTATTCCCAAAAGGTGTGGGTGCGTTACTTGAGGAGTTACGATATGAGACTGATATGTGTGGCGGGGAGTTTGATGTTTTTGGTGTAGATTGGGGGGTTGGTATATCGCGTGCGAAACAGGTGCTTGGCGATCGGTTTGTGTTGCAAGGGAATCTAGAGCCTGCCACCTTGTATAGCTATGCTGCTATGGAAGAAGGAGTGGAAGATATTTTGCGCGTTATGGGCAACAAAGAAGGGCATATTTTTAACCTTGGACATGGAATGTTGCCGGATCTACCACGAGAAAATGCGATTGCACTTATACAAATGGTGCGTGAGAAAACAAAGCGCTAGAAATAATAAATACAAGATTAGCTAATGCGGATTTTGGTGGACGCGCAGAGGATCGAACTCTGGACCCACTGATTAAGAGTCAGTTGCTCTACCAGCTGAGCTACGCGTCCGCAGGGCATAATTATAGCCAATTTTTTGAAAGTTTGCTCCATTATTCTTTAAAGACGTGTTTTGTCTGTAGTCCCACTATGCAGTCGTGCAAAATATCTGGTTTTTTAATACAGAGCCAAATAGAGTTTATAGCAGGAAAGCGCCCTTTTAGTGCTTTTATGCTTCCTTTTAACGCCTCTTCCAATAAGCCATAGCGTGCGCTTTGAAGATGTAAAATGAGAAAATCCCTAATTGCAACATAATCAAGATATGCTTTATCAGAATCTACCATAGAATGTTGCATCTTGCTGTGTTTGATTGGTTTGCACATTTTGTATTTGTAGCTGATTTTTGCATTTATGAGTACGCGCTGCTTGTTTTTACGCTCTTTTGGCAAAACACCTATGATAGTTTCTAGCGCAAGATTCTCTATGGTGATTAGAAAAGTATTTTTGTGCATAGGCTAGATGACTTTAGATTCTTGCCCGCTAAAAAGCCGTTTAATATTTGGGATATGCGTGTAGAGAATCAATAAGCCTATGATGATAAGTGGTGTATGGCTGTGGATTTGTGCGACAACATTGATAGAATCTGGAATGGTAAATACATAGGGTATGATAAATGTGAGTATAATACCACTTAATACACCGAGTAATGAGGAGAGTGAAGAAACCTTGAAAATTTTGCCAACAACCCCCCACACAACCAAGCCAAGTATTCCCTCTATAGGAATCAGTAAGATTACCGAACCTATGGCTGTAGAAACACCTTTGCCACCTTTAAACCCGAGATATGGACTATAACAATGACCAAAGATTGCTAAAATCGCTATCATCCATTGCGCTCCAAAAGGTATGCCACAAAGTTTTGCAACCAAAACAACGATCATTCCTTTTGTAGCATCTAGTATGAGGGTTGTGATTGAAAATAGTTTTGCTTTTTTGGAATCTCTTTCTTTGAGGGCACGATAGACATTTGTTGCACCAGTACTGCCCGAACCTATTTCTTGGAGATTGATTCCATAAAAGATTCTAGTAAGCAATGCCCCAAAAGGTATGCCACCCACCAAAAATGCAACAACATAAAAAACCACATTAATATAGTTGCTAAAAAATTCCATATTTTCTCCTTGCAAATCCAGATTCTACCATTGCTTTGCTTAGATTGCAATAACCAAAATGCTATTGCAATACGCATTGGTTATGTGTTATACTAAATATGATTAGCATCAAACATAGCACCCAAATTGGGGTGGTGTAGAACTTAAGATTGGAGTCTATCTATGCATACAATTGATTTAATGTATTGGAATGAGGGTGAAGCAAATCTTGGTGATATGCTTAATATAGCAATGACATAAAATCTGTTTGGTTATAGATTAAAGAGATTGGCGCCTTTTGATCCTTATAATAAATGGCATTTGCTCTCTTATGATGCGGTTTTTGTAGGAAGCGTTCTAGAATGGCTCATTGTGCCAAGTAAAAGTTTTAAATCTTTTGTGCGGGTTGCGCTTGGAAAATGTGTAAAACCTTTTAGGTTGTGGCGCGCTGGATTTTTAGCCCCTGAAAACAAAAGGGGGGGGGGGGGGGGGGGCGAAATGGCTTTATAGAAAAGTTGATATTTATGCGCTGCGTGGATACAAGACAAAAGCAGCAATGGAAGCTTTATTACAAGTAAATTTAGATTCTGTTGTGCTTGGCGATCCGGGGCTTTTGTATGGTGATCTTATCGCTAATCCCCCACCAAAACGTTATAGTATAGGCATAATTCCACATCACACCGAAGTTGATTGCCCAATCTTTTCTCATATAGCCCAAGGCATCCCCAATTCCGTTCTTATAGATCCTCATTCTGATCCTATGCAATCCTTGCAAACTATTGCTATGTGTGAAACTATTTTTTCAAGTGCTATGCACGGATTGATTATTGCTGATGGTATGGGCATTCCAAATAAACGTTTGATAGCAACAAACAGATTATTTGAAACGCAAAATGGGAAGTTTGAGGATTATTATTCTGTGTATGAGTTAGCGCACGCGCCTAAAGCGCTTGATATTCGAGATACATTAGCATATAATTGGGATTCTACAGTGCAGAATATATTGCAAGATTACTATATACCGCAAGACAAGGTACAAAAAATTAAGCAGCAGTTACTATCGTGCTTTCCTTTTTCAAGAATGGAAACCACAAAAGGTTAAACAAAGCTAGATTTTGCCCTTTTTTCCTCTTTTGTGTGCTATCCATTCACTAATACGCATAAGGTAGCAATAAAAAAGCGGCACGAAAAATACTGCCAAAAAGGTGGCTGCGAGCATTCCGCCAATTACGCCTGTGGCGATAGAATGCCTGCTTAGTGCCCCAGCTCCACTAGAGAGCGCGAGTGGTAGCACACCAAGTGTGAAACATAGCGAGGTCATCACAATCGGACGAAAACGCATTTTAGTTGCCATTATTGCAGATTCCGTGATACTTAGATTCTCATTTTCTCGTAATTGTGTGGCAAACTCCACGATCAAAATCGCATTTTTTGCCGCAAGGGCAATGAGTACAAGTAAGCCTACTTGGAAGTAAATATCATTTTCAAGTCCGCGCAAAAATGTCGCTAAAATCGCCCCAAACACTGCAAAAGGCACAGCAGAGAGTACTGCTAAGGGCAGAATCCAGCGTTCATATTGTGCCACAAGGATTAAAAACACAAAAATAAGCCCAAATACAAAGGCTATGCTGCCACTCCCCGCATTTGCTTTTTCTTGATAGGTCGCTCCTGCATAGCCAATGTCATAGCCTGGTGGTAAAACTTCTTGAGCTATCTCTTCGATAGCCTTAATTGCATCTCCGCTAGAATATCCTGGGTTTGTGTAGCCGATAATTTGTGCAGCTTGGAAGAGGTTAAATCGATTGATAATCTCTGCTCCGATGATGCGTTTAAATTCTATAAGCGAAGAAAGTGGCACTAAGTTGCCATCATTGCTACGAACAAAGATATTTTTAGAATCCTCGGGACTAGTGCGGAAGCCTTGCTCGCTTTGGGCAACAACCCTAAAAGTGCGCGAAAAAAGCTCAAAGTTGTTGATATAATAGCTTCCAAAGGTTACTTGCATTGTTCGGAAAACATCGTTGATATTAATATTCATTGAGCTTGCTTTTTCGCGATTCAAAATCACTTCGTATTGTGGTGTATCAACCGCAAGACTTGTAAATGCATTGCTAATTTCTGGGCGTTTTAGAGCCTTTTGTACAATGAGGTCTGCATAGTGCTTAAGCGCATTCATATCGCTACTTTCTTTGCTTTGTACAAAGATATTTACCCCACTAGCATCAAGCCCAATAATCGTTGGGGCTTGAGCGAAAACAAAGCGCGCATTAGGATAGGTGTCGCCTTGTTGTTTGAGTTTGGCAATAAGCTCTACATCACTCTGCCCCACACCCTTTCGCTCACTCCAATCTTGCAAGCGGATAAAGCTTATCCCTCCGCTAGACTTAAAGCCATTAGCTAAGAAACTAAAACCAGCGATAATACTAGATTCTGCTACTTCGGGGTATTCGCTTACCATTGTGAATAAATCTTTTTGCACTTTGGCTGTACGTGAAAGAGATGCTCCTTCAGGCAGAATCGTATGCACAAGGATCGTTCCCATATCCTCATTTGGTACAAGTCCTGTTGGAACTTTTTTAAACAATCCATAAGTGAGGACTATGCAACCTCCAAAAATCACAAGAGATATAAGCCCGCGCCGCAATACGCGTGCCACTTCTCTGCTAAAGCGCACAGTGAGTTTATCAAAAAACTCATTGAATTTGCGCACAGGATAGATAGGTGGTTTGTGCGTTGGCTTTAAAAAGATAGCGCAAAGGGCAGGTGTGAGCGAGAGTGCTACACAGCCAGAAATCACCACAGAAATAACAATCGTAATAGCAAATTGCTTATAAATTTCTCCACTAAAGCCACCCATAAATGCTACAGGGACAAACACTGCGCTTAGAACTAGTACGATAGCAACCACAGGACCAGTGATTTCCTTCATCGATTTTATCGTAGCTTCTTTGGTGTTTAAATGCTCGGTATGCATTATGCGCTCAACATTCTCAATCACGATAATCGCATCATCAACAACAATTCCAATAGCAAGTATTAACCCAAAAAGAGTCAATAGATTTATTGAAAATCCTAGTGCATACATACCTGCAAATGTTCCGATGATAGACACAGGGATAGCAATAACTGGGATAATAGTAGCTCTTAGATTCTGCAAAAAGAGGTAAATTACTAGCACAACAAGAATGATTGCCTCAATAAAAGTTTTGATAACTTCCTTCATTGAGGCGTGGATAAACTCAGTGGGACGAAAAGGATTGGCATATTGCATACCCTCTGGAAATTTTTGGCTTAAGCGCGCAATTGTAGTATTGACTTTATCCGCGACTTCAACCATATTTGCTCCGGGTAAAAGCGTAACGCGTATGGGTACAGAACGTACGCCATTATAGGTGCTGCGCTCCAAGTAATCCTGCGCCCCAACTTCTACATTTGCTATATCTTTGAGTCGTAGGGTTGAACCATCAGGATTAGCTCGGATAATAATGTTTTCAAACTCTTCTTTGCTTGAGAGCAATCCTTTAGTTGTGAGTGTGTATGCAAATTGAGAGCCATCGATTGGTTCTTGTCCTAGTCTTCCGGGTGCAAATTGGGAATTTTGCTCTTGTACGCGCTCAATAACTTCAAGTGGCGTAAGATTATGCGCGGCGAGTTTGTCGGGTTTTAGCCATAACCGCATAGCATAGTTCATCAAACTCCACAGCTCCACATCACCCACGCCACGGATGCGCTTAATCTCATCGATAATATTAAGTACAATATAGTTTGCAATGAAAAGCTGTGTGTGGTTGGGGTTGTTTGAGTAGAATTGGTAGAGTCCAAGCACTGCAGTGGAGTTTTTTCTCACAGTAACGCCTAGACGCTGTACTTCGCTTGGCAGCTGGTTCAGTACGGCTTGCACACGGTTATTGACATTTACAACTGCCATATCAGGATTGGTTTTATTATCAAAAAACACATTGAGTGTCATTGTTCCACTTGAGGTAGTAGAAGTTTGGATATAGAGCATTCCTTCTACACCATTAATGCTATTTTCTAAAATACTTGCAACACTGGTAGAAATTGTCTGAGCATTTGCTCCCGGATATTCTGCACGCACCATTACTTGGGTTGGAACGAGCTTTGGGTACTGTTCAATTGGTAGGGCAAACATACAGAGTAAGCCTGCTATCACAATAACAATAGAAATCACACCAGAAAATGCAGGGCGATTGATGAAGAATTTTGAAATCATAAGAGTCCTCTTTTCATATTGTAAAATATATAGTTTTAAATGTACAATCCAAATATGTTTTCATAGATTCTATAGTGTGGTTTGCGTATAGCATTCTACTATGAGAATCCAAAAAATGAAATTATAAAGGCTAAGACCTACTCTAAGTCAAGAGTATGGCAAGAGATTATAAGTATTTTTTGCCTATGTTTTAGCTATTTACCCCTGCTTGAGATGCATTGTTTATGTAGCGGCTAGGAGGTACATCGTCCTAGATAAGAAAAGTTGGTATGCGGATAATGCTATTAAGGGGTAATTTTGTTGTCTTTTGTGTTATTTGACTCTGGTGAAGCAGATAACTTATAACAACTACACGTTTATTGTAAAAGCAGTTCGCACGCGTCTTGGTTGCCATTAGTGCAGGATTTGAAATAATACGCTTTTGCCATATCGGTGTTTTGTTGTACATTTAGTCCGACAGCATAGGCATCGCCTGCGATTTTGCAGCTTTCATAACGATTGAGGCGCATAGAATCCATTGGGCTAAGCTCCCATTCTTGGTAGTGCCACACATCACAGGCTTTTATATGAAGTCTTGTAAAGTCTTTTTTGTTGCTTTGCATTTCTGCTAAAATACTGCACCCCTCGCTATCATTGCGCTCGCATAGTTGTGTAGAGACATCACGCATTTTTTTCACATAGGTTTTGCCTGAAAATTTATAATCATACATTCTCATTAATGTTTTGCACGAGATAGTAATACCCATTGCACAAATCTTTTCAGCACGTGCAAAGTCATTATCATTAAATGTGCCATCTTTATAAATAGCTTTTAGCATAAAAACTCTATTTATTTCGATCATATCTTTAACTATGTTGTCTATTTTTGCGCACTCATCAAGCAAAAAGTCTGTTTTCTCACAGGTATATCGCTGCAAGACTTCTTTATTTGCTAGATTTTCATTCTGTAAGTGCTTGGCATATAGCTCTGCATATTCCATAAGCGCGAGACAGCCGCGCTCTGAGCCTGCATCACAAGCGTTTTTTAGGTATGTGAAACCCTCTTGAAGTTCTTTAGCGTATAAAGGAGAATCTATATTTGTCTTAGCAGAGACTTTGCTTTTTGTCTGAAATGCAACCACTTCGCCATAGATCGCACACATCTCTATGCCGCCTAGCTCGCACCCCCTTTTACTAGATTCTAGGATTGTTTGTATAGCTATGTTGTGCTTTTTGTTCAAAAAAAAGCGCGATAAGATATGGCAGGATTGTATTACGCCTTGTGCGCAGGTTGTTTGCAAAAGTGCGACATCATCATTTTCTGCAGCAAGATACGCGCACGCAAGGGGGCTTTTAGCCTCACAAAGGTTTTTGAAGACTTTTGGATCTTTTGTTTTTGCCTGTGTGTATTGTATGTATTCTTTAAACTTTGGGGAAGCAATAAGCCTTAAAGCGACTTTTTGCTCGATTGTTAGCTCTAGCGAAGTGGATTCTTGTTTTTGCAAGGGGTGGGTTTGTGTTTTTGCGATGTTTTTTAGTTGTTTTTGGAGAATCTTACAAGCAGTTGTGTTGTTGGTTTTGCTGTTTGTTACAACAAGATGAAGTGCGCTGCTAGCTTCTTCATAGTGCAGACTCGCGCAGTTTTGTATGCCATTTGTGATAAATGTTTTAGCTTTAGATGTGATGTTTGGCAGATCTTGTGTGCTAATACCAATATAAGAAGCGCAGAGTTTTTGCGCCTTTTTGCTCAAATGCGCAGAATCCCCACACAAATCAAGCCCCGCTTCTATGGATTTTGTGATGATTTGCTCGGGCGATTGGGCTACTTCTGTGGCATTACCCTTTTCACTATCTGCTGGTGTATGTTTTTGGAGGAGTTTTGTCTCTAGGTTTAGAGCGTATTTGCCGCTATAAAGTTCATTGAGATAGGTATATGATAAAAAATTTAGCAGCTTTTCCAAATAAGGATCATCATCGCTTGGCATAAGCTCCTCTAGAATCTGCTTATGCATATCTGTGAGCTGTTGTTGTTGGTTGTGTTGTTTTGCGTAGTTGGTGTAGCGCTCAAAGAGTTTAGCTAGATTTATGTTTGAAGCAATTTCACCGGGGTTAGCCCTGTGTAAAGTTAGGTAGTATAAATAGCCTGTTTGTGCGTGTTGCGCTGCGCGCTCAAGGGCTTTTTCGTTTTGTTTTGTTGTTAGTTCCTTTTGCGTATTTGCTACGATAAAAAGCTCGGTGGGGTGTCCGCAGGAAGCTTCTGTACAGACAGAGCGTGGTTTATATGTGTGCAAAAATGTAAAAAACTCATCGCCAAAGCTTGCAACAAACCGCTCTTGATCTTGGAAAAACTTAGCCAATGCTTGGAGTTGTTTTGACTCATTTTGCTCATATTTTGCCTTAAACCGCTTGATATCAGATTCTCGTGCCTCCATATCCAAATCATTTAAATAGCTTTTTGCAAACGATTTGGGCAGAGAATCTATAAAGCCCTGTTTGTCCTCCATTAGCAAAGCATAATACATTATCGCCTCTTCATTGTCATAGATTTTAAGAAGGGCATTTAATAAAATATTGCGCAAAAAGACCGAATAATCTTGAACAAAACGTCGCTCCTCCTCTGTTCTAGCAAGGCGTGAGAGCCTATCAAGAAACAAAAAATGCTCGTTTGAATATGCTTTGGCAAGCTCTATGAGCTTATATTGTGGTGTGTTTTTGAAATGTGTCTTGAGATCTATATTATCATCTAGGTGCGCTAGGTTTTCTTGTATTTTGGTTTGTATGATAAGGGGCACAAAATCTTTAAATGTTGTGCCCGCATAAGCATTCTGCACAGCACAAAATATCATAATCGCAACAAAATACAGCATATTTCGCATAGCATTTCCTTAGGCTTATTAAATCTTGGGATTATAGTTAAGATAATATAAAATTTGTCTTTTGCGTTGGTTTAAGTAAAACTATGGCAGAATCTAGGCTATTCCACAAAAAGAAAGACAATGCATCAAATACTTACCACTCTCCAAAAAATGCGCACAGCAAGCAAAGATCTCGCTCTCGCGGGAGCAAATTTGCGTAATGGGGTTTTAGCGCATATCGCGCGCGAGCTAGATTCTAATCGCGCTGCATTGCAGGAAGCCAATAATAAAGACATCGCATATGCTAAGTCTCTTAAGCTGCGTCAATCGCTTATTGATAGGCTTATACTTGATGATAAAGCGATAGATTCTATGATACAAGCTCTGCAAGAAATCGCTGCCCAGCCTGAGGTGATTGGCAAGGTGATTGATGGAGGAGTGCGCCCTAGTGGGATTAGGATTATCCAGGTGCGTATTCCACTTGGGGTGGTGGCGATGATTTATGAATCGCGCCCTAATGTAACTATTGATGCGGCAGCACTCTGTATAAAATCTGGCAACGCAGTGCTACTAAAAGGCGGCAAAGAAGCATATCATTCAAACCTCGCTTTGTCTGCGTGTATCACGCGAGCACTTGAAGCAGCCAAACTTCCTAGTGAATGTGTGTGTATGCTAGATTCTGATAGGGAGACACTTATTGAAGTGTTGCAAGCGCGTTCGCTTGTAGATGTGGTGATTCCACGCGGAGGCAGTGGGCTCGTTGAGTTTGTGCTTGCGCATAGTAAAATACCTGTGATTTTTCACGACAAAGGAGTGTGCCACGCCTATATCGATAAAAGTGCGCAAAAAGAGCATGCTCTTGCTATCTGTCTCAATGCCAAGCTTTCGCGTCCAAGCGCGTGCAATGCGATTGAGACGATTTTGGTACATAAAGATTGTGAGGAGATTTTATGTGCGCTTGTAGAGGCGCTTGTAGCAAGTGGGGTTGAGGTGAGAGCTTGCGCACTTTCGCTAAAAATATTGCAAAAAGCTCTAAGCAAGGATTCTCGTAAGATACTATCTAATATCGTGCAAGCAAATAGCGATGATTTTGGTAGGGAGTTTGGCGCGCTTATTGTGAGCCTAAAAGTCGTAGAATCTTTAGCAGAATCTATTGCGCATATTGCCGAGTTTGGATCGCAACACAGCGAGATTATCATCACACAAGATATGCGCTCAAGCAAAGAGTTTTGTGATAAAGTCGATGCGGCAGCGGTGTTTGTGAATGCTTCTTCGCGCTTTAATGATGGGGGCGAGTTTGGGCTTGGCGCAGAGATTGGTATCAGTACGCAAAAGCTCCACGTGCGTGGTCCTATGGGTGCGATACATCTCACAACAACAAAATATATTGTACAAGGTGAGGGATCGATCAGAAATTAGTTTTTGTATGCAAGCAATAATGATTTTGAATCATTGCACTTGGATCTTTGAGGCGGGTTATAGAGAGATTATAGCGCAGAGAATTTTGATTTGATGTTTATGGAATCCAATGCATTTGGTTTTTAAGTGGGATTAGAGTTGTTTGTATTCTAAGATTTAGCATTTTTGAAAGAAAGTGGAGTAAATGTAGTAACTCATAAGATCTGTATGGTTTCTTAGATTCTGTGTAATCCCAGAATCTCAAAGCAACAATACAAAATCCACAAATTAAACCACATTTGCAAGTTCTTACAGAATCCATAACCAAGGCGCTATCCAATTAGCCTTAAGAAGCTTTAGACTTATCATAATTAAGAGAGCCACCTAGGTAGTAATTAATGCTCCAATATCTGTGATAACCAGGATCCAAGATGAAATACTCTAGATCGAATAAGCATACATCACAAATATAGCAGTACCATTGGAATAAGGTCTGTTGTTTGAGTAACTTGATTGGCTGTTGCCTGCAGAGTCAAGGTTGCCTTGCACTCGCTCACCAGAACCCCAAGCAGCCAAAGGAATGCGTGCTAGAACTTCAAGTCCATGTTTTCTATTCCACGTTGCTTTCAACCCAACATTAAGATGAAAATGCCCAAATGTACCATACGAGCCTTCCGCATTTGCTCTTTGAGCAGCTCCATCGCTTTCAGCTGCAGCAAATCCGCCATAACCTCCACCAACACCTACGCCCAAGATTCCACCTGCGTGGAATGTCCTACTTTCATTGACATAGAAATTTGCTAGCATATCGACATTAAATCCTAAAGAAGCACTTCCAAATACTCTAGCATTTGTGTTTCCTTGATTTTGATCAATACCGTTTGCACTAATCCCAGTGATTCCTGCGCGCCCATCAATATTGACATAAGGACGAAGCCCAAGATAATTATTAAACATCCAGCCATAGCCGAAATGAAGTCCAAATGCGCCTCCAATTGCTTCGTGTGCTCTATCGCCTGGTCCCCCCCAAGCTGGTCCGCCACCAATAGCGAAGTAGAATCTGCTTGCTGCATCATCGCTTGCTGCAGAGGCAAATAGAGGAAGCATCAAACTAAGTGCTAAGTATCTAAAAAATTTCATAGCCTATCCTTTTTGTTTTAGAGATGTGGCTACATTATATCAGAAAAATTCGACACCATAAATAAATGATGATAACAATCATCTTAGCAAAAGGAGATTTTCCACATTTCATAAATTTAATCTTGGAAGTTTGAGAGATTTAAGCACTACAGGCGATCATCTCTTTAGGCAAAACAACCATTCTAGATTCTATTAATGCAGTTTTTAGCACAACTAAGTAAAAGCTTTATTAAGTGATTCAGAATCTAAATTTTAGGTCAAGAATTTGGGTTTTAGTTTATTGGGGATCTAAGCTATAAAACTCATACTCCGAAACAAAAATCTAAAGTCTTCATTTACCTTGCGTCATTTTTTTTTTTTTGTAGAATCGCCTATCACCTCTAAAGGAATACAATGACTTGCTATCTCCATATTGGCGTTCCAAAAACTGGCACGACATCTGTGCAAAACTTTCTCTACACAAACCGCCAAGTGTTGCAAAAACAAGGATTTTTGTATCCTGTGAGTGCACTACATACTCACCAGCACGCTGCTTTAGTATCTATAATCAATTCTTATTCGGAAAATCAAATAAGCAAAAAAAGATTGAGTGAGTGGTTAGATGCCCTGAAACAAGAGATACTTAGTTATCCAAATCATACAATTCTTTTTAGTTCAGAAGTAGCGGTTCAAGCCTTTGATTCTGTAACTAAAATTTCGTGTTTGAAAGAAATCCTGCAAGAATTGGGATTTACAAAAATCTATATCGTTGTCTATTTTAGAAATTGTGCAGATACGTATGTGTCGCTGTATTCTCAAGTTTTTAAAATGTTTACAATGAGTATGGAAGAAAAAGAGAAATGGAATACAGTCCTTGGTGCACCACAAAACAACTTATGGGCAAATATACATTATAAGTATCAAATGTCTGCACAAAACTTCGCTGAAGTTTTTGGCAAAGATAAGATGATTGTTAGGCTTTTTGATAAGGCTGAGTTTGTGCAGGGAGATTTGATTAGAGATTTTTTAGATGCAGTAGGGCTGCATTGGGATAGCGCGTTTGTCCTACCAAAAAATCAAAATGAATCCTTGGATCTATTGGGTATGGAGATAGCAAAAGCCCTCTATAAGCACGATTTTCCAGAGATACGAGATGATATAATAGCTTCAAAAATCTATGAATACACGACCAAATCCCTCACTTCCAAAGATCCAAATCTCAAATTTATGCCACCAAAAGAGCTTTATGAATCTTATTTGAACTTTTATGCAGAATCTAATGAATGGGTGCGCACGGAGTTTTTTCCACAGAGGCAGAGTCTCTTTCCACCAAAGGATTTAAGCACCTATGAAGAAAACTACGAGCTACGTGAGATGAAACCAGAGTATTGGGACAGAATAGCGCAATTTGTCGCAGATATTCTCATAGATTCTATCAATGCTCACAATACTTTAAGCACAAGGAAGCCCACAAACTTCATACAAGCGGATTCCGCCCTAGCTTGCGTGCAAAATGAGCTGCCTTATAAGCTTGGCGAAGCATTAGCCCAAAATACCAAATCGTTTTGGGGATTTATATGCTTGCCTTTTGTGTTGTCTTATATCAAAAATGGACACAATGCCAAGCAAAGAATCTATGAGCAGGAACTCGCACAAGGCAATGCCCCTGCCATACCCCCTTTAAGCTCATATCCGGACTATGAGGAGGCACTCAAACTCCAAAGAAGTTTTCTTTATAGTCTTGGCAAGGCATTGATAGTTTATAACAACAAAGGAGAGGCGAAGCTCTCATATCTGAGTTTTATAAGAAAAGTGCTAAGCAGCATAAAACGCAACAAAGGTGTACGTAAGCAACTCACACATCTTTCAAGCGAGCAGTAGTGATGAGTCTAAGCTACCTTGGTGCCCTAGAATCCGAATCGATCTATATTATCCGTGAGGTTATAGCAGAGTTTAAAAACCCTGCAATGCTTTATAGTGTGGGTAAAGATAGTTCAGTTATGCTGCATTTGCTACAAAAGGCGTTCTACCCAGCTCCGCCTCCTCTGCCTTTGGTGCATATCGATACCAAATGGAAGTTTCAAGAGATGATAGCCTTTCGCGATAGACGTGCGAAAGAAGTAGGTATGGAGCTTATTGTCTATACCAACCCAAAGGGCGAGGAACTCAATATTTCGCCCTTTATCCACGGGCAGGCTATGCACACAGACATTATGAAAACCCAAGCCTTAAAGCAAATGCTTGATATGTATCGCTTCGATGCTGTGTTTGGCGGGGCGCGACGCGATGAGGAGAAATCTCGCGCAAAAGAGAGAATCTACTCTTTTCGCGATAGTGTTCATCGCTGGGACCCTAAAAACCAGCGTCCAGAACTATGGAATCTCTACAATGGCAGGCATAAACAAGGAGAATCTATACGTGTTTTTCCACTAAGTAATTGGGAGGAGCTTGATGTGTGGGAGTATATCAGGCTTGAAAATATTCCGATTCCAAGTCTGTATTTTGCTAAAGAGCGTGATGTGGTGGAGTATATGGGGACAAAGATTTTGGTAGATGATAAACGTATGCCAAAAGAGCTTGCCGCACAAAAGAAAAAAGAAATGGTGCGCTTCCGTACGCTTGGCTGTTACCCACTAACTGGTGCTATCGCTTCAAATGCGCAGAATCTCGACCAGATTATAGAAGAACTTCGCCTTGCTAACACGAGTGAGCGGCAGGGCAGACTTATAGATAACGATGAGGATTCTAGTATGGAGAAGAAAAAGCAGGAAGGGTATTTTTGATGACACAAGAGATTTGTCGGTTTATCACTTGTGGAAGTGTAGATGATGGCAAATCCACGCTAATTGGTAGGCTTTTATACGATACAAAAGCGATTTTTGATGACCAGCTTAGTGCTCTTAAAAAAGATAGCAAAGCACTTGGTACGCAGGGAGAGAATCTAGACTTCGCTCTTTTGGTCGATGGACTCTCAAGCGAACGAGAGCAAGGCATAACAATTGATGTTGCCTATCGATTTTTCAATACAAAAAAGCGCAAATTTATCATCGCTGATACTCCTGGGCACGAACAATACACGCGCAATATGGCAACGGGTGCGAGTACCTCGGATATAGCGATTCTTCTCATAGATGCTTGCAAGGGCTTACTTACACAAACAAGGCGTCATTCCTACATTGTGCATTTACTTGGCGTGCAGCATTTTATCATTGCAGTGAATAAAATGGATCGTATCGCTTACAGCAAGAGTGCATTTGAAGCGATTTGCTATGCTTATAGGACGAGCATTTTAGAGCAACTTGGAGACGATATACAAGCACATTTTATCCCTATATCCGCGCTAAAGGGTGATAATATTGTGCATAAAAGCGAGAATCTAGCGTGGTATAAAGGCGAGAGTCTCCTTACGCTACTAGAAAACATAGAGTTAGATTCTAGCTCAAAGGCACAAGATTCATTTATCTTGCCTGTGCAGTATGTCAATCGCCCAAATTCAGATTTTCGTGCTTTTTGTGGGCAAGTCGCAAGTGGCAAGTGCAAGCTTGGCGATGAGATTGTGATTTTGCCCTCAATGCAACACACAAAAATAGCAAAAATCATCACCCAAGATTGCACCTCTGCCAAAGAGGCATTTAGTGGTATGTCTATAAGCGTGTGTTTGGAGAATGAATGTGATGTTTCAAGGGGGGATTGCATAGCAAGTACTAACCACGCACTTAGAGTAACCAACACATTTAGTGCTATGATTATCGCTTTTGCGCCACTTGAGCCACAAACACATTATCTTATAAAGCTCGCACACAATTTGTGCGGCGCGCAGATTCTATCGATTGACTATAAAAAAGACGTCAATACTTTCAACAATCTTAGTGCAACAAGTTTGAGAGTAAATGATATTGCTAAATGTACGCTTAGAGTGCAAAAGCCAATCCCTGTGCAATGCTATGCGAGAAACAAAACTATGGGGGCTTTTATTATCATCGATAAATATTCCAACCAAACGCTTGGTGCGGGGATGATTTGCGAGGTGTTAGATTCTATAGATTCTCATACGCCAAAATACGACTCTCACGCCCCAGAATCTAGTATGATAGAATCTAACCCCCACAAAACCTACACTGCAGGCGAAATAGCACTTAATGCCTTCATACGAGCAAACTACCCAGAATGGGGGTGCAAAGAAATATGAACATAGACTCTATGAAGATTATTGTAGGTGTGAGTCTAGCAGCTTTGATTGCTTTGCTAATACATAACAAACTGCGCCCTTCAGTGTTGTTTGTGAGTGTGGCGGGGTTGTATTATGTGTTTGGGTATTTGGATTTTTCAATGTGGGTTAGCTCCTATACAAACGATTCACTCATAGCACTTATGCTTCTTTTATGTGTTTCGCTAGCGGTTGAAAAAACGATTATTATAGAATCTTGTTCCAAATTTCTCATAAGCAAAAGCTATTTGTTTTCACTTTTTAAGCTTGGTGTGATAACTACGGGTATTTCCGCGTTTTTAAACAACACTGCTGTTGTGGCAAGCTTTATGGGGATTGTGAAACACAATACCTCACAGCCCCCTTCTAAACTTCTTATACCACTTTCTTATTTTGCTATCGTTGGTGGGACGATTACGCTTATTGGCACTTCGACAAATCTTATTGTTAATTCCTTTGTGATTCAAAATGGCTTAGAAAGTTTAAAGATGTTTGATTTTTTGCCAGTAGGGCTTACCCTAAGTGTTGGAATGCTTATTTGTCTTATGGCTTTTTCGTATCTTTTGCCACAATATCAAGAAAAGCCAAAGGATCTAAAAGAGCATATCATAGCCTTAAAAGTACTAGATTCTAGTACGCTTATTGGCAAAAGTGTGCAGGAGAATGGGTTAAGGAATTTGGAGTTTTTGTTTTTGGTAGAGATTCTAAGAAATGGCGTAAATATCGCACCAGTCTCGCACAATGAGATCATACAAAAAGGCGATGAACTTATTTTTAGCGGTGATATTGCGCATATCAAGATTCTGCAAAAATTTAATGGACTAGAGATTGATACAGGCTACACAATTGATAAAAGTGCTTTTATCGATACTATCATTATGCCCACTTCAACGCTTCTTGGCAAAAAGGTCAAAGAGGCAAATTTTCGATCTAAATTCGATGCGGCTATTATTTCTTTGCAACGCGGTGATAGCTTTATCAAAAAAATAGGTGATGTAGCATTGCAGGCTGGTGATAGGCTGATTCTAGCCATAGGCAAAGACTTCTTTTCGCGCGAGAATCTAAGCAAAAACTTCCATATTCTCTCAAATATCAAGCCAAACAATAAACTAAGCCTCCTACAAAGCCTTTTTGTGATTAGTGCGTTTGTTACGGTGATTGTGATTTCTGCACTTGAAGTGGTAAGTTTTACCAAAGCCTTGCTTGTACTACTTTTTTGTCTATTGTTTTTTAGGATTCTTAGTTTTGGCGAGATAAAAAGGCGCTTTAATTTTGATATATTTTTCATTGTGGGTTCATCGCTGGCTATCACAAAGGTTTTGGTTGCTAGTGGTTTGGCACAGGATTTAGCAGGGTTTGTGATTGGTGTTTTTGGCATATATGGTGTATATGGAAGTTTTGTTGGTGTTTATCTTATCACACTACTTTTGACAGAATTTATTACCAACAACGCCGCTGCAGCACTTGCCTTTCCCATAGGGTTTGCTACTGCTACAAGCCTTGGAGTTAGTCCTCTGCCTTTTATTTTTGCTGTAGCGTATGGGGCGAGTGCTGGCTTTATGATACCTCATGGCTACCAAACACATCTTATGGTTAGCTCATTGTGTGAATATAAGATAATGGATTTTATCAAAATTGGGGCTATTGTATCGGTTGTATATAGCGCTATTGTGCTCATTTGTGTGCCTTTATTTTTTACATTTTAGGAAGCTTATGACAAACCTTACTCCGCATCAAACAACCATCACAAAAGCCAATCGCGCTCTGCTTAAAAATCAGAATCCTTGTATTTTGTGGCTAACAGGACTAAGTGGCAGCGGCAAATCCAGCCTTGCAAATGCACTTGAGCAGAAGTTGTTTAAGCTTGGAGTGCATACATATTTACTTGATGGCGATAATGTGAGACTTGGGCTAAATAGCGATCTTTCATTTGATGAAAATTCTAGGCGAGAAAATATGCGACGCGTTGGTGAAGTGTGCAAGCTATTTGTAGATTCTGGACTTATTGTGCTTAGTGCTTTTATCGCTCCATTTGCAAGCGATAGGGCATTTGTTCGTAGTCTTGTTGAGTCGTATGAGTTTGTAGAAATTTTTGTCGATACGCCGCTAGAAGTTTGCGAGCAGCGTGATCCAAAAGGGCTCTATGCAAAAGCTAGAAGTGGTGTAATTGCAAACTTTAGTGGAATAACAAGCCCTTATGAGATTCCACGCAATCCAGAGTTGCACTTAAATGGCTGCGCACCTCTTGAAAGCAATGTGGAATCTTTACTAACATATCTAACACAGCAAGGATACATTTATGCTACATACCATTAAACTACAAGTTATCAAAGACATAGCACTTATTGCTGGGGCGGCGGTTATGGATATTTATAAGCGAGATTTTAAGGTGTATGAAAAAGAAGACAAAAGCCCTTTGAGTGAAGCAGACATTGTGGCAAATAGAATCTTGTGCGAGAATCTTGAGTGCTTTAATATTCCTTTACTTTCTGAAGAAAATAAGCTAACTTCTTTTAATGAACGCAAAAATTGGGAGTATTTTTTTATGATCGATCCAATCGATGGCACAAAGGAGTTTATCAAGAAAAATGGTGAATTTACCATAAATATAGCCCTTATTCATAAGGACACTCCTGTGCTTGGTGTGGTGTATGCTCCTGCTATTGATGTGCTATATAGTGCGAAAAAGGGCTGTGGAGCGTTTAGAAATGATGTGTCTTTGCCGCTATTGCAACAAAGCGAAGTTTATACGATAGTAGCTAGCAAATCTCATATGAGCGAAGAAACGCGCGATTTTATAGATTCTATAAACACAAACAAACCAAAAAACTTTATTTCTATGGGAAGTTCGCTTAAGTTTTGTTTGGTTGCAAGCGGTGAAGCAGATATTTATCCTCGGCTTGCTCCAACTATGGAATGGGATACTGCAGCAGCCGATGCTATTGTGCGTGAGGCAGGGAAGATGAGCTATGATTTTTTTACCAAAAAACCTTTAGTCTATAACAAAAGGAGCTTAGAAAACCCATATTTTATAGTACAATAAGCGTATAAGCACACTCTGTGCTACACAAATTGCTAAACCATTGGCTTACAAACATCAAAGGCACACTATGAAATGGACACATAAAGCATTAATACAAAGGATCTTTTCGATTCTGCCTTATGGGGAGAAACTAAACTATTTTGCTCAAAAACACATCACGCACAACCTACCACTTTCATACGAAGCATTCAAGAAAAATTATGAGGCAAAAGTCCTAACTACAAGCAAGATAATCAAGCGATACTCAAACACTGATGAATACCATACAAAGCGGTATTTTGAGTTTGGTGCTGGGTGGGATTTGCTCACACCTATAGGCTTGCGCAAAGTACTTGGTTTGGGTGCGCTTTATGTCGTTGATGTGCGTGAGCTTATCAAAGCAGAGCTGATCAAAGATACATTAAGTAAGTATGCACTTATTTTGCAAGAAAAAACATCTATCACCCCATCAAAATCCGATATAAAGCAATTTTTGGCAGATACGCTTGGGATTCATTATTCTTTGCAAGATGCTAGCAATACATCTTTTGCAGAGAGTAGCATAGATTATATAGGCTCATACGCTGTACTTGAGCATATACCGATATTATCCATTAAAGCTATTTTGAAAGAGTGCTATAAAATATTGAATGGGGGGGGGGGGTAATAATCTTTCAAATTGACTATCAAGATCACTATGCATATTTTGATTCTAGCATTTCTGTTTATAATTTTTTGCAGTTTTCACAACAGCAATGGAAGCGCTACAACTCTGCACTTCACTACCAAAACAGACTGCGCCACAGCGATTATCGTGCAATGATTTTAGAAGCAGGCTTTAAGATTTTGGAAGAAACCCCTTATTATCCGACACCACAGCAAGAAGAAATTCTGCGCACACTTCCTATACACGAGGATTTTAAGCGTTACACCTTTGATGATTTAAAAATTCTTGGATCAAATTTTGTGCTTACAAAGTAGCATTCATCAAAGCCAATCCAATAGCCTTGTGCGCATATCTTTTGCCACATCAACTTTTTAAGCCTTTAGTTGCAAAGTTTCCAAAGATAAACGCACACATAGCACACACAAGAATCACCATACTCACCGAAAACAACATATCATCGCCTATACCTGTTAGTGGCGAGAGTATGCCACCAAATGTAAAAAAGCTAAAGCCAAGTACCGCTGAAGCATTGCCTGCGTTGCTGCGTTCCATTTCCATAGCAAGTGCGGTTGAAGTGGGCAAGATAAATCCAACAAACACAAGCATAACCCCAAAGCTAAGTTCTGCTATCCACACATTTGGGTTTGATTGTAGCACCACACACAAAACCATAGCAGCACATAATAAACCATATATGCCAACCCTAAGCGCTAGGTATTCTCTGCGAAAAAGTGGTGTCAAACTTGCACCAATCGTGATACTAAGTGCTGCTCCAGCAAAACACAAAGAATAGGAGAATTTATCAAGCCCAAAGTATGTTTGAAAGATAAATGAGCTTGAAGCAATAAAGCTAAACATCACGCCCATAGCAAAGCTTTGCGTAATGGTATAGAGCATAAATTGCTTGTTGCGCAAAATATGCCAAAAAGTAAAACTCTCCAAAAAGCCACCTTTTATGCGATTTTGGCGCGGTAAGCTTTCTTTGAAAAATATAAGCGATATGCAAAGCATAACCCCAAAGCCGAGCAAAATACCAAAGATTCCGTGCCAAGTGGTGTATCCAAGCATAAATCCACCAAAAACAGGCGCTATAATGGGTGCAAGTCCTTGAATCGCCCCAAGCAGTGCGAAAAACTTCGCCAAGTCTTTCCCCGCAAACAAATCCGCCACCACCGATTTAGAAACAACAATCCCGCCACTTCCAGCGATTCCTTGAATAAAACGAAATGTAAGAAACGAATAGATATCCCAAGAAGCCAAGCAAGCCACAGTAGAAAGAGCAAATAATGTAAGAGAAATAAGCAGAATCTTTTTGCGCCCATATCGATCGCTCAAAGGTCCCATAATAAGCTGACCAAACGCCAAACCCACGAGGCAAAAAGTGATAGAAAGCTGTATTCTTGAAGTTGTCGTGCTAAAATAGCTCTGTATATCAGGTAAGGCAGGGAGATAAAAATCTGTAACAAATGGTCCAATAGCCGCAAGTGCTGCCATATTTAGCAACAAATAAAGATAATAATTTCGTGTCATAATAGTCTTTTGTAGAGATATGAAAAATATTTTAGCTTTAAAACAACAAATAGAATCTTAAATTAGCCTAAAATGGATTCTACTTTGTAGGATTGCAAGCCTGCCTTACGAAATCACTTGGGCGTATGCTGATTACACCTTGGCGATGTGGTGATAATACTTAGAATAACCTATTTAAAAAGACATTCTATAATCATACCAATTATAAAATTTGCTTAGATTTATCAAGGAGTTATGGTGCGTATTGCATTTTTTGATTTTGATGGAACGATGAGCAAGGGTGATAGTTTGTTTGCGTTTGTCGCATTTGTCCATGGTCGAAAAAGGCTTTATTTTGGGCTATTAGCACGATTTTGGATTCTGCTTGGGTTTATGTTGGGGCTTGTTAGCAACACTTATGCCAAGCAGTGTTTAATGCGCTATTTTTTTGCAGGAATGCGTTATGAGGATTTTTTGGGATATTGTGAGTGTTTTTGTGCTGTTTTAGAGAGGCGATTAAAACCTGCTGCACTAGAGCGCCTTTTGTGGCATAAAGATCGAGGTGATAGGCTTGTTATGGTGAGTGCAAGCTTTGAGGAATATCTTGCTCCTTTGTGTAAGAAGCTTGGAATGGATTGCATTGCGACAAGATTAGAAACCATCCAAGAATTTGACTTAGATTCTAGATCACAATGCCAAATAGAATCTATCGATAATTCTAAGCCTGCTAGCACACGCTATCTTAGCGGATTTTTCGCGACACCTAATTGCTATGGCAAGGAAAAACTCATTCGTATCAAGGCATCTTACGATTTGAGTGCTTATGATGAGATTTATGCCTATGGTGATAGTAAGGGCGACAAAGAAATGCTTAGTATAGCAACACACGCTTTTTATAGGAGTTTTACATAGACTCTATGTGGTATTAAAAGGCTTCGCCAAACCATTGGGCTATCGAGCTTCGTATCGTCTGACGCAATTGGATTCCAGCAATCATATCATCATACATAGCTTTTTGTAGCAAGCTCACAGATCCATTGCGGAATTTGCTCAAATACGGATGATCAATCTGCGCCCAATCTCCTAAAAATACGATCCGACTCTCTTCCCCAAGTCTTGTTCCTATTAGCTTTATTGTCGCATTTGAGGCATTTTGTACTTCATCAAAAATGACAAATTTTTTGCGTATAGTGATACCACGAGCGTGCGCTATATCAACTACTTGGATATTGTGTTTTTTAAGAAAATGTTCTGTGGCATCTTCTTTGTGAATCGTATTGACTTCACCTCGATATTCAAGATAGTTTTTCAAGGAGCTACTACGCAATGAATCGATGATAAAATTTATCGCACTATAAAGAGGATACATAAAATAGCCAAGCTTTTGATCTTCATCACCCTTGCGGAATCCCAATTCGGCTTCTTTGTCATTTGCTGTGACTGTGTTGCGCAAATAGATAATTCCATCAACGACTTCACGCTTAAAAAGCTCTATGCCTGCTTGCAGTGCGATAAGAGTTTTTCCAGAGCCTGTAGAACCGGTAGCTATGGTAGCAATATTGCGTTTATGGGTCAGCAGGCAAAAGAGCATTTTTTGCTCTAAATTCATCGGTGCAACATAAGGTGCTGCTTCTTTAATAACCTCATCAAGCATAAGCTCTTCAAAATGTTTCCCCACTTTGATACCAAAATATTTTTTACCAGTAAGATAGAGCGAACTATCAGTGTTATCTTGCTCATCGATTTGTATAAGACTCCATTGTGAAAGAGACTTGAAGGTTTTTGTTTTTTCTATGTGGTTTAGCGGTAGGTCTTTATGGAGTAAAAATTTATGCCAAAAGTCTATATCGCTTGGATTTTCCACCCTGTCTCTAAAAAGCGATTGGGCTTTTATCTGGCGTGCATAGGATCGGATTTTCAGCGATAGGTCATTGGTAAGCAGTGTTAAATTATAGTCTTTTGCTATTTCTGCAATGCGTGCGTCGTTTAAACCATATTCAAGATGTTTTGTTTGGTATTGTTGGCGGTAGATGATGATAAGCGGAATAGTGTGTTGTTTGGCTTCGTAATACATCGTACGCAAAAAATCTCCCTTTTTGGGCGAAGGAAGTGAAGATTGCCTAGTTTTTGCTTTGGCGCAAAGCTTAGAATCCTGCGCGCTATGGTCGCTGATATTTCGAAAAAACTCACGTGCAAAAAAACCCACTTCACTTGATGTCTTTTTCTTGTCGAGTTCTTCTAGGACAATATCACTGATAAATAAGAGGTTTTTGGCATTTTCGTGAAGATAGATGAGGTTTTCTGGATCGTCTAAGATGATTGAAGTGTCGATAAGATACGATTTGCTTGGCATTGTTCTCCTTATGCTATCTAAGTTGTATTATTTTAGAGAAAAAATATTAAAAATACCAAAAAGCTTCAACAAAGCCCACTCTATCTTACTCCGATAGAATCTAATTACGCTAATTTATCACCAAAACTCAAGTGATACTATAAACTGCCAAAAACCCACCACCACTTACTAGCACAAATAATACGAATGCAAAATAAAACCCACTACCCCCAGTATGCACAAACTGCCTATAATCAATCTGTAAGCCAAGTGCGCACATTGCCATAGTTAGCAAAAGTACTGATAAAAATTTTGCGCAATCTATCACTTCTTTTGGTAGTGTAATAAAAGAATGCAAGCAAATAACAGCAAGAAACCAGAGTGCAAAATAAGGTATATAGAGCGTCTTTTTTCGATGAGTGTTGGTTTGACTAGGGTTTTGTGAGGCTTGATTAGAATTTGTTGTAGATTCTAGGGCAGAATTTAGATCTTGTGTGTTTTCTGGGAATCTATCAAATAAAAAAGGAATCACAAGCAGTACCAGCGCTAAAAGCATCACACGAATCATTTTTGTAATAAGTGCGATATTTGCACCTTCTTGTGAAATAGCATTACTTGCACCTACAACATTAGCAACTTCATACAGAGTCGCCCCCATATAAAGTCCTTCTTGTATATCATCAAATGGTATTACCCCAAGGTTAAAAAGCAATGGATACAAAAACATTCCAAGCAGACCAAAGACAACAACAGTACCTACCGCAATAATGCCTTTAAAAGCTTTTGTGCGCAAGGCAGATTCTAGTGCGAGTACCGCTGCAGCACCGCAAATAGCGCAGCCTGCACTAATGAGTATAGCAAGTTCTCTATCGAGTTTAAAGAGTTTTGTCCCTAATACAAAGCCGATACCTAAAACTAACACTACCACCCCAAGACTCAAGCTAAACCCAATCAAACCAACGTTTTGCAAATCGTTTAGTGAAACAAAAAATCCATAAAAAACAATACCTAGTCGCAATAGTTTTTTACTACTAAATCCTATGCCTTTTTGCCAAGTAGGGAGAGGGAAGGTTGCAGTCTTTGGTATAAATTGTATAAGACTTATGCCCATACTTAGAAAAATTCCAATAATAAGTGGTGAAATATGCAGATGTGCAAAAAACGGCAAAGTACTGAGTATCAAACTTACAATGCTTAAGCAAAGCACTACTGCAATACCGCTCCAAAGCTCAACAATGACACGATATATTCTACTTAGCATTTTTTATGTCCAATTACTTTGATATGATGACTTGAGTGCATTTTGATTCTGTGAGGGCTACATTGTTGTATCACAATATTGCGCTTGATTACTGACAATACTTTTGAAGCCATTTTTTAGTGCCTTTGCGCTTGCTATCACTTCGTCAGAATCCATAATTGCACGCACTACTGCGATTCCTGAAAGTGCAATGCCGCTAAGTTGTGGTAAAACATCTGTAGTAATGCCCCCAATCGCAACAACAGGCAAGTTTGCAAGGGCTACAATCTCTTGCAAACCCTGAATACCTATGACTACGCTGTCTTGCTTACTAGGTGTGGCAAACACCGCGCCAACACCAAGATAATCCGCACCTTGCGTTTCTTTGAGTGCTTCTTTGGTATGTACAGAGAATCCTAAAATCTTGTCTTCTCCTAGTATATCACGTGCGACTTTTACCGGCAAGTCACTATGCCCAATATGCACGCCATCTGCCTTACACGCCAAAGCAATATCAATACGATCATTGATAAGCAGTGGAATCTGAAAATGCGCACAAAGCTCTTTAACTTTACAAGCAAGCATATAAAACTCACGCGTTGTGAGGTGCTTTTCGCGTAATTGAACAATACTAACACCACCCTTAATCGCATTGGTAAGAATTTCAAGAAAAGATGCATCGCTTCTGTTTCCCCTAGAGGCGACCAGATATAGACTAATATCAAGTGTTTTAGAATGTCGCATATCTATTATTTTATTTAACTTGCACAATCACACGACCATTTGTTGGCTGTGTTGGGCGATTGTTTTTGCCGATGATATCCGTAAAAAATGCAATCTGATCTTTGCTTGCTTGTTGGCGAGATTTGCTTAGAATCCAAACAACACCTTCAGAACAAGGTGGAGTAGTTAGTGATCCATCAAGACGAACATAAGAAGTCATATCTTTAAGCAATGGTGTTACATCAAGTTGTTTAATTGCCTTGTTTTCGCCTGTATTTTTTGGAGCATTTTCCCAAATTTGTTTGATAAGAGCGTTTTCCTCGCCTTCATCAAACATTACAGAAACTACAAGTAGCTCGCCATTTTTGGTGCTATGTACGATATGAGCTTCCATAGGGGCGTGTTTGCCACTAAATGTATATTCAGAAGGTGTGTGAAAGTGCATTTGTACTAGTGCATATTCTTTTTTCTCGAACCGCAATACGCTCCCTTGTTTGAAATTCACCTGTATTGTATGACCATTATTAGTGATATTATTTGGTTTTGTGGCATAGGTAAATGCTAAAGGTGCATTTGTTGTTGCTTCAAGCACATCTGTGATATCAATAGGCGATTGATACTTTCCATTTTTACATATATGAAAATCGCTAGAAATATCACCCCAATGCTCTGGAGCATATTTTCCACTATACCCCCAATGGTGAGAATCTGCAGCATTTGCACTCAAGAAATATCCAAAAAGACTAGCAATTACCATAAATTTTTTCATAAGAACTCCTATCAAAGTATGTTTGCTCTGCGAGCTAAGAACGCGTATAATAATATGTACAGGCTAATAAATGCATAAAATCCAGAATATATTGTTAAAACTGCCATATACCACTTATACCGCTTTTTAGTTGCACCTCGAAATATGAAAACGCATACGATAAAGAACAATAAACTTTGAGTGCAAATGCCTTTTGATTTAAAATATTTGCTCCAACATCAAAAAGTGTGCCATTTGACATACCATCTCTGTCATAGACAATTGTTTTGTCTGCGAGTACACCCACGCCATTACCTGAAGCGTTAAAATCACTCATAAGTGCAACATTCATCCACCAATCTAGCAGAGAATTATCACCAATAAATTTGAATCCAAATAGTGCGTTTAAGCCATAGTCTATAGGATCTGGATTGGCTCTTTTGTGGGGGAAAAATATATATTGCTCAAGACGCGTGTAGGGATACAACAATACATATCCCATACGAAATACATATCCCAAATCAATATTAATAAGCAGGCTCGATTCGTTAAACTGGTTTTGTGCATTGGAGTAAGATGTGTTTGGTATGCCAGCTCCATATCCCACTTCAAGTCCTAGAATCCCTCCACCAGAGTCGCGTTGTGCAAACGCTATGTCAAATATAGACACAGCGCCAATATGTAACGCTTCATTTGCGAGGCTTGGTGTGAGTTTTGTATGTGCAATATTGAGTTGGTACATACTACGATAAACATTAGTAGCATGGGTGTATTGTAGGCTTACTCCATAGAGATTAATGTCAAAAGAGTGATTATGCATATAGGATTGCAAATAGCTTACACCAAGCGAGTGCTTATAGTTTTCTATAATTGGCACATCTATGGGTGCATTGCTTGTTTTGTTTTCAAGGGGTGCTTGATGGAGTCCAAAAGGTTTTTGAGAGGTGGTATGCTGCGTGGATTCTGATGATACAATACCCATAAAGTCATTAGGCATATCAGTTTCTTTGGTGTTGGCTAAGGCTATATGCGTGTTGGCGCAAGCGAATGCAAATATTACAGCATAACCCATAGATTCCATAAGTAATTTATTTATTAGCAATGTATCCATTCCACAAATTTAAATATATAATTGTAACAAAACCAGCTAAAGATTTTAGGGCTTTTGCTGGAAGATTTTTTGAATTTCTCCATAAGTTTTTGGTTATAATGCGTCAAACATTGTAGAGAAATTATAATGCAAAACCACTACTTTCAACAGCTTATTTCTTATCTTACAAAAACGAAAATTTTTCATTGCGCGCACAGGTGGCACACTTTTTTTGTGTGCTCTGCAGGCAGTCGTGTTGCTAGAAAGATTGCGCTATTGTGTTGCATTGTTTTGTGTGGTTATGCAGACAATTCCCCCAAAGATCAATCTATAACACCAAAACACCACAATATCCAAGCTATAAACACAGAGAGTATCCATCAAGAGATTGCTTCTATAAATGATACACTCCAAAAAAGCAATAGTCTTTGGCTCAAGCGTTATACAGACCATACAAACTATGCACTCATTGCAAAAGAAATTCAAAACCTAAAAGATGAAATACTCCAGATTCCCCCAAGCGATTTTCGCGCACTTAATGAAAAGCGATATACACTAGAAACCCTTGAATATCAGTTAGAATTGCTAAAAGACACAAAGAGTAATCCATTCAAAGATCTTATCCAAAAGCCAGATATTGGCGAGATTCCAACAATTACCAATCCTTTTGCAATCATTGGCGGTATTTCTTTTATTAAAACATTGCAAAACACTAAAACAAGCCTTGAAAACAACCAAGCTAATTTAGAAAATATCCTTGCGCTTATTGAGCGAAAATATCTTTTGCTCAATGAACTTAGCAAAATTGAGAAAAGCCCACAAACTATGCAAGAATTCTATGCTACCCAGGCACAACTCCTTGAGTTTCAAAGTGCGCATAATATTTTGCTAACAAGCATTGATGTCTATGTCAAGCGTTATGATGAGGTTTATACACAAATCTCAAATGCCATCAAAAGGCAAGCCCAAAAACTTGGTTACATTGTACTAGCAATCCTCCTTAGCATAGGAGTAGCATTGTTTTTCAAAATCATTGTGCGTCGCTATATCAAACATAATGAGCGTACTTATACGGCTAATAAAGTGATCAATTTTTTCAATATTTCGTTGATTATTTTGATTTTGCTCTTTTCGTATTTAGAAAATGTTACATACCTTGTCGCAGTGCTTGGGTTTGCTTCTGCTGGGCTTGCGATCGCGATGAAAGATTTGTTTATGAGTATTTTGGGGTGGTTTGTTATCATCTTGGGGGGTAGTATTCACGTGGGTGATAGGGTGCGGGTCCAAAAAGATGGCAGTATCTATGTGGGAGATGTGCTTGATATTTCGATATTGCGTATCACGATTTATGAAGATGTAACGCTTACAAGCTTTAGAGAAAACAGACGTGCAGGACGGATTATTTTTATTCCAAACAACTATATTTTTACAATGATGATTGCCAACTACACACACGGTGGAATGCAGACAGTTTGGGACGGAATAGATTTTTGTATCACTTTTGATTCTAATCACCAAAAGGCTCTACAAATTGCAACAGATATCGCCAATAAACACGCGCGTACTTACACGGTTCTTACCAAAAAACAACTCCGCAAAATGCGCGATCGTTACTCATTGCGTGATGCTAATGTTGAGCCACGTACTTATAGTTTTATCTCAAATAATGGTATTATTATTTCTATCTGGTATCAAACAAATGCTTATGCAACACTCACATTGCGATCGCGTATTTCCCTTGAGATAGTGCAAGCAATATTGCAAGAACCTGATATTTTCATTGCTTATGATACAACAAAATTTGTCCAAACCCCAAATGATGGATTTGCCAATAAACCATATATTTCACAAGATTCCATTACCCCATAAAAGGCTTATAATGCAAAGACCAAAAGTATTTTTTAAAACCTTTGGATGTCGTACCAACCTCTATGATACCCAAATTATGCGTCAGAATCTAAAAGACTTCGAACACACCCAAGATGAAAATAGCGCACAAATTGTCATTATCAATTCTTGCACTGTTACTAATGGCGCGGATTCTTCGGTGCGCAATTACGTGCGTCGCGCAAAAGAGCAAGGAAAGCACGTAATGTTTGCAGGTTGTGGTGTCAAAACACAAGGCAAAACACTTTTTGAACAAAATCTAGTTCAAGGTGTTATAGGGCATAGCCACAAAGAACGTATTAATGAGCTTTTATCGCTTGGCGTTGCCGGAGAAAGGTTTTTTTGTGATGATGCATTAGATCATATAGATTCTACGATTATTACCGAATTTGTTGGTAAGGCACGCGCTTTTATCAAGATTCAAGAGGGCTGTGATTTTGCTTGTAGCTATTGTATTATTCCCAGTGTGCGAGGGAGAGCAAGAAGTTTCCCCATAGAACACATCATAAAACAAGTGCAGATTCTGCTAGATTCTGGAATCACAGAAATCGTGCTAACAGGCACAAATGTTGGGAGTTTTGGCAGAGATAATGCAACATCATTAGCAAAGCTACTAAAAGCACTCTTTGCGCTTAATGGGCTTAGACGCATTCGTATTGGGAGTCTTGAGCCAAGCCAAATTGATGAGGAGTTTTTTAGCCTTCTTGCACACCCTATGCTTGAACGCCACCTTCACATTGCTTTGCAGCACACACACAACACTATGCTTAAGATTATGAATCGCGCCAATCGTTTTGAAGAGGACGCAAAATTGCTAGAGAAAATCGCAGCGCTTGGGTTTGCTATTGGGACAGATTTTATCATCGCTCACCCGGGTGAAACACCAGAGATTTGGGAGCAAGCCTTTGAAAATCTAACATCATTGCCCCTTACACACATTCACCCCTTTATCTATTCAGTGCGCGATGGTACACCTTCAGCCTCTATGACACCACGTATAAATGGCACACTTGCCAAAGAGCGACTTCACAGACTCAATGCCCATATCGCTAAATCAAATCGCTTATTTAGAGAGCGTATCTATGCGCAAAAAACCCCTCTTAAGATTCTTGTAGAAAAACGACTTGGGAGGCACTTGTTTGGACTTGATGAGTTTTTTAATAAAATCATTATAGAATCTAGTGCAGAATCTAAGCTAGATTCTATGGTGTGGCTTGATATATGTGAGTATGAAGTACAAGAGGAGAACAACTATGCCAAGATCTAAGCACCTGTGGGTGAGCTTTATTGGGTTTGTAGTGGTGTTATTGTTGGTTTTGGTCCTTATGCTCAAAGATAATGCAGAATCTGTCTCTGCAAATGCGCTTGAAAACTATATCACTAAGGGGCTTGCTATAAAATTATGGATACAAGATCCTTATCTTTACATTCAAACTAAAGATACTCACATCTACAAAGCCCTGCTAGATCAAATAAATCCTTTAGTGCTTAAAGGCGCACCTTTGGAGAGGGTTTCTACAAGCTGGGTGATATATAGTATTTTAGCTGTGTTGTTTTTGGTTGTATTTGGTGTGGCTATTATGGCAGTGCGTTCAAGAAAGTCACGTATAAAAATCACACCTTTAAATGCAACTCCTTTGCAAGAAAACCTAGAAGCCATACATTCGTTGAAGCCTTTAGATTCTAATGTGCGTTTTAGTGATGTTGCGGGGATAAGTGAAGCAAAAGAAGAGCTTTTAGAGATTTTAGATTTCTTAAAAAATCCTGCAAAATATAAGGCGCTTGGTATAAACCTTCCTCGTGGCGTGTTACTTGCTGGCGCTCCGGGTGTTGGCAAAACCCTGCTTGCAAAAGCACTTGCAGGAGAAAGTGGTGTGCCATTTTTCTACCAGAGTGGGGCGAGCTTTGTTGAGATGTATGTGGGTGTTGGGGCAAAGCGCGTACGCGAGCTGTTTAATGCTGCTAAACGCAATGCTCCTTGTATTATCTTTATCGATGAGATTGATGCTATCGGGCGTAAGCGTTCCTTAGAAGCGCACAATACCGAACGAGAATCCACACTTAACCAGCTTCTTACAGAAATGGATGGTTTTAATGACAATAGTGGCATTATAGTACTTGGCGCAACAAATCGTATCGAGATATTAGATTCTGCATTGCTTAGAAGTGGGCGTTTTGATAGAAAGGTTTTTATAGAGTTACCAAACCTTGCTGAGCGTGAGCAGATTCTAGCAATGTATCTGCGCACTAAACCTCATAATTTTACTGACCAAATCCCTCTCATTGCCCAAAGAACCTCCGGCTTTAGTGGAGCTATGCTTGCGACTCTTGTCAATGAGGCGGCACTTAATGCGGTTCGAAGGGGTGAGCGCAGAATCTGTATGGAGGATTTTGAAACCCTCTATGCTAAGATTCATAGTGGCAAACGTCGCTTACCATTGCTTGAAACAAAAATGCGCCAAGTCTATGCTCTCTACCAAGCGGGTAAGATTATTTATGCACTGCATTCTGGGCTTGCTCTCCAAAAAGCTGGGCTCTTTGAAACACTACTTGTTGAGCCAAACCCGCACACACTTAGCACCAAAGAGCTTTTTGCAAGGCTTGGATTCTACCTTGTAGGAGATAGGGTGATGCGTATTTATGTGGGAGATAGTTTTGGGTTTTTTGGCGATGATTTTGCACTTGCAAAAGATCTCTATAAGCTTGGTGAAAAACTAGGAATTTTATATGAAAGTCCAGCAGAGTACTTTGGAGCGCAATCTCAAAATACCGTAGCAACACTGGATTCTGTTGCACTTGAACATTTTGTACGCGCGCATACTTCGCCACTTATCACCATAGCTGCATTGCTTTTATATGATGAACGCATACATACCACCCAAATACAGCACCAAAACACAGAATCTAAACTAAAAGCTTTTGTGCAAGAATGCGAAAAAGAAGTGGCAAGAAAGGTTGATACAACGCTCATAGAGCAGCTACAACAATTGCTTGCTTCTAAAAGTTTTTAGAATCTAACAAGGATTTTTATGCGTTTTGTTATTAGTGGGGTGCAAAACACTAAGCCAATACAGCTAACAATTGAGGCTAGATCGCGCACCATTGCTTATCAAAAAGCGCAAACCCTCCGCATTCTAAACCCAAAAATACGTATAGATTTTCATTTCTTTGTGTCTCTACCAAAGCCCATACTTCTCGCTCAAGATTTGCAGCTACTCTCTATTATGTTGGATTCTGCCTTGCCTATCAAAGATGCACTAGAAAGCTTGGTAGAAACAAGTCCAAACCTTTTTTTGCGTCAAATGTATCAGGAGATCTTAGTTTCTATCCAAGCAGGTATCTCCTTCCAAAAGGCGATAACACCATTTTCTAGGATATTTAGCCCTATGGGCATAGCACTTCTTTGTGCTGGGGCTGAATCTGGGAATCTTGCACCGATGTTTAAAATACTCTCCTCGTATTTTCAAACGCTTGCTCAAAATCGCTCCAATTTTCTTAAGGCTCTGTTTTATCCTGTTTTTGTACTGCTTAGCGTTTGTGTAGCATTTGGTGTGATTATGTGGTTTGTTATTCCACACTTTTCTGAGTTATTTTTGACATTTGATGCAGCTCTGCCTTGGAGTACGCGCGCACTTATTGCTCTTTCTGCATTTTTTACCAACTATGTATGGCTACTATGCGGGCTTATAGGGGGGATTGGCGTTGTGTTGTGGCTTAGTATAGTGCGCAAAAATATATTGTGGGAATGGCTTTGTAGAGGCGTTTTGTTTGTTCCTTTGTTTGGCAAACTTATGCTTTATAGGGATTTGTGGGCATATTTTTTGAGTTTTTCGTATTTGTATAAGGCACATATTGATCTTAACAAAACCTTACTGCTTGCTGCCCAAACCCTGCAACACCCCACTATTAAAAATGAGATTCTACAAGCTACGCAAACACTGCACACAGGGCAGAATCTAGCAGATGCTTTTTGGCAATGCACCTTTTTAGATCATACCGCTAAGCACTTTTTGTCCGCTGCCCAAAAATCTGGTGAGCTTACAGAAATGCTATACCTTAGTGAGCAGTACTATAAAAATCTCTATGAACATCTTATTAGCAAGATTCTGACTTTCATCGAGCCATTTTCTACGATTCTTATTGCTTTTGTCGTAGGGTGGCTTGCATTTGGTATTTTTTTGCCAATTTGGGAGCTAGGAAGTATCAACTTATGAAACAAAAAATTGCTATAAGCATTGGCGATATTAATGGTGTTGGGCTTGAGATTCTCTTGCGCGAGCTTGAACACACGCTTAGTGTGTGTGAGCCAATATTTTGTGCGCACAAAGAGATGTTTTATGCAGCCTTGCAGATTCTACAATCACGCACAAACAACAAAACACCACGTTTGGAATCCAATATTGCGCATATCACATCACTTTTAGATTCTATGCCTGCAAGCTGTTTTGTGCCACCAGAATCTACCCATAACCTTACGCTAGATGCTTTGCCGCTAGATACCCTGCCTACCATTACGCCAAGCCTGCTAGATCGCACAAGTGGAGCGTATAGCTTTTTGAGCTTTATGCGCGCTCTTGAGCTTACAGAATCTAAAAATGCCAACACCTTACTTACTATGCCTATCCATAAGGAGGCTTGGGCGCTAGCTAATATTCCTTATGCAGGGCATACAGAACTGCTACGCGCGCATTATAAAAAAGAAGCGATTATGATGCTTGGGTGCGAGGCGATGTTTGTCGCACTTTTTAGCGATCATATTCCTCTAGCACAAGTGAGTGGGCGCATTGGCACAGAATCTTATACGCGTTTTTTACTAGATTTTGCGCGCTGTTTTAGATTTTCTCAAGCGCTTGTACTTGGGTTTAATCCACATTGCGGCGATGGTGGTGTTATTGGTGGAACAGAAGATATAGCGATCTCACAAGCTGTGCGTGCTGCAAATACAGCCTTAAACGATGAAAAGTTTGTAGGGGTATTCCCGCCGGATACTGCTTTTTCTCCTCGTATGCGCGAGCGATTTAGCGTGTTTGTAGCGCCTTATCACGATATTGGGCTTGCACCACTCAAAGCATTGTATTTTGATGAGAGTATCAATATTAGCCTCAATTTACCCATAACCCGCGTTAGTGTCGATCACGGCGTGGCTTATGATATTGCATATCAAGGGCTTGCTTGCACAAAAAGCTATCATAATGCCTTACATTTCGCTTTACAGGAAGGTCTATGCTAAATGAACGATCTCTTTTGATTCTTGCTAGCACAAGCCCAACACGTGCGGATATTTTGCGTGCTCACAATATAGCATTTATACAAATGGAGAGTGGGTTTAATGAAGATACACTAAGTACAAATAACCCAAAGACATTTGTTTTGCAAGCTTGCGCAAACAAGCTACAAAGCACACTTGCAAAACTTAATGCCAATAAAGAGTTAGAGCGCGCGCTAAAGTTTGGCATACTTTGTGCAGATAGTGTTATTAGTGTAGAGGGGCAGCTCTTACGCAAAGCTAAAACCCTACAAGAGGCAAGAAATATGCTAGAATTCCAAAGTGCAAAACGTATAAGCGTTCTCACAGCAATGAGTTATCAAAGCGAGCGTGGAGTGTTTTTGGATATGAGTGTGTGCCATTTAGAACTCTCTCGATTCTCGCCCATATCCTTAGAACATTATTTGGAATCGCGAGAATGGGAGGGCAAAGCGGGCTGTGTAATGGTAGAGGGATTTCATAAGCCCTATATTCGCAGACAAATTGGGCTAGAATCTTGCGCGCGCGGACTTAGTGTGGAAAAACTTTTGGCATTTTTAGAGGTACTATGAATACTCCGATACTTGCAATTATGCTGATTGTTTCTATCATTATAGGGCTTATAGGGCTTATCGTGTTTTTGTGGGGACTTAAAAATGGGCAATTTGATGATGCACGTAAAATAACACACGGAGCGTTATTTGATAGTGTCGAGGATTTGAATCTCGCCTATGCTATACTTCAAAATCAAGGAGATACAATGAAACATTATACATTAGCGGTTATTGGTGCTGGTCCTGGCGGAATAAGTGCTGCTATCGAAGCAAAGCTTAAAGGGCTTGATGTTGTATTGTTTGAAAAAGGTAAAGAACACAATGCGACACTACGCAAGTTCTACAAAGATGGCAAACGTGTTGATAGGGATTATAAGGGCGAGCATATAGAGCTTGAAGGTGTAATAGATTTTAGCGATACCATTAAAGAAGGTGCTCTTGCGATGTTTGATGAATTGCTCATTAAGCATAATATCGATGTAATGTATGAAAGCGATGTAGAATCTATTCAGAGACAGCAAAATGGTGAATTACTCATTAGTATAAGTGGGAATCGCACGTTTTTGGCGCGCTATGTGATCATTGCGATTGGTAAAATGGGGCAGCCCAACAAGCCCAGCTACAAGATCCCCTCAACACTATTGCGTCAGGTGAATTATAATGTTTCAAATGTGCAGGCAGGAGAAAAACTTTTGGTTGTTGGTGGGGGTAATTCTGCTGTTGAGTATGCTTGCGAATTGGCAAATACACATAATACGACATTAAATTATCGCAGAGATAGCTTTTCGCGTATCAATGAAGTCAATGCTATTGAGCTTGATAAGCAAATCAAAAGTAATACACTAAAAACCAAGCTTGGAGTAGATATAGAAGGCTTAAGTGATGATGGCGGTAAAATTAAAGCACATTTTAGCGATGGGAGTACAGAAGTTTTTGATCGTGCGATTTATGCGATTGGTGGATCATCGCCAGTAGATTTTCTCAAAAAATGCCAAATTGCACTTGATGAAAATAATATTCCAAAAGTTGATGAACATTTGCAAAGCTCGGTAGAAGGTATTTTTATAGCAGGGGATATTTTATTTAAATCTGGTGCTTCGATTGCTGTGGCAATTTCACAAGCAGATAAGATTATACGCTATATTGCGCCTCTTTGCAAATAGTTTGGTATTATAAAACTATAGTAATTTGTTGGATTATGCAACCTTGATCAATGGATTGGTCGTGTCTCATAGTATTTAACCAAACAAGCTTTTCATAGAGTGCAAACTCATATCGACTTCCTTTGTTTTCTAGCCTTATTTGTGTTGGCTAGGCATTTTATCTGCGCTTGTATCGACTGCGATATTTTTCCAAAAATTTGTCAGATAGTCGATGCTCTCAAAAAGAATAACACTATTTTTTTCCATATTTTCAAAATTTTCTGTAATAGTTTTTTGCTCGCCATTATGATATGCCAAAGATATTCCTGTTTGTGCGCTTTTACAAATTTCTTGGTGGGCAGAAATAATATCTTGCAATGTTTGTGTTCCTGCATAAAATACACGTCCTCTTCGCTCTAGCCAATTATCAAATGTAGATTGTATCCCTTGTGTGATAGCTTCATCATTGATATTGCCAAGTACACTATCATAAGTTTTGGTTTTAAAGACAATATAATCAATCATTAAAATATTTCCATTTAGTCGCACTGTAGTATCTTTTACAGCACTATCCATAGAAACAGAATAATCATTTATTTCTTGTAGCATTTGTTCAAATCTACTCATAGTATTACTAAAATTTTGAATTTGATTTGACATATTTTGTGAATTATCAAAAATGTCTGCCGCATCTTGTTGAAAAACAGTGATTTGACTTTGAATTTGTTTTGTGGCTTCTTGGGTTTTTTCAGCTAGTTTTCTTACTTCATCTGCTACTACTGCAAAGCCTCTGCCGTGTTCTCCCGCTCTTGCTGCTTCTATGGCTGCATTAAGAGCTAAGAGATTAGTTTGATCAGCAATATCATTAACAACAGCCACAACTGATCGAACCTCTTCACTTTTTTGATTGAGTCCTTCCACGGCGGCATTGTTTGAAATTATAAGCTGCTCGATTTCTTCAAGCATTTTAAAAGATTTATGTGCTTCTTCGTAGTTTTGCGATGATTGTGTTTTAAGATTCTGGGCAATGTTTGCTACATCTGTAACTTTTTCTAGACTTTTTTTGAAGCTTGTTTGTAGAAATTCTTGTTGTTTTGCGTTGCCATTAATTTCATTTAGGGCGATATTGAGCCTTCTTTTGGTGTCTAGATCCATAGCTTGGCGTATGGCTTTTGTGCTTACATCTATTTGCTTTCCTGAAAGAGCAAGATTTGGAAGCAGCCCATCTGTAAGAAATGGTCTGAAAGCACCTTTTACGCTAGATTGGGCAATGGTTGTTTTTGCCTCTCTTATAAAAGTTTCTACTTGATCAAGTAACCCATTTATCCCTAAAGCAATTTCACTCAAAGCACTTGAATCAAGATGTGTGATGCGCACTTCAAAATTGCCTTTTTCCACTTCTTTCATAAGATGAGCAATTTTTTCAGCAACGTGCTTTTTGTCATTGTTGGATTTCAGCAACACTATCATAATACTGAACAATACTAAGCAAACAACACATAAAATGCCTACTATAATCCACATTATTCGTCTCCTATTTGAAGGTGTAGAACAAAATTTTGATACGATAAATTCTTTTTTTCAAAGAAATCGTTAAAATACGCTAACCCCTCATTAATACCTCCCTTAGATTCTATCTCTTGAATGTTTTTATATAAATCTGACACAATTTCTATGGCTTTTTTGTTTGGTTTGCGGCGTACAGAATAATACCCGGTAATAGCATCATAAATATCTACAGAAGGAGTAACATTAGCAAAGACCCAATAATATGCACCGCACTTTGAAAGGTTCTTTACAAAAACATTAACTTCTCTCTTTGCCTGTATCTCATTCCACAAAAACTTGAAAATACTTTTTGGCATATCGGGGTGTCGCACAATCGAATGCGGTTTTCCTAGCAACTCTGCTTCGCTAAAACCAGAAATCTCTACAAATGCTTTATTGCAATATGTGATAACCCCTTTAGAGTTAGTTTTTGAAACTAGGAATCCTTCAACTTCTTTCTCGGTACTCATCGCAAATCCTTTCCTTGACACTTGCTAAAACATATCGGAAATACCACATAAGTTTTTATCATTTTAGATTATTGTTTTCCTTGTATTATTCGCATTCTTAATTATCCAAAGCCACAACATAAGCCCTACAAATTTTAATAGGACAACCCCCAATTTGCGTTTGCTACAATACCCAATTCTTTTATTTGGTGCTTGGCAAACTTTATAGCTTTAAAAGCGCATAGAGTCCTAAAAAACATTGTAAGAATCCTAACGCTTGAGCGAATTAACTGTTTGTAGCATAGCATCTGCTGTTTGGATTGTCTTGGAGTTCGCCTCGTATGCGCGTTGCCCTGTTATAAGGTCTGTCATTTCCTCGACAAGTTTGACATTACTTATTTCCAAAAACCCTTGACGCAATGCCCCAAATCCTTCAGTGCTAGCCACACCTACGATTGCATCGCCTGAAGCGTTAGTGTTTAAAAAGAGATTATCACCCAAAGAGTGTAGTCCTGCTGGGTTGATAAAAGTCGCTATTTCGATTTGCCCTATTACATTACTTATTCCATTATTAGCTTGCACCACACTAACAGTACCATCGGTGCCTATATTGATTTGTGTTGCATCTTGTGGAATTGTGATTTGCGGCTGCAATAGATGTCCTTGTGCGGTTACGATATTGCCCGCATCATCAAGTTTGAATCCACCATCTCTTGTGTAGGCTATTGTGCCATCGGGTAGTTGGATCTGAAAAAACCCTTTGCCTTCAATGGCGATATCAAGGTTGTTTTCTGTTTCTTTTGGACTCCCTTGAGAAAATATTTTTTGAATAGCGCCCGGTCGTACGCCAAGTCCCACTTCTATGCCTGTTGGAGAAAGGGTTGTTTCACTTGTAGCAGTACCTGCGTATTGTAGAGTTTGGTAAAACAAATCGTTAAATTCAGCACGTTGCTTTTTATAGCCAGTAGTATTAACATTGGCAATATTGTTTGATGTTGTATCAATTTGGAGTTGCTGTCCTAGCATTCCTGTTGTGGCGGTGTAGAGTGAGCGCATCATTTGCAATCCTTTGACAAAATATCTTTGGAGTAACAAGCAAAAAGAGTTCCTTTTATGAGATTTAGATTCTTGAGCGATGGCTTTGGTAGTGAATTTTACTAGAGAATACCTAGAATCCTAATTTATTTAATATTTTTGGCTTTAATGTTTGTAATTTTTTACAAAGGATTGCTATGTCGCAAAAATGTGTGCTTATTATTACCGATGGTATAGGCTCTAAACCTCCATCACCTTTTAATGCATTTGATAATGCTAAAAAACCTACATATGATTGGCTGTTTGCTAATGTTCCTTATAGTCTTATCCATACATATGGTGAGAGCGTTGGGCTACCAAAGGGGCAAATGGGAAATTCTGAAGTTGGGCATATGAGTATTGGTTCTGGCAGGGTGCTTTATCAAGATCTTGTGCGCATTTCGCGCTCTATAGATTCTCTTGAACTCAACCAACATCCTTTGCTCGAAGAAATAGCACAAAAGGCAAAAGATATACATTTGCTTGGACTTATGAGCGATGGTGGTGTACATTCACATATTGATCACTTAATCGCTTTGGCGAGAATCTTGCGCGATAAAGATAAACGCGTTTTTTTACACCTTATAACTGATGGGCGCGATGTACTCCCGACCTGCGCAAACACATTCTTAGAATCTATACAAGCACTTTGTGGCGAAACACACGGAAAAGGTAGCATTCATATTGCAACAATTTGTGGGCGCTACTATGCTATGGACAGAGATAATCGCTGGGAAAGAATAGAAGAAGCATACAATGCGCTTGCTAATGCAATACCAAAAACCTCCCTAGACCCAAAAGAGTACATCAAGCAATCCTATGCCCAAAATATCACTGATGAATTCATAAAACCAGCTTGTTTTGGGGAGTTTGCGGAGCTTGGTGGTTTTTCGCAAGATGATGGATTAATAATGATAAATTTTCGTTCAGATCGTGCTCGCGAGATTATTCAGGCACTTGGGGAAAAAGATTTTACCCATTTTGTTCGTCCAAAAAGATTGCACCACATCATAACAATGTGTGAATATGATGAGCAATTCAGCTATCCTATACTTTTTGATAAGCAAAAACCTAAAAACACACTTGCACAAGTTATATCGCAAGCCAACAAAACACAAGTTCATATCGCAGAGACAGAAAAATACGCTCACGTTACATTCTTTTTTAATGGTGGGGTGGAAGAACCATTCGAGGGAGAAAGCCGTATTCTTATTCCTTCGCCAAAAGTTGCTACCTATGATTTACAACCACAAATGAGTGCTCCAGAGGTGGGTGATGCGGTACTTGCGGCAATGAAAAGTGGAAGCGATTTTGTCGTGGTAAATTTCGCTAATGGTGATATGGTAGGACACACAGGAAACTATGAGGCTGCCCTAAAGGCTGTTGAAGCTGTAGATAATGAGCTTGGCAGAATCTTTAGCCTTGCAAAAGAACTAGAATACGCAGTTGTTCTCACAAGTGATCATGGGAATTGTGAAGAGATGAAAAGCGAAGAAGGTGAAGTAAAAACAAACCATACTATAGGCGATGTATGGTGTTTTATTATGGCACACAATGTACAAAAAGTAGATTCTGGAGCACTTAATAATATCGCACCAAGTGTGCTAAAAATTATGGGACTAACAATCCCAAAAGAAATGGATAAGCCGCTGTGCTAGATTTGTATTAAATTTGTCTTTGATGCTAGAGTGCAAAGCTTGGTGTAATGGCAAAGCTTCTGCGATGAAAGGGTGTGTAGCCATATTTCATAATAGCTTGTATGTGGGCTTTTGTGCCGTAGCCTTTGTTTGTTTTAAAACCATAATGAGGGTATATTTTGTCTAGTTCGTGCATTTGTGTATCTTTTGCTACTTTTGCCAAAATAGAAGCCGCTCCAATAAGCAAGCTTTTAGAATCTCCTTTTACTAGAGTACGCAAGACCTTTGGATGCTGTAGTGTGAGCCCAAAGGTTGTGTTGCCATCAAAGATAAATTCGCACGTATTGGTTGAAAAATGCTCTGTAATCTCTTTTAATGCGCTTTTTAGACAGGCACTTAAGCCTTGCGTGTCGATTTCTTGTGCATTTTTTTCAACTATATGGTATGCGATATTCTCTTTTTGCGCGAGCTCTACAAGTTTGTAAGCCAAATCTTGACGACTAGATTCTGAAAGCATTTTGCTATCTTTGATGTTTAGATGTTTTAGATTCTCCTCTTTGCCCAATACGCCACACATAAACATACTCCCACAAATACAACCACGCCCAGCCTCATCAATACCACACAACACAGAATTTCCTTTGGTTCTCACATATAGGCATTATACTAAATTTGTGGGTGCGTTTTGCTCTGCTCTCTAAAAATCTAAAATTTTTCCAAAACTACACAGCCTGCCTAAAGCCAAAATATACTTAGCTGTTGTGGGCAAAGATTCTATATGCCAAATGCCTAGCAAGATACAAAGGGTGGGGCTTGATTCTGTACTAGATCGTTATAGTTTTTAGATAGTATAGATCCTAGAATCTAATGGGTTTTGGCGAGTTTTTTATACTCTCTGATAAACACCGGTAAAGCCACTAATACCCCAGAAACAATAATAAGAAAAATTCCAAGACTTGGAAAAAAATCTGGTAGTGCATCGCCTAATGCTATCCCAAAAAGTAAGCTCCAGACAATACGCATATATGCTATGGGTGCTACAATTCCTGGTGGAGCAAACATATATGACTTTGTCATACAGTACTGTCCAATAGCGCCAGTAATTCCACTAAGCGCAAAGAGTATCCAAGCAGTCGTGTCTGGAAAGCTAAAGCCACCCATCTTCTCCACAGGAATCATCATACCTACCACGCCAACTACACACATACTGAACCCATACCAAAGACTTACAGCTTCTGGAGTATAGAAGCTTTTTAGGCTCGGGATTGTAAGAAAAGCAATAGCAGCGCTAATAGCACCTATTATGCCTAAGATTGCATTTATTAGTGGGATATTGCTAGTTTGTGGGTTTGCGATAAACAGTACGCCCAAAAAGCCAATAAGGGTAGCAAGACTTACGAAGAGTCCGGGTTTGTTGCGTGTAAAAAAGGACAAAAATACGACAAAAATCGGTGAGGATTGCAAAAAAGCTACGGCGATACCAAGTGGAATCGTGGCAACATTATAATATGCAATGCCTACTGCCACTGCACCAAAAAGTGAGCGCATTAGCATAGCAGAGAAGCCACCTTGTTTTTTTGGTTTAAATACTGGCTTTTTGAGTCTGGGCATAATAGGTTTTAATATCGGAAAAAGCCCCAAAATACAATACAATGTTACAACCATAAAAAAGGCTCGGAAAAAGACGTTTTCCATAGAAGAATACCCAAGTTCGGCTAGGTATTTGACAAGCGCATTCATCATTGCAAAAAATATAGTTGCTATGAGCATAAGTGCAATTCCAGCAGAGAGAGATGTTTTTTGAGGAGATGTTTTAGGAGACATAGAGATACTCCATAAAGACAGATACCCTGTGTTTGGCATAGGTGGAGTTGGTTGGTATTTTTTTAGTGCGAGAAGCAGTCGTGATATTTTTGTTTTGACACATAGTTATCCTTTAATCATAGAATCTACTTTAGAAATGTTTAGATTCTAGTGTAGTCTCTAGCGTGCCTAGCAGAATCTAAGAACTCTGCGGAAAGATAGGCAGCAGCAAAAATACTTGTATGATGAGCAGATTGACAATATCAATAAAAAATGCTCCCACAAGTGGTACGATCATAAAGGCGGCGTGAGAGGGACCATAGTGATTTGTGATTGCTTGCATATTAACCATTGCTGTAGGGGTTGCTCCAAGCCCAAATCCACAATGTCCAGCGGCAAAAACACTTGCGTCATAGTCGCGCCCTACAAAGTTAAATGTAACAAAGACTGCATACAATATCATTATAATTGTTTGCATAATTAAAATTGTGATTAGTGGAAGAGCAATATCCACGAGTTCCCATACTTTTATAATAAGAAATGAGAGTGCAAGAAAAAGTGCAAGAGAGACATTTCCAAGCACGGACACTTCGCGATCAAACACATAATGAAGTTTGAGGGCTGCTAGTACATTGCGCAAAGTAATCCCACAGAATAAACACCACACGAATGTAGGCACATTTATACCAAGCTTATCGCGTAAAAGTGGTGTGCTGGATTCTGTGATATAGGTACCAACAAGCAGGCAAGTCGCGATGAGCGCTAGAGATTCCAAGAATGAAGCTGTGGTAATAAGGCGCTCTTTTTGCGGTGCCTCAAAGACTTTGGCAAGAGTGTTTTGGGTAGAGTCAAGCTCAGCTCTTAGATTGGAAGCCTGCTTGGATTCTGCAGGGGTATTGTGTAGCATAGCATTTGGAGTAACAAGGCGGTTATGTTTGATAAGATAGCGTGCTACTGGACCTCCGATAATACCACCCATAATAAGCCCAAAAGTCGCCGCTGCAAGGGCAATTTCTTTGGCATTGGTAAGTCCATATTGGTCTTTGGCAAATACATCTGCCCAAGCCACCCCAGTACCGTGTCCTCCACTCATTGTTATAGAGCCTCCAAGCATACCAATCAAAGGATCAATTCCCATAAGAAGGGAAAGACCCACACCAAGAATATTTTGTAAGATAAGTAATCCAACAACCACTATCAAAAATAGCACCAAAAGACGACCACCTTTTTTGAGTGAAGAAAAATCCGCGCTCAAGCCAATACTTGAAAAAAATGCAAGCATAAGAGGTTCTTTTAGTGCTTCATCAAATACAATATGAATAGAAAAATATCGATAGGCAATAAAAATTGCAATACAAACAAAAACACCGCCAACTACTGGCTCTGGCAAGTCAAAATCACGCAGCCACTTTATGCGTGTAAGCAAAAACCGCCCGAGCAACAACACTGTAACCATAGCAACAAGCGTAGTATAAAAGTCTAAGCTATATTCATTCATCATACACCTTAAACGCCAAAATTACACACATAAATATTTGTAGTTTATGGTGTGGAAGCTATTTTTGAGATTCTGTACCGTTTGGTTGGTCTTCTTTGTACCATTTTGAAATAGGTTCAGCTATACCGTACGTCGGGTATTTGAAGCTATCAAGAACGATTTGTGCCATTGTCTGGTTGTCAAAATTAAACACTAATGGCGCAAGAAAATTAATTGTGGATTCTTGGATAGGAGTTTGCATCACCATAATATTTGCTACAAAAATATTTTTGGCATTTTCTAAATCTAGCAACAGCTTCATAGCCACTGGCACTTCAAAATCATATTCGCGCAAAACAAATGGATTTATCAGTACAAATACTGGCGAGGCTGCATCAATGTTGCTCAAACGCATAAAAACATCATCGATCTTTTCAAGCTTCATCTTGACGACATCTTCAAAGCCTAAAATTGGCGATTTGACCTCAAAATCCATCACAAAAACCTTTTTGTTTAACATAAAAGCCCTTGATTCTATCTAATTTTAGCTATAAAATCAATTTTTTAGCCAAAATCCTTGCGTGAATTCTGCCACGGGCTTGTTGAGATTTTGGTTGTTTATGATTTATTTAGTGAGCATATAGCAATTTAAAGCACGATTTTGTACAAAATATCCATTTTTTTTTTTTTTGATATAATTGCGCTTTGTTTGATTGTCATATTTAGTATAGCTCTTATTATAATTTATCCAAGGATTATGATGAACTCTCGCTGCTCTTTGAGGGTAATACAAATACTGCTATTACCTTCGTTTATGTTTATTGCTTTAGTTTTGGCAGATACACACAATCAAAACAATCCAGAATCTAGCCAAGATAATCAAACCAAAGAGGGCATAACAAACACATTGAAATCGCCAGAATCTGCACAACAAGATTTTAATATGCAAGAAGATTTGTTCCCACCACCTAAAAAAAAGCGCGTTCAAGATGCCCAAAAATCCTATGAATATTATATGCGATTGCTTGAGCACGAAGGGACGTATTTTATTTTATTACAAAGTTTTCCACCTCATAATGTCTATGGTAATAATATCAACACTGAAATAAAATTCCAGCTAAGTTTGAAGCTTCCACTATGGCGCGGCGCATTTTGGACCAAGGGAAGCTTATTTTTTGCTCATACGCAGACGATGTTTTTTCAGCAGTTTAATTTCCGCTACTCAAGCCCGGTGCGTGATACAGATTTTAAGCCAAGTCTATTTTATTCATATCCAACTAATTGGAAGATTTTTGGTGGTACATTAAAAGAGTTACGTGTAGGAGCTTTGCATTATAGCAATGGTATTGGTGGTGATGATTGCGTACGCGAGAGCTTTGAAGATCCTATTCCACAAGGTTGTCGATCAAGAAGTGCAGCGAATCGTATTGTTTTTGAAGGAATCTGGGAGGCAAAGGGCTTTGGGGTACATTTGAGTGCGTGGCCATATATTGATGAACGCCGTGATAATATTGATTTAGATAAATATATGGGGTATGCGAATTTGCGGCTCTATCATCGCCACAAAAGGCATTTTACTGAGTTGCATTTCTCGCCTATAATTTCTGATTATAGGCAATATCACGCTTCTGTTCGGCTAGGCTATGCCTACGCGTTTAATCAATTTGTCTCACTCTATGTGCAGTATTTTTATGGATATGGTGATAATCTTTATGAATACAATCGCATTTCACACCGACTTGGAATAGGGTTTCGGGCAACGAGCTTTTAGGTGCAGCCCTTATGAGATTCTGTATTTTGGGTTTTTAAAGAATTGTAGAAAAGGAAATTCACTTAACTATTGCAGGTAACCCATACCCTAAATCTTACAAAAATCCTAAGCTAACACCACAATCTAAAACTTTATAGAATCTTAGTTTGGCAATTAGTTTAAAATTTTACAAAACTTAGCGAAATAACACTTTGCGTTCAAGCTTTGTATAAAATCTTAGGTTTTAGCTAGATTGATGCATAGCTAAAACCTTTTAAATTATATGTATAGCAATCAAAACTCATAGATTTTGTATTTTTAGACTTCCTTGCCAATACTTTCCAGAATGGCTAGATTTAGATCTTCTCTAAACTTTTAGAATCTTAAAAGATATTGTGCTGCGTTTAACGCAAAAGAATCTAATGATTTACTATGATTAGATTATCTGAAAATATTTTAGATTCTGTATTTGTAGTAGGCTGCACACGCACCTTCAGAACTTACCATACAACTCCCTAGTGGGTGTTGTGGTGTGCAAGATTTGCCAAATACTTTGCAATCAAGTGGCTTTGCAATACCTCGCAAAATATCGCCACAGCGGCAGGATTTGTTATCTTGTATGGGCGTATTGCTCAAAATTTTGCCAAATTCGCATTCGGCATCGTATGCGCTATATGCTTGCTTGAGTTTCAAGGCAGAATATGGGATCTCCCCAAGACCGCGCCACTCAAAACGCTCTCTTGGTTCAAAGTATTTTGCAATAAGCATTTGTGCTTTGGTATTGCCTTCTTGTGTTACTACACGTTTATATTGCACTGCAAGCTTATGTTTATTTGCTATTGCTTGCTCTACAATCATCAAAATACTCTCCATCATATCGCTTGGTTCAAACCCGCTTACAACAATAGGAATGTGATGGCGCTCTAAAATAGGCTCATAAATTTTTGATCCAGCAATCACGCTGACGTGGGAAGGTGCGATGAGAGCGTTGATAGCAGAATCTTTACTGCCGAGAATAGCATAAAGTGGTGGGGGAACAAGTACGTGATTGATATGAAAGAAAACGTTTGTGAGGTTGGATTCTAGTACGCGTTCGAGAAGTGCAGCACTCATAGGTGTTGTTGTCTCAAAACCGATCGCAAAATACACTATCTTTTTGTGTGGATATTTGCGTGCTATTTCTAGAATCTGCATAGGCGAATACACAAAACGTACATCTGCACCCTGTGCACGAGCGTTTTGGAGACTTCCTTGTGAGCCAGGTACTTTCAACATATCGCCTAAGGTTACAAGGATTACATTTTCTTGCATAGCAATATCATAGGCTTGGTTTATGCGTGTTTTTGGCATAATACACACGGGACAACCGGGTCCGTGGATACACTCAATATTTGGTGGCAAAAGATGCATAAGTCCATAACGCATAAGCGTATGTGTATGCCCACCACACACTTCCATTATCTTTAGAGGGCGATCAAGATTGTCTGCAAGGCGGCAAATTTTTTTGCTAAATGCGAGAATGGTTTCTTTGTTGCGGAAACCATCAAACAAAAGCTTTGTATTAAGGTGATCTTTTAGCGCAAAATCTGGTGTGGTAGATTCTCGCTTTGGTGTTGGCTTGTGTGCTATTATGGATTCTAGAGAGGCTTGTTGTGTCATCGTGCCTGCTTAATAGTTTTAGCGGTATTCTTTTGGTAACGTATTGAGCGACTCTTCAACAACACTAAAATCGGGCTTTTCTTTTTCATATTGGTCAATCTGGGCTTGTGTAAGTGGTGTCCAAACAAGAGTTTTTCCCATCATTCCCATTTTATCAATGCTTGCGCGTAATGTTAGCTTACCACTACTTTCTTTTGTAATTTTTAGGTGATATATTTTGCCATCATCGTAGTTATAGATTTGTCCATTGCTAAAGACTCTGCCGTCTTGTTTAAGCCCATAAACAAACACGCTACCCTTATCATAGCGTTCCTTAAGCTTAGGATCTTGGTTGTTGATATCCTTTTTAGGACCGCTACCATCGACATTGGCAAACCCATATGCATAAAATTTGCCATTACGTTCAAAAAACTCCACAATACTTTGTCGCCCGCTTTCGCCAATATGTGTCATATAGTAGCCTTCAAGTCCTGTTTGATTAGGATTGGCATAGCTTATAGATATAATTATGCTAGCAAGCACAATATATGCAAAAGTCTTTGTTGTTTGTATGAAATGTAAAAAGTTTGCTATCATCGGTACTCCTCATCAATATATTCTTCTTCCATATCCTCTACAATTTGCTCATAGAGTTTGATAGATTCTAGTGCAGAATCGGTGTCAATTTTACTCATCACATAGCCTATGTGGAGTAAAACATATTCACCTACTGTTACATCATCTTGCATTAGATCAAGGCTTGCTTCACGACTTACCCCTAGTGTCTCGACAATAGCGGTATTGCTTTCTTTTTTGATCGCTATAACCTTTGATGGAATTGCCAAGCACATAGATTCTCCTTTGGGGTAGTGGATTTGTCTAAAAACAATGTCTAGAATAATAGCCTGCTTTTTTGGAATCTTTGATAAATTTTACAAGATCTTTGAGGCTTTTTGCATCTTTGGCGTTTGTAAGAAAAATTGGGATATTGGATTTTAGCGTATCCAAATCTTCTCGCACGCGTTCAATGGAGAAATCAAAGATAGCACACAGATCTGCCTTAGAGATAACCACTGCATCAGCGCACAAAAACATCGTGGGGTATTTGAGCACCTTATCATCGCCTTCTGGCGTGGAAAGTAACACGATATTAAGATGAGCACCCAAATCATAGCTTGCTGGGCAGACGAGATTCCCAACATTTTCGATAAATAGATACTCAACATCAAGTGCGCCAGTACTTTTTAGTGCTTGGTATGCTTGCTCTATCATTACTGCTTCAAGGTGGCAGGCTTCTCCGGTTAGAATCTGGTGCGCACGAACCCCTCTTTTCTCTAGTCGTTCTGCATCACGATTTGTCTGCAAATCGCCCTCAATGACTGCGAATTGAAATGCGTTGTTTATAGCTAGCTGTTCTAGGAGTGTTGTTTTGCCACTGCCTGGCGAAGACATAAGATTTATTACATATAGATTATCGCGCGCATAAGATTCTCGCATTTCTTGAGCTTTTTTGTCATTTTTACTAAGAATTTTTTGTACCACTTGCAATGATGTTTGTTTGAGGTTTGGATTATTTGGCGTGTAGGATTTGTTTGGCATAGTATTCTCTTTAGATTCTAGGGGTTGTTCCAGCGTTGCTTATAGAACGCTATGACTTCTTGGTACATTGCAAGAGCTTTTTGAATAGAAGAAGAAAGGGTGTAATTTTGTGCACTTTTGACATATTCTTTGGAGGCAACCTCTCGCTCTTGTTTGTGTTCAATCCAGTATGTGATTTTTTTGCTCAAATCATTTGCATCACCTGCTTTAAAGAGAGAGCGCTCATCAAGGGCAAATTGATTGGTTGCTGAAACCTTAGAATCTGAAATGATAGGTACAACTCCGCAACTAATTGCCTCAAGGCAGGCGATTGCTTCACCCTCGACATCGGCTGCGTGGATATAGATTGTGCTTTGTTGTAAGAGCGCAACAAGCTCATTTGGTGGTATGAAGCCAAAATCGACTGTATTTGGAAGGATTCTCGCTAGATTTTTAAGAGCTTTTTCTCTGGGTCCAACACCTTTTAAATGGAGTTTTATACGGTCTTTGTATGGGTTTTTAGCGATTGCTTTAATAATAAGGTCTTGACGCTTTTCTCTTGAGTAACGCCCAACCATTATGATATGGATAAAACCATCATCTTTTGGTGGTGTTGTAGCTGGTGCAAAACTCGGATCAAAACCATTAGATATGACATATTTTTTGCCCAAATATCCTGCACGCTCAATTTCTTCTTTGATGAGGTTTGATGGGCAGTGGATATGTTCGATATGCCGATAAAATCGCCATTTAAAAAGCCAAAAAATAAAACGATTAAGAGGTGCAAAGCGTTCTAGGTGGATATTATACGTGATATGTTCTGGTTGGAGATGAAAGGCTGCCATATAAGGTATGCGCATAGATTCTGCTACTTTTTGTGCGACAATCTCAAGCTTAAAGGGCAAGAACAAATGCACAATATCAGCCCCGCTAAATGCTTCACGTAGTACTGTCTTATTGGGCTCGCCAAAGACAATATGTTGTGCGTGTGAAATCTCTGTAACTATTGGAATATAGCGCTCTTTGAGTGGGTAGCAATCCTCTCCTTGCGCACGAGTAGCAACTATGCGGACACTATGCCCATATTGCCTAAGAGCGTTTGCAAAGCGCGATGCTGTCATTGAGGTACCATTGCTTTTATCAGCAAAGCTATCAACCACAAGCACAATAACCATTATAACTCCTTATCATCTTTTAATTTGAGCTTGAAGAGTTTTTTGTCAAAAATTACGATATAAAACATTCCATCAAAAATTTTGATATTCAGTACGAAACCTTCAACTTTCACTTCACATTTACGCATATCTCCAAGCACTGTTTTCGCCTTAAATTCGACTGTTTGATTGGTTTCCACTGGTGCTAGAAACTTTACATCAGAACCAATAATAATGGAGTTTTTTTTATTGATTGCACAAAGTGCCGCAAACCCAGCAGCTGCTTGGACAAACCCTGTATGTGTGATTCCAGAATCTACTTCCATATCTTCACGCGTAGTCAGTGTAACTTTTGCTTCGTCTTTTTTGATTTCACTAGGTTGCCCACAAAAATGCATATTAATCATTGAAGCAACAACACGATCACCCGGAAATACGGTGTTTTGCAATTCTTCTTCATCCATCATTTTCTCCTTGCCTTAATATATGCTCTTTTTGGCGCAGGATAGCCTTCTGCAGTCTTTGTGCTATCAAGCGGATCAAGAAAATGCTCAAGACTCATAGAATCTATCCATAGTGTCGCACGTTGCTCTTGCGTGGTAGTTGGGACAATAGCAAGTACTTCTATATCAATAAATCCACACCGCTCAAGCCAGCCTTCAAGCGCACATACACTGGGTAGAAAATATACATTGCTCATTTTAGCATAACTTTTGCGTATGCTTAGTACAATATCAAGCTTATCAAGCGCACAGGATTCTGTAGATTCTGCTGTTTTTACTATATCATTGCTATCAAAAATCAGTGTATCCAAAAAGACAATCCCACCTTTTTCTAGGCTTAGAGCAAGGGCTTTTAATGTGGAAAAAACATCGCTACGATGGTATAAAACCCCAAGACAAAACACAATATCAAAGCGATTTTTTTGCGCCTTGGTGTATGTGGGCATATCTTGAACACCAAGCAGTTCATACGTAATGGGCATATTAAGCAGGTGGTTTATAAATTGAAATTGGCAAAAAAATAAGCCACTTGGATCAAACCCTACAATCTCTGCATAAGGCTTACTTTGTGATGTTGTTTGTGCTTGTTGTAGAGCGCGATTATACATTGCAAACATATAAAAACCATTGTTGCACCCTACATCAGCTATGTATGCGCCATTAAGCTTGGCAAAGGGTGCTAAGATATCCCATTTTTTGAAGCTTTGCCATTCGCTATCAATATGCAACTTTGTTTGTTCGCCCCGCAGGATAAATGCTCCCTTGCGCCAAGATTTGAGTCTAAAGCTTAATATACTAAGCAAATCGATTATGCAAAGAGGCTTAGAATCTATCACAAAAGGAGAATCCAAATATCCAGAAGCGTGTAGTCTGTGTAATATCTGTTCATCATTTGATTGTAATAGATTCTGCCACATACGCAATTGTGTAGAATCTAGCGGTGTATCAAAGATTTCGCCTGCAATGTGTATGCCTTGCTCATAATGATAACTAGCACTACCTTGGGGCAGGAGTGATGAAAGGTTTTTTATAGAGTGCCATAAAGGCGCTATAGTTTTAGATTCTAGTAGCCTGTGAGATTGCATTGGTTAAAAGAGTGCAGGGGCGTATTCTTGCGTATTTTGCGCGAGGACAAATGCTAGTCCTTGTGTGCTGATTCCAAAGATAAGTCCAAAGTTATAAGGTGTGGTTTTTAGAAGTATAGGAAGCTCATTTGATGAGTCATAGCAGATCGGTTCTAATGGCTTTTGGTTTTGGTCTTCATAGAGTGTGTAAATATCTTCTTCCTCCTCGCTAAGTAATGTTGGGATCAACATTACTATACGCGCCCATTTTGCATTTTGGTTAAGGAACTTGGCATAGCGGAGAAAAATGTCTTTATCATTGGTGGGGATAATGACACGATTGCTACTACCAAAGGGTACAATCCTTGCATCTTGCGCGAGAGAAATAGGTAATAGCGAGGCAATAGGCTCAAAATGTGCAAAGTCAAAGGCAATACCAGAACGTACGCACATATCAGTTATTGCTGCAAGCTCCGGTAAAAATACACTAGGAAGTGGAATCTGATAGGAATGGAGCTTGTAGTAAAATTTGCTTTCAAACATTGGGTGCGGTGTGATGATGTCAAAAGGCATAGTTTGTGGGGTGCTACAAGGTGTGCATTCAAGGGCTAAATCCAGAATCTGGGGAGATGTAGCGATAATGTTTGCTGGAGCTGATTCTAGGGCATCTAGCAGATTCATTGGCGTATCATCAAAAAAAAGTGTGTTTTTATCACGAATAAGTTTATGTGCTATTGCGTATTGGATAGGATTTAGGGCAAACATTTGCACACCATTTATCATAAGTTCATAGCGTATAAGGCGAACAATGGATTGCGGGATAGATTCTACCTTGATCCAAGCGATTTCTTCATCATTCATATGGGTTTGTACAAATTTATCAAACACTACGCCAAATGCTCCGCGCTGCAAGGCAGAATCTATATGGTGAGGGTTTATTGCAAAAAATAGCATTCCTCTTTGGACATTTTCTAAATGGGTAGTGTAGCCTTCAAAACTACCAATAGCAGGTGAGTTCATCAACTCACCATTAATGAGTTCGGCTACCTGCTGGACTTTGATTACACTTAGCTTTTTCTTTTGCACTAGCTAACCTTGCTTCCGTTTTTTCGTTTTTTGTCTATACGAACGAGTGATAGACCATTTTCATCTTTACTAGCAAGTATCATTCCAAAGCTGTACTGTCCCATAATTTTGGCTGGTTTTAGGTTTGCTATAACACATACTTGTGAGCCTATTAGCTCTTGTGGTGTGTAGAATTCTGCGATACCACTTAGCACTACGCGTGGTACTTGCTCGCCAAGATCAATCTCTAGGCGTAAGAGTTTGCTTGATTTTGGGACAGGTTCTGCGCTAAGTACTTCTCCTACGCGAATATCAAGTTTGGCAAAATCTTCTATGCCAACTTCTGCTATACCAGATTCTGCTGGATTTGTTTGTTTGGTTATATTGGGTGGTGGGGTGGATTGTGTGTTAGATTCTGGAATAAGAAGATGCTCGATTTTTGTGATAAGGGGTGAGGATTTTTGGAGATGAAATTGTGTCAAAAACTGCTTATGCACCATAATGGTTTTATAGGATTCTTGAGTGATTGCACAACGTAGCGTGTTTGCAATGTTTTTGGCAGTTTTTGGCATAATAGGGTAGAGTGCGTGGGCAACTTTTAGCGCAAGGTTACAAAGCAGACATAACAGGCTTTGAACTTTTGATATATTGCCTTGTTTGTAGAGATTCCACGGTTCATATTTTGCAATGCTTGCATTTCCTAGCCCAAGAAGTTTAAAGAGATCTTCGAGATAGGATTTTATTTGCATAGTGCGCATTTTTATATCAAGATTTGCTAGCAGAGAATCTAGCGTTGTTAGTTCGTGTTTAAAATCATTTTGCATTTCTTCATAAGTGCTTTGTATGACATTGTTTGTGTATTTTTCGCCCATACCAACAATGCGGTTTATAAGATTGCCCAAATCATTTGCAAGTTCAGTATTAATGCGTTCAACAAGCCCTTTTTGGCTAAAGTCGCCATCTTGCCCAAAGGGCGTTTCTCGTAAGAGATAATAGCGCAGATTCTCAACCCCATATGCTTTTGCAAACTCTTTTGGGTCGATAACATTCCCAAGACTTTTGCTCATTTTTTCGCCATCGCGCATCCACCATCCGTGTACGTAAATATGCTTTGGCAGCGGAAGATTTAGGCTCATCAAAAAGGCTGGCCAATAGATTGCATGAAAACGTAAAATATCTTTACCAACAATGTGTGTGGCATTTTCCCAGTATGATTTTCTATCCTGCATTTTGGTATTAAAAAATCCAAGCGCACTAAGGTAGTTAAACAACGCATCAAGCCAAACATACGCAATGTGCTTTTTGCGTGATGTGGAGGTATTTTGGTTTGTTGCAAGTGGTGGAAGTGTAATACCCCATTCAAAGCTTGTGCGTGAGATAGAGAGATCTTGTAGCCCGCCTTCTACAAAACGTATCACTTCATTTTTTCGATAGGCTGGCAGAATCACATTATCGCTGCTGTGATACCAATCTAGGAGTTTTTGTTGGTATTTGCTAAGTGCGAAAAAATAACTCTCTTCTTTGATTTTTGTGAGTGGCTTGTTACCTGCACAATCAGGACAGATTCCATTAGCAACATTGACAAAAAAGCTTTCACAACTTACACAATAATCTCCTTCATACTCACCAAGATAGACATCGCCATTAGCACAAAGTTTCTCAAACACTGCTACAACTGCTTCTTTGTGGTAGGTATCTGTTGTACGAATAAAATAGTCATAATCGATTTCTAGCTCGTTCCACAAGACACGGAAAATAGCGCTTATCTCATCGGTATAGGCTTGTGGGGTTTTATTTTTACTTTTAGCAGATTGTTCGATTTTCTGTCCGTGTTCATCGGTGCCAGTGAGCAAAAATACATCGCTACCATTAAGCCATTTGTATTTTTTTAACATATCAGCGATAATAGTTGTGTAGGCGTGCCCGATGTGTGGTTTATCATTGACATAATAAATAGGCGTAGAGATAAATTCTTTCATTGCGCTTCCTTGGTGTTGTTTGCTTACAATTATAAGGCTTTAATGCTTAAAAACTACAAGGCTTAAGCAACCCACAAACGCACTATGCTACAATATCTAAAAATTTATTGTAAGGAAGTATAATGGCATTGCCTTTTAGTGATGAAGAGCTTTATGATCCGGTGCAACACTCGATTGACAAAGTGCGCCCTATGCTAGTTCGCGATGGTGGTAATGTAACACTATTAGCGATAAAGGATGGTAAGGTTTATGTGCAACTAGAGGGTGCTTGTCGCGGGTGTAGCGCATCGCAAACAACCCTAAAATATGGCATAGAGCGCCAGCTTAAAAACGATATTCATCCAGAAATAGAAGTAATAGAATCTAAGGATATGCAATGATACAAACAGTTTCTTCTTACAGCCCGCAGAAGCGTAGGCATATTAAAAATGGTTTCAAGGCACTGAGCAATCGAAACTACACGCTTGCTATGCATCATTTTGGTGAAGCACTTAGTTTGGATTCTGGTGATTTGGACGCAAAAATTGGTGTTTTGATTGCAGATATTGGTAATGATTTTCCAAAAAAGGCAGAAGTTTTTAATGAGCTTTATCAGATTTTGCTTGCTACATCAGCGCGTGCAAATCGCAATAATATCCGCAAACAAATGCTTGAAATGCTTGAGGGGTTTGATGAGAATCTAAACTATATTTCAAAAATAGCAGAAGAAGAGGAGTCTTTAGAATCTGAACAGCTAAGTGGCATAACTTATAGAGATTTTAGAGTGCTTTGCTTGGAGAGAGGGTTTAAAGAGGCATTTGAGAACCTTATTTTTAGTACAAAGATTATTTTTACTGCGCGTGATGATTTCTATCAATTTTTGCAAGATCTTATCGCTAATGGTTTTGAACATATTGCACTTTCTTATATCGAAGATATGCCACAGATCGCTTATAATGATAAAATCGCAAAAATTATCCAGAGTATTCGCAAGATAAAATCAAATACGCCAGCCAAAGAAGTCTGCGCCAAAACCTCCAATAAAAAAACCTCAAATAAAGAATAGTGGCACACTAATATATTTGGTAATGCAGTAGCTACAATGAATATAACAGGCAGTAGGAAGTAGAATGAAAATCCAAAAGGAGATCGTATTTAATGCTAAGCGATACGCATTTTTAAGTGATGATTCTAGGGAGTTGGATTCTGATACGCTGTTTGTACGAACCAAGCGTAATTCTGCGTTTTTTGTCCCAGAATCTATTGATGCAGCCAAGCTAATAGAATATTACAAACCCTTGCCAAATCTTGTAGGGATTACTGGCACTAATGGCAAAACCACAACCGCCGCCCTTATTTATTCGCTTTTGCTTGATATGGGGTATTCGTGCGCACTGATAGGGACACGAGGCGTATTTAAGAATGATATACAAATCCGACCAAAGGGGCTAACAACGCCTGGCGTGCTAGAGCTTTATGCGATTTTAGAAAGTGTGAAAGAGTGTGATTTTGCTATTATGGAAGTGAGCTCGCACGCAATTCATCAAGATCGGATTGCTGGGCTAACATTTTGTGCAAAAGTGCTTACAAATATCACAAGCGATCATTTAGATTATCATAAAACTATTGAAGAGTATATTCGCGTAAAAAATAGCTTTTTTGCTGATGAGACGCTTAAGATTATCAATGCTGATGAGCCACGCGCATATTGCAATCCAAGCAATCTTTACACATATGGCATAGAATCTAATGCAAATCTAAAAGTTAATGCTTATAGTCTTGATCACCCAATGTGTGCGCATATTCGCTACAATCCTTTCTATGGCAAACAAGCTAAGAACCTAGCACCACAAGAGCAGTCTGAAGAAACTCTTATTGAAGTACCACTTTATGGTAAGCATAACCTCTACAATGTGCTTGGCGCGCTTTTGTGTGTTAAGAGGCTATGTATGGAGCCTGCACTTTGTTCAAATTTGGATTTAAATTCTGACATTTCTATAAGCATAGAATCTATTGCCAAGAAGCTTGAAAACTTTGGTGGCGTGGAGGGGCGTATGGAGGTTGTTAGTCAGAATCCACTTGTTATTGTAGATTTTGCGCACACACACGATGGAATGCGCCAGATTTTTGAGAGTTTTAAGACAAAAAAGATTGTTGTGTTGTTTGGAGCAGGAGGTGATAGAGACGCGACTAAGCGTCCAAAAATGGGAAAGATAGCGCAGCAGTATGCTCATAGAATCTACCTCACAAGCGATAATCCGCGCAGTGAGAATAAAGAGTCTATTATTGCACAAATAGCAAGCGGTATGACTAAGGAGGCGCATTGCATCATTGAGCCTGACAGAAGAGCAGCTATTTGGCGCGCAATCGCTGAGTTACAAGAAGATGAGGTGCTACTCGTGCTTGGCAAAGGTGATGAGAAATATCAAATCATTGGTACAACACAATATCCTTTTGATGACAAGGAAGAGATTTTGAATGCATTACAAAGAGTGAAAGGCGGTAGCCAAGTGGAGGTAAGCAAACCCATAGAATCCAGATTCTAATGTTATGGATTTGCAAGTATGGGCAAGTGCTACTCACGTGCGCCACGACTTGCCTTGCAAGTCTCGCAATTGAGTGGCAAAAAGTAAAGCAGATTCTCGCAATGACATAGTAGAATCGTCATTGCGAATGAGTGCGGGTTTTGTCATTGCGAACTTCAGTAAGAAAGCCGAAGCAATAGAGATTCATAGAATCTAGAACTACACAGGATCCAAAGCGAGCACGAAGAGTTTATCATGAGATTTGCCTATAAAATTTAACTGTGGCGAGATTTTGCGTTGTTTTGAAAGTTTATTGTTTGTGAGGCAGAAGTTCCTATGCTAGTATGAAAGCTCCCAAAAAGAGACAACTCGCCAAATGATTACCCAAGATATAAAACACCACGAGAATCTAAGGAGACTAATTAGAGCTGGTTTTCTGGGAATATTTTCATAAGGAGATTAAGAAATCGCAACCATAAACTTGTATCAGGTAGTTTTGTAACACATATTATACCATCTTCCCCATTTGGGTCGTTTTGCGCACACCATTTTGTTTTGCCTTTTTCTAGTTCTAAACGCCAAGCTCCTTGCATATCGATGTGAATTAGGTTTGTTGTTTCTTTGGCAAAATCTTCATTATCAAACACTGCTACTACTTCTGTGTTGATGATACTTGAGCGTGGATCGAGATTAAAACTTCCAATCCAAGTGATTTTGTTATCGATCACAAATGTTTTGCTATGCAAACTTGCACCTGATGTCATACGCCCACGAACTTTGATTTTGCCAGCACTTTTGCGATATTCATAGACATACACTCCAGCTTTGACAAGCTTATCACGATACCGCTCCCACCCTGCATACACCGGCAAAGAATCTGTGCTTGAGAGGGAATTTGTCAAAACAAACAGATTACCTCCCCTTTGCACAAAATCTTTCATAGTTGCAAGTCCATTTTTGCCCGGTACAAAATAGGCTGAAGAAACATAAATCGAATCTGTCGCGCTAGCAAGCACATTGCCAAGTTCTTTGTAGATTTTGCTTGTAGGGATTTTTGCATCGATTTTTTCTGGATCATCAGCGATAAGATAGCCATTACCCCAATGCATAGTGTTGATCTTATTTTCATAGCGTTGTATAAATTCTGTAATGGCGTGTTCGTATTTATCCCATTCAGCAGAATCCGCTTCAAGATCGGCAATTGTCGCGTTGTAATGTTTTATAAACTTTTTCATCTTATGCTTTGAAGGAAGGAATTCTACAGGAATAGCTCGGTGATATTCCCAATATTGTTTAAAGCTTTCGCGCGCTTGTGCAGCTATTTTTCCTAAAAAGAGTGCATCAGTGTCTGAAAAATTTATATCAGTTTTATTGTTGAAATATGTATCAGCAATATTGCGCCCGCCTATGATGAGTGCGACTCCATCGGCGATAAATAGCTTATTATGCATACGACGATTGATACGATTAAAATGAAACACCATTTCTGGCAGGCGAAATGCTTTGATTCTATTGCGGTAAGGGTTAAAAACCTTGACTTCTATATTGGGATGCCCATTAAGCATAATAATATCAGAATAATCAGAATCTAGCCCATTATCATCAATAATCATTTTTACCTTTACGCCTCGATTAGCAGCAAGCCATATTTCGTGCATAAGCACGCGCGAAGTAATATCATTTTTGTAGATATAGGTTTGAATTTCTAGGGAAAACTTTGCCATACGCGCTAAAGAAGCACGGTGTAACAATGCATATGATCCATCAGAAATGAGCATAGCGCCACTTTGATCTTTTGTTTGGAGTTTGTCGAGGTAGGGGAGAGCAAAGGGAGAATCTAAGTAGTTATAGTCGATCCAAGTAGATTTTATGGGTTTTTTCAGATAATGGGTGGAAGGCACTACGGAAGCGCACCCAGCAAGTACGAAAAAAAATATAAAAATCATAAGTGTTATATATGTATCATTCACGCTTTCTCCTTCGCGATAGCTTGCATATGAAGCTAACTACACCAAATGCTTAAAAGCTCGGGTTGTATTGATAAATAATGTATCAGAAATAGGGCAAAAGTCAGAGGGGAATTATAGCAATATTAAAAAATTTTGCTAAAAATTATGCAATTTTTTGAGGTTTGTCCGATTGTACTTTTGTCAAAGGCAAGGAAGCCTTAGGACGTAATATTCTAAAAAGGAGTTTCTTATGGCATTTCAAATTAACACCAACATCAACGCTCTCAATGCGCACGCTCAAGGTGTAGGCACACAACTTGGACTCAAAAATTCTTTGGAAAAATTGAGTTCTGGTCTTCGTATCAATAAAGCGGCAGATGATGCTTCTGGTATGATTATCGCTGACTCTTTGCGATCTCAAGCAAGTGCTCTTGGTCAAGCCATTGCAAATACAAACGATGGTATGGGGATTATCCAAATTGCCGACAAGGCTATGGATGAAATGCTCAAAATTCTTGATACAGTGAAAGTAAAAGCTACTCAAGCTGCACAAGATGGGCAAACAACAGCTTCAAGAAAGGCTATCCAAAACGACATCATTCGTTTGATCCAGGGTCTTGACTATATAGGTAATACTACTTCCTATAATGGACAAGCTCTACTTTCTGGACAATGGACAAATAAAGAGTTCCAAGTTGGTGCATATTCTAATCAGTCTATCAAAGCCTCTATTGGTTCTACAACTTCTGATAAGATTGGACAAGTGCGACTAGAAACAGGTGCAATGATTACTTCTTCTGGTGAAGTTGCTTTGAAACTTATGGCAGTTGATGGTGTCAATGATGTGCAACTAGAAAGCGTGAAAATTTCTCATTCAGCTGGAACAGGGCTTGGGAACCTTGCCGAAATTATCAACAAGAGTTCTGATAAGACGGGTGTTCGTGCGCAAGCGGTTGTACTTTCTACTTCTGATACAGAAGTACAAGCTGGAGATTTGCGCAATGTTGTCCTTAATGGTTTTACGCTAGGAGATATTTTAGGTATCAAAAAAGCCGACTCTGATGGACGTTTAGTGCAAGCCATCAATACTGCAACTGCTGAAACAGGTGTGGAAGCTTTCACGGACAATGAAGGGCGATTAAATCTTAGAAGTACAGATGGACGTGGTATTGTCATCACTGCTGATACACAAACTGGTACTGCAGCGATTGAACAAATCAATGGACAAACGCTTAATGGTACAACTACAAATGGTGTTCCACAAGGTGGTTCTGTCAACTATGGACGTCTTTCTATGACACGTCTTGATGCGCGTGATATTATTGTTTCTGGAACAAATATCAGTGCAACAGGTTATGACCCAAATAACAATCAAGCTGTGGCTGAATGGGTGGTAAATCTTCGTGATGTTATGGGTGTGTTTAATGAGGCAGTGCGCTCTGCATCTGGTGCAAACCAAAATAATGCTATGGCAGCAGGCAATCAAGTGCTAGGTTCAGGTGTTACAACACTTCGGGGTGCTATGGTTGTTATGGATATTGCAGAATCTGCACAAAAAACACTTGATAGAATCCGTGCTGACCTCGGTTCTGTTCAGGGGCAAATGCAAGCAACTGTCAATAACATTACTATTACACAAGTGAATGTTAAAGCAGCTGAAAGTCAAATTCGTGAAGTGGATTTTGCAGAAGAATCTGCTACATTCAACAAATGGAGTATTCTTGCACAATCTGGTAGTTATGCGATGAGTCAAGCGAATGCTGCACAACAAAACATCCTAAGATTGCTTTCTTAAATACCTACGCCTTTAAACGAGTGGTTTGATACCCTCGCTTGAAGCGCGGGATTTTTAAGGTGTGAAACTATTTCATAGCTTAAAAATCCTGATAACTTGAGTTCTGCACAGCAAGAAAAGAACAAGTATTAGAAATATGTAAGCAGTTTATTGAAGAATGATTTGTTGTTGCAACAAGCTAATGACAATTTACTTATGTGCTGCTAAAACCATACAAAGATATTAAAGCCAAGTATTGGCTTTTGGAGTTTGGTTTATGAGGCGCTGTATTATGCACAAAGCTCTATGGAAGATCAGAGTGCAAATTACTAAAGGTTGTTAGGGTACTCCAAAATGAGCACCCTACTTTCTAGCAGAGAAAATTAGGTGAGTCTAATGCGAAATCTTGCTATATTCAATAGGTTAGATTCTATATAAAAGGTGTGTGGGGTTATCGGGAATAAGATTGCAGTATTACTTAAATGCTTGTTTTCTAAAATCCCGATAGCCTAGAATAAGTTAGCACCTATAACTAAAGCTGTTGCAAGCCTTGCTCATAGATTCTATAAACTTTGTTGCATTCTTTGGCAATGCTCTCATCGTGTGTGGCGATGATGAGCCCACTTTTGTGTTTAGCGACATAGGCGCGTATAGCTTCCATTACGTTGTGGGTCGTATCCTTATCGAGGTTGCCTGTTGGTTCATCAGCAAAGATTACTTTAGGTTTTTTGAGAAGTACACGAGCAATAGAGAGTCGCTGTTGTTGTCCGCCTGATAAGTCTGCAGAGTTTTGTGTGAGAGTATGAGCTATTCCTAGATTCTCTAGCAATTCCATATCAATGTTTTGTTTAGCAAGAATTCCACCTACTTGGAGATTTTCTAATGCGCTAAAACCGCGAAATAAATAATGTGCTTGAAAAATAATCCCAAGTTTTTCTCGCAAAAGCTTCAGACGCTCATTTGCTTTAAGTTTATACACGTCATTGCCAAGAATATCCACTTTGCCAACATTTGGCATTAGAAGTGTTGAGAGGTTTGCAAGCAGCGTGGATTTACCAGATCCAGAAACACCAAGTATAGCGATACTTTCGCCTTGTTGCAGTGTAAGATGCACATTTTCATAAAGCAGTGTATCAAAGCTGTGGGCAATATCTTGAGCATAAAGCAACATTAATCCTCCTTATAAGTTAGAATCTAGTGTGTAGCAAGCATAAACCCCTCTATTTTATCGCCAAATAGTAATGGTGCAATAATCCCAGAATCTGAACGATTGACTGCGTGTAGAATGGTTGTTCCATAAAGTCTTGCATAGTATTTTAGAAGTACACGCTGAAGGTAAGGCTCAATACTTGGGTGAAACCAACCATTATTGCTGATCATTACAAGATATGGTGGTGCACCTGTATAGAGCTTTCTGCTTGTCCCTTCATAGCAAATTGCATTGCGCCATAATCTTCCTAGGGCTGTAAAATTTTGAGGCACATTAGCTGATGCAAGTCCTTCTTCTAATCCAAAAAACACCTTATAAAGAGGTTTAGCAAGAAAATCTGGAAGCGGAATCCGCTCACCAAATGGAGCCAAAATGACTTTATTGAGGATTTGCATTTTAGCATTTGCAAAAATATAGGTTGAATTATGAAAAGCAAGATTTTGTTCGCTAAATGCACCAAGAACGATTACAATATCTTTTGAAAGCGTAAGAAGTTTTTGTTGCACACTTTGCTCAAGAGGATTCTCACTATTGAGAATAAAGGGCAGGATTGTTTCTGGAAAAATGATCATTTGTTTTGAATGCGCTATGGCAGAATCTATTGTATCAAATACGCTTTCTATAGTGTATTGTAGAGTGTTTTCTTGCCATTTGAGATCTTGTGGGATATTGCTCTGTACTAGGGCGATTTGATCCTCTAAGAATGGATCAGGTGGCGCATACTTTGTGCCAAAATCAATTCCTACACACAGCATCACCACGCCAAATACAATGCGTTGTTTTGAGGTATTGCTACTAGGAAGAAGAAGCGCGATTCCACACAGTAATGCTAGAAACTGCCATACTGTAACACCAAATATACTATAGGCGAAAAAGGCTTGTGGTACAAACCAATCAAAACCAAATGGTGCTATCACACCAAGTACTAGAAGACTTAGAATACGATAGATTCTCGCTGTAAAAAAGAGTGCCACATAAAATAGTATCGCATATACAAACCCCACTCCAAGCCATACAAATGGGATTAAAAATGGAAATGCCGAATAGCGAAAAGAAAGCCCCACCCAATAAAACAAAAAAAGCCCAGCAAAAAATCCAAAATATCCCTTAAGTGCTTTTGGTATGAGGAGCCACACACTTAATGCAAGTAATAAAAGCACGCTCATAACAAACGTAGCACATATTTGCGCTAGCATTCCTTGTGTTGTTTCAAAAAGGGGTGCCAACCATACAAAGCCATAAATCCAAGCGCAAAACCCAAATCCAAACCAAAACCCAAGCCACAAGCGCGCTAAAAACAGACGCCAAGAAAAACAATCAAACCATACAAGTTTTCTGCAAGTGACTACAATATGTGGTTCTAGCGCAAGGCTAAAGATACTTAAGGCTATATTTTGATGAGGTGATTTGTTTGCATTTGATAGTGGTTTTTTATGGTGTGGTTTTTTCAAATATTTGCCTTTATTTACTTTGATTTTATGTATCTTTGGCTAAAATAGTAGCCTTTTTAGGCTAAATTTTACGTAAAGAGTATGCATTATGAATTACATTGATGTCGCCTTGATTGTTATTATAGTCGTGATAGGCTTTCGTGGTTTTGCAGCTGGGTTTGTTGCGGAATTTTCCAGTTTGGTAGGGATTCTACTTGGTGTGTATCTAGGAGCATTATTTGCTTATCCAATAGGAGAAGCCCTAAAAGGCATTTATAATTTTAATAGTGTAACCATTCATTTAGCACTCGGATTTCTCATTACTCTACTTGTGTGTTGGTGCTTTTTTGTGCTTATAGGCATTGTACTTGGCAGAAAAGTGCATTTTCTTGGTGCGCTCGATTTTTTAGATAAAAGCTTAGGATTTGTCTTTTCATCGATTAAGACATTTTTCATCTTTAGCTTTATTGCCTATGGTATTTCCCATATCAATTTCTTGCAAGATAATTTCATCAAAGCTGCGCAAGAAAAGAGTCAAATGTATGTCAATATGATAAAAGTTGCTCAAAAGATTGTGCATTTGCCTGCAGTTGATGAGATTTCACAGAATCTTAGTAATATCAAAGATGGCAAGCCTAATGTGAAAACTATGCAAGAGGGTGTAGAAAAGCTGAAAAACGATGCGTTTGGTGGTAAGTAATGTTTGAAAATAGTTATGTAGCACAGCGCATAAAAAAAGCACAAGATTTACGGGAACGCCATATTAACCCTTATGACAATACTCTTACACGCACGAAAACAAACCAATCTTTTTTGGATACATACGCCTATTTGCTACAAGAAGACAATGAGGCAAGTACAGATTCTAGGCAAACACCACAAAGTGTAGAATCGATTGTGGGGCGCATTCGTTTTATACGACTTATGGGCAAAGCTTGTTTTGTCAAAATTCAAGATGAAAGCGCGGTTTTGCAAGCCTATATTTCACGCAGCGATGTAGGCGATGAAAGCTTTGAGATTGTGAAAAAGTTTCTTGAAGTTGGGGATATTATCAATGTGCAAGGCTATGCGTTTGTAACAAAAACTGGTGAGCTTAGTATCCATGCAAAAATGTGCAAAATACTAACCAAATCTATTATCCCACTTCCAGAGAAATTTCATGGACTCACTGATGTTGAGCTTCGTTATCGACAGCGCTATGTGGATTTGATTATGAATTCTGAAGTGCGTCAGATGTTTGTTTTGCGAAGTCGTATCGTGCGTCTTGTGCGTGATTTTTTTGAGCAAAAAGGTTTTCTTGAGGTAGAAACACCTATGTTGCACCCTATACCTGGTGGTGCAAATGCTAAGCCATTTATCACACATCACAATGCGCTTGGAGTTGATCGATATTTACGCATTGCTCCAGAGTTGTATTTGAAGCGCCTAATTGTTGGTGGATTTGAAGCAGTATTTGAACTTAATCGTAACTTTCGCAATGAAGGAATGGATCATTCGCATAACCCAGAGTTTTCGATGATTGAATTTTATTGGGCATATCATACATATGAAGATTTACTTGGGCTTACAAAGGAATTTTTTGCTTATCTCCTAAAACATTTAGGTTTAGAAAATATTCTGCCTTATGGTGAAAGCAAAATTGATTTTAATAGATGGCAAACCTTCACTTATCAAGAGAGCTTAGAGAAAATAGGCGGCATTCCTCACAATGTGGTTTTGGATTCTGAAAGACTACGACAGTATTTGCTCGATAAACATATCAAAATCGAATCTACTATGAGTTATGGTAAGTTACAAGATGTTGCATTTAGCGAGTTTGTAGAATCTAAACTTATAAACCCAACATTTATTACACAATATCCTATTGAGATCAGCCCACTTGCTAGGCGCAATGACAAAAATCCGGAGTTTGCCGATAGATTTGAGCTTTTTATCGGTGGTAAGGAGATTGCCAATGGTTTTAGCGAGCTCAACGATCCACTTGATCAGTATGAGCGTTTTCAAGCACAGGTTGCTCAAAAAGAAGCAGGCGATGAAGAGGCGCAGTATATGGATGAGGATTTTGTACGAGCGCTTGGCTATGGTATGCCACCAACTGCTGGAGAAGGGATAGGGATTGATAGGCTTGTGATGCTACTAACCAATGCAAAAACCATAAAGGATATTTTGTTGTTTCCTGCGATGAAGCCGCTTAGGGCAGAATCCAGTACAGACAATCTTACAACAACACAAGAACATAACCAAACATAAGGAGGCTATATGCAATATATCTTACAGCAAGCAGATAAAGAAATTTATGATCTTATTGAGGCTGAATTGGGACGTCAAAATGAACATCTTGAGATGATAGCAAGTGAAAATTACACTTTTCCAGCAGTTATGGAAGCTATGGGAAGTGTGCTCACCAACAAATACGCTGAAGGTTATCCAAATAAGCGTTATTATGGAGGTTGTGAGTTTGTAGATGGGGTAGAAAATATTGCTATAGAGCGCGCTAAAAAACTTTTTGGCGCACGTTTTGCAAATGTTCAACCACATTCTGGTAGTCAAGCAAATGGTGCTGTATATAATGCATTGCTTAAGCCTTATGATAAGATTTTGGGTATGGATTTGAGCCACGGAGGGCATCTTACCCACGGGGCAAAGGTAAGCATAACAGGACAAGTGTATCAGAGCTTTTTTTATGGTGTCGAGCTTGATGGTCGTATTGATTATAACAAAGTAAGAGAAAGAGCTAAAATTGTGCAACCCAAGATGATTGTTTGCGGTTTTTCGGCTTATACGCGAGAGTTGGATTTTGCAAAATTTAGAGAGATAGCCGATGAGGTTGGTGCAATTTTGATGGCAGATATCGCACACGTTGCTGGGCTTGTTGTTGCTAGTGAATATGCTAATCCATTCCCATATTGTGATATTGTCACTTCAACTACACACAAAACATTACGCGGTCCTCGTGGAGGCTTGATTTTGACTAATAATGAGGATATAGCAACAAAAATCAACAAGAGTGTTTTTCCCGGCATACAAGGTGGACCACTTATGAATATCATTGCTGCTAAAGCAGTTGGCTTTAAGGAAAATCTAAAACCAGAGTGGAAACCCTATGCCAAGCAGGTAAAGGCTAATATCAAAAAAATGGCAGAAGTACTTATTGAACGCGGTTATGATTTGGTAAGTGGTGGCACGGATAATCATCTTATTCTTATGAGTTTCCTTACAAAAGATTTTAGTGGTAAAGATGCAGATATGGCACTAGGCAATGCCGGCATTACAGTCAATAAAAATACAGTTCCGGGTGAAAAACGTAGCCCTTTTGTTACTAGTGGGATTCGTATTGGTTCGCCTGCTTTAAGTGCTCGAGGTATGAAAGAAGCAGAATTTGAGTGGATAGCACATAAAATTGCTGATATTTTAGATAATATTACTAATACAGAACTCCAAGCGAGAATTAGGGAAGAAATTAAGGAGTTAAATAGGGGGTTTGTAGTTTATACTAAGCCTATTTTTTAGGGGATATGATTATGACAGAGATGGAGTTAAAGCTTATCAAGATACATACCGCATTTTATTATAAAAAGATTGATGGTCTTGGGCAGAAAGTTTTGTATAATGGAAGGCTGCTTTTTGACAGATTTCAGCGCGTTAATAGCGTGCTTACAAGCTCGATAATACGAGATCATTTTATGAAAAAGATTATTGTTGCACACAGCCTGATATTACCTGGAGACAAGGTAGAAAATATAGTATTTGACTACAATGGTAGAAATCCTGATAGGTTTTATCACAAAGCACAGTTACTTTTGCGTGATGAGGGGTTTATTAATTTTACTGCGTATGAGACAAAGACTCCAGGACACCTTCATCTCTATATTCACAAAGGACATACGGATTTGAGCGAGGGGCATAGGCTTGCTCGCACGCTTTCTATGAAACTTGGGCAAAAAACACCACTAGAGTGGAAAGTATTCCCAAACCACGATCTACCACGGGATTTTAATATTCTTGCATTGCCTTATGGGGTTTATGCGAAAGAACGTGGTGCTTCGTGGGCTAGACATATGTAGGCAAAAGGAGATTCTATGGAAGACAGGAAAGAGTTGAGCGAGATTTTGCTTGGCAATACCAAGCAGACTTCAAGTGGCAAAAAAGCTGTATTTGTTGTCATAGCTGCACTTGTTATCATTGGAGTTGTTGCATTTAGTGTGTGGAAATTTCTTGGCACAAAAGAAGACAAAAGTATAAGTCCAAATGAAATTGTCGATACAGATATAATGAAGCCTTTGGATAGTGATTTTAGTACAAGTTTCAATGGGCTTGATTTTAATGAAAACAAACCCATTGATTCTTTTGATCCCCCTTCTATGCCTCAAGATATGGGCTTTGGACAAGAGGGTATGCCAAATGATGTGATGTCTGGGCTTAATGCAGGCGGGCAAAGCTTTGATGGAAATAGCAGCATCGATGAAGCTTTGCAGAGTATTGAAAATACAATTAAGGCACCGATAACCAAACCAGAATCAAAACCTAGCGAACCCAAAGTAGCAGAATCCAAATCTACAGAATCTAAACCACAAGCTAGTGCCAAAACACCAAAACCAGAATCTAAGCCCGCACAACAGCTTAACGAACCTACCAAAGTAGCAGAATCTAAATCTAAGTCAGTAGAGCCCAAAGTAGCACAACCTAAACCTACACCAAAACAAGAACCATTAACCCAAAAGCCAGCAAATCAAGCGCCAAATGCCAAAAATGGCACCGTGCCAACGAGTGGATTCTATTGGCAAGTAGGTTCGTTCCAAAAAGAACCAAACGAAAAGTTTAACACTCTTATTAAAAAGTATCCTTATAGAGTCCAGCACGCAAAATCTGATAGCAATACACCGATAACTCGTTATTTGATAGGTCCATACAAAAGCAGGGTAGAAGCACCAAGCAAAGAAGAGATCGGACGTATTTTTGAACAAGATCCAACGCCTGTTGAAATCCAATAGGCTACAATAAGACCCTTTCATCTAGCGGTCAAGGATACTACCCTTTCTAGGTAGTCACGAAAGTTCGAATCTTTCAAGGGTCGCCATAGTTTCACTTCTGTTTCTATTCATATATATTCACACTTTTTAATTTGTTTTTTGTTTATATTTGGAATTAAAATTGCTTGTTATTATGCAAAATCGCACCATAATTAAGGAGTGTTAATGATTTCATTTGCTGTAGAATCCAAGGTATATCCTCTTGCTTATAAAGCATTAGATTATCGTTCATTGCGTCAAGATTTGATTGCAGGTAATATTGCAAATCAAAACACACCTTTTTATCGTCCGCGTGATATAGAATTTACACAGACTTTAGCGCAACAGCAAGCAGCAATTCTTGAAAATAAAAAACCACTTGAATTACCGATTGCTAGGACAAGTACGGCGCATTTTGGGTTAGATGATAGCCGCACATATCGATCTTGGCGTAAGCCTGATATGTTTTTTAGAGATGGGCATTTGGCTCGTAATGATGGTAATAGTGTCGATCTAGATATTGAGACTACAGAGCTTGGGAAAAACTCTGTGGTATATCAAGGGCTTACGACTGCACTTAAAAAACATAAGGGTATTTTGAATTATGCTATTGAGGCTGGAAAAAACATTTAACATAGGATTGAAAGGATAGTTATGAATTTCTTCAACTCATTTGATATAAGTGGTTATGGATTATCTGCACAAAGAATCCGTGCAAATCTTATTTCTGCAAATATTGCAAATGCCAACACGACAAGGACCGATGAAGGTGGACCATATAGAAGGCAAATGATTTCATTTCGTGCATTTGATTTCAATAAGATTTTGAATGAAAAGCTTGCTAAAGATTCTAATGGAGCAGAATACGAAGATCCGCTCAATGAAGGTGATTTTGGTAAGATTCCTAAGCCAGCTATTATGGGTGTTTATGTTGATAAGATTGTGCGCGATGATAGAGCACCTCTTATGAAATACGAACCAAACCATCCTGATGCAAATTCAGAAGGTTATGTTGCCTATCCGAATATCAATCCTGTGGTTGAAATGGCAGACTTAATCGAGGCGACAAGAGCATATCAAGCTAATGTTGCAGCATTTCAGAGTGCCAAAACAATGGCTGGAAATGCTATTTTGATGATGCAGGCATAATTATTTGGGTATTTATCAAGAAATCATAACAAATATACAAAAAATCGATATAATACATCAGCTACTATTTGGAGATTGCAATGGAAGAGATCAAAAAGGTTGGGTTAAGTCAAGCCCTACAATCAAGCTCTATCAAAGCCCCAAGTGTTACTAGTATTAGTGGTACAAGTGGTGGCGAGGGAGAATTTACAAAATTACTTAAAAAATCCATAAACGAGCTTAATCAAGTACAAGAAACCTCTGATAAGGCACTTGCAGATATGGCAAGTGGGCAGTTAAAAGATATTCACCAAGCTGCAATTGCTATTGGCAAGGCAGAAACCAGTATGAAACTTATGCTTGAAGTGCGCAACAAAGCTTTGAGTGCCTATAAAGAAATCCTACGCACGCAAGTTTAGATTCTTCCTTGCGATACCATTTTATCATCTATGCAGTTTGAAAAATCCCGTAGAATTTTTGTTATTTTTATTTTCTTATTACTTGGCTTTGTTGTTTTTTTGTCCATTGTGTATTTCAAAATTGCTTTACCGCGTAAAATGCCAACACTCATTATTAATAAAACTGATGTGGCAGTGCGTGGCAGTATTTACACCAAAGACGAGTATTCTCTTGCTCGTAGTAAAAAGCTTTATAAACTTGGCTTTAATCCTCGCTCAATCGACCCAAACAAAAAAGATTTGTTTGTCACACTTTTAGAGATTTATAGCGATATTTCACGTGAAAAAATTTTAGAAGCACTCAGTCAGCCGCGCTATAAGATCCTTTCTTATTCTATTAGTCCAAATGTCGCTGCTAGTCTCAAAACTCTCAATGCAAAACTCCTTGCATATGATGTGTTTCGAGAATATGAAGATGAAAATGGCAAGCCTGTACAAAAAATGGGGCTTAGCATCGAAGTGAGTGGTGTAGATAGAGAGTATCCTTATGGTGATGTACTCGAGCCTATTGTTGGTTATGTCAAGAAGCAGCAAAGCGGTGAGCTTACTATTCCACAGGGTGTCGATGGAATCGAAAAGTCGCAAGACCAGATTTTAAAAGCTATAAACAATGGTGTTGTTAGTGGTAAGCGTGATATAGGGTTTAATGTCGTTCAAAACAAGAGCTCATTGTTTCAGAAGAGATATGATGGCTTTGATGTGCAATTAGGGATTCCTCTTAAGCTGCAACAAAAGCTTGAAGAAATTCTTGATGAAGCCATCAGAGAATTTGCTTCTGAAGAGGTAATAGCTGGTATTTTAAATCCAAAAAATGGACAAATCATTGCTTTTGCAACTTCAAATCGCTTTAATCCCAAAAACATAAAAAAACAAGACTATCCGAGTTTAAAAATTCGTGCAATAGAATCTTTTGAACCCGGCAGCACAATTAAGCCTCTTGTTTATGCCTTGCTCTTGGAAAAAAAACTTATCAATCCCTTAAGTCCAATTGATCTAAACAATGGGCATTATCGTGTTGGAAAATATATTATAAAAGATGATTCTGTTGTACCCAAAAATCCAACTATAGAAGATGTGCTATTGCGCTCAAGCAATGTTGGAATGGTCAAGCTTTCTATGCTGCTTAGTGGTAAAGAGTTTTATGATGGATTAAAGTCTTTTGGGCTTGCGCAGATTACGGGAGTTGATTTACCTTACGAAAAAGATGGTATTATTCCATCAGTGCGCGAGTTTAGCCAAGAGTCTTCTGCTGCAAAAGCTTCGGTATCATATGGCTATCGCGTGCGGGTAACCTTTATGCAGCTTCTTCGAGCTTATGGGGCATTTGTGAATGGTGGCTATCTTGTAACGCCACACATCACACAAAACTTTATTGCTCCTGATGGCACGATTTATGTACCAAAGCTTGCACCACCAAAAATGGCTATTTCTAGTACGACAGCCCAAAAAATGCAAGATTTGTTGGTTAAAGTCGTAGAATCTGGTACTGGAAAAGCTGCCAAAGTGGAGGATATAATCATAGGGGGGAAAACAGGTACAGCTCGTGTGGTAGATGTCTCTCAAGGCTATGGGGAAACGTATAATGGGTCATTTTTTGGTTTTGCAAAAGATATGCAAAGCACCTATGTAATTGGTGTTGTTACTTTTGGTTCTTCTGGGCAGCATTATTATGGATCACAAACTTCTGCTCCTGTGTTTAAGAAAATTGTTGAACTACTCCTTACGCAGGGCTATTTAAAGCCAATCTCTTTAGAAAGGAAATAAATGAAACAACTAAGTTTTGGTATCTTGTTACATAAGATCTTATGTGGTGTTAGAGGCAGTGTTTTTGGAGCATTTATGGTGTGCGGTATGGGAGTTTTGCTCGATGCACTTGATACAAGTAAAGTCAATGCTACACTCAAAGAAAATGGTATTGAGGGCAAGGTAGTTGCAACTGAACCAAGCACGCTTGCTGGCTTTAGCTTTGTAACCATAGAGCAAGGCAAATTCTGGATACCACTTCTTGCCGATGAAAGCGGGAGTGTTTTGCTTGCCATAACACCCAATACTATGTTTTCTTCCAATAAAGCCTTTCTTACAAAATTTGGTGAATTGGCTCAAAAAATCAGCACACACAATAACCAGATTACTGAAGATATGGTTTTAGCAGTGTTTAAGAAAAATACAAAAAATATCCTTGAGATCACAGGTAACAATACCAAAAAAACCACATATATGGTACTTGATATTAATTGCCCTTATTGCAAGCAAGAAGTCGATAAGATTGAAGAATATCTCAAAGAAGCTAATTTAAAGATTTTTGTAGTTGGCATACTCAGTATGGATTCTGCAAAAAAGGCTGCAACATTTATGGCACAGCTTGGTTCATTAGGTACAAATGAACAAAAGGTTGCCTATCTTAAAAAGGCTTTTAGTAAAGATTTTAAGCCTAATGATGGAGTGAAAACAGATAATGTCATCAGTATCGCTAAGGCGTTAAATGAAGCTGGATTACGAGGCGTGCCATACCTTATTAAGCGCTAACTATTTATTTTTCTTATGAAATGCTATTTGCGCAAGGTTTTGATCTTTTTTCGTCCTAGTTGTAGGATTTTACTTGGCGCACTCTCATAGATTCCACGAGAATCTAGCACGATTATATCGCTTTGTGCGATAGCCCAAGATAAGTCAAAGGGCTGCTTTGTTGGGTTTGCTGATGTAGAGTACAATGCCCCAAAATGGCGTAAGAATTGGCAGTGTTCTGGAGAATGCACAATGCGAAAGGCATTGCCATTTGGCGCAACAAAACTTGTGGCTTTTGCGCGCCGAACGAGTCGCTTATGGTCTTTTGGGATTCTGCCTGTGTGGTGTAAATAGCTAAGTGAGCTCATTGTTAGCAAGATTTTTTGGTGGAGTGGGCGTTTTTTTATGGCATTAAGTCGTTCTTTGCTTGTCGATAGAAATCCTGCGGTTGTATCAGTTTGAGCAAGAAAAACAAGAGCATTTGTAGCAGAGCTTGTAGAATCTAATGTGGGCATTTTAGGCTAAAGAAAATCTTGCAGAGCTTTTGGAATATGCATATTATTAGTTTGGAGTTCAAAAATAGATTCTGCTGCTGCCTGTGCTGCTGCAATTGTCGTAAAATAAGGTACTGAGCTTTTTAAAACCTGTCGCCGAATGGCTTTTGCATCACTTTTTGTTTGACTATCATCGCTAGTGTTAATCACAAGAGCAATTTCTTTGTTCATAATAAAATCTTTGATATTAGGACGTCCTTCTGAAATCTTTAGTACACATTCAGAATCCAAACCAGAATCTTGGAGGATTTGATGTGTTCCGCTTGTTGCGCACACGCTAAAACCAAGTCTTATAAATTTCTGTGCCAGATTTACCGCATAGGGTTTATCGCAATCTGCTAGAGAAAGAAATATTTTGCCTTGTGTTGGAAGGGTATTTTTTGCTGCACTTTGTGCTTTTGCAAAACTTATACCAAAATATTGTGAGATTCCCATAACTTCACCGGTACTTTTCATCTCTGGACCTAGTAGTAAGTCTGCGCCATTAAGTTTTTGAAATGGGAAAACAGAGGCTTTGACAGAGATATGTTTCAGCATTTTTGGTTCAAGTGGAGATTTGGAATAATCGATACAATGATGTGTGTCATAAAAGCGCAAAGCTTCACGCAAATCACCCTGCCACATCACGCGTGTAGCGACTTTGGCTAGTGGAATCCCTGTAGCTTTGGAGACAAAAGGCACAGTGCGTGAAGCCCTAGGATTTACTTCGATAATGTAGAGTATGTTTTGGTAGATAGCGTATTGGATATTAATAAGCCCAACAATCCCAAGTTCTAGGGCAATTGTTTGCGTTGTGGAGCAGATTTCATCAAGCTTTTCTCGATCAATACTCACACTTGGTAGCACGCTTGTAGAATCCCCAGAATGTACTCCTGCTTCTTCGATATGCTGCATAATTCCGCCGATATATACTTCCTTACCATCACAGATTGCATCGACATCGAGCTCTATGGCGTGGTCCAAAAATTTGTCGATAAGAATCGGAGAATCCTCGCTAACTTTCACTGCTTCTTCGATATAAATGCGCAGTTCTTCATCGTTTTGTATGATACGCATAGCTCGCCCACCAAGCACATAGCTTGGGCGCACCAATACGGGATAGCCTATCGTATTTGCTACACCAAATGCCTCTTCTTTGCTTGTGGCTGTGCCATTTTGGGGTTGGCATAGCTGCAAACGTTTGGCAAAGGCAGAAAACTTTTTTCTATCCTCAGCAATATCGATAATATTTGCCTTTGTGCCAATGATTTGAGCACCAATCATAGTGATATATTTTGCAAGTTTTAGTGGAGTTTGTCCGCCAAAATGCACGATGATCCCGCTTGGATTCTCGCGAGCAATTAGCGCGTGGATATGTTCGAAATCGATAGGTTCAAAATACAGAGTATCGCTTGTATCATAATCAGTACTTACGGTTTCTGGGTTGCAATTATACATAATGCTTTGCACCCCCATATCTTTAAGCGCAAAACTTGCATGCACACAACAATAATCAAACTCAATGCCTTGACCAATTCGGTTGGGTCCTCCACCGATAATCAAAACCTTTTGTGGCGAAATATTATTAGTACTATCTTGACTGGTGCTTTGGGCGCTAGCTTTTGCGGAGCTGTCTGCGGATTCTCCTAGTATGGGGTGGGCGATTGGATTTGCAGGGATTGTCGAGTAGAGATAGGGAGTTAGTGCTTCAAATTCTGCCGCACACGTATCCACTTCTTCATACACTGCAACAACCCCCATTTTTTCGCGCAGAGCAAAGAGTTCATTTTCGCTTAGCTCTAGATTCTCCTTGCGCTTTAATTCATAGCAAATCATTTTGTCGCTAAAGCCATCGGATTTGAGGGCGCGCATTTTGGTGCTTGAAGTGAGAATATCGCTAGTTATCGCTTCTTGGGCGATGACTAGCTCTTGGATTTGCGATAAAAACCATCTATCAATATGACTTAGTTCATAAACTTCCTCAAGAGAACACCCAAGCCTAAAACAATCCGCCACATAGAGGATTCTCTGGGCATTTGGTCGGCGTGTTTCTCTCTGTACAAACTCAAGATCGTCACTCAAAGAGTTTAAACCAAAATACCCATATTCAAGGCTACACAATGCCTTTTGCAAAGATTCTTTAAAGCTCCCGCCAATCGCCATAACCTCGCCGATGGACTTCATAGAAGTCGTGAGCGTAGAATCTGCCTGCGGGAATTTCTCAAAGGTAAAACGCGGAATCTTAGTAACGATATAATCAATGCTAGGCTCAAAGCTTGCAGGTGTGCCGGTGATGTCATTTTGTATTTCATCAAGCGTGTAGCCCACGGCTAGGAGTGTAGCGACTTTGGCTATGGGGTAGCCTGTGGCTTTGGAGGCAAGAGCAGAGGAGCGCGATACACGCGGATTCATCTCAATCACCGTCATTCTACCATTTTGAGGATTTATCGCAAACTGCACATTGCTCCCGCCTGTATCCACGCCAATTTCACGCAAGATTTTAAAGGACGCATCACGCATTCTTTGGTATTCTTTATCTGTGAGTGTGAGAGCTGGGGCAATCGTGATAGAATCTCCGGTATGCACGCCCATAGGGTCAAGATTCTCAATGCTACACACGATAATGCAGTTATCATTTTTATCGCGGATAACCTCCATTTCAAATTCTTTCCAACCAAGCAAAGATTCTTCAATAAGAATCTCATTTATAGGGCTAACCTCCAAACCATTTTGGGCTAGGGCTTTAAACTCATCGATATTATACGCCACGCCACTTCCCCCACCTGCAAGGGTAAAACTCGCACGGATAATAAGCGGGAATCCGATTTCTTTTGCCGCCTCAAGTGCCTCATCGATATTATAGGCATAGCGGGATTTTGGCAAATCCATGCCGATTTTTAGCATTGCTTCTTTAAACGCCTGTCTATCCTCACCCTTTTTTATCGCCTCTGGTTTAGCCCCCAAAAATTGCACACCTTCTAGCATTCCTCTCTCGTGCATACTCATCGCCACATTGAGTGCGGTTTGTCCGCCCATAGTAGGCAGGATCGCATCGACTTTTTCTTGCTTGATGATATTGGCGATGACTTCTTCTGTGATAGGCTCGATGTAGGTGCGATCAGCAAAGTCCGGATCGGTCATAATCGTAGCGGGATTGGAGTTTATAAGCACCACGCGATAGCCAAGAGATTTTAGTGTCTTAGCCGCTTGCGTACCGGAGTAGTCAAACTCACACGCCTGCCCGATGACAATGGGTCCCGAGCCGATGAGTAGAATGGTATGAATGTCAGTGCGTTTTGGCATAGGATCCTCCAAGAGCCTTGAAGCAAATACAAGCTCTAAGAAATGTAGATTTTGGAATTATAAATAAAAACCTATAAAAACAATCTAAAGGTAAGACGAGTGTTGCGGCAATTGCTATAACCTATATGGCTTTTATAATAGAATCTAGTGTGATGGTTTGCTTTGTGGGTTTCTAGTCTTTTTGGGAGTTTGTTGGTATCTTTTGGCTGCACCTTTTTGAAATTTATCATATTCTTTCATTGTTTGATAGTCTAAATCTTTTCTATCTACGACAAAAAGTGCTTTTTGATAAAGGATAGCTCACGCTACTCATTCTGCCCTTATCCCAAGTGATTAAATCCACGATTTGCAAAAGTGTAGAATCTAGCCATGCCCTCACGCCCTCGCATAGATGAAATTTATCAATCCACAGCATAAGATAGCAGCTAGGTTTAAGCACACGATTAATCTCGGCTATAAAGCTTTTTATGCTTTCTTCGCTCATTTGGATTAAAGCACTTCTACCTTTTTGTCGCTCTCCCTCATTGCCATAACGCATTTTATCTAGCACACCGCGATATTGCGGGTCAAAAAAGCATAAATCAATGCTTGCAGATTCTAAGCTTTTCAGTAGCGTTAATCCGTCCATGGTGAGTTTGGTATTTTTGGTGATTGGCATTGAATTTCCTATTTTCTTAAGATATGCAAATACTCAAGTGTTCTATCCTGCTTTTGCACTCGTTTAGAATCTGCTTTAAATCGTTGGTGTATCGTTGTTTTACAGTTATATTTGCCATATTGACTAAAAAGCTCTTGAATCTGCTCTAAGCTTAAAAGCCCCTCATCGTTGTAGCTTAGAAATATCAGCTTGAAATTGGCATTTTTTATAAGATACTCTAACTCCTCATAAACCTTAGCCTTTTTACACCAATTTGACTTTTCATACTCTCTTAAGCCTGTCTTGCCTCTTGGAGTGAAGTCATCATACAAAGCTATAGAATTTAGCAAATGATAGTTTGCTCCATACTCTCTAGCATTATAGGGCGGGTCAAGATAGAGTATATCACCACTAATTTTTGTGATGAGTTTGTTTGCGTCCTGCTTAAAAACAAGATGTGTGTTTGGACTTGTCTCAAAGGAAGCTGGAAGTAGCATTAGCGGCTTTTGGGCGGATTTTTTTAAATGCTTTAAAAACGCACCATACACAGAAGCAGTATTTGCCACCTTATCAGCAGATTCTAAAAGCGAAGCTAGGAGGAAAAAGTATTCTTGCTCATCGATATGCTTTTTCTCTTTCCAAGTCTCAATGCTTGTGCGTATAGAATCTATTTTCCTTGCATTTTCATCGCTAAAGTATTGCCTATGTTCGCCACCACCTAGAGCATAGTGTTTATAGATTTTAGATTCTAAAGGTGGGGTTTGTCGCTCATCGTTTAACATACTTATCAACTCGTTAGCTCTCTGCAGTGTTTGTGTGTTTTGTATATAGTTTTTTGCTAATACAAAGCTATAAAATTCTTTATCATTGCTTAGAACTTGTTTTACTCTATTTTTAAACAGCTTGCCCACCGCACAGCTCCCAGCAAACATATCACAAAAAATGCTTTTTTTCAGAGGCTTTGCCCTATGTTTTTCTAAAGTAGATTCTATGCTTTGGAGCAAAAATAAAGACAGCTTGTATTTTGAGCCAATGTAGTTCATAATCTAGTCTTGTGAGTAAAGTTTGCTAGTGATAAAGTCCGCTGCTTCTTTGGCAATTTTCTTAATACTTTCTTTCCTGTAAGCCACAGGGTCGTATTGATAACACCCTACGCAACCAAGCTCATCTGTGTAGTTTTCATCGCCTCTATAAAAATCATAAGGATTACCCAAGATATTCTTAGCACTCCAGCGGATATTTGTTTCTTTACATCTTTTACAAATTTGCCTTTTTATATCGTTTGCTGCCTTACAAAGAGGTTGAAAATCCTCCAGTTTTTGAGTGTTTGGATTAGAAATTCGCTCATCATTTTTCCGCCCATCTTTATGATCAATCTCTATTTTTGTATTTTCGCTTTTACCACATACACCAAGCATTACGCATTTTTTATTTTTATAAAAATCCCTAATATCTTTTCTTATGCTTTGGTTAAAAACACTCTGCGTATTAAAACCATTGAGTCTTATAGAATCTATGGAGTTACCACTCGTTTTGCTTTTATCAAATTCTACATTATACTTTTTTGCCAATGTAGAGCTAGCTCTGCACCAACTTCCACCATTGCCAAGCTGTAAATCTTTATATACACCTACAAATTCCTCCACATCTACCCACCTTGAAATTCCGCTACTATTGGGCTTTGCTAATTCCAAAAATAAGTCAAATTTAGATTTTTTCATTTAACCTTCCTTTTTAAATACAAAAATATATTCATGCTTAAACAGATAATAATCACTGCTTAAAGCCCGATATTGCCAAATATTTGCACTGCCAAGCTTGCCGCGATTGCCCTCGATATTTTTTACGACAATTCCTTTAAGCTTCACATTGAAATTTTGTTTTATTGCATTCATAGTGTAAAAAGCTAGAGGCTTAACCTCACTTTGTTTATACACATCACCAAGCACGATAGCAAAATACCGCTTAGAATCTAAATACTGAATGACATTTTGACAGGTTTGCAAAAAAGCTGTTGCAAATTCCTTTAAGTCGCCTATGAGGCTAAAGTCCTCTACTTTCTCACTAAATTTTATGATGTCCATATATGGAGGGTGCATGATGATAAACTGCACGCTTTTAGCATTCACGCAATCTAGGGCTTTTTGCATAAACTCTCGAACTGCTGTGCTATTTCTATTATCACACTCCCCGAAAAAATATTGATTTTGCATAGATTCTATACCGCCCATTTGTGTTTTGACAAATTGTAAAATCTCTGTATTTATGTCCATTCCTACACATTTTCGTTTAAGACTTTCGCATTCATAAAGAGTCGTCCCACTGCCTAAAAACACATCTAGCACAACCTCATTTTCTTTGGTATAACGCCTTATGAGTTGGTTTGGAATCTGCGGTATAAAGTTTCCATGGTAGGTATTCTTATGTTTTCCACCTTTATCACGACTTGGGATTATCCATAGAGAATCCACATTAACATTGGCATTTTTCCAATCCTTTAAATCAATGTCGTTGTGTTTCACTCCCTAAACACCCGCTTAAAGATAGAATCTACATTCTTAGTATAGTAGCTATAATCAAAACATTCGCGGATAATTGCCTCGCCAGAATCTCCACCTTTTGAAAGTAGCCCCACAAGCTCACTATCATCTAAAAGATATTGCAGATATAAGGATTCGCCCCTCTCATTTACCACCGCTTGTCCCTCTTGCAAAGATTCCCATACTTTCATTGCGTTGCGTTGCACGATTTTATAGGCATCCTCGCGGCTTACCCCGCATTTAGGCAGCTCTAGCAAGATTCTCTGTGAAAAGACAAGTCCGCCGGTTAGATTGAGATTTTTTAGCATATTTTTAGGATACACGACAAGCTTATCGATGAGTCCCGTTAGCCTCCCTAGCATAAAATCTGTCGTGATAAAGGAGTCTGGCAAAATAAATCGCTCCACGCTAGAATGGCTAATATCTCGCTCATGCCACAGTGCGACATTCTCCATAGCAGGCAGTGCAAAGCTGCGTATCACGCGACAAAGCCCAGTAATATTTTCGCTTAACACCGGATTACGTTTGTGTGGCATAGCAGAGCTGCCTTTTTGCCCCTCGCTAAAATACTCCTCTGCCTCATACACCTCTGTGCGTTGCAAATGCCGAATCTCAACCGCGATTTTCTCACAGCTACTAGCAAGGAGGGCTAAATCACTTATAAGCCTTGCGTATCTATCACGCTGAATGACTTGATTGCTCGCTGGGGCAGCCTGCAAACCTAAGTCCGCACACACAAGCTCTTCTAGCTCTATGGGCGTGTGGGCTAGATTTCCCATAGCACCGCTAATTTTGCCTACACTTATGACTTCTAAGGTAGATTCTAACGCCTTTACATGCCGCGTCATCTCATCATACCATATCGCACACACAAGCCCAAAGGTGATAGGCTCGCCATGTATCCCATGACTGCGTCCTACCATAAGTGTGTCTTTATGCTCATATGCCCTGCGTTTTATCGCCTCTCTTAGTTCCTTAACATCATCGATGATAATTTTGAGTGAATCTCGCATCTGCAATGCCACAGCGGTATCAATCGTATCGCTTGAAGTGATTCCATAATGAAACCACCGCGACTCTTCGCCTAGAGATTCTGCCACACTCGTGGTAAAGGCGATGAGGTCGTGCTTGGTTACCGCTTCTATCTCATCGATTCTTTGCACATCAAAGCGTGCATTTTTGCAGATTTTCTCACAATCAGAATCTGGAATTAGCCCTAGCTTATTCCACCCACGCACTAACGCCTTTTCTACCTCTAACCATGCACTATATTTCGCTTCCATATCCCAAAGTTTTTTCATTTTTTCACGCGCGTATCGCTCGACCATAATAACTCCTTAAAATTCTAAAGTCATACTCTTATTCCACGCAAGTATGGGGACAAGTCTAGCTTGACTAGAAAATCCTTGCTTAAGCTGTGTATTGTTTGGATTATATTTAATTTTTGTTGTTGATTTACTAAAGCTAGCGAACAATAAGGTAGGGCTTTGTATTTATCTAGCTCCATTTAAATTACTATTTTGGGTTAATGTATCGTGTTTCAATTTAATTTAAATATTATAAATTATAATAACAATTATTAATATTTTATTTTGGAGTGTGCGATGATTTATAATAAAGCATTAGTTATAATAGTATTGACTACAAATACTTTAGCTCTTGTAGCAGACACTCCCACACTTGGAAGTGAAGATGAAGAAGCAGTCACACTTAGTAAAGTTGTAGCACAATACAAAAAACAAAGTCCAAAAACCAAATACCAATCCACAGCAGGCACTATTTCAAAAGACACACTAGAATCTAATCCTAGCGGAAATGGCGATATTACAAGTATTCTGCGGATTCTGCCAAATGTGCAATATGATAATGCGCAGACTAGATCCACTACGCCCGGCGAGATAGATCCTGCAAATATCAGTATCAGTGGTGGGCTATATTATCAGAATAATTTTTTGCTTGATGGATTCAATATGAATAATGACTTGGATCCTATCGGGCAATCAACGCATAATTTAAATTCTATAAAAGGTGGGCGATCTCAGGGCTTGGCTGTTGATACGAGCTTGCTAGGCTCTATTGTGGTACAGGATTCTAATATTTCTGCTGCTTATGGTGGATTTAGCGGCGGAGTTGTAGAAGCAAATACGAGAAAGGCTCGATCTGATAGCTGGCACGCAAACATTAGCTATCAAATTACACAGGGTAATGCAAATCCAAATAGCATATCTATGACGAAATATCATATCTATGATACACAAGCGCAAGATCTTGTTTCAAGCTCTGATGAATCCTATCAACCACAATTTGTAAAGCATCTTGTAAGGGCAAGTGCTGATGGATATGCCACAAAAAACATAGGCATTCTTGCTTCATATTCCACGACTAGATCTTATATTCCGCTCAATGCCTATACTACAAATTTTTCTGCCGCAGGTATAGAATCTAACACCAAGCGTGAGCAAAAGCGAGAGATTGATAACTACTATATCAAAGCCCACTATAACCCAACAGACACGTTTAACCTAGAAGCAAGCCTCGCTTATATTCCACAATACAATACATACTTTATGAACAATGCTAGAAATTCTTATTATGATATACAAAGCGGTGGCTGGCAAGCAGGGCTAAAAGCTATGCTAGATACCAAAATAGGGCTTTGGACAAATACGCTAGGCTATTCAAGGCTAGATAATTCTAGGAGAAGCGATGCCAATGTATTTGCAAGCTGGTATTATTCTAATGATAAGAATTGGAGCACAACAAATGCGAATACAGGTAGAGCTATTGAAGGAGGGTATGGAGACCTATACCAGGTACAAAACACACTAAATTACAAATCTGATATGCAATTTGGTGTGTTATCACTATGGAGAATGCACCATATTTTTCGTACAGGGCTAGAGCTAAACTACCAAGATATAAGTCGAGATAGACAAGAAGCAACTTATGTATTTGGAAATCCTGTGCGGCTTATCGGAAGCTGTGGTGTAGATAGCTTGGGGCTTGATAGTTGTTCTTCTGTTGGTGGGATGGGAGGCAGTCGTTTGGATTGGACTGGGCAGTATTTTAATTCTGTGACAAGACATAATGCGGGCGCATTTGGATTGCAAAATTTTGCGTATGGAATCTATATCGAAGATGATATACAGTTTAATCTAGGGTTTATGGGGAGCATTAGTGTGCGTCCGGGATTGCGGCTAGATGGAGATAATTATATGAAAAAGCATACTTTAGCCCCTAGATTCTCGCTAAATTATGCTCTACCGACCCCAAAGCAATACCAAACCACACTTACCTTTGGAGCAAACCGCTACTATGGACGCAATCTCTTTTCGTATAGGCTTTATGACAATACCTTAAAGCAAACAACGATTTTAACAAGAGCTGATGCAAACTCTCCTTGGGTGGAAAGTACGAATGGGAATTTTACATCTGGCATAACAAAGTTTGATGAGCTAAATGTGCCCTATTCTGATGAATTAGTCATTGGTGCATCACAAAATCTTTTTATGTTTAATATTGTTTTAAAATACATCAATAGAGATGGCAAGGACGAAATTATGCGCAGACAAAGAAATGCAAACGATCCGGATTTGCCGCCCTTAGATGGGTATGCGACAACTTATAATTACTACACAAACGAGGGGAGATCGTTAAGCGATATTATTACGATTTCGATACAAAATAGCAGCCCCATAGAAACTTTTGGGATAAAACACCAATATTTATTTGCCTTTGATTGGACAAACATAAAGCGTACGTATAATTTGTTTTCTGCTGATGAGGCGTATTATGAAAATGAGGAGATTCTCTATAATGGGCAAGTGATTGCCTATCGTGATAGACCAGTAGAAAACTATACGCGCCCTTTTACTTTGCGACTTACTACTACGCATAGCTTTAATCTTTGGCGTACAAAGTGGCTATGGAATAATTTTTTCCGTTATCGTGCTGGCTATGAACGAATGGTGCTACTTACAAGAAATAGTCCCAACTACGATCCAAGCTTTTCTGGAAGTCAGTATGGCAGAATCTACTTAAATGGTGCATTTACTTGGGATATGCGACTAGGATTTGAGATAAACGCTTTTAAAGGCAACACGCTGTATGTGAATTTAGATATTTATAATGTGCTTAATGCTAAAAATATGACAACATTAAGTGGGACAGGGCTTACAGGGATAGCATCTAGTGCGGCTGTTCCAGTGTATGAAGTAGGGCGGCAGTTCTGGGTACAAACTGGCTATAAGTTTTAGCTTTTCTAGATTTATTTGCTTTGAGATTGTGCGGTAATTTTGAGAGAATTTATAGCAAAGCATAAAGGAATATTTTGCAAAAAATCTTTGTAGTGGCGTTTTTATTTGGTTTAGATTCTGTGTTGCTTGGTTTTAATGGGCTTTTTTTGCTAGATTTAAATGCTAAATCTTCTGCTAAAGAATCTAAAGCATACATAGCACAACTTCGCGCAATGTATGCTTTAGATTCTAGTAAATGGATTCCGCCAACCATAGATTCTGGCATACCACATCAAGAGATAGGCGCACTGCCCAAGTCCCCACCCTTTCCAGAATCTAATCCCTACTCCTTAGAAAAAGCAAAGCTAGGGGAAAAGCTATTTAAAGACCCAAAACTATCCGCTTCTAACCAAATCGCTTGTGCAAGCTGCCATGATAGAGAGTTGGGGTTTGGCGATGGGCGTAGAGTGTCGTATGGGCACAATCGCCAACTAGGCAAAAGAAATGCCCCAAGTATAATAATGAGTGCGTTTGGAGAAGAGAAGTTTTGGGATGGAAGGGCACAGAATTTAGAAGCACAAGCCCTAATGCCCATCTTAGATCCTAGAGAAATGGCATACCACCCAAGCAAGGCAGCCAAAAAACTCAATAAAGACAAGCAGTATCGCAAGGATTTTGAGCAAGCCTTTGGGGTAGCAAAAATCACCCCCGATCTTATTGCAAAAGCGATTGCAACCTATGAGCGTTCCCTTATGCCAAAAAACTCAAGGTTTGATAGATTTATGCAAGGAGATTCTAAAGCATTGAGCGATAAGGAGGTTTGGGGGCTACATCTTTTCCGAACAAAGGCACGTTGTATGAATTGTCATTATGGTGTGGCATTTACAGACCAGCAATATCACAATCTGGGGCTCACCTACTATGGACGAAAGTTTGAGGATTTGGGCAGATATAATGTAACAAAAAATCCCGATGATGTAGGAAGGTTTAAAACCCCAAGTCTGCGCCAAGTCAATAAAACAGCACCGTATATGCACAATGGGCTTTTTCCACATTTAAAAGGCGTACTAAACGCCTACAATGCTGGAATGTTCCACCCAGAGCCAAAACCTAGTCAGAAATATGACCCTCTATTTCCAAAAACCGATATTTTATTGCATAAACTTGACTTAAGTGATGATGAGCTCGAGGCTTTGGAGATGTTTTTAAAAACCTTGTGAATATTCCGCAATAAACATTGCGCCATAAGCTAAAGACTAGTAGTTTCTGGATTCTATGTCGCACTAAAGCGCGAAGCGATCATTTTATAGCGTAGCAACATCTTATCTAACGCATTGGCAATTACTATGCGCGCATCATCAAAAAATGCGCTCACATCATTGCTTGGTAAATGCAAAGTAGCAATCATTAGATTCTGGCAGATGTGAGCCAAACTTCCTTCAAACAAGATTCCAACATAAGGAGAGTTAGCAGATTTTTTTGCACAAATAGAAAAGACTTTATCCACCCACACAAAGAGTTCTTGTTTGCTATTGATTTTTGTTTCAAGCATTGAGGCAAGCTGGGCTTTGAATGTTTGTATTTCCTCGAGATAAAAATCTTCTCTAAAATCTTGAAAAATTGCTTTTTGATCTTCGCTGAAATAGCTCTTGATTTGCTTAATATACTTGGATTTTTTGTTGGGTTTTAGATCAAACTCGCTTGGAAGAGTCGGACGAGCTCCCTCAATGTATGCTCCTCTACTAAGATTTAAAACTACTTTTGGCTTAAAAGTTTTAATGGCTTGAGAGAGCATTTGTGCAGCAAGCAAAAAAATTGAATCACTATAAATTTCGTAGTTTTGATTAGATTCTGATTCTATGTCGCAATCAAAGTTTGGGCGTACGCGAATCACATTTGGTGGCAGATTGTCATCGTTATATATTACTTCATCACCATAAGCTGAATTGCTAGCATGTTTGCTTTTACCCTTGATAAATCCACAGTCTAATCCACACATTAGCACTTCGCTACTAAGTTGGCAGGCAATTCCAAATCCGGCATTTCCCACAAAAGGCGCACAAAATTCCATAACATAAGGGCTTTTGAACATATAACCACTCGCACTACCTCCGCGCATAAACAAATATCGCTCACTTGCAAGATTTAGGGCAGTTGGATTGACCATATTTCCACAAAGTAGCGGTGTTTTGCTGAGGATTGGGCGTAAGTACTCTGCTAGATAATCAATGCGTTCAATCTCTATTTGAAAATCTGGCTCAATACCAGCGCGTTTAAGAGGTGTGAGTGCTGTACCACAGCTAAAAATAATCATTTTGCTTTGGTTTTGTTTGATAAATTCAAGACTAGAATCTAAGCTCGCACCATTGCCCACAACACAAATTGGCATATCAATGCGTTTGGGATTGGTAAGAAATAGATTCTTTTTCTTTTTTTGTGGAAGATTCTGGAGTGTGTTTTGGATACCTATCATCTCATCTTCGAAACTCCCCCAACCTCGAGCATTACTCATATATTCTTCATTGACAATTTGTATAGCAGAATCCATTTTGGGACTTTCATAGAGGTTGATTTCAAGGCGCAAAAAGTTGTTGGTGATCTTTTGGCGCGCAAAGAAGTTGCGGATAAAAAAGCGATTGATAAGATCTTTTACAAACAAATAGCAAGCACCATCACTTACGCTATTAAAAAGCTTTGGATAATCCACAAAATAACAACTCACACGAAACATATCAAGATTTTCTTCAAAAATAAGAAGAGAGTGAAAAAAGACCCCCTTTTGACGTAAAAATTCTAAAAACATTCCCCCAAGTAGCCCAAAAACACAAGTAGAAGGCAAAAAATCCTTGCTTAAAAAATATTCTTTAATGCCATTGTGTTTGAATAGTAAATCAATAAAACTATTGCAAGCTTCGCCAGTAATTGGAAACTTGGTCGTATCCATTTTGTCAAGAAAAATACCATTTGAATGGATTTTCCATTTATCATTTTTTAATGGAGATACACTTAATTCTTCATTGATGGCAACCATTTGCGATTGATTATTTTCTAGCGGATATACAAGCTCGCCATTAGTTAAATTGGCAATATTGATTCCTTGCGCGTTGATGATGAGATTGTATTCTATGGGTTCGTTTTTGAGTGCATCAAAAAGCTCTGGTGAGGTTTTATGAAAATATTCCATATTTTGGACAAAGCGTTTAGAAATCTCATTTTGTATGGCTTGTATATCATCAGATTTAAGAAGATTAAGCAGCATTTGAGAACCTTATTTTTTTGTATATTGTAGTATATATTGTGCTGTTTGTGTCAGGTTTATGTAAAGTTTTAACAAAGTTGCGATTCTTGCTAGATTCTAAGAATTTACTTCGCACAAATTAGGCTCATAATCCTAATTTGCTTGCTCGAGAATAAATTCTTTATTGTTGTAACGAACAATGACTTCCCCACCTTTATCTAGCTTACCATCGATGATGATTTCACTTAGGGCTGCTTTGATTTGATGATCTATAAGTTTTTTTATCTCGCGTGCGCCAAGTGCGCTTTCAAAGCTTTGTGCTGCAATCTTATTGAGTGCTTTAGCTTCTAAATGTAAAACAATATTGCGCTTTGCAAGATCAGCATTTATATCAGCGATAATTTTTTGAGCGATCTTTTTAAACTCGACTTTTGTAAGTTGGTTGAATTGAATAATCCCATCAAGCCTACCGCGAAACTCTGGACTAAAGACATCTTTTAGTGCTGCATCTTGGCGTAATGTGGTGTCTTTGGCGAAACCTATTGTATCGCCTTCTTTGCTACCAACATTTGAGGTAAGAATAATAATTACATTGTTAAAATGTGCGACATTCCCCATATTGTCAGTGAGTGTAGCATTATCCATAACTTGCAAGAGAATATTGTAAATATCACTATGTGCTTTTTCTATTTCATCAAGCACAAGTACGCAATGTGGGTTTTTGCGAATTTTATCAACTAGAATCCCACCGTTCTCATACCCAACATAGCCTGCTGGTGCACCAATAAGGGTTGCGACACTATGGGGTTGTGAATACTCGCTCATATCAAATCGCTCAAAATGCATTCCTAGGTTTGCCGCTAATTCTTTGGCAAGTTCAGTTTTACCAACACCGCTTGGACCACTAAAAAGAAAGCTACCAATGGGGTGATTGGCTTCTTTTAGATTAGCTTTGGCGATTTTGATAGCACGCACGACTTTAGCAATAGCTTCATCTTGTGCATAAATCCGTTTAGAAAGTCTAGAAGCAAGGGTTTTTAGCTTTGTGCGTTCATCAGATGTTACTTGGGTTTTTGGGATATGATAGGTTTTTGATACGATATGCTCTACATCTTTTTTTGTAACAGAAGTTTTAGGTGTTGGCGCAAGCGCAATACTTGCGCCAACTTCGTCCATAAGATCGATTGCCTTATCGGGCAAGAATTTATCATTGATATAGCGATGCGATAAATCAAGACAGGCTTCTATGGCACTTTCTTCGTATGTAATATTGTGGAAGCGCTCATATAAGGGCTTTAGCGCATACAGAATCTGCAGGCAAGATTCTAGGCTTGGCTCTTTGATATCAACAGCGCAAAAACGCCTTGATAGAGCCTTGTCTTTACCAAAAGCAGCTTTGTATTCGCTAAATGTGCTTGCCCCAATGCATCGGATCGTGCCATTTGCTAATGCGGGTTTTAAGAGATTGGCTGCATCCATAGTGCTTCCCATCGTACCACCGGCTCCTACAAGTGTATGGATTTCATCGATAAAAACAATCGCATTAGGTGTTTCTTCAATATCTGCAAGAACAGCTTTTAAACGTTTTTCAAAATCCCCACGATATTTGCTTCCTGCAATAATAGCACCAAGATCGAGTGCATATACGCGCGCGGTTTTGAGCTTTTGTGGCACTTGCCCTTGCGTAATGGCAAGTGCCAATCCTTCAACAATAGCAGTTTTACCAACACCGGGTTCGCCAAGTAGAATCGGATTATTTTTCTTACGCCGACATAGAATCTCACATACTCTTTCAATTTCTGTATCGCGTCCAATAAGTGGGTCTATTTTACCATCAAGTGCAAGGGCGTTAAGATCCTTTGAAAACGATTCAAGCATTTTTTGCTTGGATTTTGGTTTTATTTCTTCTCTGGGTTGGCTTGGAATATTTTGCAAAATATCAAGCCTTGCAATATTTGCAGCCTTTAAAAGTTTGGCACAATAGCTATCTTTTTCTTCAAGGACAAAAACTAAAAAATCCCAAAGTTCCACACTTGGGCTGCCTGAAGTCTCGGCGTGGCGTACCATAGCGGCAAATACGCGCTCTAAAGCCATAGTATTTTTAGGTAGTGAGATGCTTTCATTGCTTGGAATATATTTTGTGATATAGTCCCGGATTAATTGTTCAAGTTCTTTGCTATTACCATCACAAGATTCTAAAAACTCACGTCCGCTCGGGTGTTCGATGAGGCTTAAAAAAATATGCTCAATTGTCAAGTATTCGTGGTGAAGTTCTCTGGCAATCTCGACAGAATGATTGATGATTTCTTTAAATGTGGGGCTGATCATATTACCACCTTCTGTATGGAATATGCGCTTGGAGGGTTGGGTTAAATAGGCTCCGTGGAAACTTTTAGTGGAAATTGCGCTTTTTGTGCTGCTAAAGCAGTCTCTTGTGCTTTTATTTCGCCAATGTCATAGGGATAGATTCCACAAATCCCTTTGCCTTCTTTGTGTATATCAAATGTGATTTGCACTGCTTCATCATAGGTTTTTGCAAAAATATTCTGCAAAATCTCAATAACAAACTCCATAGTTGTGTAGTTATCGTTAAATAAAATAACGCGTACCATTTTTGGGGTTTCTAAAATGAGATTGGTTTGTGTTGTGCATTCTTGTTGTGTGCTAGAATCTGACATACATAACTCCTTTTTGAATCGCAAGTGTTATTGTAGCCAAAAAGCGTTAAAAGTAAAACATTCTTTGTGGAATCTAGATGTAAATAAGAAGTGATGTAAGATTTAGATTCTAGCAAGAGCTAGAATCTAAGATAGATTATAGATACCCCGCAACCATCGCCAGCACATACCCCGCACAGCACGAAGTGAAAACCCCAATAAGTCCGGGCAAAATAAAGCTGTGATTGATGACAAATTTGCCAATACGCGTCGTGCCAGAGCGGTCAAACTGAATGGTCGCAAGGTCGCTTGGATAGGTGGGCAGGATATAATACCCATAGCACGCCGCCGCAAACGCCACGATGATACCAGGCTCCACACCGATATTAAGCGCCAAAGGCACAAATGCCGCGATAGCAGCAGCTTGGGAATTCACAAACTTCGAAATAAGCAGCAGCATAATCGCATAAGTCCAAGGGTGCTCCCTCACCACATCGCCTAGCAGTGCTTTCATCATAGGCGTATGCACCTCAAACATCGTATCCGCCATCCACGAAATCCCAAACACCGCTACAAGCGCGATCATACCTGATCGGAAGATTTCATTTGAGCCGATTTTTTTCACATCGGTTTTGGTGAAAATAATAATAAGCGCACCCGCAAGCAGCATAAAGGCTTGGATCACATTCACCATAGAGATATAGTCATAGCTTGGGTTGCCTAGCTTGTCTTTTTGGGGGTTTGCCACAAGTGCGCCAGAATCTAGCGCTTCTTTAAACGCGCTTGTGCTCTCTCCAGATTCGGTAGTTTTGGTCGTTTGGTCAAGTCCTAGTTTTTTAAGATCAATCGTGCCTTTGTTTTCGCCATTTGGCGTCCAAGAGATCTGCCCACCCTCTGTCATAGTGTAAGTGTAGCTCATCTTTTGTCCCCAGTTTGGCTTGAGACTATCAAACACCCCGATAGTCGCTACAAGCGCGATTGCACCTAGGAAAATCCACATCGCAAGCCAATCCTGCTTAGGAAGTTTGACATTGAGCAGGGTTTTGCTCTCGCCATAAACATATTTTTTGAACTCTGGATCTTTTAGGTGGGCTTGGAATTCCTCGTCTTTATCGAGGTCTTTGCCTCTAAACCACGAAAAAATCCCTATACAAAGCACCCCAAAAAGTGTGCTAGGGATCGTGATCTGCAAGAGGTTGATATAGCCATCAAAGCCCGCAAGTGGGTGCTTGGCATTCAAAAGTAAGGCTGTGAGAGAAACCACTGCCACAGATACCGGCGAAGCAATGATCCCCATCTGTGAGGATATGGAAGCCGCCGCCATAGGTCGCTCGGGACGAATGTTGTTTTTGATCGCAATATCATAGATGATAGGCATAATCGTATAAACCACATGCCCCGTGCCGCAAAGTATAGTCAAAAAGCAGGTTACAAAGGGTGCGAGAATCGTTAGGAACTTCGGATTTTTACGTAAGATCCGCTCGGCAATCTGAAGCATCACATCTAAGCCCCCGCTAGCCTGCAAAGTCGCTGAAGCCACTACCACCGCGAGAATGGTAAGCATTACATCAATGGCTGGCTTGCCTGGCTTGATGTGGAAAAGGAAAATGAGCATAAGGATACCAATACCCCCAAGTAATCCCAATGCCACGCCGCCCTTACGAGCACCATAAAACAAACACACAAGCACCACAGCAATCTGTATGGCAAACTGCGTACCTTCACTAAGGTTTATAAGAAAATCCATCGCTACTCCCTTTCGTTTAAAGATAAATGCTCCGAATTTTAATTTAAAAAAACATAAAATACAATAAAACTTTTATAGACTTTGTATAGAATCGAAGCATTTTTGCGTTGTATATAATGCTTATTGCTTGATTAGATTCTGGTTATTTTGGGTTTGTATGAGGCTATATTTTGCGCTGAATTTTTGCCAAAAATAACAATAACAAAATACATCCCATACCGCTAAAAATCACTTCCCCAAAGGAATTTAGTGCCTTTGTATCGCTGATCATCAGAATCCCAAAGGATACTCCTGTGGTGATCGCAGAGAAAAAGATTGCGTGAGAGGTGCGTAGATTCATTCCTTCTTTAGCTGAATAGATTCCATAATCTACGCTCACGACCACAAGTATAAGTAGAGCAAATAGGTGCATAATATTAAGTGCGCTATGGCTTGTGATCACGCACAGTGCGACACAAAGAGGAAATAACACAAAAGCTGCACACTCCAAAAACGCTTTACGAGCACTTAGAGCTAGGGTGATAAGCATAGCACACAGAGCAAGCCCCAAGACAATGAGCATAGGTGTGTAGATTGTATCAGTCAGATTATCTAAAATGCTTTGGAGCGCACGTGGTTCGATCTGCCAAGAATCTCCATTAACTCCCCCCTCTTGTAGAGCTTTAGCAAAGTCCAAGACTATGGGCATATCAGATTGTTCAATCATTGCAAGATAATACAGCCGCCCATTATATTCGCGTACGCTAAAGCCCATAGAATCCAAGTCTTTGGGGGTTAGTGTGGGATTTTCAAAATGTCTTTCATCATACGCGCTATGCATAGTTGTGAAAACCTGAGCCATCGCGTTTTTTTGCTCCTCACTCTTGAGGTTTGCTAGCACACTAGATTCTATCTTTGGGAGCAGGGCTTGGAAGGTTTGGATATTTTGGTGCATTATAGGGGAGTTCAAAAAAGCTTTGTTAGATTCTGTATTATGCAAGAGGCTAAGCGGGATTGTAGTAGGTTGAGAATCTTGCATTCCTTGCCCATGCTGCATATATGCCTCTATAATCTTTTTTTGTAGAGCACCTGCAAGAGCGATAAGTTCTGTTGCGTTATGCGCTGAAAGCAGAATCTGCTGCTTATGCCCTTCAAAGTTTTTGGCAAAAAACTCGCGATCTTCAAGCAAAGGCTTATTTTCATAACCAAGCTTAGAGAGATCAAAGTCAAATTTTAGCTGCGTGCCTACATACGTAAAGCCCACCACGCATAAAAGCAGAAATACCACACTTGGGATCTTGGCGTGCTGCCATTTGGCGATTTGAGGGAAAAATCTCGGAGAGGCAAAACCTATGTGCGGATAGAGAAAAGCAAAAAAACAATAGCTTATACTAAGTGAAACTATCGCATAGAGCGAAAGCTGGGCTAGAAGTGGAAACGGAATAAATAAACAAGTGGCAAAGCCTATAATAGTCGTGAGATAGCCATAAAACACGGGGCGATTGAATCCGCTATTTTTAGGCGTGTAGAGATTAAAAAAATTATGGTGCATCATATAATCAATGGCGATATTGCTAATCCCCATACCAAAGCTTAGTGCCATAATCGTTACCTTAGGATACACTGCCTGCACAACAAACATCGCCACGATATTCGCTCCTACAAGTGTGGCAATGGTATTAAGTGTAAGCATTGGGATTCTAATAATAATAAAATATAACAGTGCAAAAACCACAGAAGCAAAGGTTAGCAAAAAGCTCACCTCACGCAAGATAAGATCGAGATTAATAGAATCCATAAAGTTCTGGGAAAAATAGCGAATATTAGGGAAATCTTTAGCAATAGCTTCAAAGCCTTTAATGCTTTCTTTAATGTCCTTATCCTCTAAGCTTTTGAGCTCTACGAGTCCCACATAGCCATAACCTTTAGCTATAAGTTCTTGAGTATTGTATGGTGGGAGAAAAAATGCACCAAGCGGATCGTTGGGGTTAAGGATTGGAGAATCTGGATTTGGCACTTGAGAATTTATGGAGGTATTGGGTTTTTGAGCAATATTTGAAGTTTGGGTGATGCTTGGGATTTGGAGATTCTGCAATCCCGTAAGCAAGTGGTTTTTTATCTCTTGAGGCGAGAGGAGTGAGATGTCAGCACGTGGAGTGGCAATGGCAATATAGTGTTTAGCAATAAAATCCTGCAGGGCTTGAGGGGCTTTTGTATATGTGGAAGTCGCCTCGACATTAGGCAAGCTCGCGATACGCGCTAAAAATGCTTCAAGGTTGTGCTTAGAATCTGCGTCAAAACCCTTGTGTGCCACAGCGACATAATGCGAGCCAGAAAACTCTCGATAAATGTCTATAATCTCTCTATCGCTGGTTTTAGGAAAGAGATCGAGCACTTCTTGGGTGATTTTCTCACGCGGAAAAAGAGTAACAAAGAGCACACTTGCTACAATGAAAAATATCAGGTTGCTATATTTAATCATCAGGGGCTTTTCCATAATATCTCCAATCTTCTATTTGGGTATTATACAAAAATTTATGGGTATTTTTAGCGATTGTGGTGATGCAAACGCACGCGATAGGGGTATGCAAATTTAGATTTCTTTTAGATTCTAGCTAGAATCTAAAGTATGATTAAAGCAAGATTTTAAACAAAATAGCTACAATACCTAAAATTTAGCAAGAGCAGGAAATAGTGGAAGAAATTTTGTTGCATTGGTTTTATAGTGGTATGCCTACACTACCTTTCTTTGTGGCATTTATTGCAGGGTTTTTGTCATTTCTTTCGCCTTGTGTGCTACCGCTTATTCCTGCTTATATGTCTTATATTGCTGGAGTATCTCTAAAAGAGCTGGAGTCTCCAAACAATAGACGTGCTATGCGTCTTAGTGTTTTTATCCGATCGTTTGGATTTGTCTTTGGGTTTGGTTTTGTGTTTATTGGGTTTGGTTTTGTGCTTGGTGGGGCTTTATATTTGCTACGATCAGAAGTGTTAAATATTATCGGAGGGCTTATTGTAATTGTATTTGGTATGCACTTTTTGGGGATTTGGCGCATTGGAGTGTTGTATAAGACAAAGCGTTTTGATATTTCTACTAAACATAAAGCTTTGCAGATTCTCGCTCCTTTTTTGCTTGGTGTAAGCTTCGCATTTGGTTGGAGTCCTTGCACGGGTCCAATATTTGGGGCTATAGCTCTTATGGCTGGTAGCTATGGAATGGTGCTACTGATTATATATGTGTGTGGATTTGCTGTACCATTTTTGCTTTTAGGATTGGTATTAGAGCGTGGATTTGAGTGGCTTGATAGGTTCAAAAAACATTTAAGGGTTGTTGAAATATGTTCTGGTATGCTGCTTATTATTGCTGGTGTATTACTTATGAGTGGCAATTTTAGCGCGATAAGCACTTGGTTTGTTTCGGGCTTGATTTAAGGAGAAAATATGTTGCTAAAAAATGGCACTGTGTGTGATTATGCTCAAGAACGCAAGGCTGATGTGCGCATTGATGGAGGCAAGATTGTTGAGGTGTGTGAAAATATTTTGCCACGTGCAGGTGAAGAGGTATTAGAATGTGATGGGTATGTCATTATGCCTGCTCTTATTGATATGGCTTCGCCCAAAAACAAAACCCTCTCACGAAAGACATTACAATCCCTCACTCAAAAAGCCCTAAGCGGTGGAGTTGGTAGCGTGCTGCTGCGTCCAGATTCTACTCCACGTATCGATTCAGAATCTATTATTGAGCTTGTGCTTTCGCTAGATTCTGCGTTGAATGTACACTTTCTGCCAAGTATCGCACCCTATAAAGATGGTCGTATTGTTGAGATTGCGTCTTTAGTGGCGAATGGTGCTTATGCAATTTTTTTAGAGTCCGGTATTAAGGGTGGTATAGAAGGCTATGCGTTGCATAAAATAGCACAATACGCACAAATGCTAGAAGTCCCAATTATCGCAAGCCCACAAGAATCTAGCCTAAGTGATGGCGCAATGAATGAAGGTATGATTTGTGCAGAGCTAGGGTTACCGGGTATTTCCTCACTTGCACAAACCATAGAGGTGGCAAGATTCTGTGAAATGGCACGTTTTAGCCAAACAAAATGGGTCCTTGATGTTATAAGCGAAAAGGAATCATTGGATATTATTGCCTTTTTTAGGCAGTTTGGTGCGCAGATTCTCACTCAAACTTCGATACATCATTTGATTTTGAGTGATGAGCATTGCAGGCAATTTGATACGCGTTTTAAGCTTTTTCCACCGTTAAAAGATTCTGGTACGCGCGATTTTTTGTGCAGCGTGCTAGAGTCTCATATTGATATGCTTACTTGTTTGCAAAGCGATAGCTATAAATCGCTTAAGGATCAGGTATTTGAGAGCGCAAGCTTTGGAATCAATGCATTTGAGATATATCTTGCACTTGGTATAGAATATCTTGTGAAGCCAAAGCTTATAAGTCTTTCGCGGTTTAGTGAGCTTACATCGTATGCGCAAGCCCAGTTGCTAAAACTGCCAAAAGGCGCAATAGAGCAAGGCAAAGACGCAGATCTCGTGATTGTTGATTGTTCTTCGTATGTGGAGGTGAGTGATATGTCTAGCCCATACTATGGACAAAAACTTGCTGGTAAGGTCGTACAAACTCTTGTTGCGGGCAAAGTATATACTCCATCTAGCTTAGCCAACAAGTAGCTTCAAAGTTAGATTTGTTAGGTTTTCCATTTAAGCAATTTTTGGCTAGAATTATGCTTTTTATTATATATTCATTTTATACATTATAAATCCAATCTACAGGCATATATGACTTTCTAAGGATATAGTATGGACTACAAAGACACACTAATTTTGCCAAACACTGATTTTCCTATGCGTGGGAATCTCCCCCAAAACGAGCCAGCAATGTATAAAAAATGGCACAAAGACAAAATCTATGCGCGTATGCGCGAGACAAACACCCCACGACAGAGCTTCACACTTCATGATGGACCACCCTATGCTAATGGACATATCCATATCGGGCACGCGCTCAATAAGATTCTCAAAGATATGGTGATAAAACTCCATTATTTCCAAGGGCACAAAATAGCCTATACGCCCGGTTGGGACTGCCACGGGCTGCCTATCGAGCAAAAGGTAGAGGAAAAAATTGGCAAAGCCAAAAAAGATACTTTGCCAAAGACAGAGATCCGCGAGTTATGCCGCGAGTGGGCGCGAGAGTTTATTGGGATTCAGAGTGAGGAGTTTCAGGATTTGGGCGTTTTGGGGGATTTTGAGAAACCTTACAAGACAATGGATTTTGCCTTTGAGGCACAGATTTATCGTGCGTTGTGTGCGATTGCTAAGCAGGGTTTGCTTATTGAGCGAAGTAAGCCGGTGTTTTGGAGTTGGGCAGCAAAGAGTGCGTTAGCCGAAGCCGAAGTGGAATATCAGGATAAAGAGGATTATTCGATATTTGTGGGTTTTGAGTTAAGCAAGGATTCTTGTCAGAGACTTGGTGTGGATCGTGCCAAAGCTGTGATTTGGACAACCACGCCTTGGACATTGCCAGCAAACCAAGCCATCTGTCTCAATGCCAATGAGGAATACGCCATCACCACTGAAGGTTATATCATCGCTAAGCCCCTGTTGCAGAGCCTTGTAGAGATTGGCATCACTAAAGGTGAGATTATTAAGAGCTATTTGGGCAAGGAATTTGAGAATCTTGAGGCGATAAATCCGCTAAATGACAGAATCTCGCGTTTGATTTTGGGCGATCATGTAGTGATGAGTGGTGGAAGTGGGCTAGTGCATAGTGCGCCCGGGCATGGCGAAGAGGACTACTATGCGTGCCTTAAATACGATATGGAAGTGATTATGCCTGTCGATGATAATGGTTGTTATGATGAAACGCTTAAGACAAAAGGGCTTTTGCGTGATGAGGTGGTGGATTCACTCATCGGTGTGCATGTTTTTAAAGCAAATGAAAAAATTTTAGAACTCTTAGGCGATAGTCTTTTGCATGCTTCGAGATTCATACACTCTTATCCATTTTGTTGGCGCACTCATAAACCTGTGATTTATCGCGCGACTAAGCAGTGGTTTATCCTTATGGATAAGCCCTTTGGCACTAGCGGCGAGAGCTTACGTGAAGTGGCATTGCGTGAGCTAGAAAAGGTGCGATTCTACCCAGAGCATGGGCGTAATAGAATCACTTCAATGATCCAAAATCGCCCGGATTGGTGTATCTCTAGGCAGAGGGATTGGGGCGTGCCTATCGCGTTTTTTAAAGACAAGCGCACGGGTGAGACACTGCTAGATTCAGAAGTGTTGGAGTTTGTTGCGCAGGTGTTTGAATCTGAGGGCTGCGATGCGTGGTGGAGTAAGAGCGTAGAAGAGCTGCTCCCACCTAGCTATCGTGATAGTAGTGCGCATTATGAGAAGATTCATCATATCCTTGATGTGTGGTTTGATAGTGGGAGTACATGGCAAGCTGTGCTGCAATCACGCCAATATGATGCGGGGGAGTATCCAGCGAGTATGTATTTAGAGGGGAGCGATCAGCATCGCGGCTGGTTTCAAAGCTCGCTGCTTGTGAGCTGTGCAATCCACCAAAAAGCCCCATACACGAGTATTCTTACACATGGATTCACAATGGACGAACATGGCGAAAAGATGAGTAAATCTAAAGGCAATGTCATCGCACCTCAAGAGATTCTAAGACGCTATGGGAGTGATATTTTGCGATTATGGGTGGCACTTAGCGATTACCAAAATGATCAGAGAATCTCTGATAATATCCTCAAACAAGTGAGTGATCAGTACAAAAAAATCCGCAACACTATACGCTTCTTACTTGCCAATACACAAGATCTAAGCGAGCTCACACCGCTAGATTCAGAGATTGACCGCTACATTGTTTGGCTTGCAAATGATGAGTTAGAACAGGCATTAAAGCTCTTTTTAGAATACGAATTTGCCAAAGGTTTTAGTGTGATTATGAATTTTGTGAGCACGCATTTGAGCGGCGTGTATATGGATTTGTGCAAAGATAGCTTGTATTGTGATGGGTTAGATTCTGTGCGACGAAAGTCTATCCAAAGTGCAATGGCATTTATCCTCAAAAAACTTCTTTTTGTTATCGCGCCGACCCTGACCTACACTGCATACGAAGCGTTTAGCTATGCTAATGTGCATATTAAGGGTAAAGCAAGCGATGTGTTTGCCCTAAGGAATCCAAATATAGAGGAAGTGGCAGGAACACAGAGACCAAAGGTGGATTTTGAACGATTGATGAAAATCCGAGAAAAATTTGGGGAAGCCATCGATGGGCTTAAAAAAGATAAGAGTATCAAATCCTCCCTAGAGCTTTGCGTAATAAGCCATAACACAAATGAGTTTAGCGAGCTTGATAGGTGGCTTATTGTGAGCAATTGGAGTGCGAGTGAGGAAAATCTTGAAATTCTAAAAAGTTTTGAAGTAGAGCTAAATGGTGGTATTGAGCGTTTTGATATTACAAGATCAGCAGCACATAAATGTCCTCGTTGTTGGCAGTTTGTGGCAATGAGAGAGAATGGGCTTTGCTTGAGGTGTGAAGTGGTTATGCAGACACACTAATTCTGTAGAGATATTGTATTTGGTGGATATTGGCTTTAGATTCTTAAGGAGTGCATATGCGGATAGGGGTTATCAACTATGGTGTAGGGAATCTCGGGAGCATTCGCAATGCATTCGCAGCATTGGGACATATCGTTCATCTAGAGTGTGAGCCAAGCAAGCTTATGGAGTATGATAAGTTGATTCTGCCTGGCGTTGGTGCATTTGGTGATGCGTGTGATATGATACGCAAGCAAGGATTTGATGAGGCGATTAGAGAGTTTGCTAAAAATGGACGCTATATTCTTGGCATTTGTCTTGGTATGCAGTTACTTTTTGAGAAAAGTTATGAATTTGGCGAACACTTTGGTCTTGCACTGCTTAAAGGGGAGATTGTCCGTTTTGCAAATGCACCACGTGTGCCACATATTGGCTGGAATCAATGCCTACCTACAAGGTTTGGCAAAAACCATCCTATTTTAAAAGGGCTTGAGGCACATAAAGGGATTTATTTATATTTCGTGCATTCTTATCACGCAGTAGTAGATTCTAAGGAAGTACTTGCTGTGTGTGAGTATGGCGATTGTTTTCCTGCGATTGTGGGATATGAAAATATATTTGGGATTCAGCCGCACCCAGAAAAATCTCACAACATAGGTTTGCAGCTTTTGCATAATTTTTTAATGCTTTAGTATGGGTAGGCAAAGATAGAAGCACTTTGCGGCTAAGACCTCAAGGAGAAATGCTAATTTCTTGCAAGAAGCCTATAAATAATTGTATAGGCTATGATAAACACAAGACAAGTAATGACAAGTGCAAAAG
>CALUTE010000003.1 GCA_944323645.1 uncultured Helicobacter sp. | reverse complement strand
GGAATTACACAAAAGGTCAATGGCATAGCTAATGAGATACTTGCTGATGTGGAGAAAAAGAAGTTTTAGGGGGGCTAGAACTTCTTTTATCTTGTATCAAAGCTCTAATTCTCTCTATCATTAAATGGGGCGCTGGGTGCTGCCCCAAATGTATCCCGCCGCAATACTTTTTGCTACAAAATCTATATTCTTGTATATTATGACTTAAAGCATAGAATAATTTCATAAGTAGAGAATCTAGAGAATGCACATATATTTTAAGGTGTTCTGTATGTGCAGAGCATAAGCCATAGATTCATTGTATGAGTGATACATAAGAGTAATATTTTTGCATAAAATAATAAAAACGACAGGGCTTATAGCCGCTACTCAAGAGTGTGCCACGCAAATTTGCACTGCATAAAAAAGAAGCAAAAATATAGAAATATTAAAGATAGCTATATCCGCATTAGATTTGTATGTAATAAGGACTTGATACAGGTTTAAGAGTGTTATAGAATTGTTAATGTTTTGGTAGATTCCAAAAAACTTGGTATGTTGGGGTTTATGCTGCATAATGCACACCATTACTTCTAGAATCTTTTAAAACATATTCCAAAGCGTAGATCTTAAGGGGAGATAAGCGCCTAAGATTGTGGTGTGTATGCTTGGCTTGTGAGTGATTATTTTATTGTGGTGGGCAAGCTACGCATTTGAATCAAACATTTATCTACGCGCGATTTTAGTACAAAACGCAAATAATCTTTATGCGATTTTGTACAACAAATCGGTAGTGGATCGAAACTATCGCACGAAATTTTTGCAATATGACTTTGGGATTGAGGGTAAGATAATGGGATTATCACCTATGCGCACCATACATAGGAGGGTTGGAGTGGTCGATGTGAGTGGGCTATAGAATCTCTTATCAAAGAGTATGCGCGGATTTATTTATTGAATCTTGATGTAGAGGGTGTAGAGTTTGGATTTATAGAGAAGATTCAGATAGGCGACTATGAGCATAGGAAATATGCGTGCAAGATTTATGAGTGGTTTTTGGTAATGCGAAAATTGTGCGCCTACAAGAGCCGCAACTGGGAACAAAAATATTTTGCTAGATTGGGTCTGATGAGCTCTTGTATTAGATTTTGCTTCAATGTAGATTCTAAATGCTACCCTAGATAAACTTTCTAGGATTCTAAAGTTGTAGTACTTATAGAATCTATTTCTTATTCACCTATCACGCCAACCCTCTGCTTAGAGTATGTAGAATCTAGGGCGATATCTAGCATAGCAGCGGCATAATCTGCATAGCTTATTTTAGATTCTCCCTTGCTGTTAAGCTCAAATTTTTCGCCTGTGATTTTGTATTTGCCACTTTTTGGTGCATCTGGGATAAATACCGCTGGTGGGCTGACATACACCCAATTAATCTTGTTGTTTGGTCGTAGCACTTCTAAAACTTCAGCAGTAGCCTTTGCTACGGGGATATACTCTTGTGGGAAGTCTGGCGTATCTATAAACATCACAGTATGCTTCTTATCCATATACAGACTGCCCGCACCACCTACAACTAAGAATTTCGCGCTATTGCCTGCTAGAATCTGCACCAAATGCTCGATATGAGCTTTATGTAAGCTAAGATTTTGCCATTCACCAAAGGCATCAACTATCACATCAAAGCCCTCTAGGTCGTTAGATTCTAGCTTGAAAATATCCTTTTGCACCACATGTACTCTGCTATCAAACTGCGCCTTTTTAGAATCTCGCACGAAGGCACTAACCTCTAAGCCCTTATTTATGGCTTCCTCTACGATTAACTTCCCTGCTTTGCCACTAGCTGCTAACACTGCTATTTTCATAGTTTGCTCCTTTGTTGTATTTTTTGCTTGAAGTGTGGTAAGACCACTTATTAAGAACACTATAAGTGTTCCAAACAATATCTGCGAAATGGTTTTTCTCATCTTCTATCCTTACATCTTTAAAATTTCTTACGGGCTTTGCCTCTTCTTACAAAATACTATCTCTGCCTATCATCTCCTTAATACTCGCTAAAATTAACATTGAAATGATAATAGAGTAAGTTTTAAAATTCAAGTAGGAATAATTTTATAATGTAGTAATATTTTTCATACTATTGTGTAAATATAGAGTTTTATCGATAAAAAATTTTCAAAATTTTAGAATATCATAGAGATATTTTACGAAAATTTGCTAGAATCTAAGCATAACTTCATAAAGGAATCATTATGAAAAAATATCATTCAATTTGCGCGGTTGAGACGACGCTTAATCTCGTTGGCAATAAATGGAAATTCCTCATTATTCGCGATTTACTAAGCGGGACAAAACGCTTTGGAGAATTAAAGAAAAGTATTTCAGCAACCAAAAATCAAACCATTTCACAAGCTGTTTTGACACAGAACTTGCGAGAGCTAGAGGAGGCAAAAATACTCAAACGTAAAGTCTATGCAGAAGTCCCACCAAGGGTGGAATATGCCCTAACGCCACTAGGGGAGAGTTTGAAAGAGATTTTAGAAGCTTTGGCGATATGGGGAGATAGGTATAAAGGGGCAACAACAAGCAAAGACAAGTTCTAAATTACTTATATATGCCATAAGGAGTGTATATGCAAACAACTAGAATCCTACAAAATATATGCCTAGCCCTTTTCTTGCTATGCAGCTGTGCCAACGCTGCAAATGAGCTTACAGAGCTAGAGATAATACAAAGTGCGAAAAGTTTAGTATCGGGTTTTGCCCGAGTAGAAAAAGAGGGCAAGGCAGTAGAGCAAAAGGACATGTCTTGGCTACAAGCTGATAGTGTCTTATGGTATGAGATGAGTGGGCAAATGGTGGAAGATGGGTATTTTTGCTGTGGTGGGATTTATAAAGCCACTTATAAAAACACAACACTTGAAAAAGTATATAGCATAATACGCACAATAGAGCTTAATGATACTATCAAACATCAACCTAGCGAATTAGATTGGCTGCCTCCTACTATGCCTAAACATAATGTAATAGAACCATATTCTAATGGGGTTGGTGGTACAATGTATGATTATGTTATCCATTTTGCAGAATCTAAAACATTATGTATGGGTATTGATATAAGCGTTTATGTTCTTAAGCAAGTGAGCAATGATGTTATCCTTTGGAAATACACTGAAACATAAATGCTACGACATTATGCCAAGAGATATAAGCCATAGTGGAGGGGCTTTGGATAATAATTATTTGAAAAAGTATATATGATTATCACAAGAGGAAAGTCAAATAAGCATTAGAGTGGTGAAGCAAAAGAGGCAAGGGTACAGATCGATATTTTATACGCAGTTGGTGGCGTTGCATACGTGGAGTTTTAAGTTTTGTTTAAAGCTTAAAATGATGTAGTCTTTGAATATGTTACGTCATAATGTAGTTTTCTAAACAAACGACCAAGTATTATATCAGCGCGTATGACATCAATTCTATACCAATGCACGATACAGCATTCACAAACACACTCCTTGCCCTCTTTTTCATAAAATCTCACCAAAGAGAATGCTTGGCGTCCCCAATACGCAAGTGGTATACCTGCTAAGTTAAAGCACTCGCGATAGTCTATAACAACATCATAATGCCTTGCTTTCAAAAATGTCAGGTGTCCATTGTGGAGGATAAAAATACCTCCTTTTTTCTCATATATTTCATCCATTGTGAAATATACAATAATAAAGGTTATTGCCCTCAACACACAATACAAAAACAAAAACCAAACAATACACAAGCTAAAGACATCACTTGTTTGTAACCAACTATCTATGCCATGATAAGAGATACTAAGCAAAATCACCAGTATAGGAAAACAAAACATAACAACAATAACCATCACAGGCATAGCCAAATAATAGAATTTGGGGCGAATTGTGGGAGGGATAGCATTGTTGTTTTGTCTTAGTTTTTTCTTCATAGCTTTTATGTGAAAAAACAATTTTAATCTTGTTGTGATATGAAAATATTTATAAATTTTCCAATAAGAATACACAAAATACAGAGATAGCGGGATAATCACTAGCACCAAAAGAAGTATCAAATCAATAATATTCATATCTAAATAACTCCTAACAAAGCTTTTACACATTTATACCAAACCTATCCAAACAAAGACTACTTAGATTCTGGTTTGATTATTTGTTTTTGATTTCCTAGCCTTTGGCTCTGGCAAAAGCGGGGCGATAGTTTCTACCACCTCTTGCAAGAGCATAGGAGAATCTACATCGATAATATACCACTCTTTTGCACCTTTGAAGGGCGGGGCTTTAGGGGTGGATTCTAGGAGGCTTGCTAATTCTACATATTGCTTGACAAATAATACCTCATCGCAAAGCAAAAAGAGTGGTTTAGAACGTGTGTCAAAAGGGGTGTGGGATTCTTTCACATAGATACAATATTCTCCAAACATCTTCCTGGCACTAAAGACATAGCGTTTTGTGCTAGATTCTAGCTGCTCTAGCACAAAGTCTTTAAATGCACTTGAAGTTGGCACGCACACTCCTTGCAGAATCCAAAGTTTTATAAGCCAAGTTTTATAAATATGCTAGTGTAGCAATGCTGACTTGTTGGCTGTGTTATCTAGCAAAAACACTAAACCCCTTTAACCTTTCTTTTTGTCATTAAACCATTCTTTGATTTTTTCAAATGCTTCTTGGAATATATTTTCATAGGGCTTACTATGTATTCCAAAGCTTTTATCAAGCTCTTCTAGTAGTGATTTTTGTTTGGCGTTTAGATTGGTTGGGTAGGTTATGGAGATTTGTGCAATAAGCCGTCCCTTGCGCTTGGTATTTACATCGGCTACGCCTTCATTATGAAAAACAAATTGCTCTTTATCTTTTGAGTTGGGCGGAAGATTTAGCTCAAGTTTTTTCCCTGTAAGTGAGGGAATATCGATTTTTGCTCCAAGCAAAATTTGTGTAAAAAAGACAGGAATCTCGATATAAATATCTGTGCCATTGCGGATAAAATGCTCATCATCTTGGACATAAATCACAAGATAGAGATCGCCTCTTGCTCCATTTTTCAACTCATTGCCTCGCTTGCTCACACGTAGGCGCATTTCGTTATCCACACCTGCTGGTACATCAACATCAAAGCTTTCTTCTGCAGTAACAAAGCCATTGCCCTTACAGGCTTTGCAGGGGTTTGTTATAATACTACCTTCACCTTTGCAACGCGGACAGGTTTGACCAAATGTCATAAATCCTTGTCGGATAAACACTTGCCCTTGCCCTTGGCAGTCTGGGCAGGTTTGTGGCGCACCATTTTCACAACCATTTCCTTTGCAAGATGAACAAGGCTTTTTGTAGGTATTTTTTACTTGCTTTTTGCAGCCAAACACTGCTTCTTTAAAGCTAAGATCAAGTCGTGCAAGAAAATCACTCTCGTATTTTTCACTCGAACCTTTTGTGCGCGATCTTGTACCAAAACCAAACGCCTGCCCAAACAAATCTTCAAAAAACGATCCAAAATCGCTAAATCCGCTTGAACTCATACCATTTTGCTCAAGCCCCTTTTTGCCATAGCGATCATAAATTTGACGTTTTTCATCATCGCTTAGAATCTGATAGGCTTCATTGACTTTTTTGAAAATTTCTTCGGCTTGCTTATCGTTTGGATTACGGTCTGGGTGGTACTTTAGCGCAAGCTTGCGATAAGCTTTTTTAATGACTTCTTTATCACTTGTGCGTTCGATTTCTAAAATTTCATAATAATCAAAATCTTCCATATAATGACTCCTCTAAAATAATATTTTAATACCAAGATTCCCATTGTAGATATACATATTGTATGCATAGATTCCATTGGCATTAAGTGTGAGATCAATAGTGTTTTTTATGCGAAACTCTAGCCCCAAGTTAAGTACCCCATAGCTCCTATATTGCGCATCTGGTAATGCAAAAAGTACGCTACCATCTGTGTCTATCATCATAATGCGTGCAAACATATCGCCACCTATTACGCCAATATCTTGACGAAAAGCTGGTGAGATATGAAAGAGAACATATTTGCCAAGAAATTGCTGGTAGCGCACACCTATATCAAAGTTTGAACGCAGCACATAACCGGGTAATTCAAAGCCTCTTGTGCTCATATTAAATAATGTATGAAAATGAAAGCGAACCAGTGGTTCAAGGAAGCTTCCTGAGCCACCTAGCACGAATGCATAGCCATAGGAGGCACTAACATTTGTCGTGCTTGATGTGAGCCAAAGGTTGGATTCTTGTGCGGCTGCTTGTAAAACATTTAAGCTTTGTGCGACAAGGAGAGTCAAATGGTGGGATTCTAAAAATACATCGCTATAAACTCCCAGCTGGATATTGTGAGAGAGTTGCTTGGTGTTTGTTTGTGAGGTGTTTGGCATCCCTTCGTATAAATAGCCAATCATTCCACCAAGCATATATCGATCGATAGTTCTATCATAGGTTACAAGCCCGCCACCATAGTGCGAATTAGCATTTGTGATCGTCGCAGCACCAAAAAGCCCGGCGATATTGATATTATTTGGTTTATCGAAACGCTTGTTATAGCGGTGCGTATAGTTAGTATAGGGCGCAAATAAACTAGAATCTATGGGTGCATTTGCTTCATTGTAGGCACTTGGGGCTAGGCTCGATGGTTTGTTTTTGAGTGTCCAGACAGATTCTGCACTGACTATCGTGCTAAACAGGGCATAAAGGCATAATGAAATAGGAAAGAGTTTTGTGCAAAAACCCCAAAAATATCGCATAAAATATCCTTTGCTTATAAAAGCGCGATTATAAAAAAATTGTATTTTAAAAGGGCTTAATTTGCTAAAATTTCACAAATTCTTTTAAAAGAGTAATAATGCAGAACAATAGTAATATGACACAGGATTTTAGTCTATGGTGCGATTTTATCGAGCGGCGGTTTTTGGAGCAAGACTTTGGAGCACTCATTGATGCAGCACGTTTTGTTGGCGCAACTAGCAACCCAAGTATTTTTGCAAATGCTATTACAAATTCAAGTGCATACACTGAAGACATTGCACGCTTACGTACTAAGCCAAACATCACGCCAAAAGTTCTCTATGAAACACTTGCAATAGAAGATATTAAGCAAGCAGCAAAACTCTTGCATAAGCTTTATGTAGCAAACAAAGACTATGGGCTTATTAGCATAGAGATTGATCCTTTTTTGAGTGATGATATAGAGGCAAGTATTGCTGAAGGCAGACGTTTGTATGAGAGCATAGGGTATGAAAATGTAATGATAAAAGTACCAGCAACAAAGGCTGGGTATGAGGTTATGGGTACGCTTTTTAGGGAGGGGATACATATCAATGCTACACTTGTATTCTCCCAGCAGCAAGCTAGAGAATGCGCTCAAATTCTTGATTGTAATGCCAAAACCGACGCGCGCGCTGTTATTAGTGTTTTTGTCTCTCGTTTTGATGGTTTATTGCCACCACTCAAGGATTCTAAGCCGCAACTTGGGATTCTTAATGCTATGGCGTGCTATGATGAGATAGAGTCGTTGCAAAATCCTAGAATCCGAACACTTTTTGCTTCCACTGGTGCCAAGCTTAAGGGCTTGCCCAAGGACTATTATATTACCAATCTCGTTGCTTCACATAGTGTAAATACCGCTCCTCTTGAGACGATTCTAGCCTTTTTACAAGAGCCAAAAGAACGCACTATAGAATGGCTTAGTGGCAAGGAGGCACTCCGCGCGATACACCATATCGATCTTGGCAATTATACGCTAGAAAGTATGCAGCACAAGCTTTTTTCTGACGGTGTAGCAGCTTTTAAGGAGGCTTTTGGGAACTTGCTTGCTAGCTTATCTAGCTAGCGGTGCATATAATTATTGTTGTGTGTATGAGCTTTTATGCTTTTGATTCCATATTTGGATTTAAGATTATGAATTTACTAAGCATTTCTTAAAAACTTTGAGATAGAAATTTGATAAAGGCTTTTCACTTTGTAAGTTGCAGTGAAAATAGTATTTGGGGATTTACGCAAATTAAGAGCTAAATGTTTAAAAGAATTGCAAGCGGGATTGATTGTGGAAGCTAAAGCCTAAAAGGTGTATTGGTAGGCAAACGCTGCCATATCGCTTATGCTTCTTGTCAAGTAGTTACCGGTGTGGGTGCTAGAATTTGGCATTTTGTAGTAAAACTCTAGCCGATGTTTTGCCCCAAGAGTAAATGCCGCGCCAAGATTCGCAAACAAAGAATTACCTTGTATCGCTTCTGTTGTAGAAAATAGCCCGCGCACTTGATGTGTGTAATAGATTTGCCCCCAGCCAATCCCTGCAAATACTCCAAAATATACGTATGTTTGTGGTATATTAAACTCAAGCAATAAATCTGCATTGATGCTCCACATTTGCTGAAAACTGCGCACGCTTTCATCTTTTGAGCTAGCAGGCATAAAATAATAATCCACATAGATGCGCGAACCAAGAGGCCACCATTTTTTATAATCAGATTTTAGCCCATTGCCAAAGCCCTGTATGCCAAACCGAAAGCCAATGGGTGCGAAGCTTGATGTTACTTCGCTGCCAAGTAGTCCGCGCTCTGTTACTTCTGTTTGCATACCGCCTATGCTAAAGCCTAGCAAAACACCGCTGCGGTCTTTAGTGTCAGATTCTTTTTCGTTAGATGTGGCAGTTTTGTGTTTGATTTTTTGTGTGGGATGCTGTTGGGGTTGTTGTGGAATCTGGCTAGGCTGTATGGGTTGCTGGGCATTTGGCTGGGTTTGGATATTTTGTGGGGTTTGACTAGGTTGTATGTTTGGTGCATATATTGTGTTTAGCTTTTGTTGCAAAAGGGCTTGCTTTTGCTTGAGGAGTACTATGGTGTCTTGTTCGTTTGGATCATCTTCTAACTGCAGAATCTGGATTTCTATTTGCATAATTTGTTTTTGCAATTCTTTTGCAGTTTGTGCTAGCAGAGGCACGCAGACTAGGGAAAATAGCGTGAGAAATACTAGTGATTTTGTGTGCTTTGCTTTGTATTTTGAGGTGGAGCTTTGGCTTAGATGCTGCATTTTTTACCTTGTTTATGAAATAAAGGTTAATTCTAGCCCCCCCCCCAATTAAAGCTTCCTTAAATGCAGAATCTAAGATTCTAAAAATATTTCGTCCGCGTCTCTATAATAGAATCTAGGCTATCACAATGTTGTTTTAAGCTTTGTTTGTAAGGTGAAGAATCTAACAACACAGAATTCTAGATTTTTCATTTGCCACATTCAGAATGACATTGCCACACACTTTGGGGTGCAGGATTTTAGCTAGGCTTATAGATTTTTGGCTATACTTTCACTTTTATTGAAGAGTAAGCGCCAAAACAAAGGAGTACGTGTGGCACAAGAGATGAAAATCAGCATTCTTTTTGGCGGATCGAGCTTTGAGCACGAGATTAGTATCGTGAGTGCAATCAGCCTAAAAAAGGTCCTTACAAAGCAGATTGCACATTTTATTTTTTTGGATTCTGCACATCGGTTTTATTTGATTCCTAGCGAGCAAATGCAGACAAAAACTTTTACTTCTTTGGCATATAAGCGATGCAAGGAGTTAGAGTGTGTGCTTGGCGGGTTTGCTACGCGGACATTGTTTGGTTCAACAAAGCTTGTAAGTGATCTTGGTGTGTTGCTTAGCGTAGTGCATGGTGGCGATGGTGAAGATGGAAAAATCTCTAGTTTGCTAGAGTTTTATAAAATCCCTTTTATCGCTCCGAGAACGCAGGCTTGTGTGCTAAGCTATAATAAGATTTTGACAAAAATCTATGCAAAAGCATTGGGGGTTAATGTATTGCCCTATGAGCACTACCGCAAAGGTGATACGATTACCCCTGGTATCGACTACCCTTTTATCATCAAGCCCGCTACTTCAGGAAGCTCCATAGGCATTGGCATAGTGGAGAGGCAAGAAGATCTAGAATATGCATTGGATTCTGCATTTGCATATGATAATGAGGTGTTGATCGAGCCTTTTCATCAAGGCGTGAAAGAATATAATCTTGCTGGTTATAAAAATGCCCAAGGAGAAATAGTGTTTTCTATGGTAGAAGAGCCAAAAAAAAGCAACTTTCTTAGTTTTGATGATAAGTATTTAGACTTTTCACGCACACAGGCTGCGAGTAAAGCAGACATTACTAAGGCTTTAGAATCCAAACTACAAGAAGCATTTCGCAAAATCTATGGCGCGATGTTTGAAGGCGCATTGATACGCTGTGATTTTTTTGTTATCGATAAAAAAGTTTATCTTAATGAGATTAATCCAATACCGGGTAGTATGGCAAACTATCTGTTTGCAGATTTTGCAAGTAATCTTGCAGAAGTTGCGCAATCTCTGCCGCGAGCACAATATATCAAAGTCAGCTACAACTATATTGACACAATCCACAAGGCTAAAGGCAAATAATGGCGCTTCGCGATGTAGTTTATGAGGGCGTGGTGTTTAAGCTAGCCTATCTTAAGCATAATGCGGGTATGTCCAAAAATATGGTGTTTTTGCACGGGTGGGGAAGCAACAAAGAGCTTATGTTTAATGCGTTTAAAGAGAGTTTTTTGGACTATACACACTATTATATTGATTTGCCCGGCTTTGGACAAAGCCCTTATGGAGAGCAGGGCATACAGAGCACAAAAGTGCTAGATAGCGCAGATTATGCGAGGATTCTCGATAGCTTTCTTGCTTCGCTTGGTGTTAAGGATTGTGTGATTGTGGGGCATAGCTTTGGGGGGAAAGTCGCTATGCTCTGTCATAATCAAGAAGTGATTCTGCTAAGTTCGGCAGGGATTGTTCGTAAAAAGCCTCTTTTGATACGCTTAAAGATTCTATTTGCTAAGATAATGAAAGTCTTTCATATTAGGGTTCCATTTTTGCGTGCAAAAGACGCAAACGGACTTAATGCTACTATGTATGAGGTCTTTAAATATGTAGTAAATGAGGATTTTTATGATATATTTGCTCAAAGTACAAAAAAAGTGAGTATTTTTTGGGGTAGGCAAGATCGGGCTACACCTTTAGATTCTGGTCAGAAAATCCACAGTCTTATCCCAAATAGCCGCTTTTTTGCGCTTGAGGGGGATCATTATTTTTTTTTACAACAAGCGAGGATTATTGAAACAATGTATAATACAACAGAGGAACAATATGTGCATATATTGGTTTTTGGTAAGGTACAAGGTGTTGGGTATCGTAAATTTACCTTGGCACTTGCGCAAGAATATGGGATTTTAGGCAGTGTTCAGAATCTTGCAGATGGTAGCGTGGAGATTTATGCTTATGGCAGCGATGATAAGGTTGCGCGCTTTACCCAAGCACTCCATAAGGGTTCAAGTAGAGCAGAAGTGCAAGAGGTGCGTATAACACCTATACAAGAAAAAGCAGATTACACAACCTTTGTGATTTTGTGATAGGAGAGGAATGTGGTATTAAGTATTTTGGATTTTTTTTCACACGCATTGTTTTTACTTGGTATATCATACTATTCCATTACCTTGCTGCAGTGGTACAACTATAATATTTGGCGCGTTATTACCAAACATCATAAGAAAATTTGGCATTTTTGGTATTTCATACTGCCTATTATGGTCTTTTTTGTATGTTTTGCGATTGAGTGGCGTATAATTTTTTATGTATATTTGTATGCTGTGTATTTACCTATGCTGATTTTTTGGGTACTTCGGCTTGATAAGCGCGTTGTATTCACAAGGCGTGTTTGGCGATTTTTCACGATTATGGGTATTTTTATTGTGCTTAATGAATTTTTGTTTATTAAGTTTGATGTTGCCTCAATATATTGGCTGTGGTTTATGCCTTTTGTGTTTGGAATGGTGATTTGTGAGGCGTATGAGGCAGTGCTTATGCATAATTTTGTTATGCTTGCTCGAGATAAAATTGCAATAATGAATAATCTCAAAATTATTATGGTAACAGCAAGCTTTGGTAAAACAAGCATTAAAAACTTTCTTGCTCAGATTGTGGAAGGGCAGTTTAGTACGTATTTCACGCCAAGAAGCGTTAATACTTTTAAAGGTGTTGTGGCAGATATTAATGATGGGTTACAATTTGGAACAGATGTCTATATTGTCGAAGCGGGTGCGCGTATGCCCGGAGATATTAAAGAGCTTGCTACACTGCTTAATCCCCAAATTGGTATCATCGGTGAGATAGGCAATGCACACATTGAGTATTTTAAGACTTTAGAAACCACTACAAACACAAAATTTGAGCTAGTAGAATCTAATCGCTTAGAAAAAGTGTTTGTCTATGCAAAAAATACAATTCCAGAAAATATAGATTCTGCAACCAAAGCTCTTATGGAAGTATATCCGCCAAAACTTCGTAATATAGAGGCTACACTTGAATATACGCGTTTTGAGATTTTTATTAACAATGAGTGGGTTGAGTTTGAAACATATATTTTAGGGCGATTTAACGTGGATAATATTGCAGTGGCTATAATGGTAGCGCTTCATTTAGGAATGTCGATAAAGACTATCCAAAAACTTGTCAAGAAGCTAGCGCCTATTCCACATCGCTTTAATCTTTCTGTCTCAAATGGTAAAACGATTATTGATGATGGATTTAATGGCAACATCAATGGAATGTTAGAGGGTGTGCGTCTTTGTGGCTTATATGATGGGCGCAAGGTTATCGTTACGCCTGGAATTATCGAGTGTGATGATGAGTCTAATATTAGGCTTGCTAAGGCGATTGATGAGGTGTTTGATTTGGCAATTATCACCGGCGATCGCAATAGTAGATTGCTAGCAGATAATATGTGTAAAACACAAAAGGTACTTTTGAAGGAAAAAAATCAACTTGAAAACATACTCAAAGGTATGGTTGGAAGCGGAGACTTGGTGTATTTTGCTAATGATGCACCAAGCTATATTTAAAGGATAGAAAATGGAGCATATTTATGCGCCTTGGCGTGCGAAATATTTTGAGCAAGAAATAGAGGGTTGCCCATTTTGTGAGATTGCACTCCATATCAAGGATGATGAAAAAAACTTTGTCTTTTATCGTGATGAAATTTGTTATGGTGTGATGAATCGTTACCCTTACACGCCTGGACATATTTTGCTTATTCCACATTGCCATATAGATTCTCCGAGCAATCTTAGTGCTTTGGAATGGGCACATATAAGTGCTATCACACAAAAAAGCACGGTAATGCTTGAGGCATTTGGGGCACAAGGGATTAATATTGGAGCAAACATTAAAGTAGCAGGTGGAGCTGGGATTCCAGAGCATCTGCATATACATCTTGTGCCGCGTTTTATAGGAGATACAAATTTTTTTACAACAATTAGCGAGTGTCGAACATATGGCGCCGATTTTAAGGTTGTGTATCAAAAGATCAAAGCACTTGCACAGACACATCTTTCGTAAGGAGCAAGAATGAATCAAAGACATTTATTACAAACTTTGCTTGCCTCTTTGGTATTTTGCAGAATATATAAAAAAAGCATAGTGATATCTAGCAGGGTTGCAGTGCTTGTTGGCTTGCTTTTTTTGATGTGCGAGGCAAATCGCTATGATAGCTTGTTGTTTTCAAATACCTATGCTGAAGTGCGCAAGGGTATAGATTTGGGCGCAAATGTCAATACGCGCTTGCGTGGTAGCACTCCACTTTATGATGCAGCACGCAAAAACAATACAGAGATTTTGTATTTGCTATTGCGGCGTGGTGCTGATGTAAATGCCATATCTCACGGGGAAACTGCACTGCATAAAGTCGTTCAATTTAATAATGTCAAATTTACCCAGATTCTATTAAAAGAAGGAGCAAACCCCAATATACGCGATTCAATTCGTGGCAATACACCATTACATTATGCTGTTGCCTTGCGAAATAGTACATTGATCTCATTATTGATGAGTTATGGAGCAGATATGGATGTTGAAAATAACAAGGGCGATACGCCTGCACGCTATATTTTAGGTAATGTCAATGTGCCTGGAATGAGTGCGCAAAACAAAGAAATTCGCGTTACAAGTTCGCCATTCCGAGTGGGTTCAGGGAGCGTGAATGTTACTATAACAAACCTCACAGATATGTTTGTAACTGTAGTTTATGGTGCATTGTATATGGATGGAGATTTGGTATCAGAACAGAGTTTTAGCAAAAAGATTCCTCCTCGTGCTAATGTGATGATAGGCTCACTTCCTGTTACAAATGATGCATATCAAAGTGTAACAATCAAAAAAAGCGGTATAGCGAATATCAAGTATGGATTTGGGATAGAATATGAGATCGAAGGGTCATCAGAGACATTGTATAAAACAGCACGGGCAGAAGTGCAAATATGGTAGTATTTAAGGAGTATGTGTGGATTTATTAGAGCAAGTATTAGAAGGACATATATTTGAAGCAGATAAATTAGCAGAGCTTTATGAGTATGATATTTTTGTGCTTGGTGAAGTGGCAAATGCGATTCGTGAGCAAAAGTATGGTAAAAAAGTTTTTTTTAATATGAATCGCCATATTAACCCAACCAATATTTGTGCAGATGTGTGTAAGTTTTGTGCATTTTCTGCGAGTAGAAAAAACCCAAATCCCTATGAGATGACGATTGATGAGATTATCGCGCAAGCGATTGCTTCTTACAAAAAAGGCGCAAAAGAAGTGCATATTGTCTCAGCTCATAGTCCAAATTATTCTTATGAATGGTATATGAAGTGTTTTTCTGAAGTCAAAAAGGCATTACCCGATATGCATCTTAAGGCAATGACGGCTGCAGAAGTGGATTACTTAGATAGAAAGTTTGGTGTTGGGTATCAAAAAGTTCTTGAAGATATGGCGTGTGCGGGTGTGGATTCTATGCCTGGTGGTGGTGCAGAAATATTTGATGAAAAAATACGTCGGCATATTTGTTCTGGTAAGGTTAGCTCCAAACGTTGGCTCGAAATCCATTCTTATTGGCATTCTATTGGCAAAATGAGTAATGCCACAATGCTATTTGGACACGTAGAATCTAGGGTTCATAGGCTTGATCATATGCTTAGGTTGGCACACACTCAGTGTGATACACATATTGTAGAATCTAAAAATGGCGGATTCAACGCCTTTATTCCACTTTTGTACCAACGAGAAAATAATTTTCTCAATGTTCAAACAAGCCCAAGTGGGCAAGAGATTTTAAAGACTATTTCTATTGCTCGTATTGTGCTTGCAAATATTCCTCATATCAAGGCATATTGGGCGACTTTAGGTGCGAATCTAGCACTTGTAGCGCAAGAGTTTGGTGCAGATGATATGGATGGGACTATAGAAAATGAAAGCATACAATCAGCTGCTGGAGCAAGGTCAAAACGAGGTATGACACAAGAAATGATGATAACACAAATTAAAGATGCTGGATTTATACCGATTGAACGTGATAGCCTCTATAATGAATTGCGAGTTTGCTAACTATGGCAGATGAGCAAGAAAAAACCGAAGCTCCCTCTGCACACAAACTAGAAAAAGCTAAACAAGAGGGTAATGTTGCCAAAAGCCCTGAAGTCAGCGGAGTTATTATTATGTTCGTGGGATTGGCGGTGTTATTTTTTCTTTTTCCTTTTTGGCTTGAGAAAATTCGCGATATCTATGTGTATATTATTGCATTTCCTAAAGAGGACTTTACAAAAAATGATGTTGTCAATGTGTTTTGGATGTTGGTAAGCACAGCTGGAATTATGCTTTTGCCAATTTTTTTGGTTTTGGTTGTCGCGGGCATAATGGGCAATGTTATGCAATTTGGTTTCTTGCTCACTATAAAAGCCATAAAACCAAAGTTTAGTAAGATTAATCCTGTCAATGGTATAAAAAATGTTTTTTCTGTTAGAAAATTTGTTGATGGTGGTATGATTACGCTTAAAGTGTTAGTGGCACTTGTGGTTGGTGGGGCGATATTATTTTTGTTTTTACACGATATTGCCGGTGTGGCTCATTTGGGGCTAATGCATCAGGTGCTTTGGTGGCGCGATAAATGTTTGATTCTCATTGGCTCAATGCTTTTTGTGTTTGCTGTTATGGCATTTGCAGACTTCTTGTTAAAACGCAGGCAGTATATCAAAACATTGCGTATGAGTAAGCAAGAAGTCAAAGATGAATTTATTCAGCACGAAGGAAATCCTGAAATCAAGGCGCGCATTCGGCAGATTATGCGTAAAAACGCTATGAGTCGTATGATGAGTGCCGTACCTGATGCTAAAGTTGTGGTAACAAACCCTACGCATTATGCCGTAGCTATAGCATTTGAACCGCAAAAAGACAATGCTCCAAGAGTTGTGGCAAAAGGTATTGATCATTTAGCAATTCGGATAAAAGATATTGCACGCCAAAATGAAATTGAAATTATCGAGAATCCAAAACTTGCGCGGAGTCTTTACAAAGATGCTGAACTAGATCAAGAGATTCCACCTGTGTTTTTTGAAGCGATCATTAAGGTACTTCTTGAGGTTAATCGCTTACGCTTCCTTAAGGGCAAACAACCTTTTGAATGGCAAAAATAGTGGTGGTTTTATTTGGAATTCTACATATATGCAATACAAATCAATACTTAGAAAACAGACAAAAAGTTGTAAATATTTGATATAATCAGCACCAACCATACAAAAGGAGTTTCTATGACAAATAAAGCTATAGTATTGAGTGTTTTTGCGGCACTTTTTATGCTCACAGGTTGTCCAGACAAGAAAGTTAATGTTGGTAGCGATGGTGATTCATCGCAAAGTCAGCCATCAAAACCTGTTGATTCAGATAATACATCTTCATCTGGGAATGGCGGTACTATTGAAGTTGATTCGGTGAATAGTGTGTATTTTGATTTTGATAAATACAATATTCGTCAAGATATGCAGTCAGTTGTAGACGCAGCTGCTAGCAATATTAGTTCTAGAGCGAACTATCAGGTTGTGATTGAGGGCAATACTGATGAGTTTGGTACAGATGAATACAACTATGCCCTTGGTACTAAACGTGCTATTGCGGTACGCGAGGCGCTTGTGGTAAAAGGTATCAATAAAGACGGCATTCGTGTTGTGAGTTTTGGCGAGAGCAAGCCAGTTTGTACGGATAAAACAAAAGAGTGCTACCAAAAAAATCGACGCTCCGATATTAGGTTAGCAGAGTAGTTATACCCAAAAATAAGTGGATAAGAGTATAGGAGAGTAGAGCTTTGTTGCGTTTTATCTTGCTTTTGTGTTTGTTTGGCACATATCTTATAGCAGAGCCTTCTGCTTTTGAACTACAAAGTGGCGCAACAAAAAAACAGCTTAAAAGCATTCAGTCTGCCAGTAAGAATCTTGAGAATCTAGCGATTGATTATAGTACAAGAATCCAAGTGCTTGAACAATCCCAAGAGGGGTTACAGAGCGTTTTAGATGGGCAGGCTCTGCGAATCAAAAATTTATTAGACTTAACAAGCCAGCAAGAAACTAAAATCCAAGCGTTGCAAGCAAGTCTTGAGATGCAGAATCAAACTATTGCAACAATGAGTGGTGAGATTGAAAAGCTCAATGCCACAATAAAAGATCTAACCGCACTTACGACAAAGCTTAATCAAGATATTTTAAATGAGCTTAATGCGCTAGGTAAAGCAGAATCTAAATCTAAAGAAACTAGCAAAGCCAAAAAAACTGATAAGCCAAAAACATTCAAGAATCTTAGCAATAAAGAAATCCATGAAGAAGCAAAAAAACTTTATCAAAATAAAAAGCTTGATGAGGCAAAAGAACGTTATGAATGGCTTGTACAAAACAACTACAAAAATGCCTCGTGTCTCTATATGCTTGGTGAGATTGAGTATCAGCTAGGTCGATTTAAAGAAGCTATTGGTATGTATAAAAAAAGTGTTGCGTTAGATGATAAAGCTAGTTATATGCCAATACTTTTGTGGCATACCGCTTGGTCTTTTAGGTATTCTAAAGATATGGAAAATTACAATAAGTTTTTAGATACACTGATTAAGTTGTATCCAGATTCAGAACAAGGCAAAAAGGCTAAAAACCTAAAAAATAAATCATAAAGGAAAAAGATGAGTTCTCCAAGTCAAGTTGTAGCAATAATGTATGAAGTTAAAGATGCCCAAACACAAGAGGTGATTGATAGCAATCTAGATTCTAGACCGCTGGAATTTTTGCTTGGTGCAGGGCAGGTGATTAGTGGGCTTGAAAAGGCTGTGGCAAGTGCAAAAAAAGGTGATAAACTTAATCTTTCTATTGCCCCAGAAGATGCATATGGTGTTTATCAGGCAGATTTTTTACAAGAAGTACCAAGAGATCAATTTGAAGGGATATCACTTGAAAAAGGAATGACACTCTTTGGACAGGCAGAAGATGGGCAGACGGTGCAGGTTATTGTCAAGGATTTTAGTGATACAAGCGTAATGATTGATTATAACCATCCTCTAGCAGGTAAGACTTTGTTGTTTGATGTTGAGATTGCTGATATGCGTGAAGCAACAGCAGAAGAGATTATGCAAGGAAGAGCTGGGGGTTGTAGTAGTGGTTGCGGATGTGGTAGTAATGAAACACACGATAGTGGCGGCTGTTGTGGTGGAGGCGGTCATTCTTGTGGTTGTCACTAATAAATAACAATGGTACAGACACTTAGATTCTGCTTTTGTGCTTTTGTGGTGCTTATAGGCGCTGGGGTTAGTTTATGTGCTTTAGAGGTAGATTTTAACTCGATGCGAGCTACATTTATTCAAAAGACCACAAGTCAGGATAATACACTTCTATATAGTGGTGTTTTTTATATTAAGCAAAATTCCGATAGGACACACAAAGCCAAATGGATCTATGAAAAACCAACGAAAAAAGAAATTTATATTGATGGTAATCAGGTGCTTGTATATGAGCCATTTTTAGAGCAAGTGAGTATAAGTAAAACTGGACAAAAGATAGATTTTCTCCGCATTCTACACGAAGCGCGTTTGCAAAAGGATGGCACGTATCTTGCTGCATTTAATGATACAAACTATGTATTAACCTACCACAATAAAAAAGATTTTACAATTACCTTCCAAGACGAATTTGACAACACTATTGAGATTGTTTTTAACAATGTCCAGACTAATATACCTATTAAAGATGAAGAATTTTCTTTTGTCATACCACCAAATGTTGATATAATTCAGTAGATTGTATTTGCTTGATAGAGCAACTTTGTTGTACTTCTTGGGGATATATCAAGACGCTCTATATCCATAAAGTGTCTTGCTTGGTATTCTGCGATTCCGGCACGTCCTATCATTGCTGCATTGTCTGTACAAAATTCTAAAGGCGCAAGATGAAGTCTGGCACCAAATGTATGGCACAGCGTTTCTATTGCGCTACGTAATGCGAGATTACTACTTGCACCACCAACAATCGCAAAATCCAACACCCTTTTACCTGATACACTCTGTTTGAAATAGCGCTCAATTTGGTTACAAATATGTGCAATCGCTGCCTGCTGAAACGAAGCACAGACAAATTGTAGCTTTTGTGCGTTTTTAGATTCTGTGTAAGTAGAATTAGATTTTTTAGGTATTGTTGTTTGGATAGAATCTATGTGGTGTGATATATGCTTATTTTCTAGAGATTCGATTAGGAGTCGAGTTGCATTTTTGAGCCCAGAAAAGCTAAATCCCAGCGATTGCTTGTTTTTTAGTGGTAGGGGCAACGGAGCAAGTGTTAGGTGCTTAGGATATTGTTTGGCATAAGATTCTATGATTGGACCTCCAGGGTATCCTAATCCCAGCATTTTTGCAACCTTATCAAAACTTTCACCAAAGCTATCATCGCTACTTTGGGCAATGATTTCAAAGTGTGCAGGATCGTGTGCGCGTAGAATTTGTGTATGCCCTCCTGAAACCAATAGCACACTCATAGGAAAGATTGCTTGTTGTTGGTTGATAAATAGAGAATAAAAATGCCCAATAAGATGATTGATACTTAAAAGGGGAATCTGCAGACTAAGAGCAAGCATTTTCGCCATCATTAGCCCTTCAATTAGGCTTACCGAAAGCCCTGGTTCTGTAGTAACAGCAATTGCTTTAAGCTTACTAAAATCGCCCAAAAACTCTTTGGCTTGTTTTAGAATGGTTGGTAGAGATTGTGTATGGAGTCTTGAAGCAATTTCAGGAACGACACCACCATAGCGGCTGTGAATATTGTCTTGAGAAATTTTTTGGTGAAAAAGCAGCTTGGCATTTGTTATTTCTGTGATAGCAAGTGAGCTATCATCACAACTACTTTCTATGCTTAAAATCATTGATATTCCTTAGGATATTAGGAGTGATATGGCATTTGAGCATTATAGCAAACTTAATAGGATATTAAGTACTCATAGAATAAAATCTCCTTTGCTGTGAAGGCATAAACTACAAAAAGGACATACTATGAAAAAAACGTTTGTTGTTAGCTCGATTCTTGCTCTTGCCTTAAGTGTTGGCTTTGCAAAGCCCTACAATATTGATACAACACATTCTGCAGTTAATTTTCAAGTTACGCATATGCTGATTAGTGATGTTGATGGTGCTTTTAATAAATTCACCGGTACGATCGACTTTGATGAGGATAACAAAACACTTACTGCATTAGAGGGTGAGGTAGAGATTCAATCTGTTGATACAAAAAATGAATCTCGCGATAAGCATCTTAATGCGCCGGATTTTTTTGATTCCAAGAAATACCCTAATGCCAAGCTTGTGATGAAATCTTTTAAAGATAATAAACTTACCGCTGATGTAACGATTCGTGGTATCACAAAGCCTGTTGTGTTTGATACGGTAATTAAGGGTCCCGTACAAAATACAATGACAAAAAAGCAAATTATTGCTCTAAAGCTTGAAGGTAAAATCAATCGCAAAGATTTTAAGGTAGGTAGCAGTACAGCAAATGCAGCAGTAAGCGATGAGGTTCTTATTAGAATCCAGATTGAAGCTTCTGAATAGATTTAAATCTAGGCTCTACTAGAGTCTGGATTTTACACTTCTTTCTCTGATGTAAATCCCGAACAAAATTTGCTATAATACTCCTTGTGTTGGTTTGGTGGTGGTTGCTCGCGTTAGTGAGAGGAAAGTCCGAGCTACAAAGACAAGATTCCATTTAACGAATGGCTAGGGTAACCTAAGGGAAAGTGCAACAGAAAATAACCGCCTCAAATTAAGGTAAGGGTGAAAAGGTGAGGTAAGAGCTTACCGGAATCTAAGCAATTAGATTTGTCTATGCAAACCCAATCTGTAGCAAGAAGAGCTTTGGTATATGTCTTAAATTTTGCTCTTCGCTTGAGATGTGTTGTGAAACATATCCTAGACAAATAGCCACCCTCGACAGAACTCGGCTTATACCAAGCCAGCACATAATTCTTGCACGATATGATTTTTCATTCATTATTTTTTTCAATATAGGATAGCTGCTGATATTTATCTCTATAAACCCCTTTATAAGGTTATTAAGATGCAACAATTTCTTATAGAAAATCTTGATTGTGCAAATTGCGCAAATAAACTAGAAAACGCTTTACGCAAAGAAAAAAGTGTGCGCACTGTATCAATAAGCTTTGCAAACAATAAACTCTTAATTGACTGTGATGATATGCAAAAAGTACTTGCAGTCATTGCAAACATTGAGCCAAAAGTGCGCATCAGCCCTTTAGATTCTAGCTCTACAACAACCATAAAGCATACAAAATACACATTTATCAACAAGGAATTAGTGCTACTTATTGTGCTTATTGTGCTATTTTTGGGCAGCATTGGCGTAGAATACTATGCTATTAAGCCACTTGCTAATGAGGGTTGTAGCTATGGAGATTATGAATTTTTTATGTTTTGTCTTAAGGTTTTTTGGATTTCTATTTATATTATTGCTGGACGTGAGGTGTTCAAAGGAGCACTAAAGAGCTTTAAACGCTATGAATTTTTTGATGAAAATATCCTTATGTTAATTGCTTCTATGGCGGCATTTTGCATTGATGCTTGGGAAGAGGCAGTGAGTATTATGCTCTTTTTTTCTGCAGGCGAATATTTGCAGAATCTTAGTATCAAGCGCTCAAAACAAGCAATAGGTTCGCTGGCAAATTTTACCCCGCCACTTGGTCATAGAGTGCAACAAGATGGTGTGTATCCTGTAGAAGCTAAGGATCTTGTCGTTGGAGATGAAATCATCGTATATGCTGGTGAAATGGTGCCAGTAGATTCTGTGTTGCTTGAGGAAGAGGCTTGTTTTGATATTTCAGCTCTTAGTGGAGAATCTTTGCCAAATACTGCCAAAAAACAAGATAAGATTCTCTCTGGAAGCATTGCTCTAAACAATGCAGTACGCCTTAAGGTCGAACAGCCTTATACAACGAGCCAAATGGCTAAAATCATTGATCTTATTAATAATGCTACAACACAAAAATCCCGTACTGAAAATTTTATCACAACCTTTGCGCGTTATTATACACCAGCTGTTCTTATGATTGCGCTTTTTATGGTTATTATACCAACCTTTGTATTTGGGCAGAATCTACAAGATTGGATATATCGTGCGCTTGTTATGCTTATGGTGAGTTGCCCTTGTGCCCTTGTGATTTCTGTTCCTATTGGGTATTTTGGAGGGATTGCTGCTTGTAGTCGTGCTAGCGTGCTTATCAAGGGGTCTAACTATCTTGAGGCACTAAGTCAGCTTTCTTTGCTTGGATTCGATAAAACTGGCACGCTTACAAAGGGTGTATTCAAGGTGGCTAAGGTTGTTCCACAAGATGGCGTAAGCGCAGCGGAAGTACTTGGATTTGCCAAGTGTGCGCAAGATCTCTCTTCCCACCCTATTGCACAAAGCATTAAAAGTGCTTATGATAATTTAGGGCATACGCATAATATCAGTGAATTTGAAGAGTTATCGGGGCTTGGAGTACGTTCAGTCTGTGGCAATCACGAGGTTATTGCGGGTAATGATAAGATTCTACATAAGTTTGATATTTCTCATGATGTGTGCGACATTCAAGGTTCAGTTGTTCATATTAGTCGAGATAAACAGTATTTAGGCTATATTTTGATTGCTGATGAGTTAAAAGATGAGGCAATCGAAGTAATAGATGAATTAAAACGTCTTCGCATTGAGCCAGTGATTTTAAGTGGTGATGGTGCGTATCCTTGTAAAATTGTCGGTGATAAACTACATATAGCATACTATAGTGAGCTTTTGCCACAAGATAAAGCTAAGCAGTTTTTTGCATTAAAAGAGCGCACACTTCGTAAGGCTGGATTTGTAGGCGATGGCATAAACGATGCACCAACGCTAGCACTTGCAGATGTTGGTATTTCTATGGGGAGTGGTAGTGATATTTCGCGTCATAATGCTGATGTAATTGTCCTAAATAATTCGTTAAAATCACTTTTGCGTGCTATCAAAATTGCTAAAAAGACAAAAATCATTATCTATGAAAATATTATCTTTGCGCTTGGTATTAAGGCAGCATTTATGGTACTTGGTGCGCTAGGTGTAGCAAGCATTTGGGAGGCTGTTTTTGGTGATGTGGGTGTTGCGCTTATTGCTTTGGCAAATGCTATGCGGACTATGCGCGCATAGATTTTAGGTTGGAGTTTATAGAAATTCTAATATCGTATTATGCCAGGTTTGTATAGACTGCTTGCACATCATCGTCCTCTTCGATTCGATCTAGCAGTTTTTCAAGTTCGTTGATTTGCTCTTCATTTAGTGTGATAGGGCTTGTTGGAATGCGTTGCAGTGTGGCTTTTCTTGGGGTAATTTTTAATGATTCGAGCCCTTCATTGAGTGTGCCAAAGTCTTTATAGTCTCCATAGGCAACAAGAAACTCTCCTTCGTCATCATTTATGGATTCTAATTCTTCCAAACCATAATCAATAAGTGCTAGCTCCAAATCTTCCAAACTTAAAGAATTTGGTCTCGCAAATTCAAATACGCTTTTGCGCGCAAACATAAATTCTAGTGAGCCATTGGGTACAATCTGGCTTCCAGGAGTTTTATTAAAATAGCTTTTGATATTAGCAATTGTACGCGTAGGGTTATCTGTAGTGCATTCTATAAAGATTAATACGCCATTAGCAGCTTTGCCCTCATAAGTGATTTCACTAAATTGCCCATCTTTACCACTTGCACGTTTTATTGCCGCATCAATGTTGTCTTTTGGCATATTTTGCGCTTTAGCATTAGCTATGGCAGTGCGTAGTTTGGCATTCATTGTTGGGTCACCCCCACCTTCTTTGGCTGCCATAGTAATAGCTTTGGCAAGTTTGGGAAAAATCTTACTCATTTTATCCCAGCGCTTTTCTTTGGCTGCTCTACGGTATTCAAATGCTCTTCCCATTATAGTCCTTTGGTAGAATCTAACACTAGGTTTTATCGTAAAATCTAGTGTCTATGAAAGAGCATATTATAGAATATGAAATCTTTATCATTTTTTAAGTGGGGAGCAGCTATAAGTCTAAAAACAAAATTTGAGGCTATATATGGTTTTTGTTAGCACATATGATTCACCTCTTGGCGAGATATTTTTAGCAAGCAATAAGCAAAAGCTTGTCGGGTTATATTTTGTTGGGCAGAAATATTTTGCAAGATCTTTACCAAGTACTCGTATAGAAAAAGAAATAGATATCCTTACTCAAACAAAAAGATGGCTAGAGGATTATTTTTTAGGAAAAAATCAAAAATACACATGTGATCTCGAGTTGCAGGCAACCTCGTTTTGTCTTAGTGTGTGGCAAGCACTTCAGAGGATTTCTTATGGTGAAGTATGTACATATGGTGAGATTGCGCAATACCTTGCAAAACAAACAGGGCGCAAAATAGCTCCGCGTGCAGTGGGTGCTGCTGTAGGAAAGAACCCAATTTCCATTATTATCCCTTGTCATCGTGTTGTAGCTACAAATGGGCTTGGAGGATATGCTGGAGGGTTAGAAAAAAAGAAAGCACTCTTAAAGCTAGAAGGGGCAGATATAGTCTCTTTGGAATCTTGCTAAACTAAAACTAGATTCTGCAGGGATTTGGTCTGCATAGTTTGAGATTATGTAAAGGCTTAGAACCAGCTAAATATGGATAAAAGCAATCAAGTATGATAAAAATCGTAAAGTCCAGCCCGGACAAACGACCTAAAAATCGCGTTTAAGCAAAGCGTCTATTTTAAGAATAGTGATAAGATGATCCTCGCGTTTGCCAACACTATCAATCATACCTGCTTGATGATGAGCAATTGTTTCTGGAACAGGTGCAATGCTAGAACTTGGTAAGGTAATAGCAGCAGTAAGTTTATCAATCACAAACCCAATATATTGATCATTCTTATAGAGGATCAAATAACGTGTATCTTTATCTTGTTTAATGGCTGGTAATCCAAACTTCAAACGCAGATTAATGAGTGGATACACATTACCGCGCATATTGAAAACACCCATAACATAGGGGGGAGTACTTGGCACGCGCGTATATTCTGTAGGTTTTACGATCTCTTTGACATTCAAAATAGGGACAGCAAATTCTTCATTGCCAACAACAAAACCAATAACCTGTAGAATATCCTCTACATCATCTTGCGCTTCATTGAGACTTCTACCCATATCATTTTGCATTTTTTGCTGTTCAAAAATATCTCTAATCTTATCACTCATAGCTATTCTCCCATTGTGAGATTAATATTGCGCTTGACAACATTGACTAGATATTCTGGTGTGTAGGGTTTTGTGATGTATTCTGTCATACCAGATTCCACCCCGCGCATACGATCCGTTTTGCTAGTTCGGCTTGTTACGGCAATGAGAGGAAGATTCTTAAATTTGTTATACTTGCGCACTTCGGCTGCAAATGTGTAGCCATCCATTTTTGGCATTTCAATATCCACGAGTACCGCATCAAGAGGTTTATCACCATTTTTGACAATTTCTAAACCTTCAAGCCCATTGCTTGCTTCAAGCACAGTAACACCAAGGCTTTTGAGACATTTTTTCATAATTGCCCTATCAGTGCTGCTATCATCAATCGCTAGGACAACATAATCTGAAGGGGCTGATTTAACTTTTGCAGTTTGTGCTTCTTCCATTGCGGCATTTATACTGACCTTGATATCTTTTGCCATTTCCATCATGGCAGCTACATCCACAATCAATGTGATCTTTCCATCACCACGCACTGTTGCACCGGCAATTCCTTGTGTATTTTTGAGATAATAACCAAGTGATTTGATAACCACTTCTTCTTGCCCAATGAGATAATCCACAATTACACCGATCTTTTGTTCAGCAATAGCGATGATAACCACATATACCTCACTTGTTGATTCTAGCACGGAATCTACCCCAAAAATATCTGCTAAACGCACAAGAGAAAGCACTTCATTTCTCAGGCGTAAAACAGATTTACCATCTACGCTATAGATCTCATCTTGCCCAATTCTGACAGTTTCAATAACAGAAGAGAGTGGTATAGCATAGTATTCTTCTTGTGCTCCTACAAGCAATGCCTGCATAATAGCAAGCGTTAGAGGAATTTTTAGCTTGAATGTCGTCCCTACACCTTTTTCAGAATCTACTTCGATGATTCCATTTAGCTTTTCAACATTTGTCTTAACAACATCCATTCCCACGCCGCGTCCGGATACATTTGAGATTGATTTGGCTGTGGAGAATCCGGGCTTAAAGATAATGCTAAACGCCTCTTTTTCGCTCATAGAATCAGCTTCTTTTTCGGATAAAAGTCCTTTTTCTATCGCTTTTTGTTTTAAGAGATCTGCATCAAGCCCCTTTCCATCATCAGCAATCTCAATAACAATATGATTTCCCTCATTGTAGGCTTTTAGATCTACTCTACCAACTTCTGGTTTGCCAATAGATTTTCTCACTTCTGCAGGTTCCACCCCGTGATCGCAAGAGTTTCGAATAAGGTGAATGAGCGGATCCCCAATTTCTTCGACAACTGATTTATCAAGTTCGGTTTCTTCACCTGTAATAATAAGATCAATGTTCTTTTTGAGCTCTCTCGAAAGATCGCGCACCATTCTTGGAAACTTATTAAAGACCTTACCCACAGGTTGCATACGAGTTTTCATAACAGCAAGCTGTAAATCTGTAGTAACGCTTGAAATGGAAGAAACGACCTGATTAAGTTCTTCTAGAAACTTCTCGCCATCATAACGTTCTTCTACATCTCCATAGATTTTTATGAGTCTGTTTTTGCCAAGCACTAATTCCCCAATAAGGTTCATCAAATGGTCGAGCCTTCGAACATCTACGCGCACCGTTTGTTCAACACTTGTAGCAACTGTCTTGCCATCGTCTTTTTTCGCATCGGGTTTTTGTGCTTGTTTTGTGGCACTTGGAGTGGTTTTTGTTTCTGCTTCTGGTGCCTTTGGTGCCTGAATTTCTACAGCTTGCCCATTTGCCCTTTTTTGTGCCCGCATTTGTTTGTCTGCTTCTTGGCGTTTCTTAAGCAGACGCTCTATTTCTGCTTCAACCTCTTGAGCGCTCATATTCGAATAGTCTTTTTCTGGCTCATCAGAGAGAGGATTATCAGAATCTTTTGCGATGCTAGATTCTGCTGGTTTTTCTTCTGATTTTGTTTCTGTGGTAGCACTGGATTCTCCTCCGCTATTTCCAGAAATTGCTTGTAATTTTTGTACGGCATTGGTAATATCTATCCCACTATTTGCATCCGTACCAGAATCTCGAATTGCTTGCAAAAGTGCTTTCATTAAGTCTATAGATAAAAGCACTACGTCCATTACATCAGGCGTAATCTTTAACTCGCCACGCCTTGCCTTGTTTAAAACATCTTCCATATTGTGTGTAAGGTTTGTAAGGATGTCAAAGTTTAGGAAAGAACTAGAACCCTTAATGGTGTGTGCAACCCTAAAAATACGATTCAGTAACTCGAGATCTTCAGGGTTGCTCTCTAGCTCGACCAAATCCTGATCAAGCTGATCTACCATTTCAAACGCTTCTATCAGAAAATCTTCGGTTATTTCTTGCATATCATCCATACAATACCTCGTCTTTATTTTGTTGATTTTGCTTATTCTACCAAAATTTTAAGAAACTTCACACTGAAGTTAAAAGTTTTTTGATCTCTTGATAGAATACATTTGGATCAAATTTGACAATGTATCCATCGCCACCTACCTTTTTTCCTCTTTCTATACTATTGTTATCACATATTGAGGAATTGAAAATAAGAGGAATCTTTGAAAATCTTGGATCATTTTTGATTTCATTAGCAAAGTGAAAGCCATCAACCTTTGGCATTTCAACATCAGAGACAATGATTTTTAGATGCTTAGATAGTTCATCTCCATACCGTTCAAAAAGTGATTCTATTTTTTCTTTACCTTCCTCGCCATCAATGGCTTCAACCACTTCAAGACCCATAGCTTGAAGATTTTGGACAACCCTTTTGCGAGCCACAGAACTATCTTCTAGTACTAGCGCTAGACCACTAAACTTCTCGTGTTCTTCCACAATATCAATGATTTCATCTGCCTTTTTTTCATAGAAATTAAGCTCATCGATAATACTCTCTAAATCTAAAATTAATAGCGTTCGCCCATCTTCTATACGCGTTGTACCAGTAATTTTTCCACGCTCGATAGTACCAGAGAAGCTAAATTGTGCTGGTTCGACGTGCTTCCAATTTACACGACGAATGCGCTTCACTTCATCGACTACAAAGCCAATTTGTATATTATTAAATTCAGAGACAATGACTTTATGCTTACGTTCCGTTTTATCGGTCTTAATGTTGAGCCATTTCGATAAATCAATAATTGGTAAAAACGTCCCGCGTAAATCAAAAAGCCCAAGCACATAATCTGGACTTGCAGGAAGATCAGAAAGCTCATTAGGAAATTCAATAATTGTTTGTACTTTTGCAACATTCACGCCATAAACACCCTCATAAACCTCTCCCTCACGAACTTCAAAAATTCGAAAATCAATCAATGCTATTTCATTGAACCCTTCTATTTGGGAATCTAAAGGACTACCATCTGCCATAATCTCGCTCCAAATGATAACTTGAACTTGCAAAAACTGATACTGTGAACCAAACTATACAACAAACGCTTTAGATTATAAGACAAAAATTCTTTGATTGCAATAAAAGGATGGAAGTGCAATGAAGTTTTTTGTCATCATACCGATATGAAAATGTCCTTCTATCACGCCAAAAGGAATACTTATACCAAGCCTTTTCGCATATTGTTTATAAGACTGCATTCTCTTGTTGGCAAACCACCTAAACACCTCATCCGGCATTGGCATATTATAAATTTGTTTTGCATTAATACGAGCTGTGATAGCATTGTAGAGGTATCCAACACTCAAGATATCAAGCAATTTAAGAAGGCTTAGTGTTAATGGGGCATTCATTGTGCGTATATATGCTTCATACAAAGTTCCAATAAAATAATCTCCGTGCGATAAGAATAGACATTTGTCATTATACATAAAAACAGCAGGCTGCAAACTGCGTGGATAGATTCTTACATTGGGGAAAAGAGCAGAATCTAGCCCAAAATCATGATTGCCTTCAAAATACACTACTTCACATAGGCGTGCAAGTTTGTTGATTATTGCAAGAAAATCTCTATGTTGCTTTGTACTGCTTGGCAGGTGTCCTATCAGTAAATGCGCAATATCTCCCATCAAAAATATCTGTGCAGGTGGTGAAGCGATGAGGTGTTCAAGCAGACCTAACAAGCCATTTTCTCCTATATAGCGAGGATATGGAGCAACACTAGTTTCTAGTTCAATATTTTGATACCACACAAATTGATCATTATTTGAGTGTTCGCAAATATCAAATGTGCAAGGGGTATCTGAGGGTAAAGAAGCCGTATGGGCGACTTTATCATTGTATGGGGTGCGGAGTATCGCTGGCTTTGGTGTAGAATCTACCATATAGTGTGCATCAGCAATAAACACTGCAGGTGAAAGAATCTTTGGTAGCGTATGTGCTATTTTGGATTCTGTAAGAAGAGGTTGGGAATACATAGATATCCTTATATTGTTAGGGTATGCTATTTGTTGAAATTTTCTTTATGTTCTTTATAGGTTTTGCTGAAAGAGTGGGTTCCATTCTTGGTGCGTACAAAGTACAAATAATCTACATTTGCCGGCTGTAAGACTGCTTTTATCGCTGCAATACTTGTGCTCCCAACAGGGAGTGGTGGCACACCTTTATTGCGGTATGTGTTATAGGGTGAATCATCATTGCGAATACGTTCTGGTGTAACGCGTGTATGGGAATATTGACCATAGTTAAGTGATCCATCCATTTGTAATGGCATACCTAGTCGTAAGCGATTATAGATTACAGCGGCTATGATTGGCATTTCTTGTATATTTGCAGCCTCCTTTTGCACTATGGAAGCCATACTGACGTAGTAAAACCACTCCTGCTGATTATAATGTCCAAGCAACTGATTTGCTAGATCTTTGTGAGTTTGCAAAGATTTTGTAATAAGATATTCCATAAGATTGTCTTCATCAATAGTGTCTGAAACTTTATAGGTATTTGGTAAAATCACGCCTTCCTCATAGGGCGCATATTTTCGGTATGCTCTCCAAAGTTTTTCTTCGTTGAGCCCTAATTTTTTGGCAGTTTCTTGAATGAAAAAATACAATGTTTCGCCCGGGATTAGTGTTATATCCCTTTGTGCTGCTTTTGCCGAAGTGAGCGCATAAAGAAAGTCGCCCTTTGCTATTGTTGTACCATTTAGTAAGCTTCCCATATCAATCAATCCACTTTGAGGCGTGCCAAGCAAGCGCACAATGTTTTTATCAATGAGGTGAATGTCAAAGCCATTTTCAGAGAGATATGTTATAATACTTGTTATTGAACCTTGTGGCACATATACTACTTTTGTGCTAGCGATAGGTAATCCCAGATAAAAAAAGATAGCCAACAGAATGAGAAAAATCCCATCTAAAAAAAAATTTAGTGCATTTATTATTTTTTTTATTACCATTTTTGCCCTTATCATTGGTTTTAGAACACTTTCTCACGGAATCCAAATACAGCATTTTAAGGTTGCTGATATTCATATAAACGGATTCTACCTAAAACTCGATAAAAAGTTTATTGTAGAAATTGACGAGATCAACCTTATTGCCAAAATGAATAAGCAGTCAAAGAAAGATTCTAATCTTGATGCCGAACAAATTAGTAGCTATGTGCGATATGCGCTATGGGGCATTGTGTATTTTGAACGTTTGTCTGTTAAAAAAATAGCCCTAAGCAATGAATACAACGCTTCAATATTATACAATGGCGAAGATTATTCGCTCATTTTTCCTAAAATCCAAGCACTTTTTGCTGTACAAAATCACGACAACAAAATCGAGCTTAATATAAAGAGCCTTTATATTGCCAATCCTGATATGCAAGTGGCTGGCAAAATCATTTACTCTATGACAAATGGACAATTTGGTTTTGGGCTTTCTGTGATTCCAGCGCTTAAGAGAGTGAGTAATCTAGAAAAACCAGTGAGTACAAATAATTTTCGTATTTTTCTACAAGGATCAAGTGATTTTAAGCGTCTTATGCTTAAAGCTCACACCTCCAAAATGCAAGACATCAATATGGTGCGCACGTTTATTGCACAAAATACTCCAAATCTTACGCCAATACTTGATAAATGGTTGTTTCAGTCGCTACGTTTTAGTACCATAGAGATCAAAAAAGCAAGCTTTTTACTACAACTTAATAAACGACATTTTAAAAAAAGCCTTTTAGAAAATACCAACCTAGTGCTTTCTGTAACAAAGCCGCAATATACACTTAGTGAAGGCATCTCACCTTTTGTCGCACAGAGCGCAACTCTTAAAATCGCAAATCGACAGATTGATTTGGAGCTGAATAAACCACAGTTTGACTCCACAAAACTTGATGGTTCAAATCTTGTGTTTAAGATTGTTGATGCTACTCCTGTACTTTCAATCTATGCTAAATCAGAAAGTGTGTCATATACACAGAGTTTGCGTGATTTGCTTGCATTGTATCATATTCAGATTCCCATAGATACTATCCAAGCCCATATTAAAGCACAGCTTGATATTCACATTCCTTTTGCACCCGATGCCAAAGTAGCTGTAGCAGGCTCTATTAAGGCACAAAATGGTATTATCAATGCGCTTGGGCTAGATTTTATCACCAAGAGTGCTGAAGTTGCTATCAAGATAAATCCTAGCACAAACGAAAGCTATCTTGATATATGGACACAAAATACAAGCTATGAGAATCTCTTTCATATCGATACAAAATCTCATCTAAACCTTTTAGATAAAAAGCTTGCGACAAGCCTTTATGTCCATTCTTTGCGTATAAGTACAAACCCAGAGATTAACCAGCGACTCATAAGCCCCCAAGATCTCTTTAAACGCTTAGATGATCTAGATAGCGAAAACCATACTAAGCAGTCATCTCTCTTGCGTCCGACAAATAAGCTTTCTATGGCTAGACTAGATTCTCTTGCACGCCCTTATATGCCTGCTTTTAAGATTCCACGGCTTTCTCACTATGCCCAAAATAATAGCCTTGCCACAGATACAAACCTAGATATACCAAAGCCAACAAGCCCAATTATATCTCCCAAAAAACCTGCGCAAGCGACAGCTCCAACAGAGATTCTAGTACCAAGCACCACAGATCCAGATATTATTGCACCAGCAAATCCAGCTATAAAACCCATAGAATCTGTCAATGCAGAATCTGACCAGCTAGAATCTGGCACCATAGCAAACAAAGAACTACCAAGCTCAATCACCATTCACAAGCCAGATATTACATCTGCTCCAGCAGAAGAAATCATTGATTTTGAAGGAATATCAGCCCCCACTGATCCGAGCACACCGATTGACAATTCTCAAGATCTAGATGCAATTTTAGATTCCAATCAAGATGATAATACTGCAGAATCCAACAATCACACTACAGAATCTAGTGAGCAAGAAGCAAGTATACTCACGCAAGATTCTAACGAACAAGAATCTAACCAAGTACAAGAATCGCAAGAACAGCCAGAATCTGACAGTATGCAAGAGGTAGAGATTACAGAGCCAAGCGATAAAAATCTAACACAAGCAAAGCCCAAATCCAAAGTGGTATTAGATTTTACCAAGCCTATGAGTCCTCAAGAAATGCAAGAAAAAATTATTGCCCTTATCAAACAACAAGAAGAACAAAAATTTACTTATGATATATTTAAGGCTACAAAAGAGCAGCTTCCACAAATTGATTTAGAGGTGGATTTTAACCAAACTATGCAAATTAGCATTCCAATGCTTGATGTGAATGTGCAGATTCTCGAAGATGGAATCTATGCAAAAATTGCGAATTTTGGGAAGTTTGCTCCATATTCGCCACTAATGCAATATCTTGGGCTTTCGCAAGGAAGTGCAAACATTCATCTAAAAAGCGCGCATAATGTTGAGTTTCAAGTTGCTATCAATAACTATCCTTCCTTTTTGCTTGATAAGCAAAAAAACATCCTGCGTGATTTTATTTTCAAAGGTACATACAAGGGCGATAAATTACATATCGCAAGCGATAATGGGCTTATTCAGTTAGATTTATACGACAATACTACGCTTGTTGTTTTTAAAGATATAGATATTGACATCGATGCGATCATATCAAGCAAGATTCCAGCATTTCAAGAGGCTTTTAGTACTTCAGATGAAAAAAAGGTTGTTTTCACAAAAGAACAAATTCTTTTAGAAAATGAGTTTTTGCGCCAAAAACGTCGATATGAGCACCAAAATGGTATTAAACCAAAAATCATTGCCATTGAAGCAAAAAATATGGTTGGATTCTTTAAGAGTATCGTGCTGCCTTTTGATGATTTTAATGCAAAAATACGTGATGATCGTATAAGTGCAGATGCCACATATAAAAATGGTATTGCCAATATTGATATTATCCATGGCAACGTACTATTTAAAGCGGGGAATTTTAGCGGGGAATTTTTAAATCGTGTTATTGGCGAACATGTTGTTGAAGGTGGATTGTTTGAAATGAGTGGAATCTACAAAAACGATATTTTTAATGGTGAAATAAAAATACAAAATACAGCACTTAAAAGCTTTGCAATTGTGCAAAATGTGATAGGTCTTATTGATACAATTCCTTCACTTGTAATGTTTAGAAGCCCTTCTCTTAGCACCAAAGGATATGAGATTAAAAAGGGAGAGATTAAAATTTCACTTAATGCCCAATACATAGGGTTAGAATCCATAAAACTCATTGGAAAAAGTATTGATGTTATGGGTAATGGTATTATCGAGCTTGAGACACAAGAGATTGATATGGGACTCTCTATCTCAACATTAAAAAATCTTAGCAATATTTTAAACAAGATTCCTGTTGTTGGGTATTTATTGCTTGGAAAAGATGGGCGCGTAACTACGCAAGTAAATGTGCGTGGTACTATGAAAGATCCACAAACTCAAATCAGTCTAGCTAAAGATTTATTAAGCACACCGTTAAAGGTACTACAACGTGCTTTTGCGCCGGTAGATATAGTGATTGATGAAATCATTAAAAACATCGAGCGATAATGCCTTTAAGTGGTCTTAATCTCGAGCAATACAGTGCTGCCACAGCACCTATGGGGTACAATCTTGTTATTGCCTCGGCAGGAACAGGTAAAACTTCAACAATCGTCGGACGCATAGCGTATCTTTTGGAGAGTGGCATACAGCCTCAAGAGATTCTACTCCTTACTTTTACCAACAAAGCTTCGCAAGAGATGATTTCTCGGGTAGCAAAGCGTTTTGGTGATATTGCTAAAAGGATAGAATGTGGCACATTCCACGCAGTGAGCTATCGGTTTTTAAAAGAAAAATACCATATAAGTCTCAAGCAGCCAAAGGAGCTTAAAGTACTTTTTAAAAGTATTGCCCAAAATAGAGTTTATCCGCACCAAACAAGTACACCTCCTTATTCAGCGCAATATTTATTTGATTTGTATTCTCTTTTTCTCAATGCGCGTAATAATGAAAGTTTTGAGGAATGGCTAAGTGCGCGTGGTAGTGATCATGGTGCGTATATTGATATTTATGAAGGGATTTTTGAAGAATACCAAATGCTAAAGAAACAGCATAATTATATGGATTATAATGATTTGCTTATCGAATATGCTAAAGAAATGCGCGAACACCCTTGTCCTTACCAAGAAATCTTGTGTGATGAATACCAAGACACAAACCCTTTACAAAATCAAGTTATCCAGGCTCTAGAACCAAAGAGTCTTTTTTGTGTGGGGGATTATGACCAAAGTATTTATGCCTTTAATGGTGCCGATATTGCGATCATCTCAAGTTTTAAAGAAATCTATCATAATGCCAAGGTTTGGACACTTAGCAAAAACTATCGCTCTACACGCCATATACTTGATCTTGCTAATCGTGTCATCGAAAAAAATGCACGCATCTATCCAAAAAGTCTTGAGGTTATCAAAACATCTGAGCCTATTCCGCCAAAACTCCTTGTTTATGAAGAGCTCTTTGAGCAATATCAGGGTGTGGCAAAAAGAATTCTATCTGCTAACCACCCACTTGATGATATTGCTATTATTTTTCGTAATAACTCTTCTGCAGATGGTTGCGAGGCATTGTTAAGAGAATTAAATATTCCTTCTAAGCGAAAAGGTGGAGTGAGCTTTTTTGATGCAAAAGAGGTTGCACTTATGCTTGATATTTGCTCGGTACTTTATAACCATAAAGATATGATGGCTTATATCAATGTCCTAAGTTATGGCAGTGGTATAGGGAGCGCTATGGGTAAAGAAATTTACGAAGGCTTAAGTGCGCTAGGAAATGGTAATGCAAGAGTTGGGCTATTGCGCCCAGATACAAGTATTCGTCCGTTTGCCAAGCGTGCTAAAAATGCGCAATTAGGTTTATTTGATGACTTTTTCACGCTCCAAGATGTTGAGAGATTTGACATAGCACTGCGCACCATAAAGGGACACCCTATCCTTGCTCACCCAAAGCTTAATGTAGAGGGAGCGAAGTTTTTGGAGATGTTTTTTGAGCTTGTTAGTTCTTGCAAGACAAATATACACCCTACAAATATCATTACCCAAGTTGCTAGAAGCCCATTCTATGAGCATATTATTGAACAGTTGTGTTTGCAACGTATAAAAGGTAAAGATGGCAGTATGGATTTTGCACGCAAAGATGAGGTAAGAGAAAAGATAGATCGTAAAGTTGTGCTACTCCAAGATATTGCCAAAGGCTATGAGAATCTAGGACGTTTTTTAAATGCTATGGTGCTAGGAAGTAGTGAAAACACACAAGGGAGTGGCGTAAATTTACTTACAATTCACGCAAGTAAGGGGCTGGAATTTGGCATTGTATTTGTTATTGATCTTATGCATGGACGTTTTCCAAACCTTAAGCTTATAGCAAAGGGTGGGAGTATCGAAGAGGAGCGCCGACTGTTTTATGTAGCGATCACGCGAGCAAAAGAAGTACTCTATCTTTCGTATGCAAAAAGAGATGCGGTAAAAAATATTGACTACCAACCCTCTTTATTTCTCTATGAAGCAGGGCTTATACAAGAAGCCCCTAGTTAGATTTTATCATTTGGGTGCTTGCTAGATTTGCTCTTTTGTTTCAGAATCTTTGCCTCTTTGTCTTTGTGATGTAAATTAGCTTTAGTGGGAATGCAGCCTCTATTTGTGCTTTGTAAGTGCATATTTTTTATTCTACAATTTTGACAAAACTTTTGCCATTATCCTCTGTGTAATAGACATCACCACTTTCCATATCTCTCACGAATTTTCTAGGATCGCTCTTATTGGTTACATCAAATTTTCTATATACCCCTATGGGTCTTTTTGGTAGCACAGAATCTGTATTTCTAAATACTTCTCCTACATACCTATCTTTAGTATTTCCTGTCATTTTCTCAAAAAACCATTGTATCTTTTCAAAAATAGCCACTTTTTGTTCCTTGTATTTTGCATTGTTTGGTTTTAGAATTTTTGCTTCTTTGCAGCTAGCCTATCTTGCCTCATTGCTTTTTATTGTTAGAATCTTCATAGCAGTGTGTTTTGGGATTGCATTTTTTATACTGCTTGCTTTGTGGGTTAAAGCCATCGATATTTTTTGCTAGCATTTCATCATACACGCCAAGCTTATAATCAAGCGTGTCCAAAATCGTCTTTAACTCCTCGATATTATCAGCGACTATTTCGCGTTGCCTTGCAATGATGTCGCGTCTCTCTTGTGCGGTGGAATCCCCTTTGTTGGCAAGATTGATATAGTGTCTAATAGTAGGAATGTCCATTTGGGATTTACGAAACCAATTTATCCAGCGCACCCATTCAACATCGCGCTCACTAAAATATTTGACTTGATTATCATCTTTTTCCACAAACGGAAACAAGCCCTTTTTAGCCCAAAATCGTAATGTGTGTGAGGACACGCCTGTTTTTTTCTCCACTTCGATGATAGTATATGCCATAATACCTCCTTTTGAGTTTGTAGAATCTAATTATAAACGATGAGAGCTACTCTAAGTCAAGATTTTACCACAGAGCCAAAACACATTTTAAGTTTTGGATTTGGGTTTTGTGCTAGATTCTAGTATTGTACCTAAGGATCTAAGTTGTAGAGTTTGTGCTAACATTATGTAGTAGCCTTTTTGGCGATGAAGAAAAGTCTTGGTATGGCAAGCAAGACATTGCCATTTTTTTGAGGCTGTATTTGCTGCTGTAATCTCTTTAAGAGCTCATTTTCAAAAGCCTCTTTATCACGCACGATCTCCAGATATGCCCGCAACCCAGATCCACGATACCAACGCAGAATAGATTCTATGTTTTCCAAAGGGTGTATATATGTACTCTCCCATAATACTACTTCTTGAAAATGCTGCACCAATATATCATAATACTCATTTCTTTGCAGAGAATAAAATGCCCGAATATCTTTAGATTCTAGTCCGAAATCTTTGGCTAGATTTTGTAAGGTTTGGTGAAAAAGTGAGGTGGTATCAAGAGGGATCTGTACTGCTAAAACTCCACTAGGTTCTAAAAGCTGTAAAACTTCTTTGAAAAATTTTTCTTGATTATGAATCCAGTGCAAGGAAGCATTGGCAAAAATTAAATCAAACTTTTGGCGCACCTTTAAAAGATCATTATTTACATCACAGAATCTAAATATACAGTTTGTAGTCTCTAGAGACTTTGCTTTTTTTAGCATAGATGTGGAATTATCAATGCCAAGCAAGCTGGCATTAGGGAAGTTTTCTGCTAAGAGTCTTGTGGAATTTGCAGGACCACAACCAACATCAAGAATTGATTCGCATTTCTGCAAAAAAGGCTTTACCTTTTGGATTAGATCTATGATGGCGATATTTCTTTGTGCCTCAAATTCCATATATGTTGTAGCATTCCACTGCATAGGGTTTCCTTGTGTTTAAACGTGCAAAGTGCGTTTATGCGGCACATCTGCTACGTTGTTTTACGCAAATAATGGTAAAAATTTGCTTAAAATTTCACACATACCCTCTAAACAACTCCGTAAAATACGCCTCAATGCGTGGATTAGAATCTAAAGACATAAAATCTTTAGCAGATTCTAAAAACCTTGCATTATCGATAAACACATCAAGATTCCCAAAATAATAGGGCAGTCTGTGGGCAAAACTCTTAAAATGATGGATATAGTAGTAGTATTTGAGATTTTCACTAAAGATTCTAATTGTATTATTGTTTGGCTTATTTACAAAAGTTTTATTGCGTTTTAACGCATTTATATCTCGCAAGGTATGGAAATATGCCACTGCCTCTCTTGTGTCGTGTGGGTTTGGGTATTTATGCACATACTTAGTAATAAAATCAAAATCTTTAAGTCGTAATTTTTTGCCCTCGCTTGTTGTAAAGCTATATGTTTGTATAAACTCATAATCCATTCCTCTGCAATCTCTCTCATACAAAGCAATAATAATAGGGAAGTGTGTTTTAGCCCTGCTAAAATTTGCAGAACTCACAAGCATAGAATCTACAAGGCAGTAATTATCTTTAAATTGCTTTAGGGCAGTAAAATTTGCCTTTTTGACCAAGTAAGAAAGCGGGTGTAAAACACAGACAAATTCTGGTTCTAGTAAGGCATAGGAGCGTAAAAAGCTAATGCCTATATCTCTATGCTTTAGATCAGAATCTATGGCAAATATTTCTTGCTTTATACCATTTCTAATAATTGAGGTTTTGTCATTATAGGGAGGATTGCCAATGATGATAAGCTTTTCATTCTCTTTGATACCAAATTTTTTTCGTGAGACATTTTCTAGGCTATTAACACATAAAGTAGATATATTTTTATCCACGCTTTGCAGTGCTACAGAATCTATATCGGCTCCTAGATACCCATATACATCAGAATCTATAAAAAAATCCCCATACCCACACGAGCTATCAAAGAGCAAAAAGTCTTTGAGATTTATTCTTTTTTGTAGCATTTTGTATGCTATTTCTACAATATATCTTGGCGTATAAAAGCTACCAAGATTGATAGTTTGTTCTCTATCTAAATGTGTTTGCAATTATGTGCCCTAGATTGAATACTTTATTTTGTTTATTATAACATTTTGTAAGCTATGTTTATGCGTAAGAAGTTTTTAATTCTTTGAGAGAGCTAAACACGGAATCTAGATAACTTAGAATCTACAAATTTACACAATTTTTCTAGTATAATTCTTTCTCAAGGAGTAATAATGAGCAAACAATCTGGTTTTTTGCATTCTTTGTGGCACGTCATAAAAGGTTGCAGTAAGAGTGCGCTTGCAACCAACAATAACGCCAAGATATTACTATTAGCGATATGTTATGTTGTAGTTTTTTTTGTTGCATTGCCTAGCACATTAGAGAGGCTTTCTTATATGGAGCAAACAATCTTTACATACGCTTTGCTTATCTTTTTGCCCATTATTTGGCTTGTCTATTTTTTTAGTGCAAATTTTATTGGGATTCTTGTTGTGCTTGTATGTGGATTTTTGAGTGTTTGGTATGCGATTTTTCGATCGTATGTGGTGCTTTTTTTGCTCTATTTGCTTTGCGCATACCCAAGTATGCTTTATGGAGGCTTTATTTCGAGTTTTTTACACAATATCTTTGAAGCATTACAATTCCTAGAAAAAGGTGCTTATGGTATGCTTTTTGCGTTTTATGGCAGGCAGATTGTTCCAGTGTTTTTGTTTTTTGTAGTATTTGATATGGTGTATTTTTGGTACAAAAAACACTCCATTCCTGCTGTTATACTCCAGAATCTAGTCTTTTCGATTTTGCTTTATATAGGAGTGTTTGGTGCATATAGTTGGTATTATGGAAAGTTTATGTGGCATTAATTATAAGGATAGGATATGAAGAAAATTTTTTTTGTTCTTTGGTTTTTGTGTTGTACAAATAAGCTTTTTGCTATAGAGGCACTGCTTGGTGTTAGTGCTTATACGCTTAGTAAATACCGCTGGGAAGTGGAACTTATGAATATGGGAGGATATGAAGTTATTGTGCCTTATGATGTAGAAAATGCCTACCTTACGTTCAGCGGCTCACAAGTGCGAGGCATAGTTGGGTGCAATAACTTTTTTGCAAACTATCAAATACAAGGTGGCGGCAAAATATTGTTAGTAAGCCCTGGTGGTGTTACTAGAAAGATGTGTGCTTCAAGCGCAGAATCCCAGATTGAGGCGATATTTACTAGAATCTTTGAGGGACGATTTGCTGTTGTTGGCAATGACGAGATGGTTGAACTCATTCGAGAAGATGGCTTTCGAATAAGGCTTATCCCTTCTGTTACGATTGAACCTTAAGCGATTAAGTGGCACTTGTATTGGCTAGATGCTTTTCAAAACTTTCAAAAAATATTTTTTGTGCATCATCTAAAGAAAGTACAATGGGTGCCCTAGATATACTAGAATCTAAGGTGATGCGAAGGTGTTTGCCCTGCACTTCTCCAAGGAGCGTATAGGGTATGTCTGCTGTTTGCGCAAGGGTTTTTAGCCTGCCTAAATGTTCCTCTGCCACTTCGATGACCACACAGCTTTGACTTTGGGCAAAAAGCCACTCATAATCAGGGGCTTTAAAATGTATATTATAGCCCTTTCCTCCAAAGATCGCCATTTTTGTAAGTGCAATCCCAAGCCCACCTTCTCCGACTTCTTTTGCCGAGCAGATAATGCCTTCTCCAATACCTGTAAGAAGTAGATTCCACAAACGTTTTTCAACCGCAAGATCAATTTGTGGTGCATCACCACAAGGTGTGATATCTTGCGTATTTTGCTCATACATTCCTTCAAAGACACCCATTTGGCAGAGTTTTTCTAAAACACTTCCTCCAAAATCAGCATCTATATTGCCAAGCAGTATGAGTGTATTACCTTCTTTGCTTAGAGCAGAATCTATAATATGTTCTTTATTTTGTGCAACACCAACGCTTACGATAGTTGGCGAAGGATAAATGTCATTATTGTTTGTTTGGTTATAAAGCGATACATTACCACTCACTATGGGTGTTTCGAGAGCTTGTGCAGCAAGTTTAATCCCCTCGCAAGATTCTTTAAATTGCCACATAACTTCAGGATTATTGGGATTGCCAAAATTAAGACAATCACTAATTGCAAGTGGTTTTATGCCTCGTGTAACACATTTGCGCCCAGCACGTGCAACTGCTATTTTTGATCCTTCTTTGGGGTTAAGGTAGCAGTAGCGGATGGGGGCGTGTATGCTCATTCCAAGTGCTACATCATTTTCTTTAATGCGAATTACGCTTCCCTCACCTTGACCAGAGCCAACCATTGTATTTGTTTGTACACTACTATCATACTGGGCATAGATCCATTCTTTGTCGCAAATATCAAGACTTGAAAGCAAGGTGCATAGAATGGCTGTGGGTTCTAGATGGGCTGTGTGTTGCAAGATAGATTCTAGAGGGTTAATGGAGCGCACCTTGGCAATATAGTCTGGTTCTTTTGTAGGAAGATGTAGAATTGGAGCATTTTGGACAATCGGTGAGATGGGGATATGTGCAATTTGCTCTCCTTGCCAAAATAGTTCCATAGCACCACTTTGTGTAACTTCACCAATCACAGCACAATCAAGCTCCCATTTGGCAAAGATTGCTTTAATTTTCTCTTGCGCACCCTTTTTAGCGCAAATCAACATACGTTCTTGGGATTCGCTAAGCATAAGCTCATATGCGTTCATATGATTTTCGCGCATAGGTACTTTATCAAGGTCTAAGCGCATACCACTTCCAGCGCGCCCAGCCATTTCGAAGCTTGAGCTTGTAAGTCCTGCTGCACCCATATCTTGGATTCCTACGATAAGATCTTGCCTAAACAATTCAAGACAAGCTTCTAGTAGTAATTTTTCTGTGAAAGGATCACCTACTTGTACGGTTGGGCGTAAAGATTTTGAGTCTTCACTAAAACTATCTGAACTCATAACAGCACCCCCAAGCCCATCGCGCCCAGTTTTACTGCCAACATACAAAACAGGATTCCCAACACCTTGCGCACGCCCATAGAAAATTTCATCACTTTTGGCGATTCCCAAACAAAAGGCATTGACCAAAATATTGCCATTATAGCAGGATTCAAAGCTTGTCTCTCCACCTATTGTTGGTACACCCATACAATTGCCATATCCACCAATTCCAGCAACCACACCAGAGAGCAAGTATTTGTGTCGCTTACCAACAGAATCCTTACGCCAGATCGCACCAAAACGAATGGAATTTAAGCTTGCCACTGGGCGCGCACCCATAGTAAAAATATCACGCATAATGCCACCAACCCCCGTTGCTGCACCAGCATAGGGTTCTATAAAGCTAGGGTGGTTGTGGGATTCTACCTTGAAGATGGCACTATAACCACCACCAATATCAATCACACCGGCATTTTCTCCCGGACCTTGTATAACCCAAGGTGCGCTTGTGGGGAAGTCTTTGAGGTAGATTTTGCTTGATTTGTAGCTACAATGTTCGCTCCACATTGCAGAAAATATTCCCAATTCTACAAGATTTGGCTCTCTCCCCAAAATAGCTAGAATCTGCTTGTAGTCATCTTGCGAAAGTTTATGCCTAGCTAACATACTTGGCATATCTTGAATAGCAAATTGTGTAGAGGTGTGCATAAAAATCCTTGTGGTATTGTGATTTATAGATTATGATTTATGTTGCAGTTATTGTAGCAAATTGATTTTTGCTTTTGTATTAAGTTGCAAATAAAGGTTTATAAATTACAATATAGAGTTTTTGCCAAAAGATGCATACTAAAACGAGGAGAACGAATGAAGTACATCAAGTTTTTTAAAGAGCTGAATAATAAAGATGTGCCGCTAGTAGGAGGCAAGAATGCTAGCATAGGTGAAATGTTTCAAGAGCTTGTGCCAGTTGGTATTAAAGTGCCAAATGGCTTTGCTATCACAAGTGATGCATATTGGTATCTGTTAGATTCTGGAGGGATTCGTCAAAGTATTATTGATTTACTAGAGGGCGTTGATGTAACAGAAATTGATGTTCTTAAAAATCGTTCAAGAAAAATTCGTGAGCTTATCTTTAGTACGACTCTTCCAGCTGATTTGCGCGATGAAATTTTTCAAGCTTATAAAATTTTGAGTGAAGAGTATGGAATGGAGGAAGCCGATGTGGCTGTGCGTAGTTCAGCTACAGCAGAAGATTTGCCTGATGCGAGTTTTGCGGGACAGCAGGATACGTATTTAAGCGTTCGGGGAGCAACAGAGCTTATTCACTATATTAAGTCTTGTTTTGCTTCGCTTTTTACCGACAGGGCTGTGAGCTATCGTGCTTCACGCGGATTTGATCATTTTAAGGTTGCGCTTTCTGTAGGTGTGCAAAAAATGGTACGCGCCGATAAGGGCAGTGCTGGAGTAATGTTTAGCATTGACACAGAGACAGGGTTTAAGGATGCAGTCTTTATTACTTCTTCTTGGGGGCTTGGTGAGAATGTTGTAGGCGGGACAGTAAATCCTGATGAGTTCTATGTATTTAAACCCACTCTTAAGGAAGGGAAGCGTCCTATTATTAAACGTCAGTTAGGGCACAAACACCAAAAAATGGTCTATGCACCGCGAGGGAGCGATCATCCAACAAAAAATATTCAAACCACTCAAGAAGAAATGAAAACTTTCTCCATAACCGATGCGGATATTCTTACTCTTGCACGCTATGCGATCAAGATTGAAGAGCACTATACAAAGGAGGCTGGGGAATATCGCCCTATGGATATGGAATGGTCCAAAGATGGCGAAAGTGGTGAAATATTTATTGTTCAAGCTCGCCCAGAAACCGTGCAGAGTCAAAAGAGTAAAAGTAGCGCGCAACGCTTAGAAAAATTTCGATTTAAAGACAAAAATGCGCAACGCGAAGTACTCCTTAAAGGACGCGCTATTGGTGGAAAAATAGGGTATGGAAAAGTTCGAATTATCAATGATTTAGAGTATATGAATACGTTTAAAGAAGGGGAGATTCTCGTAACGGACAACACCGATCCCGACTGGGAACCAGCGATGAAAAAAGCCGCGGCAGTTATTACAAATCGTGGTGGGCGCACTTGCCACGCAGCTATTGTGGCACGTGAAATTGGTGTTCCTGCGATTGTTGGAGCATTTGGAGCAACGGATAGGCTTTATACGGGAATGGAAGTTACAGCTTCGTGTGCAGAAGGTGAGGATGGATACATTTATGCAGGAATTCATCCTTTTGAAATTGAGACGATCGAACTTAGCAATCTAGGTGAGACTAAAACAAAAATCTATATGAATATCGGCAATCCTGAAAAAGCCTTTGGATTCTCGCAGCTCCCAAATGATGGGGTTGGGCTTGCAAGAATGGAGCATATTATTTTAAATCAAATAAAAGCCCATCCTCTTGCGTTACTTGATTTGCAAAATGGCAAGAAAGATATTAAAGATCGTGACGAGATTGAAAAGCTGATTTCTGGATATGAGAATCCAAAAGATTTTTTTGTCAAAAAAATTGCCGAAGGTATGGGAATGATCGCTGCGGCTTTTTATCCAAAACCGGTGATTGTGCGTACAAGTGATTTTAAATCAAATGAATATCGCGGTATGATTGGTGGGGCAGCATATGAGCCACTTGAGGAGAATCCTATGCTTGGTTATCGTGGTGCAAGCCGGTATTATTCAGATCTTTATCGCACGGCGTTTGAATGGGAATGTGAGGCGCTTTGTATGGTGCGTGAGGAAATGGGACTTACCAATATGAAAGTAATGGTACCATTTTTGCGTACGCCAGAAGAGGGAAAAAAGGTGCTAGAACTTATGCGGCGCAATGGCTTAGAATCTGGAAAAAATGGCTTAGAGATCTATGTGATGTGCGAATTACCTGTGAATGTTATTTTAGCAGATGACTTCTTGGCAATTTTTGATGGATTCTCGATAGGCTCAAATGACCTTACTCAACTAACGCTTGGAGTTGATAGAGATGGAGAGCTTGTGAGCCATATTTTTGATGAACGCAATCCCGCAATGCTTGATATGTTTAAGCGCGCCATTGATGCGTGTAAAAGGCATAATAAATACTGTGGAATCTGTGGACAAGCACCAAGTGATTATCCGGAAATTGCAGAGTTTTTGGTGAAAGAGGGCATTAGCTCAATTTCGTTGAATCCGGATTCTGTGGTAGCAACTTGGACACGTATTGCACAACTTGAGAAGACATTAAAATAGGAGAATTTATGGGTGTAGTTTATAGAATTTTATTAGGTAGCGTAGCGTGTGTTGGGCTTACTTTATTTGGTTGTGGTGGTGTGCAATATGTGGATAATGCAGATTCTAGAGAATATTCTTCAATGGGTATTGATTATCACGATTTGGAAGCTGCAGCGAGTGATAATATCCAATCACTTTTGGAGAGTGGTTATGTCAAAGGACTTGCTGGATTGGACAAACCAAAGGTGCTAGCCATATCAGATGTAGTAAATGATACAATGCAACACTTTTCTACAGAGGAGCTAACTCGTAAAATAACGCGTGATATGCGCAATAGTGGAAAATTTATTCTCACAATGGCGTTTTCTGGAAGCGGTGGAAGCAAAGATAAAATGATTAGTGATGTGCGTAAAGCGCGTGATAATGAGGAGGTTAATCAGTATGGTGTACCAGAAAAGGGTACGATCATTGCACCAGAGCTCTCCTTATCAGGTAAGATTATTCAGCGCAATACAAAAGTAAAATCTAAGCAGCGTGTGGATTACTTTTTTCTATTGACATTGACCGATTTAAAGAGTGGGCTTGTTGTTTGGGACAACGAAGTAAATATTATTAAGCTTGGTAGTAAAAAATCTGCTTGGTAGTCGCTATCTATGCCTTAAATAAGATAGCACTTAGGTGGTAGATTTTCGTAGTGTGCTTTGGCGAAGTAGAGTCCCTGTGGGCTTACTGGTTGGCTGTAATGACGTTTTTTTGCTAAGAGTTGTTCTGTAAAGTTTTGTAGGCTTATTTCATTGCGTGAGGTAGCTAGAATTGCCCCAACAAGCAGTCGTATTTGTGCGCGCAAAAAAGCATTACCTTCTATACAGACTATGTAATATGTCTGACCACGATAGTGTTTTATGCGCAGGTATGCCGTATAAATTTCTCTAGATGTACTTTTTATTGATGAGCCTTGCTTGCAAAATAGGGCAAAGTTATGGGTGCCTATGCACATTGCTAAACATTGTCTGATAATTTTAATATCTCCTATGCGTTCATATGCTACAAAAGGCGCAACAAATGGAGATGTGAGTTTGGATGAAAAAACATAATAATAGCGTCTAGCTTTTGCTCCAAAACGTGGGTGAAAACTGCTATCCACCTCCCAAATTGCTCGTAACATAATATTTGGATAGAGTTTTTTGGCTAAAAGTGGAGCAAGTCTTTGTGGCGTCCAATGTGCGCTAGCACAGATACGAACCATCATTCCAAGTGAATGCACTCCTTTGTCGGTACGCCCAGCCCCAAGAATTTCTGAATTTATACCAAGTTTTTTAAGAGTGTTTTGTAGTGTTTCGCTTACACTATGGATTTTTGCTTGTTTTTGTGGTGCAAACCCAGAAAATGCTCCACCATAGTATGCTATTTTTAACGCAAAATATTTCATACAGTGTACATTCTATAAATTACAAAGAGAATTCCTCGCGCTTTAAACAATGCACGAGGTAAGAAGCAGGCTAGAAAATGAGTCCTAGTGTGATGGCAAATTGATGTTGGCTTACTCGGCTATCTGTACCTACTATTTTTGGTTTTTGCCAAGAAGCATCAAAGCCTACACTTAGTGGAAGAAGAGGAATATCAAAATAGACTCCATAATTAAGTGCAGTTGTATCATTGAGTCCTATTCTATCTTGAAAGCGAGAATAGCTCGCGCCTATGTAGGGCGTAAAACGTAGAATCCTATACCCAATTAAGCCACCAGCTTGAATATTTGAAAAGCCATCTGTATTTTCTGGACCAAAAATATAGTTATATTTAAACATCGGAGCAATAGTTAGACCATCACCACCAAGCCAAACTCTAGCATAACCACCTGCAAACATTGTATCAGTTCTTGTAGAAAGCCCCACGCTTCCACCTATTTCCGGATTAACTTTAAACTTACCAACTCCAATCGCAAAACTTGAAGTTATAAGTCCACATAAAAAAACAAATGCAACCAATCTTTTCATACTGTCTCCTTTGGTGAATTTTAAGCCTGCCACTATATCATAAAAATGTCATATTTTCGTAATAATGCATAAAAATGCCTAGCCTCGATCGCACATAGTAGCATAAGGACAATTTTTACATATCGATTTATTTTCAGATTTTTTAAAATAAATTTTTTGACCAACACATTCAAGTACTCTGAAAATCTCCTCTTTTGCAGATTCAAAACTCTCTTCATCGAGCAAATAGGTTTGTCCTCCACGTAGATAGTAGATTTGAGAATCTAAATTCTTATTAGGTTCTTGCAGAAATGTTTGGGTGTTTTGCATTGCAAGTTTGTAGAATGCAAGTTGTATATGTTGGGCATTGAGATATTGCTTGGTAGTAGGCTTTTTGGCATATTTATAGTCAATGATTCTGTAGGCATCATTTGCTTTATCGAGTCGATCAATGATACCTCGTATATTATGCTGTACACCATTATGCGTTAAGGTTGCCTGAAATTCTCGCTCACAATCCAGAAGCATAAAACCTTTTTTGCCACATATATAAGCATACTCACGCTCCTTTTCCCAGAATCCTTGCATTTCAAAACGACTTATTTGGTACTGTAGTGTGTTAATATGGCTTTCTAGAGCAAATGTGTCTTCAAGCTTTTGTTCAAAGCTCTTTATGATTGTGTTTAGTGTATTTTCGTTGATGTACTGATTTATGTATGGTTTATATACTTCTTCAAGTGCTTTGTGTAGGATTATCCCTATGTCTTTTTTTTGATTTGTTTCTTTGAACTCTTCAAGATGCAAAATATAACGATAGTAGAATCTTCTTTTACACGCAATGAAAGTATTGATACTTGTTGGCGAAAAGGTACATTTTTGTATTGTACCAATAATTTCTTCTTCTTTGTATGCTCTTATAGCACTAGGCTTAAAAAGTGCATAATGCGTATCGCCATTAGTATAATGCAAGGAGATATGTTGTTGCAATAGCAGCTCATCAATCATGCTTGCTATGCCTGTTTGATCGTTTTTAGTATAGGTGATAAAAATTTGGTATTTAGTATTGGTAAAGAGCTGATAATAGTAGTGTTTTTGAAGGTCTTGACGATCCTGTAAGGTGGGCATACTAAGTGTTTTTCGGATAAAAGTGTTCAAAAACATATCACTATCTTTGATATGTGGAATAAAGTTTTCATTAAAATCCACCACAATTGCATAATCACATGTTATTTCTCTTGTTTCAAGGATTCCCATTACGCGTACTTTGCCGCCTTTGATATCATCAAGTGATAAATCCTTGATTTGTCTAAATAGCATATGTATTAGGTCTGCATAGCATAATTGTTCGATCTCTGTTTGAATTTGGTGGTATTCAAAAAGTATTTCAAGAATCTGCGTGCGTAAGCGTTCGCTAAAAGGGCAGGGTGGCAAACTATCTAGAACCCTAGAATCTAGAATCGGAGTAAGCACTGCATTTGGCTCTATGGGTTCTAGAGCAAAGATATAGGCAAATATAGATTCTAGGTATTGTAACCTTGAGGTATTACTAGGAGGTATTTCATTAAGGATTTGCTCTAGTTTCTCACACCATAAAAGATGTTTTGGCGATGTGCTAAGTTTGGTGCCCATAGCATAGTTGAGGTTATTAGCACTATCAAGGAGTGCAAGGTATTGACTAAATGCTTCATCGGGAGTGATAACAACAATGCGCTCGCCAGGAGTACCTTTTTCAAGGAGCTGGCGCACCTTTTCTAGGACGAAACCGCATTGCGCAATACGAAGCTTGAAATCTAGCACTTCTATGGGTGGAATAGAAGCAGCCTTTGTTTGCTGTAAAGCTTTGGTACAGAAGTGGGGCGATTTCTTTTTGTGAGTACTCTTAGTTGGAATACTGGATTGTATTTGCTGATTGGTTTGTTGTTCGATGTGGTTTTGTTTGGGAGATTTTAGTAGGAATGTATAGATAGAATCTTCTTTTAGGTCATAGTGCAGCCACGGGAAGTGCTTAATGTTGTATAAGTCGGTTTGAATGTGAAGATGGATTGGTGTATAGTGGCAAGCTTGTGCCAAAAGATCAAGCTCCTTTGGGCTTAAAAAGCCATCAAGAAAAAATTCAATATGACTAAAGCTCTGAATGAATTCTGGTATAACTTCAGCATTTTGTGTAAGCCTTGCAAACCCATAAGCACTCAAGCGTTCATTAAATTGTACATAGATTCTACTAAGAATCTGCAGGTGATCAGCATAATCTGCATAGATGTCTTTTGTAGGAATTTGTTCAAAATCAATGTTGTGACTAGCAATTTCTCGAAAAAAATCCAGCAAAAAATCGCTACCTTGTAAATAGCCTAAGAAGCTTCGCTCAAAGACAAATAAATGTGCATATCGTTCATTATCTTTAAGAAAGTCAGCAATAATTGAATAAAGAATGATTTTTTGGATTCTCTTGGATACACGTGCACTAGCCCGCAACATAAAGGCACGCGAAAAAAATGTCCCAACACTTATCGCCTTTGGTGCAAATCCAGAAGGCATTTTTGCATAAAACTCCATAATGGAGCGTTGTGTAGGGAATACAAAAAGTCTAGAATCTATCATTTGACACAACTAACGAAAAATTTTCAAAACACTCCACCAGCCAAGCAACAATGCTATGCCAAATAATATAATCAATACAGAGATCATAATGCCAATAGTAATGCCACCAATTTGTGGAAAGATGACAAAAATCATCGAAATAAGGATATTGAGAATCCCAAATAGTAAAATCCAGCCCCAAGAGCTAATTTGTGCTGTGCGCATATCAAACGCGTAAGAAAGTGCGAGAATCCCACGAAACATTACGATAAAGGCAACAAAATATACAAGTGTGATCGAGGTAAATTCAACTCCACTAACAAAAAATATGATTGCAAAAAGCAAGCTTAAAATTCCATCAAGGAGCAGAATCCTAGAGCCATTAAAGCTTTTAATACGAAAATAATATACGCATTCCGAAATACCACCAATTAGAAGTAAAATAGGCAGCAAAATTGCAAAACTTGCAAGTGTTTCTAGCGGAGTGAAGCAACCAACCACCCCTCCAACAATTATAAAGGCACTAAACAAAATCCAAATAACACTACCAAAAATTCTCATTCTAAAAATCCTAAAGTTTTATAGATGCATGATTATAAGGGCGCATCTTTGACAAATACAATTTGTGCCCGACATTTTTTGCAATGGTATGTTTGCCCACCTAAAATTTTTTGATGCACAGTCTCAAGTACACGGAATGACTTGCGGCAGTCACACTTATAAAAGTGTGCAATCTCTGATTTCTGCTCCATTTTTATATTTGCATCTATATCACCATCAAGCGCCTGTGATTCTTTATAGTCATGATACCACTGTTCAATGCGCATATCTTCTTTCATAATATGATCAACGAGCCAGTCACGTGTAATGATGGCAAGTTTTTGTTTGAAATCATACTTTACATTTTGTACCAAATCCGTTACTTGATTTATGATGTCTTTATGGATTTCGTGATGTTCTGCTAGGCGAGGATAGCCTATACTCTCCATATACATTTCTTCATCGCGAAAATGCACTTTCATATATTCAAACAACTCAAGCAAAACCCCCTTAATCTCATTGGAATCCACTTGTTTATGGATTAAATTTGCGGCGTGCTTTGCTATTTCAAATAGCTTTTGGTGTTGTTTGTCGATTCGAATGTTATGAACACTATATTTATCATCCCAGTCTGGTACAAGCATTGCTCTACTCCCTTTCATCTCGATAAACCGCCTCGCTAATACTTCAAAGCCTTTAATTATAGTGTATTTTTGTTTTTATTTCTATAGATTTACAAGTATTTCAGCAAGAGTCTCGTACTTTCGCTGTTTGTTAGTGTAAAACTTCGCTATAATACCACATCATTTATTAATACAAGGAGTGGCTATGACTTTTGAACAAGCCAAGCAAATTTTTTATCAACCTTTTATGGATCTTCTTTATAAGGCACACACTATTCATCGTGCGCATTTTTCTCCAAATACCATTCAAACTAGCACACTACTTAGCATAAAAACTGGCGCTTGTTCTGAAAACTGTAGTTACTGCGCACAATCCTCGCATTATTCTACTGGGACAAGAACGGAAAAAATGCTTGATAAGGAAGTGGTGCTTTCGCTTGCTAAACAAGCCAAACAATCTGGGAGTGCGCGCTTTTGTATGGGGGCTTCTGGGCGTTCGCCAAGTGATAAGGAGCTTGATGAGGTCTGTGCTATTATTAAAGAAATTAAAAAACTAGGGTTAGAAACCTGCGTAACACTAGGACTTCTCTCAAAAGATCAAGCCAAAAAACTTAAAGATGCTGGGTTAGATTTTTATAATCACAACATTGATACTTCTAAAGAATACTACACACAAGTCATCTCAACACGCACTTTCGAAGATCGACTTGAGACAATTGGCAATGTCCGAGATGCTGGGCTTAAAATCTGTGTTGGTGGGATTTTGGGTATGGGAGAAAGCAATGATGATCGCATAAAAATGCTTGTATCACTTGCAAATCTTGAAACACCTCCAGAATCTGTACCTATTAATCAGCTTGTTAAGATTCCGGGCACACCCCTGGCGAATGTTCCCGATGTGGAGAAGTTTGATTTTGTACGTACTATAGCGCTTGCTCGGATTCTTATGCCAACTTCATATGTACGACTCTCTGCTGGGCGTAAAGCAATGAGTGATGAACTTCAGGCACTTTGCTTTTTTGCTGGCGCAAATTCAGTGTTCTATGGTGATAGGTTATTAACGACAAACAATAACAATCCAATAAGTGACGATACCCTCTTTGATAAATTAGATTTGCAAAAAGAAACTTTTCTAGAAATGAAAGCTTAGATTTTTGGCGGTTTTGTATCTAAAATTTTTGGTTTGAACCTATGGTGTTTATGTTTATCTATTTGCTTGCTATTAGTTTATATGTGTAGATTTTATAATTTTTCTCAATTTATGGTAGAAATTAAAAATTTTTGAGGGAATAGTTGAGAAAATGCGCTAAGATTAGGTCTGAAACATTGTTTTTGCTTAAATTCTTATTGGGGAGGAAATTATGCAAGCAAAAAAGGTCTATTTTTATGCGACTTGCATCGGTAGCGCAGCTTTTGCTGACACTTGTGTCAATGCCATAAAGCTGTTACAAAAAGAAGGAGTGGAGGTGATTTTTAAAAAGAACCAGACTTGTTGTGGTCAGCCAAGTTATAATTCTGGCTATTATGAAGAAACCAAACAAGTAGCACTGTATAATATGCGACTTTTTGACAAGGATTACCCTATTGTACTACTTAGCGGATCTTGTACGGGAATGTTTCGTACAGATTACAAAGAGCTTTTTGCAGATACACAATATTATGATGAAGCGCAACGCTTTAGTGCGCGTGTTTATGAACTTAGTGAGTATCTTGATAAAGTACTTGGTGTGCGTTATGAAGATAAAGGGGAAAAAGTACGTATAACTTGGCATAGCAATTGCCATGCTTTGCGCAGTGCGCAGTGTATTTCTTCAGCTAAGACACTTTTGCGAAGTCTAAAAAATGTTGATCTTATTGAACTTGCAAGAGAGGAGGAATGTTGTGGTTTTGGTGGGACATTTAGTGTGAAAGAACCGGAAGTTTCAAATGCTATGGTAAGTTGCAAAATAGAGGATATCAAGGCGCGTAATGTTGAATATCTCATTGCTGGAGATGCGGGCTGTGCGCTCAATATTACGGGTGCTATGCGCAAACAGGGAGTTAATGTTAGGTTTATGCATTTGTATGACTTTTTGGCACAGCGTATAGGAATCGCCTAAAACACAAATAAAGGGAATGCTATGAGCTCACCACAAGTAACTAATAAAGAAATCAAGCAAGAATACCATAATGCCATCAATAAAGGGCTAGATAATAAGCAATTGCGTACAAACTTACGTCAAGCTATGGATACTTTGCGCAACAATCGCAAGAATCTTATCCAGACACGATTTATAGATTGGCAAGGTTTGCGAGAAAAGGGTAAGCGGCTTAAGCAAAAAAACTTGCGAAGACTTGATGAATTACTTGAATTGTTTGAAAAAAATGCTACGCGCAATGGTATGCAGGTACATTGGGCGCGCAATGCAGATGAGGCAAACGATATCATTTATAACCTTATGGTACGACACAAAATCTCTAAGATTCTCAAGGGTAAATCTATGGCTAGCGAGGAAATACACTTAAACCATTACCTAGAATCTAAAGGTATGCAAGCGATCGAGACAGATTTGGGTGAGGTGATCTTGCAGTTGCTCGGGGAATCACCGGTTCATATTGTTGTGCCCGCTATCCACAAAAATCGCTACGAGATTGGCGAGCTTTTTCATAAAAAGCTTAATGCTCCCTTAGAGAGTGACCCAGAAAAGCTAAATGGCATTGCGCGTACCCATATGCGCAAGGAATTTCAAGAATTTAAAATGGGGCTTAGTGGCGTGAATTTCGCTATCGCACAAGAAGGAGCAATTTGGCTTATAGAAAATGAAGGGAATGGCAGAATGAGCACTACCGCTTCTGATATCCACGTGGCAATTTGTGGGATAGAAAAAGTGGTTGAGAGTTTTGAAGATGCTGCTATTCTTGATGCTATGCTTGCCCCTTCGGCAGTGGGAAGTGCGATTACTTGTTATAACAATATCATTACCTCACCGCGCAAAGAAGGTGAAATGGATGGACCAAAAGAAGTGCATATTATCTTATTAGATAATAACCGATCTAATATGCTCAAAGATTCTCACTTATATCGTTCAATGAGTTGCATTCGCTGTGGAAGTTGTCTAAATCATTGCCCTGTGTATGATAAAATCGGCGGACACGCTTATCTTAGCACCTATCCTGGTCCAATTGGTGAAGTAATCACGCCACAACTTTTTGGTATTAACACTTGTTCGCCTATGCTTGATCTATGCTCTCTTTGTGGGTGCTGTTCGGAGGTGTGTCCTGTACAGATTCCGCTAGCAGAACTTATCCGAGATTTGCGATCTGAGCGTGTAGGGCAGGGGCGTAAAAATGTTATAGGCAATGATTCTAGTACACGTAATTTTATGGAATCTATACAGATGAAGCGCTTCGCACAGGTGGCAACAAACCCTAAGATCTGGCGTTTTGCTATGGCAAGCATTGGTAAGATTGCGCCACTAATAAAGCCATTTGCTACACTACTTCCATTGCTTAAAAACTGGGTTCAATACAGGGAGTTTCCACAAATAAGCGCTAATTTACACACAAAGATAGTACAAATGGAAGGAGTTGTCTATGAGTGAAGCAAAACAAGCTATTCTTTCGCGTATCCGAGAATCTATCGCATACAATGCCCATATCCCAAACGAAACAACCATGTACACAAACACATTGCAACTGCAAGGCGAAGATTTACTTGAGAATTTTAAGACAAATCATACAAATAACAAGGCTATTGTTGTTGAAACACAAAAAAGCCAGCTTGAAAACACGCTTAATGAGATCTTAGAACAAAATGCTACAAATAATCGGCAGGTATTGTATAATCCAGATGTGGAAGCCAATATGCACTCTCTAAGTAGCTTTGAGATGATAGCCTATACCAAGAGTATAGATTCTATGCGCGATATGCTATTTGGTATCACTACTTCGGTGGTGCAAGCTCGCTGTGGAATAGCAGATCTAGGAATTATTGCGCTTAGCTCCAGCCCAAATGCTCCACGCCTTTCATCACTTATTACTAATACTTGCATTTATTTGCTATCAAAAGACAATATCGTACCACATCTTTTTGCTGGAATTGAGTTTGTGAAAGCATATGAAAAACAGCGCAGTAAAAGTGATATACTTCCTAGCAATATTATTTTTGTGGCTGGACCATCGCGCACAGCAGATATAGAGCTACAAACCGTCTTTGGTGTTCATGGACCTAGAAAAACATATGTAATTTTATATTAAGCTGGTTCTATAATATTAGAGTTTTGCTATTTCTTGTAGTGTAAAATCAAATATCCAATATGCTATGACAAACATTATAATGGCTGTGAGAGTATTGATGATAATCCATACTTTTTTGTTTTTTAGAAATACGCTTGCTTTGTATGCAAAAAACCCTAAGCAAAAAAACCACACAAAAGATGCGCTGATTGCCCCAAGTGAGAAGTTTATCTTTTGTGTAGTATCTAGGGTGAGTGAATACGCGCCAATCACAACGATTGTATCTAGATACACGTGAGGATTGAACAGCGTGATAGCAAGTGTTTGCAAGATGAGACTATGCACGCAACTTTTCGCAGAATCTACTTCAAGATCATTTAGTACTTGTGTTTTGTAGGCAGATCTAAGTGCTAACAAACCATAACTTAATACAAATATACTTCCAAGTGTCCCAAGCACAATGGTTAGATAGGTGTTTTGACTAAAGAATTTTGCTATACCAAATACGCCAAGCACAACAAGCACCATATCGCAGACAAAACACACAAGACATACGATTGCGATATGGTTTTGCATAAGTGCTTGTTTCAAAACAAAGACATTTTGCGCTCCAATGGTCGCAAATAGAGAAAAAGAGAATGCAAAACCATACCAATAAATGCTAAACTCCAAATTATTCCTTTTAAATAATTGGCAAAGCCTTAATGAGATTTTATAGTAATTTACAATTTTGATTCAAGCTTTTTGTATGTTTGCTTTAAAAATTCTGTGTTCTAGAATCCACATCAGGGCTTTGTAAATTTTAGTTTGAACGCAAGGTTTCATTTTAGGTAAAGATTGAAGAAATGCTTAGTAACAAATGAATTCTTATTCTTGCCTAAGTCCTTAAATGTTTGTTTGATACAATATGTTTCTGGAATCTAAGAAAGGTAGAGAAATTTTGCTTGTCTGCAGTGCTTAGATTATAAAAAATTATTAGCCCATATGATCTAGCCAGAATTTTTTATAGGCAAGTATAGAATCAAAGAATTCTAAGCTAGAATCCAAAGCTATACTGCAACAACACACGGTGTGTACTGTTTTTTGGCTCATAGATATAACCTTGTGCGCCTGTGTAGGAGCTTGTTGTGAGCATAGGATCTGCTGCTCCAATACTCCAATACTCATACACAAGCCGCACAGATCGTAAAGCGCGGTTTGTGTTTAGGTAGTTTATCCCTATAAAGCCAAATGCACCAAAACCCTGTCGCTGCAACACAAAATAGTCATCTTCAACCCCATACTTACTCGCCGCAGAAAAATGATTACCCAGTGCAAAAAAGCGATAACCTCCTCCATAGCTAAGTGCTATGTCTTGATTTAGCTGTGCCTCCCCTTCAAGCTCGATTGGTACATACAAATACCCCTGTACTCGATCCATAACAATAAATTCAGTGCGCGTGATATAATACCCAACCCCACTTTGCAAATACAAGCTCGCACTATGCATCCCAAATAGTTTTAGCAAATTATACCCTGCCTTAAGCTCCATATCTCCGGCAGTTGTCCCTGTTATGCTATAAAGCCTTTGACCATTGCGCTCTTGGTTATCGACATCTAAAATAGAACCACTATAAAGCCCAAGTGCATACCCAATCTTAATCGCACCTTCAGCTTTGAGTCCATTCTGTGCTGCTATCCCTACCTGCCCAGAAAGCCCAAAAATAGCAGTATCCATACGCATAAATGGGCTACCAAACTCATCAACTTCATTGTAATTATAATAGCCCAAAAATGTACCAAGAGCATAGTACATACCATCTTTTACGAGCTTCCCACCGCTAAAATCTTTCTCAAAACTAGCAGGATTCCCAAAACATAGGCTAGCAAGGCTCAACCAAGTGCTTAGTATAAGCTGCATTTGTATAAAATGTTTCATAAATACCCCCTAGAATCCAAACCCAAATCGTATGCCAACATAGCTCGTGCTTGATCTTGGATAATGCACAAGAGCGCTCGCACCATCTATAACACCGGGTGTATCAGTGTTTGCAACATTGCTAACCATAGCGCTCGTAGAAGCACCCAAACTCTCATATCGCGCAATCAAAGTCATAGAAAAATAATATTGCTCACTGATATAGTATCTCACACCAAAATTAAATCGCAATGCATAGCCTTCCTTGATAGAAAGAGAGGCATTAGAAGCCAGTGCTGTCCCAATCACTCTAACACTGCTAAAAAGCCTCGCATCATAGCTTGCAAGATATTCTAGCCCCCATTTTGCGTTAAAACGCAAATCGCCTCGTATTTCAATGGGGAGATAAAACGATGATATAGAACCGATTGCAACATAGGCGGCTTGGTTGGAAAATGTGTTTGCAAAAATACCTATACCTACATACAGTGGCTTATCAGCTTCGCGCCTTATGAAATAATACCCAGCATAAAAACCACCATCTGAAATAAGTCCCAAAAGACCTCTTGGGCGGTAGGTTGTAAGATGTTCTGCGCCAGAGAGTGGTGTTACTCTACCATTGACTAAATTAGATATGCTTGCACCAATTGTGCCATCTGTCCCTAGGACAAATCCATTTTTAAAGGTATAAAAATAATCACCAAATAGTGCAGTATGAAGCCCAGAAGACCAACTTTCCCCAGCTTTGTGCGAAAGGTGTGAAAAATTAATACCAATCTTAAGAGATCCACCATACTTCTGATTATTTTCATTGACTTTGGCTTGCAAGCCACCTATACCTGCAATATATGCTAGAACCACGCAGAATCTAGCAATACCTCTAAGATATTCAGACATTCTAAGCTCCTATCAAAGCACTATCAGCAAATAACTAATTCCAAGCAAAACACTTAAGAAATATATCGAAATAAATCAAACAAAAAAAAAAAAAATAAATATATAAAACTGCAGCAATAATTAAAAAATTTAACAAAAAGTAACATAAGAATCTAACAATCTCGCAAAGCCCCAGATTCTTATCTACACAATAAAAACATAGTAGAATCAAAGCTACAAAGAGTAAAGCCATTAAATGATTTTATGCGTGCAAGTGTTATCGTTCCCAAAGAATCGCTAGATAAAACACTGGAAAAAATTGTAAAAAAAACTAGAAAAATTAGGTTATAGCCCAGAAATAACACTAAAAGAAAAAGAAACAGGCTATAAAGGTGTTCATATAAACTTTGTGCGGGATCACATTCCTCAAGAGATTCAACTTCACACAAGGCAGAGCTACACAATAAAGCAGGTATTACATAGGAACTACAAACAATTACGAGGCGATAACGGCAAGCTCTCACAAAAAGAGTTTTTAAAGCTTTTACAAGAATCTCAAACAATCGCAAGAATCAAATTCACACTACAAATCCTACACAGATTTTAGAAAAGAATCTTTGAGCAAAAGTGGTGTGTTTTTAGAAGACTCTTCACGCGCACTAAATTTTATAGAAAAAAACATCTACAACGAAAAGGGCGTAAGCTTTGCACAACTGCATAATGCCAACAAAGTGATCAATAGCTACTACAAACAAGCTACCGACCCCAATTTTAAAACCCATATCAAAAATGCAGTAGAAAACTTTTTGCGCGATGATATAAAGCGCGGCATAGAATCAATCTTTGCCCAAAACGAAAGCCTAGCAAAAGAAGCCAGCGAGCTGTTCAACACCGCTTTAAGCGATTATGCGCAGATGAAAGACATTCTAAAGCACGCGGACAAACTCCGCTTGCGCGATGAAGCCTTAAGCCAAGAGCAGACGTTTTCTAGGCTGTTTAAATACATTCAAGGGCAAGGCGAGCTAGGAGGGGTTTCAAACTTTGAAAAACTAGCACAAGGTTTTAACAAAACCCCAGAATTAAGAGAGCGATTTGAGCTAGGATTTTTGCAAAATATTTTTGAAAAAACGTTCCAAGAAATCGATCATAGCGCACATATTTTCAACTCAAAAGAGTTTTTTAAACGCCTTGAGGGTATGGAAGAGATGTTCCAATCAAAAGCTGCCAAAGACTACATACAAATCGCCAAAAACTTTGATACATTGTTTAAAAACGATTTTGAAATAGCACAAGCCCTGCGAAAAACCACCACCGAAAAAATCGGCAGTTCTATCGCTACAAGCATAGAGGGGGCAGTGAAATTTCAAGTGGTGAAAAATATTTTTGAGCATATCATACGACTTTTGCCACACATTCCTTTTATGAAAGGGCTAAACGAAAAGGTGCAAGGCGCGGCACTGCGCTACCATATCAAGCGCGCGTTTATGAATGCTATCGATGTTTCAGACTTCACAATCTCGCTAAAAGCCATAAACCGCAACACAATCTTTAACAACACCACAAAAGAAGCGATAGAATCTATCGTTGGCGAAGTGCGCCACGCAAAAGAAGATATTGTAGCCAAAGTGTTGCAAAGACACGAAGCGAGCTCACCAAAACAGGCACTAGAGAGCTACCAAACGGATACCTAGAACCTATTGACACTAGAGAGATAAGACAAAAACTAAGACAAGAAAGCGAGAGTACATTACAAAAGCTAAAAGATAAAGAGATAATAAACGAAGCCACAGGCTTAAACGCTAGAATTTCCAAAGATAGCATTAAAAAAATGACTAGCGATAAGGCTATACAAAAAAGCTTAGATAATGGTTTCACGCAAGAGGAACATTTTAAGGCTGTGGATAATATAGAGGCTTTATTTACAAAGGCTAGATTTTTACAGACAAGAGATGATATAAAAAACAAAGACAAAGCAATTAAAATCTACGAGTTTATGGCTGATAATGAAAACTCACAAGCTTTTATACTTGTAAAAGAAAGTATAGATAAAGATTATAAAAAAATATACACTTTAGAATTGCAAGAATTACGAAGTGGCTTACCCTTTACCCCAGCCCCGAATGAGAGAGAAGCCAAGCAAGTTTCTAAGTCACTGAATACCAGCGGGGTCTCTGATACGCCCTTAAAAACTTCTAGTGCAGATTCTACCACAAAACAAAACCAAAGTGAAATATTTCCAAAAAGGAAAGAGTTGGAAAACTCCCAATTTACCGACACCAAAGGAGAGATAGATGACACAATTACAAGAAACTCTACTGATAATGCTAACAATAGCAACATTAGCGATACCAATACTCTTGATAGCCAATTACATACGACACCGCAAGGTAATGAGAGAGTTATGGGAGACATACCAGCACAATCTCGAGTGCATAGAGAGGGGAGATTACGATAATCGACGCAGTTACAAGATATAACCTTTAAAGATACCAAAGGCAAAGAACACACCCTTACCAAAGCAACGCAAGAGCAGTGGCTAAAGACCTTTGGCTTAGAAAACTTAGAGCAAAGCTATATCCCAAAGCATAGCGAGGCAATCAAAGAGGCTTTAGGAGGTAAAGAGATACGACTACAAAAAGGAAGCCTCTTAAAGCTAGTTTCACAAGGTAGGCAGGATTACATACCACAGATTAAAGCGGTATTAGATGAGCCAGATTTAATCATCAAAGAGCCAAGCGAGGAAATATTACTTGCTAAGCATTTAAGAGATGAGGATTATTTTGTCAATGTGAGTTTTGATAATGGGGAATATTTGGTCAGTATTTCAAATGGGATAAAAGAAACTAGAAATTTACAAAATAAGCTAAATGCGGGAGCAAAAATAATTTATCAATCTCCAAACGCCAATTCTATCTCGCAAACGCTTTTACAGACTTCGCAATATTCCGCCAACAAGATTGACAATGTGGATTCTAGCACAAATTTATCTAAAGAGCAAATCCCACAAGAGCAATACAAACAAACATTAAAAGAGATTGAGGAGCAAGAGCAATATTACCACAAACTAGACTATAAGCCGAGTATTAAACCTATTTTGGATAATCTGCAAAAAGAATTTAAAAATAATGATTACGCAATCCTAAATTGGAAAGAACGCAATAGTGTTGGCAAAATGGTAGTTAAAAAAACAAATTTTAGAAGCTACGAGGATATAAAAAACACACTACAAGCTTATGAGAACTATGCAAAAGCAGGGAATGATGCTTCAAAAGAAATAGAAGCAATACAAAAAGCACTCAAAGATATAAAGGCACAATATACCAAAAAAGAACAAGTAAGACAAGAAGCACAACAAGCCTTAGATGAGTTAAAAGAACAAAAAAGAGCATTAAGGATTAGATACTATAAGGCAGATATTTTCACGCAATATCCACACCAAACTCTAGCAATACAATCCAAAGAAAATCAAAGAAGCGAAGTAGAGCTATTAAAACATATCAAAGAAAGTAATTACCTAGAAAGCATAACACAAGCCAAAGAAGTAGTAGAGCAAATAAGAAAAGATATACAAAGGGATTTTAACATTACTCCTATTGCTGAATTTGGCACAAACTATGCCGAGAATTACAGAGACGGAGCAAATGCCATAGCTAAAGTCTTAAGAGAAAGACAAGGACAAGTCGCAGGGGCATTCTATAAAGAGGAATTAGGAGATATAGACTTAGTTTGGGGAGACTCACACTTTGGTTTGCAGCATATCCTAGAGAGACGAACACAGGATTTCATCAAAGAGGGATTAAGCGAGGCAGAGGCAAAAGCAAAGGCTAGGGAGTTTGTAGAATCCATACCGCAGATTATAGAAAATGGCAAGATTGAAATAATAGATAAAAGAGCTTTTATTTATTATGACGACAAAAAGGGAGTGATAGCACTTGATTATAAAGGCGATGATAGCAGAAAATGGCTTTTAACAGCGTATAAAAACGATGAAGTTTCCACCACTTCAGCAGATCCGCACCAAAGCGGTTTTGCAGACAAAGACTTCAGCACATCGTCTAAGTCGGAAACTAAAGAGAATTCTACCACAAACACTCTAAATTTGCAAAACATATCCTTACAAGACTTGCAAACAGAGCTAAAAACATTCTCAAAAGATGAAGTGCTGGATTTGTATGAACAAAGCCAAAAGCTAGATAAAAGTGGAGAAAAGAAGCGAAATCTCCTAGAAGCAGAGCTAAAAGAGCGAATAGATAGTGAAAATATCGTGAGAGAATGGGTAGAGAGTGAGTTTAAAAAATATAACGATGAGTATTTGGATATTCCAAAAAGTAATGGCTTAAAATACAATCTAGTGCAACACGATTTAACTAGCCTTTATGCTATAAGAGATGTTTTGCAAAAGCAAGAGTGGCACAATAAAGAGCAATACCAAAAGCTAGATACTATGCTAGAGGACATTATTGGGGTAAAAAGAAATAATGCAAAACCTCTACATTTGCAAAGCAATCCACACATAGGAGCAGGACTTGTAAGCGGAAGCGTCGCAGGGGTAGAGAGCGATGAAAATGGTAATACCATAGGCTTTAATCCTAGCAAATTCGCACTAGGCTTTTTGGGAGGCAGTGCAGGAAGCGTGGCACTAACAAAGGGCTTTAAAGTCTTAAAAGAAAAGCCAGAACTAAAAGAGGCGGTAAAAAGAGAGCTAGCCGATACTTTAGCTAAAGGCTTTGAAAATGCTAGTGCTAAATACCCGCTTTTAAAAAGCTTAGAGCCAGTAAAGCACATTATGCAAAGCGAAAAAGGTAGGATAGCACAGGCTGGGTATATCATTGATAAAACCTTTTTGGAGCAAAGCATAAAAGTTTTAAGGGATAATGTAGAATCTATGCCAAAAGAGCTAAGCAAAGAGGAGTTTTTAACAAAAGGTTTAAAGCAAGTTGTTAATAAAGAAAGATTTTTGGAGCATTTACAAAAGGCAAAAGATAGCAAACAGAGATTAGCCTTTTTGAATTTGGTAGAACCAACAATGGCTAAAGCAAATATAGAACTTGACATACTTACAGATAGTGGAGAATTAAGAAAAGGTTATTTAAAAGCTTTTGAATATGGAGAAAATAGGGATTTATTTTATTTGCTTGTAACACAAGATAAGGATAAATTACTCATAAGTGGGTATCCTATTTCTAAAGAAAAAGAAATAAAGAGGATATTGAAAAAGGCTAAAAGCATTACTTTTAAAGAGGGCGTAGCTTTTGAGGAAATAACCAATCGCCCCGAGCTAAACAAGTCCTCAACTCTCAAAACAGATTCTAGCATAGATTCTAAGCTTTTGTCAAAACGAAACGAAAGTGAAGTTTCTTTGTAAAAGCACAAAGTAAATTTAAGTACGATGAGAAAAAGCTAAAGTGATGAAAAGAGCAAACAAGGGCATTATAAAAACACCTTATAAAGATGTGGAGGTAGATATAAAGTATGCTTTTATACATTTAAGAAAAATACCTACAACACAAATAGAGATAATATCAAAGGTGGATTTTGCAACTTTTAAAATCCTTTTTTCGTGGTTGCTAGTCTCATTTAACCGCCACATTTTTAGGGCGCGCGCGGTATTTGCTAAGAGGATACTTTAAATGATTTTATCGCGGATTTTTTGGCAAATCTTGCACGCGACTTGGAGTTTTTAAAGCAAGTGCAAAATGCAAAAATGTAAAATCTCTTTTACTCTTTTACGCGGTGGTTGCTTGGGCTTTTGAAGTGTGCAAGGCTTGCGGTGTGCTGGTGTTTGCGTGCCCTTGCCTTGCCCTTTCGCTGTGTGCGTGGTTTGGCACGGATTTGTGTTTGTGCTATTTGGGTGAATCTTTGATAACACCAAAAAGACTGCCACCTTCGTTGCGTACGATCCTTGTGTGTATGAAATCCCCTAAGGGAAGTTTGACATTTTCTATATGAATAAGCTTGTTGTTATCGCTTCTGCCCTCGCTAAAAATCGTCTTGCCATCATCAAAAACATTTTCTACAAGCACCACATATTCTTTGCCAATCTCTTGTTGTGCTTTTTGGGTGAGAATCTCTCGATGACGCTTTTGCAGAATCTCAAGGCGTTTTGAGGCGATTTCTTTTGGCACATATTCTCTTTTGTCCCAAGAATATGCAAGAGTGTGAGGTCTAGGAGAATAAATAAAGCTATATAATGTATCAAAACCCACTTGTTCAAGCACATCAAGCGTTTCTTGAAAGTCCTCTTCTTCTTCGCCTGGAAAACCCACAATAATATCTGTACTGATTGTAAGCTCTGGAATCCTCTTGCGCAGCTGAAAGGCTCGGTCTAAAAACCATTCTTTTGTGTAGCCACGTCTCATTTTTTTGAGAATCTTGCTTGATCCACTCTGAAGTGGCATATGGATACTTTTGCACACTTTTTTATTGCGCACAAATTCATCAATAAATGCATTATCCATATGAAGCGGGTGTGGTGAAGTAAAGCGAATGCGCTCAATGCCCTCTATCTTCTCAAGCTCCGCAAGCAATGTAGCAAAGTTTATGGGCGTATGCTCACTTGAAAAGCGTACGCCATAGTTATTAACATTCTGTCCTAGAAGTAGCAATTCTTTTACGCCACTTGTTGCAAGTTTTTTGGCTTCGCTAAGAATCATTGTAGCAGGAATAGAAATCTCTTTTCCTCGAGTATGGGGTACTATACAATATGCACAAGATTTATCGCAACCAATAGAAATGTTAAGCAGAGCTTTTATGGAACTTCTATTTGTATTTTCAAAGACATAAAGACTATCATCATAGCCTATATCCACCTCTACAGCCTTAGGCTGATGAATAACTTGTGTAATCTTGGAAATGTTGCGCGCACCAAGAACAAAATCCACGTTGGGCGACTTTTTGAGAATTTCAGCACCCATATGGCTTGCTGTACAACCACAAACTCCAATTTTAGCACCTGATTTTTTGATTCTAGCGTATTGACCGATTTCAGAAAACAACCTACGTTCAGGTTTTTCTCGAACAGAACAAGTATTAATCACTATCAAGTCTGCTTCACTTGCTTTATCTGTAAGTGTATAGCCTTCTTTATGCTCAAGTTCAGCAATAATATGCTCACTATCGCGCTCATTCATCGCGCAACCAAGTGTTTGGATAAAAAGTTTCATTGTTATGTGTCTAGACCTAGATTCTAAAGAATCCGGAATTCATAGATAAAATCTTTCGCATCAAGCCCATAACGTACCTCATTAATATAAACAATCTTACCTTTAGATTCCAAAAAAGCCTTCGCTTTTTGTAAATCTTTGTTGCTGTTTTGCTTGTCAAAATACATAATTTGTATGCCCTGTACGTCTTCTTTTTTGTTTGCTTGTTTTTGTAATAGGCTCTCAATTTGAAGTACTTGTGGTTCTTGTCCCAAATCCATAGGTGCAATTTTGATTTCCATAATTATATATCTCCTGCGTAATTTTTGCGCATTGTAGCTAGAATTGGCTTAAAAATTTGCTATAATACCAAAGATACTTCAAAAAACTCTCTAAAACCCTGGATTTAAGTTCATAAAAAAATTAAGGAAGAAAATGGAGAAAATACTTGACATTATAGAGCTTATTGCCTGCGAAAAAGGTTTGGAACCAGAGATTGTTGCGCAAGTGGTTAAAGATACAATGATCAAAGTTGCCAAGAAACAATTTGGTGAGGATCTTAACTATATTATCGAAGAAGATTCTAAAAACAGGACTTTTCGACTGATTCATACAGTGAATGTGTGTGCTGATAATGATGAGAATCTAAAGAACGATCCACACAATTTTATCGCCCTCTCTGAAGCGCGCAAGACTTCTGGTGATGTTAGTATTAATGATGAAATCCATTATGAAATTAGTCTTGAAAATATGAGTCGTAATGCCGTAAATATGCTATTTTCAGACCTAGAATACCATATTCAGCGTACAATAGAAAACCAGCTTTTCACAAATCTTAAATCTATGATTGGTAAGCTTGTAAGCGGACGTGTTGTGGCAATAGATAATAAAGAAAATACCTATATAGAAATCCAGGACATTCGTGCTATTTTGCCGCTAAAAAACCGGATAAAAGGTGAAAAATTCAAAGTCAATGACACAATAAGTTGTATTCTCAAGCATATTCGCTTTCACAAAGATGGAATCTATGTCGAGCTTTCACGTACCACACCAAAAATGCTTGAAGCACTCCTAGAGCAAGAAGTACCAGAGATAAAAGATGGAGAAGTAATTATCCAAAAAAGTGCAAGGATTCCGGGCGATAGAGCCAAAGTAGCGCTTTATTCGGTCAATCCAAGAATAGATCCCATTGGTTCAAGTGTTGGTACAAAAGGTGTGCGTATCAATGCGGTAAGTAAAGAGCTCAATGGAGAAAATATTGATTGCATAGAATATTCAGAGATTCCAGAAATTTTTATTTCAAAAGCACTAGCACCTGCACAAATCCTATCAGTCAAAATTCTATCCAATACCGATAGTGAAAAAAAAGCGCAAGTTAGCATAGTGAGCGATCAAAAAAGTAAAGCTATCGGAAGAAATGGGGTTAATATTCGGCTGGCTTGTATGCTCACCGGATTTGATATTGAGATTCTAGAAGTCATCAAAGAAACACCCAAAGAACAGCAGGTGGAATCTAACACGCAAGAGAATCAAAAGGTTGGAATAGATGCGCTCGAATCGCTTTTTAAGGCTTAATATCTTATCAATAATAAATTATAAATACTGTGTATAACTAGGTTTATTAGTTTGTTGGCAGTGGGAGCGTTTGTAGAATCTGCTGTATGCGCTCATCAACTTGATAGTTGTTTTGCTTTATCTCTAAGCTAAAAGTGACATCATAGATATCTGATTGCATACTTTCTCTTTGGATCTTTATAGGTGGATTTATCACGATACTTGTATTGGTTGTATCGATTTTGTTCATAAGCTGCCAAACATTTTCTATATGCTGTGTTTGCGCACTAAAAGTATAAAAAAAACTCGTAGTCTGCTCGTTTTTATTGCTAGATTCTTTAGTTTTTTTCACATCTTTTATTGTAAGATATTGTGCAATAATTGTCTGTGCTTCATCAAAAGAACTTTTATTGTTAAGCTTATCAAATACACCCTTATTATTGTTGATAAAATCTAAAAGGCGCTGTATGGAAACATCATAATCTTTTTTAATTTCGGTATAAATAATTTTCTCTTTACGTTCATTTATATATTGTGATTTAAATCCTAAAATCATAGGCCACAAGATATAGCTGAAAACAATCAAAATAGCGCACACATACAGCACGCAAAAAATCATATTGCGAATAATTAAATCTGCATTGACTCCTCCAAAAGAAGGCGTAAGAGAAAAGATATTTTTCATTATTATACCTTGATTAGTTAGATTCTTTGCCCTGAACTACAGGTGTATGACTTATAGAAATAAACTCATACCATCCATTAGAAAGTGCATAAAAGCTTACGTTTGATCGCCCAAAGTTGGCTTTAAGCGGGTCTTGCAAGGCAAAGTAAAAAAACTCCTTAGAAGGTGTTACACCCTTAAGAGTCAGTGTTGTCTCATTAATCTCAATAAAATGCAAGGTAATTTTGTCTGGTATGAGCTCAAGTAAATCATAGATTTTGTCGCGACGAATATTGTTTTTATCTATACGTTGATTTACAAGAGTAGCCTCATAAATGAGTCGCTCAAAATACGTATTAATGTCTGCAATATCTCGCTGGAGATTTTTCTGGTCATCTCGATAGTTTTGTGTTCGCTTTACAGAAGAAGATATCTCCTGAAGTAAAAACATATAAAACCCTACCAAAACAACTGCAGTTAGTGCAAAATACAACCACCAAACTTTTGTGATTTTTGCAAAAATATGTTTGATTTTAGGGCGGGTAAAGCTTAACGCCATTAGTATCCTCCAAGTTCTTTTCGTGCAAATCGTATGAGAATATCGGGCAAATCTACATCACGTTTAACTGTCTCTATCATCACCTCTTTAGCGATGTACTCGAACGCTTGATCGCTTAATTTACATGCATCAAGAAAGATGACTTTATCAATAAATTCACCATTATAAACAGGGTTTTGATAATATTCTTTTATGGCATCAACAATGATTTTACTAATAATTTTGGCTTTTGGCATATCGTCATAGACGATCTTTGTTGTATCAAGGTTGGGAATAAACATATCGGTTTGCAAATGTTCAAGCGATGCATTTAACTCAATTTTAGAGAAATCATCAAAATCCTCATCTAATGAAAAATCGTCAAAATTTTTCAATTCACTTTCCTTGTGTTCTTCTCTATTTAAAATAGCTACTTCTCCTTCAGCAATAAAAAATCCACTAAATTCTGTCTTGCCTTTGTGAATTACCATAAGTGCGATATTGCTTCTTTGCAATAGTACATAGACGTTATTGCCAAGCGTAGGAAAATTCTGTGCGTTATCATCAATGATCAAAAAAGGAGAGAAAACAAAATCCACACCGCCTATATTATTATAACGACGCAAAAACTCTTTAAGTGTTGAACGTTTTACAAATACATTAAGATGTTCTGATGTGGCAACACTGCATTCTCCCAGCTTAATACTGCCAAGCAATATATCTTTTTTGTCATTTTGCAGCACAACCCCTTGAGCAAGACTTTTTATCATAACACTTACATAGGTAAAAGGGTATTCCTTACGGTACTTTCGGACAATTTTAATTGCGTCCATAGGAATATTATTTTCTGAAGTTTTAAATTCTTTCGTGAAAGATTCTAGTATATTGGTGTTTTTGACACGAATAAGTTTAATGGAGCACGTCGATGCATCGACATTTATCGCAATAAAAACTTTGCTAAACAAGGGTGATAAAAACGAAGTAAAAAGCCCCATTTAGTTCCTTAGCTCTGTGCTTTGGGTATGTTTTTTTACAATTTCACGCGCTTCTTGCAAACTAAGAGTGGCATCTAATGCAAAACTCTCATACATATAATAGCATATTTTCCCAAAAGGTAGAGGTAATCTAAACTTGTCCCAAGTTCGAAATTCATAATAGCAGCTTGGATAAACGCGACAAATACTAATTTTTTTGCCTGTTTTTTGTGCCATCATAATTACACCATCAGCTATATGATGATAAGGTCCTCTTGGTCCATCAACTGCTATACCAATATCTGTACCCTCATTTAAAGCTCTGATTGAGCTTATGAGCACACGAACACCTCCTCGTCCGCTACCTGTACTGCCTCGAATACTAGAAAAACCAAAAAGATCACACATTTTTGCAATAAGTCCTCCATCAAAGTGATTGCTTGATATGATATAAATATTTGGAGTCTTACGAAGTTTGCGATACAAAAAGGGAAGCATAAGAATCTCACCGTGCCAAAATGCCAGAATTGTATTTTCTTGCTGCACACTTTCATCAATAAAAAAACGATTCCTGCTAAGAATATAAAGACACCATACAAAAACCCAAGCAATACGTGGAATACAAAATTCGATCAATCGTTTTTTCCAGTTGGCATTGACTCTCATTCTCTAATTCCTTAGAATCTAATTCTAATATTTTGGTGCTTGATGTATGCCACTTGACTCAAATATGCACCTATACTTCTTTAGGTAGAATCTTGATATGCATAATTGTATCATTTTGCTCTAATGCATCAAGTATCATCAAGCTTTGCTTGTCTTCAATCTGCCCAAACACTGTGTGTTCACCATCAAGATGCGGCAGATCCACAAAGCATAAAAAAAACTGACTTCCACCCGTATTGCGCCCAGCATGTGCCATAGAAAGAGCACCGCGCTTATGTCGATGAGGATTTTTTGCCACTTCACAATGGATTCTGTAGCCTGGTCCGCCAGTACCATCACCTTTTGGGCAACCACCTTGCGCTACAAAGCCACTTATTACACGATGAAATGTTAGTCCATCATAAAAGTTTGATGTTGCAAGTGTAGCAAAGTTGGTTACTGCCTGTGGTGCTTCTTTGCCAAAAAGTGTAACGCGAATGTTGCCCTTGTTTGTCTGAATATCCGCGTATGCATATGAAGTAAGTTCCTCATCAGTAGGAGCAAACGTCTTGAGATCTTCCATTGTTATCCTTTTGTTGTTATTTTTTTGGTTCAAAAATGACTGATTTTACCGATTTTGTCCTTACTAGAATCTAAAACATCATATCTAAACTATGGAGTAGGGCAGTGAAGCACAACATAACTATTTGCACCATACCAAACAAACCTCAAAAGAGCACTGTATTGCATCTAATAACATATTGTTGTGACCTTATACGCATATGCACGCTTTTATGTATTAAAAAAGGCACGGCATTTACGCTTATTGGCACACTTGCAGTGTTTAGCTTTGCTTCAGAATCCACTCTTGATGATCCGCTTGAGGTGCTATTTCCAAGCCACAAAGACATCAATCAGCAATTCCAAAACGATAGCATGGCAGATTCTACAAATAAAAATACCCAAAACACACAAGGCACAAATAAACCTAAGAAACTAAATACTAGTAATGCGAATATGCAAAATACTGATATACCTTATGGTGCAATCACCGATTTAGGCTATATTAAAGACTTTGCAGAAGTACAAAAGTCATTTCCTTGGATTCGATCTGTAGGACTTGCTATGGTTTCTTTTGATGATGGGAGCTTTCGAAGTGGATTTGGGATTTTACTACCAGATAATATCTTTCTGACTTCAGCAGAGCTTGGACACAACGCCGCCTCATACCCAAAAAACATTCTCTTAAAAATGCGCGATAAAAGTGCTGGGAATCTCATCTGTATAGCCCAGCTCCAACTTAAAGCACTTGATAAAGTGCAAGGGCTCGCACTTTTTAAGGTAGCAAATTATACAGACGATTATTGTAATATCCGATCGCAGAGCCACTACCACCAAAAAATTCTGGTTCATAATACCTATGACATCACCAAAGCTAAACCTTCAAAAACAAACGATTTTTATACAGTTACTACTACCTTTAATAACCCAAATATCAGTGTGCTCAAAATAAAAGATACACAAAAAACTATTTCCTTACCTTTGCAGGAAAACCAGAAAGTAGTTTTTGGACGACCATTTTTTAGCAAAAATGGCGATTTGCTTGGGATAACCACTATGCCCCACAATGCTATACGACCTATCATCATAGGACATAAAGAAATCAAAGGTTTTTTATGTGAACTAGATAAAAATGGCTTTGAAGTAAGTGATTTTGTGACAAAAATCTGTCGCTAGCAACCCGTTGTTTTGTGATTCATTCATATAAAATGCACGCAATTTGCACAAAACTCATCAAGTATTTTGCAGATTCCAAGATTAGTGTGTTGTAAGACATGGGTTTTTAAAAAATTCATGGGCTTATATAATTTGCAGTATTTTTATCCTGCACTAACCAAAATCATCTACATTCATTCCAACTGCTTTTAAGGTTGAATCCGCAAAAAGTATGGTACAATACAAGGCTTGTAACAAAGCCAAAAGAGAATCCGTGAGATTTATAAGCATACATAAAGGAATACAAATGGCAAAAAAATGTTTTTTTACTGGTAAAGGACCAATGGTTGGCTATAATGTAAGTCATGCAAACAATAAAACTAAGCGACGATCTCTTCCAAACCTTAGAAATGTACATATTAAATTTAAAGATGGTTCTTCCTTGCGTGTGAAAGTCGCCGCATCTACATTAAGGACTATGAAAAAATACGCATAATCATAGCATTAGCGCACAATGTCTTTGCTTGATAAGCTAAAAAATGTGTTAAACTGGGGGAATTCTTCGCGACCCGATATTGACCTTTCCTCACAGCTTTATGATCAGTTCAAAGCTTTCAGGCTCCCCCTTGTTCTTATTCAAGTCTTTATTCTGATTGGTACGCTTGGATATTTTATACTCGAAGATTACACGATTGTTCAAGCATTTTTTCAGTCTTCTTATACTTTCACAAACACAGGCTTTGGCGCACTAAACGAAAAAAACTTTGGTGCGGTTGCCATATTTTTCACTGCTTTTTTGACTATAAGCGGTGCTGCTATTATTACATTTAGTATGGCTTTTATTGTAAGCATTGTTAATACTGGAACGCTTACGCGCCTTTTAAAGGAGAAAAAGATGATACATAACATCGCTAGATTGCGCAATCACTATGTGATTTGTTACCATAACGAATACACTATCGAACTTAGTAAGCAGTTTCGAGAAGCCCAGATTCCGTTTGTTGTCATAGATAGCGCACCAAACTTTGAAGAAGAAGCAATCGCACACAAGTATCCCTACTATATTGTTGGCGATCCACATACTAATATCTCTATGCTAAAGGCAAAGCTCTCATCGGCACGTGGTGTTGTAACCTTCTCCAAGAGTCTATCTGATAATATTGCCCTTATTGTTTCTGCCAAGCTTTTTGCCCAAGAGCTTAACCGCAAACCACTTTATATCATCTCAAGTGCGGATTCTGAAGAAGAAGTGCAAAAGCTCCGTAAGCTTGGGTCAGATACGGTGATTTCTGCACCAAAGCTTATGGCACAACGCATTAGTGCTATGGCAGTGCGTCCAGATATGCAAAATCTCCTTGAACGCTTTGCTTATAAAAACAATACAGGACTTGATCTTGAAGAGGTACTTGTGCCAAAATATAGTTGGCTTGTGCTTAGAAAGTTAAAAGAGGGGCATTTTCGTGAAATTGCTAAAGTGTTTATTGTTGGTATCACACAAAAAGATGGTAAATACTTTGCTATGCCTGATGATGATGTTGTTATATCAAGTGAATGTAAGCTCTTGCTTATTGGCACTACAAATGGCATTCGAGAGATTAGACGTATTATTATGAAACAAAAAAAACCCCAAGAAATCGACTATATCTAATTTTTTATAAAGGAATACAATGGACATACAAAGAGAAAATGCAATTCATAATAGCATAAACTATTTTAATGAAGCCAAGCAGGTGATCCCAGGTGGTGTCAATTCCCCAGTACGTGCCTTTAAAAGCGTGGGTGGAACCCCTCCTTTTATTAAACGTGGTGAGGGCTGTATGATTATTGATGCTGATGAGAATGCTTATATTGACTTTGTGCAGAGCTGGGGTCCGCTTATTTTTGGGCATTGTGATAGTGATATAGAATCTCACGTGCTAGAGAGTATTAAAAATGGATTAAGCTTTGGCGCACCTACCGAGCTAGAGACAATTTTAGCCAAAGAAATTATTAGCGTGTATGATAATGTCCAAAAGATACGTTTGGTAAGCTCCGGTACAGAAGCTACAATGAGTGCTATTCGCCTTGCACGTGCTTATAGTGGGAGAGATGATATTATTAAATTTGATGGTTGCTACCATGGGCATAGTGATAGTCTGCTTGTAAGTGCTGGGAGTGGGTGTGCGACTTTTGGTGCGCCTAGCTCACCTGGGGTGCCAGTAGATTTGAGTAAGCACACGTTTGTGGCTCGCTATAATGATATAGATTCTGTGCGATCTTGCTTTGAAGAAAGTAAGCTTAAAGGCAGTGGCGTGGGCTGTGTCATCATTGAGCCAATCGCTGGCAATATGGGATTGGTGCCAGCAGATAGGGAATTTTTGCGATCTTTGCGTGCTTTGTGTGATAGTTATGGGGCGGTGCTCATTTTTGATGAGGTGATGAGTGGCTTTAGAGCTAGCTTGCGTGGGGCACTGGAGTATTGTGATGTGCTACCTGATATGGCGACTTTTGGCAAGGTTATTGGTGGTGGTATGCCATTGGCTGCTTTTGGTGGGAGAGAGGAAATTATGAATCTCCTTTCTCCTTTAGGAAGCGTGTATCAGGCTGGCACTCTTAGCGGTAATCCTATCGCTGTGAGTGCTGGACTTGCTGCACTCAAAAAACTCAAAAAAAATAATGGAATTTATACGTATTTAGAACGGCTTGCTAGGCGTTTTACTGATGGACTGCAAACACACGCGAAACAATACAAGATTCCATTACAAACAGCAGTACGAGGGAGTATGTTTGGGTTTTTCTTCTGTGAAAAAGAAGTAAAAAACTTTGATGATGCTAAATGTGCAGACACTGCGTTGTTTGCACATTTTCATCAAGAAATGCTTGCAAGGGGAGTGTATCTTGCGTGTTCGCAGTTTGAAAGTGGCTTTATCTGTACAGCAATGAATGAGCAAATCATAGATTCTGCCTTGGAGGCTGCACAAGAAAGCTTTGCAGTTATTGCAAAAAGGATATAATGATGCCAACACAGCGACCACAACAAGAGTTACAAGATAAAGCTGAACAAAACACACAAAATGCACACCAAACAAAAGTACAAAAGGTTATCCATAGTGCCTATGATCTAAGTTTAGGCATATCTGTTGTTGTAGCAATACTAATAGGGGTAGGCTTGGGTATGTTTATGCAAAAACTAAGTGGCAGTGTTTGGTTTTTGGTACTTGGAATCTTTTGGGGTATTGGGGCTGCAATTCTTAATATCTACAAAGCCTACAAGCGTGCGCAAAAGGAATTTGAAGCGCTTGCTAAAGACCCAAAATATTCCTACAAAAAGCAAAGTAGCGATACCTAGAATTTTTGCATTGTTTATTTTTTGGTATAGTGGCTTATTTGTTTTGTGTGATTTTGTTTTATTTTAGATTTTTAGAGAGTTCTCTAAGGCTTTGAAAAGGGAGTGAGAATGCTGTTTAGAATCCAAGAGTTTTTTCGCCAATATATTTTTAGTATCTGTGTTTTGCTTGTTGTCTATGGACTCTCTACAAACCAACAAGTTGCTAAACTTTGCGCTGGGATAGCAATTTTGCTTTTTGGTATGATTTTTTTAAGCAATGGGTTTAAATCGTTTTCTGGAGGTTTTTTAGAAAGAGTACTCCTTAAATTTACAAAAACTCCTCTTCGCAGTATTGCCTTTGGAACAATCATTACTACTATTATGCAATCTTCAAGCCTTGTATCTGTGTTATGCATTTCTTTTGTGAGCGTTTCATTAATTTCGCTTGCACAGGGCATAGGCGTTATGTTTGGCGCAAATCTTGGCAATAGTGCTGGATCGTGGCTTATTGCTGGAGCTAGCTCAATCAATATTTCTGCCTTCGCGCTACCACTTATTGTTGGCGGATTGCTTTTTAATTTCCACACCAAAGCGCTTTATAAGGGGATAGGACAGGTTTTAAGCGGGCTTGGCTTTTTCTTTTTGGGCGTGTTTTATATCAAAGAAGGGTTTGAAGGTTTCTCTTCTGTGCTTGATTTATCACAATATGATTTTGGCGTAGTTGGCTTTGTTTTGGTGGGTGCGCTTGTTACGGCGATTATCCAGAGCTCGCACGCAACACTTGCTGTTATTATTGCTGCATATCTCGCAGGACAAATAAATTATGAAAGCGCTCTTGCGTGTGTTCTTGGTACGAGTGCTGGAGGTGTAGTAACAGCTCTTGTTGCCTCTCTTAGCACTAACATTCAAGGCAGAAAGCTTGCAATTGCTAATTGTATTTATAATTTTATTATTGTCATTCTTGTTATGATCGCATTCCCATACTTTGTTTGGATCAATGACTTTGTGGCAAAGCTTATGCATATTGCTACAGAATCTAGTTTGCGTCTCGCCTTATTTCATACTATTTTCAATATTTTTGGTGTTATACTCCTTACTGCTGCTATACCCTTTATAGCGAAATTTCTTGATAAAGCCTTTGCTAATCCTGCAAAAGACAAAAGTATGCCACTTTTTATTAATGACTCGTTACTTGCTTACACTGATACCGCGATTAATGCACTTAATAAAGAAGTGTGGCATTTGTATGAAAATGCATTTGAAATCATCGCTCATACCATAGGTTTTCATCGCCACGATATTCGTACTAGTAAAGATCTCAAATCTCTATTACACAAGAAAGATTTGCTTGAGCAGGATTTTTCGGTGCGGGATTTGTATAATTCAGAGATAAAATCCCTATTTAATGCTATTATTGATTTTTCTGCCAAGCTTCAAGCCTGTACAACCCAACCCAAAGACATACAACGTATTATGTCGTTGCAAATTGCCTCGCGAAAAATTGCTGAAGCTACCAAAAATATTGAGCTTTTGCAAGCCAATATCAAAAAATACACACAAAGTAACAATAGTGCCCTAAAAGAAGAATACAACAATATGCGCCTAGCTCTTGCTTATCTTTTATCCCTCATCGAACAAGTTAGTCCTTTTGCATCAAAATCCAAAGAAAAACCCAAGCAAATTTCTAAAAACAAAAAAATCGAAAAAGAACAAAATTCAGCAAAAATTACACTAAAAGACATCAAAAAAATGCTTAAAGCTGAACGTAAATTTTTCAAACAACAAAGCCGTTATGCGATCACTATGGCAGAAACACTTATCGCACAAAAAAAGATTAGCTCTGCAAACTCTACTTCGCTCCTTAATGACTCTTCCTTTGTGAGTATGGTAGCCAAGGGTCTTATTAGTGCAATAAATCATATCTATGGTATAAGTGGCAACAAAAGCATACGTTGCACTTAAAGTACTCTAAAGTTCTTTGATAAAGCGCAAAAGTATGTGTGCTTTGCATTCTTGTACTTTATCATCATAAAGTGTCAAATCTTTAGTGGTACTTGTTTGCACAGCTTGGCTTGGGGAGCGCTCACACGTTTTAAGTGCAGCTTGAATACTACTAGAATCTAATTTAGATTCTAGTAGTATGCTTTGCCCAAGATACAAAAACCCATCGTTGCATAATTGTTCATCAAGGCACAACACCTGCTTGTTTGGCGTATAATTAAGTGTTCGCTGTATGTTTGTTACCTTCTGTTCTAAGCGATGATGAGCTATAAGCTCTGGGATAGAATTTTGATGAAACAAAAAAACTTTTTCTTCATTGCCATCATCACTAAGAACACACCCTGCAAGCGTGTTGTTTAGGTGGATAAAAAATAGGTTTGGAATCCGCCCTTGTATATTCATAATCGGGTGACTCAAGCTAATATCTGCTTGCATAGTGGGTTTTAGCGTGAATGCTTCATAGAATCTATGCGATATATCAGCTTGGATATGCGTACTTGTGCGTACGATTGGTAGCGCATTACCATTGTTAAATACATCAAAATGCCCAAGATACTCAACCGCCATAGCTTCATCACCACAGGCTATGTCCTCCTGCCATTTTTCAAAGGCATTAGAATCCAATCCAAACCCTGCATTTGCTAAATCTTTTGCGAGGTTTGCCTCACGTTTTTTATCACTTAGTGCATTTTCTGGCTTACACAAAAAAGGAGAGTTTTTTTGTGTGTATTCAAAGGCTGCATAGCGCGTGAATGCTTTGTCGTATGACCCTTCTTTTGCAATATATAAACCATCTGGCATAAGCCAATAAATATTTCCATCGAAAGGGAATAATTTGGGTAACACTCCATAAGAAGGTACGCAATATTCAAAAGCTAGCAAGGACTCTTGCTCACCTTTAGAAATAATTTCTAAACATTTATGGTGTGTGCTTCCCCTGCTTGTATCACCAAAAAACACTTCTTGAGTACCACCATCTAAAGGCAGATACCCACTAAGAAATAATGCAGAATCCAGCTTTCCCTTTAGCACAAGCTGTATGCTAGATTCTGGAGTTTTATCTTTTGTGAGGACATATGCGAGATTGCGTGAAATGGCTTTAATACTGCCACCATTTTTAATATATGTGTTGAGATAGGCACTTAAAGCTGGGAGGGCAAAAAACCCTTCCTGTTTGTATTGGAGTTCAGCTAAAGCAAGATATACGCTCGCATCATTACGATATTTTTGGTGCTCAAACATATTGATAAATAATGCGATTTTTGCCTCAAGAAGCTGGCGTTTGCGTGCTGATATATTTTCAAGTGCTTTAATGTATTGCTGAGAGCATTCCTTTTTGCCTGCACATATATTGTAGGGTGTAAAATGCAAGAGTGCATCTTTTGATGAAGGTAGGACTCCATATTCAATATGCTTTGGCAAAAAATTTTGTGAAGGCACAAAAAGCCGTACAAAATCGCGTGCGCTATAAAAGCTAAATTTTCTGGTAGAATCTAGCGTGGTTTTAGCATTTGCTAGACATAGTACTGTAAGTATAGCTGCTACAACACGCATATTGCACTTTTAGAGTCGAATAATCTTCGCGCCCATTCCACCCATATTTGGGGGCGCATCTTCAAAATCTATTACATTTGGGTGAGCACAAAGTACTTCACGTACAGCGCGAGCGAGTTTGCCTGTACCGATTCCGTGATAGACAAGCACCTCATCAAATCCAGCTATAAGACTATCGCTAATGAAATTTTGCAATTCTTCTATAGCATCTTGCACGTGCTTTCCGTGCAAATCAAGCTTCACGCTTGCCTTTGGAGTATAGGTAAGTGTAATAGGATTTTTAGTAGGCTTTGGTGAGGATTTTGTTGTATTAAGCTGTATTTGGTAGGGATCTGCTTTTATACGCATACCAGAATCTAAAGCGATGATACAATATTCTTTGTTTATTGCGTATAAAACTCCAAGCATACCGCGATAACTCACTCTATCGCCCTTTTGTGGGGTTTTTTTATTGGTTGTTGCGGGTTTCTTCTTAGGCGCAAGCTTTATGATTTTTTGTGCTTCACCCATATTACGATGGACATCACTTAGATTTTTTGCTTCTTTTTTGAGTGCATTTAATGCGGCTTGATAGGTAGAATCTAGCATAGATTGATGTTTTTGGTATTCTTCTTGAAGTGTTTGAATGCGCTGATGATATTCTTGGTATTTAGATTCTGCTTTTTGGATTTTGTGGGCAAGCTCTTTGTTTTTGTGGGCAAGCTCAAGTTCAAGCTTGGAAGAACGCTCAATAAGTTCATTGAGCCGTTCTTTGTCGTGCCCATAATGCTCTTTGGCTATGGCAATTAGATGTTTTGGGATTCCGTAGCGCTCTGCTGTTTCAAATGCATAGCTTTTGCCAATACTTCCATGCAAAAATTCAAATGTCGGTCTTGCCTTTTGTATATCAAAAAGTGCGGCACTCATTTGTACTCGCTCATCATTTGCCATAAGGGCTGCAAGACGTTTGTGGTGGGTTGTGATGATGATTTTATTATGCTTTTGTAGTAGGTTTTCAAGCAGTGTTTTATAAAGACTTGCAGCCTCATCTGCATCAGTACCAAGCTCAATCTCATCAATTCCAAGCAGAAGTTCATCATTGTTCAAATGCTGACTTAGTTCAAAGATTCTTCCTGCAAAGGTACTGATGTCATTTTTTGTATTTTGTGGGTCAGAGAGAATTGCATAGATATGCTTATAGTACGGAATTTTACTTTTGTGCGGATTACATTTGAATGGCAAGAGATGCTTTGCTAAAAATGCAGCACTCATAATAGATTTTAAAAGCATTGTTTTTCCTCCAGCATTCACGCCAGTAAGCACTAAAAGTTTTTGGGAAAACTCTATGTTTGTTGGTTTTGGGGTATTTAGGATTGGGTGGCAGAAATCACACAAAACAATACTATCGCGCTCCGCACCAAATTGAGGTTTAAAAGGAAGCAGAAACTCTAAGTTTGCAAGCTTGGCAAACTCTAAGCGCGCCATAAGCAAATCAAACCGATCAAATTCGGCATTCAAAAAGCGAAAAAAAGCCAAATGTTTGCGCAATACCTCACTAAGTGCCTCACAAACCTTGGCTAATTCTACTTCTAAAGCGTCTTTTAGGTCTTTTTGTCGCTTATATAATTTTTCAATACTTTGTGGCACAACATAGAAAAAACCATTTTGCGAACGCATAAGCACGGAGCCAGCAACACTATGTGTATAACCAGCCTTTAGCAAAAGTGTTTGTGTATCAAACACAAAATGCACCTGTCTATCCACAAGATAAGGTGCTAAATCCTCGTTTGCAAGCAGCCTATAAAGCTCGGTTGTAATTGCCTCATTTGTTTGCGCAAGAGCGGTATTGAGATTGTCAATTTGCGCAAACTTCCCTGTTTTTAGTTTGCCATCTGTTTCAAAAACACAAAGCTTCTCTTCTATATCTTGGGGCAAAATAATCTTATGCACCAATGTGTAGAAGTTGGGGGCTCGCTCAATTTGAGGTGCGCGTAACAACGTAGCAAAGTACCCAAGAATCTTACTAAAAGCAAAGATTTCTTGTAAGTTTAGCGTGCCAAATTTCTGCAATACAAACAAAGCTTTATTGAGATTTGGTACTTTAGGAATTATTGGGAGAGATAGAGAATCCAACTCATCAAGAATTGCCTTGTAGAGATGATGATTGCCTTGCAGATAAAAACTTTTTGGACGAGCAAGTAGTGAAGCAAAGCGATAGATAAACTCCTCTAAATCTAATCGTGCAAGCAACTGCTCATCTTTTTTGCAAAAATGTGCTATATAATTTGCTGGTGTCATAGATTCTATGGTCTGTGGAGGCTCAAATCTGTCAGGCTTTGATGTATCGCACAAAACCTTAGAATTTGTGAGCGACTCTTTAGCGGCAGATTCTGTGGGGTGTGTGGATTCTAGCACTAGATTGTTAGATTCCCTAGTAGATTCTAAAATGTTAGAGTCTTGCTTTAGGGGAGACTTTTTTTTGGTATGATGTGTTTTAGATTTTGTTTTGGGTGAAGGTTGCAACTGCTGGAGAGAATGTTGTAATGTGTGCATAGCCTACCTTTTTGGAGCAGAATTTTGCATATTACATACCCATTTCATAGAGCTTTTTGCGCTCGCTAGAACTTGCTATGTTAAGCTGTTTGCGATATTTGGTGATAGTTCTGCGCACAATCTTTAGCCCAAAGTGCTCTTCAATCATTGTTAGAATCTTAATATCACTAAGTGGCTTTTTCTTGTTTTCGCTTTTGATAATCTCACTCAAGAAATCTTTAATAGAAGCATTGCTTACATCGCCCTCTATCGCTGTAGTAAAAAAGCTTTTGATCGGAAATATACCACGTTTGCACTCAAGGTATTTGTTAGAAATAGCGCGAGAAATGGTGCTTGGTGCATAACCTAGCTCTTGCGCAATATCTTTTAGCTTCATTGGCTTCATTTCACCACCAGTGAGGAAATCATATTGATAATCTACAATCATAAGCCCCACTTTTTTGATCGTAGCTTTTCGCATTTCTAGTGCATCGATTAGATCTTTTGCTTCTTTAATTTTAGTTTTCATATAGCTTTGTGTATCTTTTGATGCAGAATCTACTTGTAGCTGATTAAGCTCGATAATAGGATAGCACTCATCGTTGGTACGCACGGTGATATTGCCATCTTCTTCTTGAACAAGAATATCAGGAATCTTATAAATCTCCTCGTGATCATACTCAAGCGCTGGTGGGTTTTTGAAGCTTCTAATGATTTTCATCGCTTCACTATAGCGGGGGTGCTTTTTAAGCTGAGTGTGCATATCAAGCTTGGCAATAATCTCTTTACAAAGAGTATAAACTTCATCATCTACTTTGCTAGATTCTAGCTGAAATAAAAAGGACTCTCGCACATCTCTTGCGCCTACTCCCCTTGGTTCTAAGAAACAAAAACGCAAGCGTACCTTTTCATACTCCGCCTCTTCAACACCCAGACGCTCGCAAGCCTGCGTGATGGATTCTTGAAAATATCCCTCCGCATCAATACCTTCGATAATATCAAAAGCTATCATACGACTATGTTCGGTGGGAAAAAGGGGAGGGCACACTTGACGATATAGATTGTCATAAAAACTCTCTCCAGCGATAGTTAGCTGCTCGATCTTGTCAGTAATGCTTGCTTTTGCTGGAGAATTAGGATACATTTTCTTGGAAAAGCTCGAATTAAAATCTGTGCTAAGTGCAGTTTGGACATTGATAAATGGATTTTCATTAGCATATTCTTTTAAAATCTCTTCTACTTCAAACAAATCACTCTGCAAAATAGGTAACCAACTCTTCAGTGTAGTAGAAAGCTTGCCTTTTAGATTCTGTCGAAGTCTTGTTCTGCCCGCTTGTACGCCCTGTGCCACTTCTTGCCCCTATATTTTAAAATGCTCGCCCAGATAGTATTTTTTTACAAGCGCATTTTTATAAATTTCTTCAGCACTACCACTTGCTAGAAGCGTTCCAGATTTTATCACATAAGCACGATGGCATACAGAAAGTGTTTCACGAACATTGTGGTCGGTAATGAGCACACCAATATCCATTTGAATTAGTGTTTGAATAATGTTTTGAATATCAATTACTGCAATCGGATCAACCCCTGCAAATGGCTCATCAAGCAAAATAAATTTTGGCTCTTTGATAAGTGCGCGTGCAATCTCCACACGCCTACGCTCACCGCCAGAGAGACTTAAGCCTTTGCGTTTTCGAATGGGTTCAATATTGAACGCTTCAAGCATTTGTTCAATCTTATGCGCACCAGCTTTTTTACTGGGAAACGTCGCTTCAGCTGCTAAGGCTAGATTGTCTTCCACACTTAGATCTTTGAAAATACTAGATTCTTGTGGAAGATAACCTATGCCCATATTAGAGCGTTTATGTAAAGGATACGATGAAAGGTTATAGCCATCTAAAAATATGCCGCCCGAACTAGGTTCTAGCAAACCGCAAATCATATAAAAAGTAGTTGTTTTACCTGCACCATTTGGACCAAGAAGACCAACAACTTCACCACTATGCACCTTGATTGAGATGTCATTCACAATCTTTGTTTTTTTGATATGTTTGACTAAGTTTTTAGCTTCTAGTGTGTGGAGTTGCACGCGCTTCCTTGTTTTGTTGTTACTATAAACAAGATTGTATAAAGTCTTATCTTAAAATTCAAGTTGCTACAACAATATTTTCTTAAGCATACAATGCTATACAGACTACGATCGAACCAAAAAACATATTTAAATCCTAACAGCATTTTAAGGTAAGCCTTGAAAAAGATTTTAGATTCTGGCATTCTTTTTGCTTACTTTTTAGCGCATTTATCCTAGATTTTGGGTATAATGCTTATTTACCACAAAAATTTATAGCGAGTGTTTGTATGGATTTATCAACGGTGCTAGGCATGGTTCTTGCTATTTCCTCTATCAGTATAGGGGATATTCTTGAAGGCGGGAATCCGCTCCATATTATCCACCTTAGCTCTGTCATTATTATTATGCCTACAACGCTATTTGCAGCTGTAACGGCTACGCATGCTGCAGCTGTCAAAGCTGCATATAAAGAAATCAAGCTTGCCTTTTTGGGTGCGAAAGTAAATCTCAATGATACTATAAAAAATATTGTCGATCTCTCATCTATCGCTAGACGCGATGGAATCTTGGCATTGGAAGGTCGCGCAGCACAAATTGAAGATGATTTTTTCCGAGAAGGACTTAGTATGGTAATTGATGGCAGAGATGCAAAATCTGTTAAAGAAGATTTGGAAATTAAAATCGAACAGCTAGAGCATTATTACCATGGCGCAGCGCATTACTGGATAACAGCGGGAGAATCTGCACCGACATTTGGGCTTGTTGGGGCGGTTATGGGGCTTATGCTAGCTTTGCAACTCTTAGATGATCCAAAGGCTATGGCAGCTGGAATTTCTGGTGCATTTACTGCAACCGTTACTGGGATTATGAGTGCGTATGCGATTTTTGGTCCATGGGGGCAAAAACTTAAAGCCAACTCGCACGATATTATTCAAGAGAAAATCGTGATTATGGAAGGAATTTTGGGGATTGCAAATGGTGAGAATCCGCGCAACCTTGAAAGCAAGTTACTTGGGTTCTTGCGCCCAGATCAGCCAAGAATCTCACAATTTGAATAAGTTAAGAAATTTCAAATGGCAAAAAAACAGCAAACAGAATGTCCAGCCGGAGAGAAATGGGCGGTTCCATATGCAGACTTTTTATCACTTCTGCTTGCCTTATTTATTGCGCTATGGGCGATTTCTAGTACTGAATCTTCCAAGGCAAAAGCGCTTAGCGAGGCTTTCACAAATATTTTTACAAGCTCACCACGCTCTAGTATCTTTCAGCCTATTTTTCAGCGCCCACCAGATCCGGGGCAGGTGCGTGAAGATACAGAAGCAGAGCGTCCTCAAACCGCTGATGGAAGCGCTTCGGCTGTTGCCGTGAAAGATAGCATCGCACAAGTGCAGCTTTTAATCCAAGAAGGTGGAGTGTTAGAGCAGATTGAACAAGGGATCATCTTACGCTTGCCAGCGGATTTGTTATTTGAAGCAGGGGAAGCTAGCTTAAGCAATGAAGAAATGATAACCTATGTGCGTAGAATAGCTGAGATTATTAATAAGCTTCCTAAAGAGGTAAAAGTTGATGTGCGTGGCTATACTGATGATGCGCCGTTGCCTAAAGATTCCACATATACTAACCACTATGAGTTAGCTTCAGCGAGAGCTTATACAGTTATGCATAAGCTTTTAGAAAACAATGTAGATCCCACGTATCTTTCGTTTTCCTCTTATGGTGCATATAGCCCTGTAGTACCTAATACAACCATTGAGAATCGCGCAAGAAATAATCGTGTGGAAATCTTTTTATCAACTGCACCAAGCACAATAAAAAATGTCAAATCCGTACTTGAAAGTGAAGGCAAGTCAATAAGCGCAGAAAATGCTGAACAATAGCATTACGATTGGATTTTGTAAAGGTTGTATTTATAGGCTTAGAACCTAACTTGCAAAATCTAAATTCTATTCAGAAAGGCTTCCTATGGAAGACACCCCTCAATTTGCACAGATGAACAACCTGCTTTTCCCCTTTCTTGGCTCATTATTATTTATTGTGTTGCATATTATTATTTATTTTTTGCTTGTGCGTAATATTTCTACGCGCAGATCTCTCTGTCGCATTTATAGTATTATTCTTTGGGTTAATATGGCTTGGACAATTTTATATATGTTTATGCGTGCTTTTGTGGTTGCACCTAAGTGGATATTTATGCTTGTTTCTATCTCTGTTGGTGTGGCTTTTTCGTTTTTTATTGCTGCGCTTGTTGCAGGCATTTTTAATGCCATCTTTATTCTTTTGAAGCGACATCATTTATCCCCCAGAATCAAACGTTATATTTTGGCGCTATGTTGTTTGTATAGTATTTATGCTATTTATCATGGGTTAGAAGATCCAAAAATACAGCGCCTAACAATGGAAATTCCAAAGTTGCAAGCACCGCTTAAAGTTATCCAGCTAAGTGATGTGCATATTGGTGGTTTGATTGATGAGGAGTATGTAGCAAAACTTGTTTTTCTTATCAATCAAGAAGAACCTGATTTTATCGCAATAACCGGAGATTTGGTTGATACAAACCTTGCAAATGCTGCGAATAGTATCGAGCTACTTTCGGCATTGCGTTCAAAATTTGGAAGCTATTATGTGCTTGGCAATCACGAATATATTCATAATGTGTATGATATCTTAGAGCACATACGCGCAGCTGGAATCAAGATTTTGCAAAACCAGAATCTAACTATTGGTGATCCACCACTTGTAAATCTTGCTGGCAGCAATGATCTTATGGGCAATAGAATGGGTTTCTTGCAGCCAGATTTTGAAGCAACCTTGCAACATCTCAACCCAAATCTTCCTACAATCCTCCTCGCACATCAGCCAAAAGTTATTAATATTTTAGAGGAGCGTTTGCTTGCCAAGGCTGACGTGATTCTCACAGGACATACGCATGGCGGGCAGATTTTCCCTATTTCGCTAGCAGTGCTATTGCAACAACCCTATCTTAAAGGTTTGCACAAAACGAAAACCGGCGGTTATATTTATATTAGTGAGGGTGCAGGGTTTTGGGGTCCGCCCATGCGCGCTTTTAGCGATTCAGAAATCACTCTTTTTGAATTTTTACCTAAGCAGTAAACTCCTTAAGGTATTTATCGGCAAATCTAAGCAGACTAACAAAATGGCTTGGTACGCCAAAATCCACCCAAGATATCATCATATTCTCTTGGTCTAATGGGCAAGCAGCCACTACCTGGAGTAAGTGTGATTTCTCCAAGTATGAAATGCTGCGTATCAAGCACATAAAAATCACATCTAAGATAGCCAATATCTTGATAGAATCGCCTCGCTATTGCAAACATTGTCTCAAGAGATTGTGGTTTTGGAATATCTCTTTGTGCAGAATCATAAGTGATATTTACGGGTATGGGGTGCCAATGCATATCAAAAAATGTACATCGCGTATTTTTACCCCTATCAATGATGACTTCAGAAAAAATTTCTTCACCAAAGCAATGCAGTTTGTAATCATCTGGAGTTTTGAAAGATTGTATAGATGAGATAATGTTTTTTGTGGTCATTGTAGATTCTGGGCTTTGCATAGGTATATTGTTTCCTAGAAGTTCTTCAGCAAAGATTCTAGGTTCAATGTCTTTATAGTGGTATTCTCTAAGAATCGTGTAATAGTTTGTGTTTAGATGGTGCTTGAGTTTTTCCATAGATTTGCTATGTAGGTTGGAATCCTTCAAAAATACCTTTTTGTCCGGTACGATGACTACGCCTCCGCAATCGTGGTTGGTTTTTAGTACAAAGGAGCGTGGTAGGGTACTAAAGTTGATGTCTTCTACACTTTTATAGATTCCATAGAGTTTGGGCAAAAATGGGCAAATATTGGTATCTAAAAGAAGAGTGGTTAGAGAATCTATAGGTGCAAATAGAGGCGAGGAAGGCATATTAGAATCTAACAATGTTGGAGAGTTTGCAAGGGCTTGAAATGTTTGCTGGATTTGTGAATTATCAGATATGACAGAATCTATGGTCATTTGTGAGTTATTAGAATCTTGTGCGCTTGGAGTTTTATAAGGAGAGTTTAAAAGATTATTTGCCCCCCCCCCCCCATAAAATCTTGCAGCTTAGCGGCGATATAGATTCTAGCTTTAAGCTTATCAGCTAGTGCAGTATAAAGTGGGTTTCTATCATAGAGGATTCTATGTATGATTTTTTCGTTGAGTGTTTTTGGGGCTTTGAAATCTGGCGTATAGCCAAAAGCTTTTTGATGCCTGCGTACAAAAAACATTTTATCGCGCTTAAAATCTCTGTAAGCTTTGCATTTTTGGTATAGTGGCTGAAAATAGTGTTGATAGGCATTGTGCATAAAGGACTGTAGCGACATTATCTTTCCTTGCAGTGAAGCTAGGGCTTAATATACCCTAAATCATAAAGTTTGTTTGCAATACGTACCATAGTTGGTCCAGCATTCCCTCCGCTTTGTCCGTGTTCTATAAGGATTGTAATAGCATATTGTGGATTGTTTATAGGGATAAAGCCCGTCATCCAACCATGTGATCGATGAAAATATGCCATATCGCTTTCTTTAATACGCTGTTTGACTTCTTGAGGTATGGAGGTTACCTGTGCTGTTCCTGTTTTGCAGGCGATTTTTACTTTTGCTCCATAGACTCTGCGTGTTCCTGTACCGCCGGGTGCATTGCAAGCCTCAATCATACCTTTTTGTAAGACCCAAAGCTTAGATTTTTGAAATTCATCAAGCACATCTTCTGGTTCAATAATACTTTCGTCATTATTTTGTTTTTTAAGAAAGTGGGGTGTGGGCAGTTTGCCAGAGGCAAGTAGTGCGGTGTAGCGCGCAATCTGCATAGGTGTGGTGAGAAAATACCCTTGTCCGATTGAGGTTTGTACTGTATCGCCTGCACTCCAAGTGAGTCCATAACGCTGTGCTTTCCAAGTTGGTGAAGGGAGAATGCCTGTAGATTCACCCGGAAAATCTATGCCTGTTTTTGTGCCAAAGCCCATTTGCTTAAGTACTTGGGACATAGAATTGATTCCTACTACTTGTGAAAGTTTATAAAAATATACATCTACAGATTCTCGAATTGCCTTAAACATATCTGTGCTGCCATGCCCACCAACCTTCCAATCTCGGAATTGCCAGCCGCCTATATTCACAGCATAGGGCGTACTAATACTTGTATATTCATTGATTTCGCCATATTCTAGAATCGACATCGCAACCCCCATTTTTATAATAGATCCGGGCGGATACTGACCATTGATAAAGCGATTAATAAGAGGTGTGTGTGGGTTGTCTATAAGAGCACTCCATTTTGCCACGCTAATGCCAGGTATAAAGTCGTTTAAATCGTATTCTGGATAGCTCCCTGCTGCCAAAATCTCACCATTACGAACATCAAGCACTACGACAGCACCATTTTTTTCGGCATATTCCTCATCTATTGCTTGCTGCAGTTTTGCATCAATGGTGAGCACGATATTGTTTTGTGTTTGCGGAAGGAACTCTTCTGTTTCTGAAATGCGCTGGTTGTAGGCATTGACAATACTATTGCGATAGCCGAGTTGTCCTTGCAGAATCGTATTATATTGACGTTCTATGCCTTCTTTTCCAATGATGGAGGTGTATTTGCTGATAGGGTCATAAAAAATATCATTCTTATCTGCTACGCCCACATAGCCAATAATATGCGAAGCAAGCGCTTTATGTGGATATAGACGCATAAAGGCGGGACGTATATAAATATTATCTTCTTGAATAAGCGCAGAATATGCGGTTTGGATTTCACTGCTATGCACATAATCTACCACTTTGATAGGCTCATGATTATATGCAGAGTTTTGTTTTTTATAAACTTGAATAAGATTCTCAAACTCTTGTCCTTGGAGATTTTCGACAATTTTTTTAACCACTTTTGCAAGCTCTTGATTGCTTAGTAGGGGCTCAAGGTAGATGCTAAAATGCAGCTCATTAACCGCAAGTGGCTCTCCATTTCTGTCAAAAATTAATCCTCTTGCTGGCACAAGGACTTCTTGTTTTGACATATTGCGTTTTGCGATTTTATCATAATGATCGTGGCGCTGGATGGTGATAATAAATATTTTTAAAATAAGCAGAATCCAAGCAACGATAAAAATAAGCACTACGATTTTGTATGGAGTGCTAATGTTTTTCATAGCCCCCCCCCCTCAGATTTATAAGCCTTAATCCCTAAAATATTCATAAAACAATCCAATCAGTGATTCACACAAGAAGTACGCTATAAAAATCGGATAAACATCAAAGCTTGTGCCAGATCCAAACATCTTGATAATATACATCACTAGAATGTAGCTTAAATATAGTGCACCAATATATAAAAATATAAATAATGGATTTTGCCCAAAGATAAGATTGAATTTTTTGGTAATCAAGTGGTTGAGCACCAAAAAAATAATACTTAAAATCCCAAGAGGTAATTGATTTTCAGATTCAAAGATAACGAGACAAATCACTATTGCAAAAATAAAGGTTGAATTTTTTTGCTGATAGACATTCATAAAAATAATAAACAGCATACCCAACATCGGGGGCAAAAACAAAAAGACACGATTCAATATAGTCCAAGCTAAGAAAAGCATACAAAAAATAAAAGCCTTGATAATATCTCTATGGGTATCACTATTTTTTAGCTTCTTAATAAAATGCATAATGCTCGCTTTTAGATGATCTTGTTATTTTGTGATACATAGGGTATATCTTCTCCAAGCAACGCTTCAAATATTGTCTCCCTCAATATTTCGACAAGTGTTTTTGGGGACTGCTCCTCTTGCCCTTTTTGTAGGTTTTCTTTTGATGAGATTATATCGTGATTTGCCATAATTAGTGCTTTTTTTTGGCGCAATTTTGCAAGATCATTTTTTTTGAGTTTGTCTGCTTTGGTGTAGATGTGGAGTAAGCGCTGGTCAGCATTCAGGATTGATTTTATACTTTTAGTAAGCTCCATATCAATAGACATATTGGTATGTCGAGAATCTATAAGATGCAAGAATAGCTTGATACTTGTGCGCTTTGTAAGAAAGTTCCATAAGTTATACCGCCAATGTTCTTGTTCTTGTTTAGAGACTTTTGCATACCCTATACCGGGCAAATCAATGAGGCATAGGTGCAAATACTTGTTGGTTTGTTTGTTATGCCATTGCGAGGTAAAAAAATTAATAAGCCTTGTTTTGCCGGGCGTAGATGAACTTTTGGCAAGATTTGCTTGCAATAAATAATTAATCAATGTGCTTTTTCCAACATTACTCCTACCCAGCATCACAACTTCGCTTGTTGTTGGGGGAGGACATTGAGCAAGAGTGCTAGCTGATGTAAGAAAAGAAGATGTTAGAACGCGAATCATACAAAAGATCTTTTAAGGATTAGTTTTTGGGTTTTGTGCATTTTGGTTGTTTGTGCCATTTTTGTCGGAATCCTTTTGTATATTATTAAGGTCAATAATAACACGTACGGGTGCTTCTTTATTACTCTCAACATTAGCATAACCATTTTTATTGTTTAGCACGATTTTATCACCTTTGATAAAGTTTGGTTTGCCTGTTTCTTTGACTTGAGCTTTGCCAATAAGCTGATATTCGTTTGCTTCGATAAGATAGATGAGTGTGTTACTTTTGCCTTTTAGTTCGCGTTCATCTTGTGTAAATAAAACGAAATTCACATTACCGATGGCTTCAAACTTGATTGGTTTTCGGTTTTTATCTACATAGATTTTAACTTGATTGGCATCTAAAATATCACGCTCTTTGACTATATGCACATCACCTTCTGCAGTGGTGATACCCTTTTTTTCGTCTGTATAGACACGTTTTGCTTCTATATAAAGCTCTTCACTTGCACTTATTTGACATAAGAAAATTAGAGAAAATACTACAATGTGCCAGTATTTTGATACAAACAAAATAGATCTCATTTTTTTCCTTTGCTTGCACTTAGATCTATGTGTGCTCTAACATCTTGCGCATTCATTGTTTGAAGTTTTTGATTGTAGATGATATTTTTTCCTTCCGCACTTCCTTCTATAGAGGCTATCCAAAATCTGCCACTACCAGAAAATATTTTTGTTGTTATATCATAGCTAGCGCGCGCACTCCAAAATGTTTCGCCATTATCTTTAGCGTAGATGCCCCCTTTGTCAAAAAAATATGTATTTTGAACGCGTCTAACTTCTTGTCCGTAAATATACTCTGTGGCACTGTTATTGCGTGTTGTGTCTTGTATAAGACTCAAAATAGTTTCATAGCTTATTTCGTAATCCGCATATCGTAATGCTTTAAGTCCTTTTGCGTGAGAGGAGACAATTGTATCATTTGCATTATAGATATCAAAATCATAAAGTTCTATCAAAGGCATTTGTGCGCGTTTGAATAAAATCGCTTCCGTATCGGTTGCAAACACTGCTATAAAAATAACAATACCACAAAGCACAGAGGCAAAAAACCAATGCATTATATAAGAAGGAGATAGAATCCTGCGAACATATTTGCCATAGAATCTTCTATAAAGGAGAATCTTGCGAATCAGAATAGGTTTATTCATAGAACGATAAGAACTCCTGGTATTCTTCTTCATTGCGTTGCAAGATAAAATCAATCATTTCTCGCACTGCCCCATTTCCTCCGACTCTTGTGAGCACAATATCTGCTTTTTGTTTGAGATAAGCATTTGCATTGCTTGGAGCAAATTTTAGCCCAGATTCTTTAAACATTCCTAAGTCATTTAGATCATCGCCAATGCAAGCAACCTCCTCCTTTTTTAGCCCAAGTCCAGAAATGATATTGCGGGCAATGTTTGACTTGTCTTGCACACCCATAAAAACACGTGTAATCCCCAAATCTTTGGCGCGCTCGCTAAGGACTTTAGATTCTCGTCCAGAAATAAGAGCAACCTCGCGCCCCATTTTCATCCAAGTGACAAGCCCTAAACCATCTTGAATATGAAAACTTTTACCTTCAAGGATTGCTTCACCTTGATGTAAGAATATCAGCTTACCATCTGTAAGTGTGCCATCAACATCTAAAAGCAATAAGCGTATCATAAACATCCTTTTGTACTTGGTATTTGAATCCTATCATTTTTGCTAAGAGCGCGGCGGAGTGCCACACCAAATGCTTTAAAAGCTGCTTCTGTAATGTGGTGGAGATTTTTACCGCGTTTTAAGACAATATGCGCGCTTATTTTAGCGTTAAAGCACACGGCACGAAACCACTCTTCTACAAGATCAGTGTCAAAATCTCCTATTTTTCCTTGATATGTGCAAGTACTCATATCAAACACTAAAAACGCGCGATTACTCAAATCAATATCGCATTCCACGCAAGATTCATCCATAACTACAGCACTATTGCCAAAACGTTCTACGCCAGCAAGAGGATATATGCTTGTGTGCAATAACTCTCCTAGTACAATACCACAATCCTCGACACTATGATGAAAATCCACCACAATATCACCTTGACACTTTAGATCTATATCTATAAGAGAATGCTTACTAAAAGCTTCAAGCATATGATCAAAAAATCCTATATTTGTTTGTATGTGGCTCGTGCCACTACCATATAGTTCTAGGCTTGCTTGGATATTTGTTTCTTTGGTTTGACGTTTTAACTGTTGCATATCACTCCTTTGCCTATGATATTTTAGCGCGTAGAGCCTAAAATCAGGCTTTTATTAATCACGCACGATAATAGGACTTAGCTTATTTGATTTAGCAAAGTCTTGTGCCTCTCCTTCGCTTTGAAAGCCCTGTATAAAGACGCGATAAAGTCCGTTTTCTTCTTTTATCTGGAGAGAATAAGGAATATTTTCAAATTGCTTCTTTGTAGATTCTGCACCACTTTTTTGTTTAAATACACCAACTTGCAATGAGAATCCACCACCGGCAATAGAATTTTGAACATTATGTCCCACTTCAAATTCATCTCGTATGGTTTCATTTGAGACACTAAGGGAGTTTTGATAATTTTTTTCTACTTTGCCACCAAATCCTATAACTTCTATGCGTACTTTTGCTGTTCCTTTTTTGACCATATCAATATCTTTAGCTGCAATATTTGAGAGGTCAATGATTCGTCCTTCCACAAAGGGACCACGATCATTAATGCGTACAATGGTAGTTTTGCCATTTTCTTTATTGTAGACTTTCACAATTGTGTTCATAGGCAATGTTTTACTTGCTGCAGTGTGAGCATACATATTGTATGTTTCCCCATTGGAAGTTGCTTTAGAATGAAAGTTTGGACCATACCAGCTTGCTACACCATCAAAAGTTTGTCCTATTTTAACTTGGGTTGGATAATACCATTTTCCAGCAATCTGATAGGGCTTCATTGTGGCACGTTGTATGGCTTCAGATTCTCGCATACCTCGCATAAGTGAATGATTTCCTCCGCTAAAACTATCACTTGGTGCATTACTTGCACTAAAACCCTTCCTATATTCAAATACATCACCATCAAAGGCTTGATTGGTATAATTGAGTGTTTGTATATCGGTTGAGCGGTAGAGAGAGAGAGCTTCATAATCTTTAAACGCACCCATACCTCCACGATATACACTCTCATTGGTGCATCCAAAAAATATAAGTGCGCACTGTAAAAGAAGAAGATAGAGTATGCTATGTGCGCGCATAATTTATTTTTGGGCAATCTTTTGTGATGCCAAAATTGGAATCACGAGTTTTTGATTAGCAGCAACTGCCTGCTTATTTTTGAGGTTATTTGTAAGTCGTAATTCTTGAATGCTCACACCATAACGTTTAGCAATAGAAGCGAGACTTTCACCTTTTTTGACTTTATGGAATACAAATTGTGCTTTTGGTATTTCGTTTGGGTTAAAGTTTTGCTTAAAGTGTGCAAGCTTTTCATAGGGAATATAGATAGAGTACTCTTTAGTGGTTGGAGGCAAGAAGTTGTATAAAAAATGACGATTATATTTTTTAATATCTTCAAGGCTCATTCCAGCACTTGCGGCTATATTTGCAAGATGTACACCGCCGCGCACTTGTACCTCTGCAAGCGTGTCCATAGCACCACGATTGAGAAGATATTCTCTATCAATATCTTGCATTTTTTGTGCATTGCTAAAGGCAAGCGACATACTTAAGATTGTACGGATATATTGACGCGTTTCTGCTGGAAGATATTTTTGGTTTTCATCAAGCAGTACATTTAAGTCCCGAGTTCCTGCACGATCAATCGCCTTTTGTAGTCTTCCTGGTCCGCAATTATACGCCATTGCTGCAAGATACCACTCTCCTGTGTATTGATAGAGGGTTTGCAAATATTTAATGGCGGCTTGTGTGCTTTTAATGGGGTCTCTACGCTCATCAATGTATTCATTAATAACAAGCCCTAAATCTTTTGCAGTATAAGGCATAAACTGCCAAATTCCTACCGCACGCTTTTTGCTGTAAGCTTTTGCAGAAAATCCAGATTCTGCCATAGCAAGAAATAAAAACTCTTGTGGAATACCTGATTGTACGATCATCGATCGGATAATTGGGATAAATTCATAGCTTGATTCAAATTGCTGAACAAATCGTGCCCAACGCTCATCTGTACTTGCGGATTGCAAGATTGTATTCGTTCTAAGACTGCTAAGAAACTCAGTACTCACTCCAAAGGAGTTTAGTGTTGTTGTGGAGTATTTGTCTGGATTGAATCCGCTAGATTCTGGTGTTGAGAATCCACTAGATTCTGCTTGCAAGATCAACAAACAGAGTGCATTGCCAAAGAAAAACTTTAGAAAAAAACTCTGCCACGCATTGACTGCGCAGAAATGCCTAAAAAAGGAAGCTAGGCTTTTGGCTGCAATGGAAGTCGATATGAGCTGTTTTTGCAATGTATCTCCTTATAAAATCCTTAAATCCAAACAAAAGCGAAACTATAACACAATTTCAAGGTTTTTTATCCTAAACAGAATAATTTTTTCGCATTTTGTGTGGTTGTCTCTGCTAGATGACCCAAATCTACCCCCAAAACTTCTGCTACACGATGAGCGATAAGTGGAATATATTCTGGTGAATTGCGTGTACCACGATGTGGATGTGGTGTAAGGTAGGGTGCATCGGTTTCAAAAACGATCCGACTGATTGGAATGCGTGGAAGCACTTCAATTAATCGGCGTGCATTTTTAAATGTCGCCACTCCACCGATTCCATAATAGAATCTATCGCTAAGTTTAAGCAAAATCTGATCCGCATTGTAGCAATGTAAAACCCCATAAGCTTGTGGAAAGCTAGTAAGGATTTCATAGGCATCTTGACTTGCTTCGCGTATATGAACGATGAGAGGGAGTTTAGCATTAATGGCACGCTCAATTTGTGCAATAAAAACTTCTTTTTGGCGTTGTTTTTGCGCAACAATATCTTTACTAGAATCTAAATGATAATAATCAAGCCCACATTCCCCAATCGCTACACATTTTTTATCATTCAAAAAGGCGAGATAATCCATTGAAGTGGCATTTTCGTGTTCTATATCGCAAGGGTGTAGCCCGCACGCAAAATACACTCCATTGTATGTATTTGCAAGCATTTTAGCGCGCTCTAGGGTATTGGGATTTGCTGCGGGAATAATACAGTGCGTAACACCAAGTTTGCTTGCATTTTCTAAAACTTTATCAATATCGTGTGTATAACGCTCGTCATCTAAGTGACAATGTGTATCAATAAACTGCATAATAAACCTTAAAAAGCTATGGATTTTAAGTATCAATTATAACAATTTTATGCTAATTTTTTAGAAGATTGCGATGTAAATGTGTTAGAATGTTAGGCTATTTCAGAGAATTTGGGATTACTTCTTAAAATTTGTGCACCGCTTGAGGAAGTGAGGCGAGAAAATTGCGTATCATTTATATTCAAGGATAATTGATGTTTAGTGGGCTTGTTAGAGAAATTGCATCTGTTAAGAGCTTTGAAGGTTCGATTTTGCGGCTTGTATGTAAGCATAGACCAGAGATTGGCGATAGTATCGCTGTAAATGGAATGTGTCTTACAGTTATTGCACTTTATGAAGATGGATTTTCCTTAGAAGTTTCAGAGCACTCACGCAAGAGTGTAGCTATAGAAAACTATACAAATCTTGTGCATATAGAGCCAGCTCTGCGCGCGGATTCTCGACTTGATGGTCATTTTGTGCAAGGGCATATTGACGCAATAGGGGTTATCAAAAAAATCATTCCTAATGCAAACCAAACATATTTTGAAATCCAAGCACAAAAAAGTGCGCTTATGCTTATTATCCCAAAAGGTTCAGTAACAATTGATGGTATTAGTCTAACAATTAGCGATGTTAATACGCAGCATTTCTGTCTAACAATTATTCCCCATACTTTCCAAAGTACGTTGTTCCATACTTATCGTGTGGGGCGGCGTGTAAATATTGAAACAGATATGTTGGTGCGCTCTATTGCTCATATTCTTGCCCAGCGCGATAAGTTTTCTGCAACTCCAACGTGGCAAGATCTTGATGAGATTGTACTGCAATACTAAAAGGAGGGTTTATGCAAAAAGCAGTAGCGTTAGCTTATGATATGCAAGTTGATATTGCCCCAAAAGTTCTTGCAAGTGGCAAGGGAGCGATAGCAGAGCGCATTATTCAAAAGGCAAAAGAATTTGACGTGCCACTTTTTGCCAATGAGGAACTTGTTAATATGCTTTTGCAAGTAGAGATTGATGAGCATATCCCTACAGAGTTATACGAGGCAGTGGTACGGGTGTTTGTATGGCTTAATACTCTCGAGCAAGATTCACAAATGAGCAAATCATTATGAGGCTTGTGGTTCGATATAGTATAGTTTGCTTTGTTATTGTTGGTATGGCAATAATGTTTTGTGGCTGTTTTATTCAAGATTTTAATAAAAATGCGCGTATGGCAAATTATGGAGCAAATGCCTCTCCTGCCACAAAACCTCCTAGAGTACTTATTAAACCCCAAGAATCAACAAGCCAAACAAGCAATCATCATACCGCATCTTATGCCACCTTTACTCCAGATTCTGACATTATTAAGGAGCTATTGCGTCAGCAAGAAGAGTGGAGTAGCACGCCCTATGTGTCAGGTGGAGTAAAAAAAAATGGAGCAGATTGTAGCGGGTTTGTGATGAATGTGTTTGAAGAGAGTTTTGGAGTGAATTTACCGCGCGTTACAACAGTACAAATGGAGCAGGGCGAGAATCTTGGAGGTAAGCATATCTCTTATTCAAAGCTTAAAGCTGGTGATTTGGTATTTTTTAAAACAGGACGTGGGGCAACAGGATACCACGTGGGAATCTATCTGCAAGATGGTGATTTTTTACATCTTTCAACTAAGGGTGGCGCAAAGATTGCAAATCTTTCTAGTAGCTATTGGAAGCCAAAGCTAAAAAGAGCTGTGCGATATCCTTTGCGATAATAATGGATTTGTGGTGGGTGATTATCCCCAGTGTTTAACACAAAACGCTGGATTAGGAGCATAGCTTTAGTTTAATGACAACTTATATTGTAGATTCTGCGATATTGGATTTGCTTTTATGTGCTGCCTAGTTGTGTCTTAGGCTATTTTTTTAGCGCTATTGCTTCTTTTATTAAGTCATCTCCTGTTGTAAATGCCTTTGCATTCATTGAATATCCCCTCTGATACAAAATAAGATTGGTAAGAGAGTTGCCCACATCTACATTGCTTGTTTCTAGATATTTGTGCTTAATTTGCCCAAATTTTAGATTCCCATCTTCATTCCAGCCAAGAATTGGATTGCCACTTAAGATTCTGCCCTCTCCCCCAAGTGCATTTGTCCCCATAGTGAATACATTATCACCCATTTTTTTAAGCCCTTGATCATTGACAAATGCTGCAACACCAATCCTCCCCATAGGCTCGCTCACTCCATTACTAAATGCAAGAAAGATAATTCCATTTTCATCGATTCGAATGTCTTGCATAGAGCCTTCTGCCTTACCATCTTGTGTCGCTTCAAGCATTCTTGATTCTTCATAGGGTAGGTTGCGAGAGTTGTATTTAGCACTACCTGTGATAGAATACGTAATAGTAGAATCTTTGAAATCAAGCTGCATAGGATTTGATTCTGGTTTGCCATCTTTGTCAAACAATAACTCTTGTTCGATGGGGTTTTTGCTTACCATAAATTCCCCGCTAAAATCATAGATTGCACTGCGTACAATCCATTTTTGTGGAATGGGTGGCTCTCCTATTGGGTCGCCCGAATCGACAAGATAATACTCACTTTTTAAGACAAACTTGCCACCATCTTCATCATAGATATCAAGTGCTGTTGTATAAGTGGCTATTTTTAGATCTTTGGATTGGATTTGTTCGCCTTGAGCAAGAGGTACTTCAGAAGTGCTAATCCCCATACGATTAGAAAGCGTACCGCCTATAGTTACTTGGATCTTTTCATTTTTTTGATTCTGCACGCTAAAAGCAAGATTCCCGCGTGCTCCAAGTACTGGTGCGAGATCCAAACCACTCTTTTTAAAAAGTTCTACCAGATCACCCATAGTCCGAAACTCATTGGCATTAACACCGCCTCTACCATAGCTAAAACGCATAGTTTCTTCGCTTGTATTATCACCTTCACCTTGCTTGATTGTGATGATAATATCTCTAAAGGCGCGTGGATCAAAAGGTTGGCTATCATCATCAGAGAAACTCGCAATATCTTGTTGCAGAATTCGATTTGTATCGATTGTGCCATTTGGAATGAGAAATTCTTGCGCAGCTTTAAAATTTGATTTGGCATTAAGGTTTAATGATAAATCGACTTGTGTTGTTGCCACTGGGTGAAACTTCAACTCTTGGGGAATCTGCAATGGTTGCATCTTATTGCTAGGTAGCGCAGCCATATCCACATCGCTATTAGCAGAGGTGAAAACACCATCTTTGATTTTATCAAGATTTACACCATAGACGTAATGTCCGCTGGAGGTTACAAGGTAACCATCAGAATCTCTATTAAAACCACCATTACGAGTAAAAAATATAGGTTGTGGCATTTCGTAGCCATCTTCATTGATCTCAAAACTTCCATCTTGCTTTTCACCCACAACAAACCAGCCTTTGCCCATATATGCTACATCAAATTGTCCATCGCTTGAATGATAGTTACCATTTTTGGTGGAGATAGAGTTGCTTGCAGCTGTAGCACCATAAGAGCGATCGTTGTTGGTAATAGTATTGGCATTGAGCGCATCCATTTGGGCAGAAAAGAGATTTTTAAATTCCGGAATATTTTCCTTAAAGCCATTAGTATTGACATTGGCAATATTATTTGACACAGAATCTAGTCCAAATTGGTGAGTTTTCATACCACTGTAAGAATTCAAAATTGTATCATTCATTGCTTTTCCTTGCTATGTTGGTAGCAAAATCTAGCGTGCTACCAATTCCTTATCATAAAATTCCAATGCTGCATTTAGGGGTAAAATAAGCTCACCCATACGGATAAGCGGCTTGCCTTTATCAAAGAGAACACTTTGTATCTCGCCGCGCCCCACACGTGTAGTGAGATAGTGGTTAGTTTTTGGATCAAGGTTGTATTCTGCGCTTACTGAATACGAGCCAGAATCCACTTGCTCACCTCGATCACTTAAGCCATCCCAGCTAAACTCAACATACCCACTCTCTCCATTTTTTTGTGCCAAATCAAGTGTGCGCACAAGCTGTTTATTTTCATCAAAGATTTGCACAACAGGCTTGCCCCTGCTTGCATCAATTGGTTGATCAAAATAGAGTGAGAAGCTCACGCGCCCCTCTCCATTGTAGTTGATTCCGCTTACATCAGTTTCAGCAATTTTACCAACCATAGAAACACTTTGAAATGCAGAGGCTTGCGACATTTGACCGCTTGCTTCTATACTATTATCAATGCCCTCGCCAAGTTTTTCCATTGTGTCTTTAAGAGTAGTTTGAAAGTTTTTGAATTCGTTATTTGTTTCTTGCATAACCTTCATAGAATCTACCATTTCTTTCATTGCCTTTTTGTTTTCTTCTTGCATTTCCACTTGCGTTAGTTGGGCAGTTTGCGTGATGATCTTGTCTGTTTCCATAGGCGCAGTTGGATCTTGGTTTTTGAGCTGTTCTAAAAATAGTTTCATAAAAGCATCTTTATCCATTCCATTGGCAATTTTTGGTGATTTTTCTTGATTTTTTTTCAGCTCTTGGGCTTGCTTTGCGCCTGTAACTTCTGCTAAATCCAGTGCCATTATTTATCCTTTATGCATAAAGTGGAAGAGTGATTTCCATAAGAGTTGGTTCGCTAGAATCTTGCGCATATCGTTCTATTAGATTTTGGTCGAGATTTTGATCTTTGTTACCTTGTGGATTCTCACCAAATCCGCCTTGGTTATTAGAATCTGATGAGAAGCTCAAATCTACACCTTCAAACCCAGAAGCGATAAGGTTTTGGCGCAATTCGACTTGATTTTGTGCAAATAGATTGAGAGCTTGTGGATTTGAAACAACACTAACGTGGAGGTTTTTGCCTCGTTGTGTGATTGTTAGTTCAATATTACCAAGCTCTTTTGGTGAAAGCTCCATAGAGATTTTGTTCATAGGCGGCTTAAACTTTTTTACTTCCTGATCAAATTGGCTTACAAACGAGCTGATCGTTTCTTTTGCATTAGATGTGGCTTTTGATTCGCTTTTTAGGGCATTTACTCCAAGGCTTGAAGCGCTAGTAAGCTTGGTTTCTTGTTTGGCTTCTGTTTTAGATTCTGCCTCTTTGGGTTTGTTGGATTGGGGCATTGCTAGGTTTTGCACTTCTTCTTCCTTATCAAAAGGCATAGAATCTAACAACTCCTCTTGCGTGCTAGATTCTGCAGCTTGGGCGAAAGATTGTGGCTGAGTGTTAGAGTGTAGCGATGACTTGGCGTTTTGGGCAGGTTCTACCTCTTTTTGGGTACTTGGGCTTATTTTTGTTTTTTTTGCTATTTCATCGCGCCTATCCTCTTTAGTCTCTCTTGCTTGTCTTTGGGCTTCTTGCGGTGCGACCTTGCTTGTAAGTGCAGCACTTAGTGGCATACCTTGTGGCACGCTTTTGCTAGCTGGTGATAGTGGCGTATTGTTTGGCATAAGAGGTTGTGTTTGCTCCTCATCTGCAAGAAGATTTGCTTTGATCTGTTCTAAATCAAGCGTTTTGCCCGCTATAATATCTTTTTGGATTTGCTCAAATACTTTTTCTTGACGATCGTTTTTTATACGTGATTGAGTGATATTTTTGGGTAGCTCCTTGCCCCTGTTGATAACCGCAACTTTTTCGGATTTACCTTCAAAAACATATTCGATTTTATTTGCCTTGTTGGCTCTGCGTTGCGCCGCTTCTTTAGCATCGATTGTTTGGAGCATATAAAAAAATGGTCGCAGAATCTGCTCATCTTGTTTGTCAAAAAAATTCTTGATACCATCTTGGCTAACTAAAGGCGTGCGTGCATTTGTTTCTGCGCGGTTTGCGAGTGAGTTTTTGAATTCATCATTTTCTTGTTCAAGGCGCATATTGCCAGGATTAAGATTGAGCTCACGCGCCTTATTTTGCACATCACCAAGTGTAGGAGCTATCTTATTTTCGGGTGTTGCTGGTGTTTGTTTGGTGTTATTTTGTGCTAGAGATGCTTCTTTTGGCACTTTGGCAGCATTTTGGGCAGTGGCACTTGGTAGCAAGTCTTTTTGGCTATGATTTTCCATAGCTTCAGCACCAGGTAGCGCACTTGGTAAGATATTTTGCAAAACATCATCATCACCCATCTCTTTTACTTTGCCTGATTTTTGGTGTGTGGGTGCTTGTGCAGGCACAGAATCCAAGGTTTCTTTTGCACTTGTTTTTTCTTGTGCTTTTGGTGCTTGTGCAGGTTTTTGTGGAGTAGCTACATTGGCGTTAGATTCTGGTGTTGTGGCATTTTTGTTTTGTGTGATTTTAGAAAGAAGAGTTTCTTGTGGCTTTGCTTGTGCCATACTATTAAGATCTTTTTGTTTTATTGTATTTGGTTGTGCTTCAGACAAAAGTGCGTTGCCTTGTGGGATAGCATTTGTGTTTTGGCTTATAGGTTTGGGTGCAGAATCTTTTGTAGCAAGTGCTTCCAACTTATTTTGCGTATTGGTATTTGTGCTTTTTGGCGCTATTTGCTCTAAAGGGCTGCTTGACACAGCCCCTTCTTGTGAGATTGGCATAGAATTTTTTGGTAGTTTTTCGGGAGAACTTTTGGGCATAGTAAATGATGTGGTAGTTTTTGTAGGCTTAGAATCTAGTACAGTAGGTTTAGCAGAATCTTTGGGTGTATTGAGTGATTTTTCAAGTACACTCTTGAAGTCTTGCGTTTCTTGCGTGCCTTTGTCTTTTTGCTTTGATGAGGCTTTTGCTGCCATATCAGGATTAAAAGGTATTTTTTTAACCGCTTCCATACCGCTTACTTGCTCTAACACGTTGTATCCTTCAAAAGAAATTTACCTAGATACAAGCAAAAAAAATTCCAAAATTAGCCTTTTTGCACTAATACAATTTGGCAAGTGTTAGTATTTCAAAGAACTATGTGCTATAGAGTATGTGGCGTATAAAGCACTAAAAGCAAACCCGGCACAACAAAAAGCGCGGCAAATATTGGGTTGAAGGCAATTCCTAAGTGTGCAAACACTGCTCCACCAAGCGCACTTGCACAGGCAATCCCAACATTAAACGCCCCCTCATTAATACTAACTGCAGTACTCTCAAAACCTTTGGCATATTTATGCGCTGAAAGGATAGAGAATGTTTTTAGGGGCGCAATACTTGCAAATGCTACAATCCCCATACAACAGAGATTTATTAGCACCAGAATCTGATCATAAGCACTAATGCTTATTAGGGCATAGATGATGATTTGCGCACCAAGTATGAGGCGCAATGAAGCAATGCAGCCCTTAGAATCTGTGATTTTACCTCCAAGAAGATTCCCAATGATCGCACTGCCTCCATATAATAGCAAAATCGAAGCGATTAGATGTTGGTCAAATTTTGAAATCTTTAGCAAGAGCTCTGCAATGTATGTATAGATCACAAAACTTGCTCCACAAGCACAGGCTGTAACGCCATATACGCGCAGTAATTTTGGGATTTTGAGCGCACATAAAAGGTCTTTAAATGATGCTTGTTCTCCAGGTATGCTAGGCATAAGCCAAAACACAAAAACAATAGCCACACTCACCAAAAGACCAATGAGCCAAAAAATCGCTTTAAATCCAAACATTTGCCCTATAAATGTTCCTAATGGAATCCCCGTAACAAGAGCTATTGTCAGTCCAGAAACCATAAGCGCTATGGCTATATTTTCTTTGCCTTTTTTGGCGATTTTGACTGCAGCAATGGTCGCAATAACAAAAAATACTCCATGCATACAGCCTGCTACAAAACGTGCGCATAATGTTAGATAAAAATTTGAGCTCACTGCAACGACAAGATTAGCACACAGAAAAACAAAAAGGTTAAGCAGCAGTTGGTTTTTTCGGGAAAGACGACTGATAGGGATTGTAAGAATAGGCGCCCCGATAACAACACCTATTGCATAGATTGTTACAAGCCAACCCACTATAGGCTGTGGTAAATCAAAGTAGCGTGCAATATCAGGTAAGATTCCCGCAAGAATAAATTCTGTAACCCCCATACAGAAAGAGCTTAAAGCAAGGGCAAAAAGAGCTTTTGATGGTGAGGGCATAGTGTTTTTCATTATAGTCCTTAGCATTGAAAGTATGAAATTTAATAAATGTTTTTATATTCTGACTAGATTTGCTAGAGTTTAATGTTGGCTCTGCATAATTTTTAGGCTATTTTAGCAAAAGTGTTAGTATTTTGCTGCTAAATTGGTTTTGCTAGTTGGCTCGAAGTTTTGCTATTTCATCACGCAACCTAGCTGCTTCTTCAAACTCCAAATCCTTAGCTGCTTGTAGCATTTTCTTTTTTAATTCTTTAATGATTGCTTCTTTTTCTGTCTTTGGGATTTTAGCTTTTTTGCTTGCCTTTTCATAGAGATCGCCACTACCTTCTAGGCGCAATTCGTCTTCAAGTGATCGAGATACACCTTTTGGCGTGATGTTGTGTTGCTTGTTGAATGCCTCCTGTTTGGCACGGCGATAATCTGTAACCTCAAAGGCTTTTTGCATAGAGCCCGTGATATGTTTTGCATATAAAATGACCTTGCCCTCGATATTACGTGCTGCTCTCCCCATAGTTTGTATCAGGCTTGTCTCGCTGCGCAAAAACCCTTCTTTATCAGCATCAAGTATTGCAATAAGGCTTACTTCTGGCAGATCTAACCCCTCACGTAAAAGATTAATCCCTACTAGCACATCAAACTCTCCTAGGCGCAATTCGCGAATGAGGTGATTACGCTCTATTGCATCAATATCACTATGCATATAGCGCACTTTGATACCGAGTTCTGTATAATATTTGGTAAGCTCTTCTGCCATTTTTTTGGTTAGTGTGGTGATGAGTATGCGCTGTTTTTTTTCTATGCGAATTTTGATTTCATCATATAAATCGAGTACCTGATTGTCACTATCACGCACTTCATAGAGAGGATCGAGCAATCCTGTTGGTCGGATTATTTGCTCGGCAATATGGTTTTGGCTTAAATCTAGCTCTAGCTTGGCAGGGGTTGCTGAGACAAATAAAAAATGTGGAGCTTTACTGATAAACTCATCAAAGCGCAAAGGACGATTATCAAGTGCGCTTGGCAAGCGAAAACCATATTCTACAAGCACTTCCTTGCGGCTTCTATCTCCTGCATACATTCCACCAAATTGTGGCAGACTCACGTGGGATTCATCAACAATCACAAGATAAGGCTTGCCTTTTTGTTCAAAATAGTCAAGCAGACAATATGGCGTTTCTCCGGGAAGCTTTCCTGTTAAATGTCGTGCATAGTTTTCTATCCCTTTGCAGATTCCGGATTCTTTTATCATTTCTAAATCAAATTCGGTACGCCCCTTAAGCCTTGAATGCTCCACCATTTTGCCTTCTTGTTCAAACTCATAAAGCCTAGAATCTAGTTCCTGTTGAATATTTTTGAGTGCCTGCTGTAAGCGATTCGCACCCACTATGAATTGGTTTGCTGCATACAGCACATAACTTTCTAGTTTTCGCACTTCCTTGCGTTCGATTTCATCCCAAATACTGATACGATCAATTTCGTTCCCAAAAAACTCTATGCGAACAAATTCAATCTCATTATATGCTGGGAAGACATCGACACTCTCACCATTGACACGAAAATTACCGCGTTCAAATGTCGTATTATTACGCGTATAGCCCATATCAACAAGCTTGAACAAAAACTCCTTATAGTCGCGCACATCACCAACTTGTATTTTTTCTATCATTTCAAGATATTCACTTGGATTTCCTAGACCATAGTTTGCTGAAACGCTTGCAACAACAATGACATCATCATACGCTAGCAGCGAGGTGGTTGCGCTTAAGCGCAAGCGTTCTAGTTCGTCATTAATACTGGAATCCTTTTCTATGAACAAATCACGGCGTGGTATATAGGCTTCTGGTTGGTAGTAGTCAAAGTGGCTAATAAAATATTCGACTTTATTTTGTGGAAAAAATCCTTTGAACTCGCTAAAAAGCTGGGCAGCAAGAGTTTTGTTATGGGTCATAATGAGGGTTGGAATATTGAGTTTAGCGATAATATTTGCCATACTAAAAGTCTTGCCACTTCCTGTAACACCTACAAGTGTGCTGTATTGTGCGCCATTTTGTATGGAATCTATGATTTTCTGTATTGCTTGTGGCTGATCTCCTGCTGGTGCATAGGGAGAATGCAGAATAAATTGTGCCATTCTTGATTGCCTTAGATAAAAATTTGGCTACAATTATACTTTAAATACAGGCTAAAACAGAGCAAAATTGAAGGACGAAAATGTCGCTTATTAAACATCTTGAAGAAAAAATCGATACCTTGTTACAAGCTTATGAGCAGGCTACAAGCGAGCTTGAGTCCTTGCGTAAAGATGTGGAACTTTTGCGTGCAGAGGGTATGCAAAAAGATTTGCAGATTTCGGCGCTTTATGAGGAGATGGGTAATCGCGATAGGGCTGTGGAGGCACTGCATAATCGTATTGCTGAGGTGCTTAAAACTAGCGCGCAAGACAAGGATAAATAATGAATGAGCAACTAGAAGTTCGTATATCTGGTAGAGATTTTGGCATATCACTCAAAGGATACAATGCGCAAGCAAGCGATGAGATTCGAGCACTTTTTGCTAATCACAACACCGATTTGCTAGATTTGGTACGCGCCTATCTTGATGTGGTGCATCAAAAATGCGAGCTAGAATCTAGTTTGCAAGCTATTGTTGCAAAAATCGATACAATTAAGCTTCCAGAAGCTGCTAAAGAGCTAGCTTCTAGCGAAGAACAAGAATCAGAAGAGGTGTTTTGTGGTATAGAAAACAGACTGCAAACACAGCAAGATTTAGATTCTGCTATAGAATCCAACCAAGATTTTGTGATTGATTCTATACAAAGTGAAGCACTCGAATCTCTAGTAGATTCTAAAACGATAGATTTGCCTGTAGATACGCAGTGTGTTCCTATAAATGCCATAGATACTCCAAAAAAACAGCTAGGAAAGCTAGAATCTAGCGCAACTCTCTTTGCAGATCTTTTAGATTCCAAAGAAAGGAAGCCAAAGCTAGGCTTTGGTAGAGATTGTGTTGCATTACCACAAAAAACATCTGTAAAATCTTCCAACACATCGACTGCAAACTCGCGAAGAAGCACAAAAGATATGCAAAAATCCAAGCAACCAATCACGCCAAGTCTTTTTGATCCTATCCACTTGCAGGCTACCAATACATTTTTTTGATGGTTTTTTATACTATTGCCCCTTTGGGCATAAAATCTCCATTGTTAATTTATTCGCACACAAGAGCATTGTCAAAAGGTACTCTAGTGCGCATACCACTTCGCAACAAGTTGTACTATGGTGTTGTTTGCGCGCGCACACTGAAGCCAGATTTTGCTTGCAAAGAGATTGTAGGAATATGCGGAATCTTCGGTGATAAACAGCGACTTTTAGCGGATTTTATTGCATACTATTATCGATCGAGCTTGCAAGAATCTTATCATCTTTTTGTCGCTTTTGCTAGGCAATATTGTGGCACATCTCTTATGCCAAACCCAAGTATAAGCAGCATACACACAGAATCTAACTCAGCACAAAATACGGCAAATAAACTTTCTCTAGCGACACCTCTTTGCTTTATGAGTGAGCCAAATTTAGTGCCACTCTCTCAAAAACAACTTGCTCAAATAACTGCCAAGCTAAAATCATTAAGTCGGGCACAAAGAGACGCCTATACTTTTTTAGAATCTAAAAACATAGGCTTACTCTTTGGTGATACAGGCAGCGGCAAAACAGAGATCTATTTTCATCTTATTGCAAAAAGCCTTTTTTGTGCGCGCAGTGCGCTATTTCTTATGCCAGAAATAGCACTAACTCCGCAGATTCTAGCGCGACTTAAAGAGGTATTTGGCGAGTGTGTTGCATTATGGCACAGCAAGCTAAGCACGAAACAAAAACAAGAAGTTTTGCAAGGGCTACAAACACAGCGCATAAAAATTATTGCTGGTGCGCGCAGCGCTCTGTTTTTACCGCTTGCTAATCTTGGAATTATTATTGTAGATGAAGAACACGATGATGCCTACAAATCAAAGAGTAATCCGCGCCACAATGCGCGTGATATGGCATTGTTTCTTGCCAGTCGTGCGCGCGTGCGAGTAGTTCTTGGTTCGGCTACCCCAAGTCTTGGTAGCTATATGCTTGCACAAAAGGGCAGATATCTTTTTCGTCTCAGGGGGCGCTATTTTCATTCTTTAAGGCAGTTTGTGATTGAGGAAACCAAAACTAGTTTAACCCCAATGCTTTTAAGCCATCTTGAAGCGGTGTTGGATTCTTCTAAGCAAGCTATCATTTTTGTCCCAACACGTGCAAATTTTAAGGCATTGTTATGTCTAGAGTGTGGTTATGGATTTGCTTGCCCATTTTGCAGTGTAAGTATGAGCTTACATTTGACTCGCAATGCGTTATGTTGCCATTATTGTGGATACACACAAGCCTTGCCAAAAACCTGTCCGCAATGTGGCAATGATGCACTCTCTAGTAAGCGCATAGGAACGGTGCAAGTTGCCACAGAGCTTGCGGAGGCTTTTCCTAAGGCTAGGATAGGGATTTTTGATAAAGATCATATTACAACCAATAAAAAACTCCACGCACTTTTAGAGGCTTTCAAGAATATGGAGATTGATATTCTTGTGGGTACACAAATGCTTAGTAAGGGGCACGACTACCATAATGTTAGTCTTGCAGTAGTGCTCGGTATTGATTATCTTTTAAATGGCGGGGATTTTCGGAGTTTTGAGCGCAGCATGGCGTTATTGCACCAAATTGCTGGACGAGCAGGGCGTAAAAATGAGGGTAAGGTGTTTATTCAAAGCTTGCATGGTGATTGGATTCGAGATTTTTTGGCAGATTATGAAGATTTCTTACGTTGGGAGCTCGCGCATCGCAGTAAGGTTTATCCCCCTTTTGCACGTTTGGCTATTATTCATTGCACCAATCGCGATAAAAACAAGGCTCTAGAATCTATGCATACAATTTTGCGCAGTATTGAGCATTGTGCGACACAGAAAAATCTTCATATCATTGGCTATGGAGAGAGTGCTATCGAAAAAATTGCAAACAAATGGAGATACCACATATTGCTTAGTGCAGCAAAAAACAGCACGATTTTAAAAGCATTGGAGAATTTAGGCGATCTTGATATTGATATAGACTGCATAGATACGCTGTAAATATTGATATATACAAGTATATTAAATGCTTGGATAATAATTGCAAAAAAGCCAAATTTTAAGACTACAAAAGGGAAAAATAAGCTAAAATAGATGCTACATTCTACAAAAAGGAGAGAAAATGCAGAACAATGCCGTTTTAGAATATGATTATTCTATCGCAAAGTTGTTTTTGTACTCAACATTGGCGTTCGGTTTCATCGGTATGCTTATTGGTGTAGTGCTTGCGTTTCAGCTTGCGTTTCCAGATTTGAACTATGTTGCTGGTGAGTATGGTATTTTTGGGAGATTGCGCCCGCTGCATACAAATGGTATCATTTATGGTTTCACTCTTAGTGGTATTTGGGCAGCTTGGTATTATCTCGGACAAAGAGTGCTTAAAATCACATACCATCAACATCCATTCTTGAAATTCATAGGTTTGGCACATTTTTGGATTTATATTGTGCTTATGCTTTTAGCGGTTGTTACGTTATTTGGCGGACTTACACAATCTAAAGAATACGCAGAGCTCATATGGCCACTTGATTTGTTGGTTGTTGTTGTATGGGTGCTTTGGGGAGCGAGTCTGTTTGGCTCTATGGGTGTGCGCCGTGAAAATGTGATTTATATTTCTTTGTGGTATTTTATCGCTACTTTTACCGCCATTTCTATTCTTTTCATTTTCAATAACTTATCTATTCCAACTTTCCTTGTATCTGGGACAGGAAGTATTTGGCATTCTATTTCACTTTATGCAGGAAGCAATGATGCCCTTGTGCAATGGTGGTGGGGACACAATGCGGTGGCATTTGTCTTTACTTCAGGGATTATTGGTGTTATGTATTACTTTTTACCTAAAGAATCTGGACAAAGCATATTCTCTTATAAGCTTACGCTATTTTCTTTCTGGAGCTTGATGTTTGTCTATATTTGGGCTGGGGGACATCATGTTATTTATTCTACAGTTCCTGATTGGGTACAAACTCTTGGTTCGGTATTTTCTGTGATTTTGATTTTACCTTCTTGGGGTACAGCAGTAAATATGCTTCTTACAATGCGTGGTCAATGGCATCAACTTAAAGAATCACCATTGATTAAATTCCTTATGCTTGCAACAACATTCTATATGCTTTCTACACTTGAAGGACCAATTCAATCTATCAAATCTGTTAATGCGCTTGCACATTTCACAGATTGGATTATTGGACATGTGCATGATGGTGTTCTTGGCTGGGTAGGATTTACGATCATTGGAGCTTCTTATCATATGCTACCTAGATTGTATAAGCGCGAAATTTATTCACGTAAGATTATGGACATACAATTCTGGATTATGACTATAGGCATTGTGTTCTATTTCTCAAGTATGTGGATTGCTGGTATTACACAAGGTATGATGTGGCGCGATACAGACCAATATGGTAACCTAGCATATCAATTTGTTGATACTGTGAGCGTGTTGTTCCCTTATTACATTATTCGTGCAATAGGTGGGACAATGTATCTTGTTGGATTTATTATGTTTATCTACAACGTAGTAATGACTATCACTGCATCACGACAGCTAGAGAGTGAGCCAAAAAATGCCTCACCTATGGCTGCATAAAACAAGGAGGAAGTAATGTTTAGTTGGTTAGAAAAAAATCCATTCTTCTTTACGGTAGCATTTTTGGTGGTGTTTTCTGTTGCTGGATTGGTAGAGATTCTCCCCAATTTTGGGAAATCTTCAATGCCACTTGAAGGACTCAAACCTTATTCATTGTTAGAGACAGCAGGACGTCAGGTTTATATCAATGAGGGTTGTTATAACTGCCACTCGCAGCTTATTCGTCCATTTCAGGCAGAAACAGATCGCTATGGTATGGCGAGCTTGAGTGGTGAATATGCCTATGATAGACCATTTTTGTGGGGCTCTAGACGTATAGGTCCAGACCTTCATAGGATTGGTGATAGCCGGACAACTGATTGGCACGAGAACCATATGCTCGATCCCAAGAGTGTTGTGCCTGCTTCTATTATGCCTGCATATAAGCATCTTTACACTAAAAATGCAGATTTTGAGACTGCATATGCAGAAGCTTACACTCAAATGAAGGTTTTTGATGTGCCTTACAATGTAGAAAATGGTGTTGCAATTGGTGCAAATATCGATGAAGCAAGAGAAATCTATCTTAAAGAAGCAGAAGCGATCATTGATGATATGAAGTCGCAAGATATAAAAGATGCTTTCAAACAAGGTGAAGTTAAAGAGATCGTTGCGCTCATTGCGTATTTGAATAGTTTGGGGCAAAGCAGAAGAACAAAGTAAGAGGTTTAATATGGCAGCGGAACCTATGGGCTATATAGAATATGTGAGAGTAAGTGTATATTTTATTGTTACACTCTTTCTGATCATATTTTTGTACTCTTATGCTTTTTCTATGTGGAGAAGGCAAAAAAAGGGAATACACGACTATGAGAAATACGGAAAGTTGGCTGTTAATGATGACTTAAATGATGAGCTTATAGAATCTCGAATCAAAGAAAAGGAGTAAAGAATGAGTTGGTTGAGTGATAGCGTCAATTTAATTGGCTTATTGGGCGCTGTAGCAATTTTGTTAATTACCATTTATGTGGTGGGATTTTATTTCAAAAAAATGAAAGATGCTAAGGCAGATGGCGAGCTTACAGAGCATGATTGGGATGGGATCAAGGAATTTAAAAATGACATTCCAATAGGGTGGATTGTTATTTTTTTCGTAGTTATTTTATGGGGACTTTGGTATATGTTTTTTGGGTATCCACTTAAGAGTTTCTCTCAAATTGGACAATACAATGAAGAAGTTAAAGCACATAATGAAAAGTTTGAACAACGTTGGGGCTCGCTGACTCAAGAAGATAAGATTGCTATGGGGGAGGGTATTTTTCTTGTGCAGTGCTCGCAATGCCACGGAATCAATGCAGAAGGTATTAATGGAAAAGCCCAAAATCTTAAAGCTTGGGGCAAAGAAGAAGGTATTATCGAGATTATCAATACAGGAAGCAAGGGACTTGGTTATGCAGCTGGCGAAATGTCGCCTGGTCTTGTTGGGACAGATGAGGAGAAGCGTCAAGTAGCTGCTTATGTTATGAAAACTTTTTCTCCTAGGAAATCAACAAAGTACTCACAAGCTGATGTGGAAGCTGGAAGAATTGTTTATCAAAACATTTGCTCCACTTGTCATGGTAATGATGGTAGCGGTAATGCTAATGGTATAGAAGGCTTTGCTTCTGATTTGCGCACTTATGGTGATTATAAATTTGTTAAACATGTTTTGCAAAACGGCAAGAAAGGCTTTATTGGTAAAATGCCATCATTTGAGTATGCCAATTTCAGTGAAACTCAGGTGCAGGCACTTACCGCATATATCAATTCACTACAAGTCATAGATTAGAAGGAGTGCAATATGAATGGCTTATTTGGAATTAATGGGCTTTTAGGATATTTAGTGGCAGTAGTACTTGTTGTTGCTTTAGCGATTATTTTTGGTGTGTTGGCGGTAACTACACAAAGCGCAAATGTACAAAACCAATACAAGATCGAAAATTATCAAGACATTAAGTCTAACAGCATTGACAATAAAGACTTTTTTCAGAATGTTCAATAAGGAGAAGTGCTATGTTTAATACTTCAGAAAAAATACTAGGTGGTTTGCTGATTGTGTTATTTGTCGTTTCTATAGCTATCGCATTTATTCCAGATGGATTTTTATTTCTTGTATAGGAATAATGTTTGAGGAGTGTTTTTGGACTAATTTTTATAGTAGCTTTTGGTTTAATGGTGTGTTCGGCTGAACAAGAAGTATTGCATAAAAGCTATATCATCGGCAATACACAACACACTATCACGCCAAAATCTCAAGAGTTTGTCCAGGCTCTCTCTGCAGAAATATTCCAAAAAACAGGCATAAAAGCCTATCTTGATATTATCGATACAATTACTATTCCTTCCATATATTCTACAAAACAAGCACGCAAGCTTCATCAACAAGAAGTACTTCGATCTCTCAAAAATCCTTGTGTTGTTATATTTTTGTTTCTTCAGGAGCGCAAGATAGAGCTTGTAAGTAGCGATGATTTGCATTATTTTCTCGATGAGAAAAAGCTGGAATCTATTTATTTTGATTATATGGCTCCTCTCTTGCCAGAAAAAGAGCAAGATATTACACCACAAAGAATCTCCGCAGTTATACTAAATGGTTATTCTGAACTTGCAGATGTGATAGGACATCAATACAATATTGTGTTTGAAAATAATTTTGAAACCAATGAAGAGGGTGTGCGTACATTTGTTCGTTTTATTATGTATGCTATGCTTATTATTCTGCTTGGACTTTTTTTTCTTGCACATTTTTCTCGCAAAAAAAACACCATATAGGAAAGGTTTATTATGTCTTTGGATACACAAAATACTTCAAAAAAACCAAAAAATCTTTGGCCATATGGTATCTTGAGTGTTATTTTAATAGGGATTATCCTTATTTTTATTTCCGTACGTATTTCTCTTAAGAATTCTGTGGTCGATGATATGCCATTTTTTCTTAAACACAAAGAAACGGAATATCATATTAATAACATTCTTGAAGCGACAAAACTTTTGGAAGGGCGTTTTGATTTTTATATCCAAGCCAATGTCAAACCCACAAAAGATAATATTTTCAAGCCTTACTCGCCTTATTTGCGTCCTCCACATAGAGACAAACAAGAAAATAGCTCCCCTATTTTACTTTTTGTAAAATCTCTCAATACCCTTTATGTCTTCATAGAACCAATTGATGGAGATTTACAAGATCTACACATTGAGGCGTTTTTGCAGAAAATAGGTAAGGCAGACGATCGAGATCAAGAAGTTCTCATTTATAATCCCAAAGAGAATCTATTTACCCCTAGTAAGCCCATGCAAAAGGGTGGTCAAATCCCTCTTGGAGAGCTTATTTTAACACAAGATAAACTATTTTTAAGCCCTTCTTTTGAGATTGAGCTTGAAGGGCGTTGGATTGTTTCTTTGCAAATAACAACCAAAGACGAACAAATTCCAGTCATTTTAGAAAAAGAGTTTTTTGGCATACCAAAATCAGAATCCATAACAAATGAAGCACCCAACATATAACAATACAATGCTTTCAAACAATACTAGATCTTCAAATGGCTTTATGTTGTTTGAAGTGGCTTTAGCACTTCTTATCATTAGTGTAGCATTTGGAATATTTGCACATTTTTATCTTGCGCGTAATACCACTTTGCAATTTCCTATAGCAGAGTTAGACATCGCACAAGAACAGGCATTTAACGAGCTAGAATCTAAACTTTCCCCTACACCTCACAAGGTTTTTGGTACAAATGGAGAATTTTGCGAAGGAGTATTATTCCAAAGCACACAGCCAACAAGTGTCTTTAAGATGTTTGAACCAAAAGATTGTACTAAGTCATCAAATGCGCCATAGGCAAGCTTTTGTCCTTATGGACTTTTTGTTTGGACTTATTGTTTTAGCTCTTATTGCTATTATTGTTGCGAAAGCTACTCTCACGTTGCAGCGCTACTCTCTTGCAAAAAGTAGTCAATCCCTTGTTCAGATTGAGGCGAGTAATGCTGCTGATATAATCCGTAATTATCTTGAAGCAGAATCTAGCTTTCACTTTGTAGATTCTACCCTTAGCTTTGCTGCACACACCATTACTTTACAAAACTCCACATTGTTTCTTGATGGCATAGTACTTATGCAGAATGTGGCGAGATTTGATGTGCGCGCGTTGAGCAATAATGCTTTCAGTATTGATATATGCTCATTGTTTGGTACTCAGATACATTGTATCAATCGTGTAGGTTGGCTACAATGAGACAAACCACGCGCGCCTACGCATTGATATATGCCACCATGCTTTTATTATTGATTTCATTTATTCTAATTAGCTTGCGTACAAGTACGGGTATTACCCTTGATCGAATCACCAATGCCCATATTCGCTTTCAATCAAGTCTCTATTTACTAAGTCTTGAGCAAATTGCTAAAATCTGTAAGCAAAAACCAGACTTTACGCAAGCGGATTTTTATTTAGATTCTGGTTTTTTTGGTGGCTTTGAGATTGATAGTGATACGGCATTTTTATATGTTCAAGCAACCAATCTCCGTACCGGGCAAACCCTTAGAAGTACAAAGTTTATCAAGTTTCCCTAGAATCCAAATTGATACAACTTTTTTTAAATAAATCCCTGTTATAATCACAATACACTCTTCCATAAGGATACATTATGATACAGCAAACCCCGCATATAACGCTTCTTCACTCTTCACCACTTGATGTATGTGCCCACGCTATTCGTACGTGTTGGCAGAGTTTTGATAGAAGCGATAATGGCGGAGAGAAGGATAAAGAACTTATTGACAGGGTTGGCAACAAATATTCCCACAAAAGCACGTTAGAACATCTCTCCTATACATTTTATATTCAAGGCATATCACGCGCTTGTTTGCAAGAGCTTGCACGCCATAGAATTGCTAGCTATAGTGTGAAATCTTCGCGCTACACTCTCGTAGAACTACGCAAAGCAGATATTACAACGCTAGAGAAAGCAAGCAAATATATTAGGCTTGTTGGTATAGAAGCTGTAGATAATGCGAGCTATGAAGCACTAAAGAGATTGCAGAGTCTTATACAAGATACCAGCATAAAAAATGATTATGTTAAATATGCTATGCCAGAATCTTATCTTACAGAGCTTACGTGGAGTATTAATGCGCGTAGTTTGCAAAACTTTCTTCAACTGCGCTCAAGCAAGCACGCTTTATGGGAAATACAAGCGTTAGCACAAGCAATTTATAGTGTGCTTCCTGATGAACACAAATATTTATTTCAGGATTGTGTGGAGGATTTTGTATCCAAATAGATCAAATGTTCAAGATATTTTCGATAGATTTTAAAATTGATATTATAACACTAAAGTTTTATGATAAAATAACACTAAAGTATAGTTATAGTACTAAGGAGTTTTGATATGAATAAAAGTCTTTATAAAACACTAGAAGTTAGTGAAAATGCAAGTCAAGAAGAAATCAAAAAGGCATATCGCAAGCTTGCGCGTAAATATCACCCTGATATTAATAAAGCCAAAGATGCTGAAGAAAAGTTTAAAGAAATCAATGCTGCTTATGAGATTTTGAGTGATGAGCAAAAACGCGCACAATATGATCGATTTGGTGATAATATGTTTGGGGGTCAAAGTTTTAGCGATTTTGCACGTGCTCAAGGAGGAGGAGCACTTGATGAAATATTGCGCAATCTTTTTTCAGGCGGCGGCTTTTCAGGAGGAGATTTTTTTGGCGGTTTTCAGAGAGGCTTTGGTGGCTTTGATTTTGAGGAGAATCTTGATATGCGTGCGCAAATCAAGATTCCATTTGATCTTGCTGTTCTTGGTGGTACTCACACGATTCATTGGCAAAATGAAACGTTAAATCTTAAGATTCCAGAGGGTATTAGTGAGGGAAAGACGATCCGAGTGGCGGAGCAGGGTGCGCAAGGTAGAAGCAAAAGGGGTGCTCTCTTGTTGAATGTACATATAGAATCCAGTCCTGTTTATGAGCGTGATGGTGATGATCTGACGCGCTCATTTGATCTACCTCTTAAAACAGCACTTTTTGGGGGTAAAATAAACATTCCAACACTGCATAAAGAAGTTACTCTAAAAATTCCACCCAACACAAAGAATGCCCAAGTTTTTCGTGTCAAGGAACTTGGGGTTAAAAATCTTAAAACAAAGGCTATGGGAGATCTATATCTTAAGGCAAATATTGTCCTTCCACCTTTAGATTCTCTTTCAGAACCACTAAAAAAACTACTTCAAGAAGAGCTTCCATAGGTCTATTTTACTAGCAAAGGAGTGTTAATGTATAGCTATGATGAGCCTGTATATCTTATTAGTGTCGTGGCAAAAATCTTGGAAATCCACCCACAAACTCTTCGTCAGTATGAAAAAGAGGGCTTGATTGAACCGGGCAGAACAGAAGGCAAAATGCGCTTATATTCTCAACGCGATATTGACAAAATAAAGACTATTTTGCGCCTTACCCGTGATTTGGGTGTAAATCTCGCGGGTGTTGATATTATTTTACGTCTCAAAGAGCGCCTAGATGAGTTAGATGGCGTGATAAATCAACTTCGAGCTGACGCAAATAGGAGTTCGAGTAATGTTGCAGTAAAACAAAGTTCATATGAGCTAATACTTTTTAAGGGCAAGTAGCATTATACTATGAGCCTTGCGACAGCCTTGCGCCCTAAGAGTTTTGATGAGTTTATCGGGCAATCTCATCTTTTTGGTGTGGGTAAGCCTCTCACTCTTGCTTTGTATGCACGAAAAATGCCACATTGTTTTTTCTATGGATCTCCGGGCAGTGGCAAAACAACACTTGCTCGGTTAATTGCCAATGAATTAGGAAGTGTGTTTTTAGAATTTAATGCCACAAGTTTTAAGCTTGAATCTTTGCGTTCAAGTCTTAAGCAATATGAACAATCCTTGATTGTGCCAACTATCTTTATTGATGAAGTACATCGTTTATCAAAATCGCAACAAGAAGTGCTTTTGCCTATTATGGAAGAACGGAGAGCCATCGTGCTTGGTGCAAGTACGGAAAACCCATTTTATACACTCACAGGTGCAATTCGCTCACGATCTTTATTGTGTGAGTTTAAGCCACTTAGTACACAAGAGCTTTTTGTATTATTGCATCGTGCGCTTGGTGCGATTGGATTTTCTATCATAGAATCTGTGCAAGAATCTATCAATAACATAGAACCTTCTATAGAATCTAGTCATATCCATAGAAAATACATTACGCAAGAGGCTTGTGATTATCTTGTTGCAAGTAGTGGTGGAGATGGGCGTGCTATGCTTAATGTTTTGGATGTTCTTGCATTAGGCGATTGTATTCATCTTGAACATATCAAAAACTTGCGTCCAGTGAGTTTAAATGATGGTGCTAGCGAAGATGAAACGCACTATAGTCTTATTTCTGCCCTGATAAAATCTATACGTGGAAGCGATGTCAATGCGAGTATTTATTATCTTGCAAGACTCATTGCTGGTGGAGAAAATCCAGATTTTATTGCACGCCGCCTTGTAATTCTAGCAAGCGAGGATATTGGCAATGCCAACCCCAATGCCCTTAATCTTGCCACCTCGACAATGCAAGCAGTCCATAAAATAGGCTACCCAGAATCTCGCATTATCCTTGCACAGTGTGTTATTTATCTTGCCTCCTCACCAAAGTCCAATACTGCCTACACAGCTATAGATTCTGCACTTAAAGCCATTAAAGAAGGCGAGATTATCCCCATAAGCCCACACATTCTCCCAAACTCAAAAACCTACAAATATCCCCACGATTTTGGTGGGTTTGTAGCACAGCAGTATTTGCTTAAGGATTTGGTGTTTGTTGAAAAAACAAACAAAGGATTTGAAAAAACACTCAATGAATGGCTAGAAAAAATATACGCCATTGCACCAAAAGACTAGTCATTAGGATTTGTGCTTTGATGAGTTAGCGCACATAGCGCCCCACGTGTTTTGCCAAAAAGTCTTTGCCTACCTGCGACCAAAGCCCAAGGCGCGTATTGACTGCTTGCCAATCTATTGGTATATTGGCACTATATTTTGCCTTAAACTCTTCCAAATCGCTGCATAGCCTTTCTTGTAGTCCAAAAATCTCAAGCAATGTCTCAAAACGTGTGTTCATCGCAGAAGCTTCTCCTCCGAGTTTTAGTGCTAAAAATGGTGTGTTCATAATGATTGCAAACACACAGCCATGAAAAGAATTAGTAATCACAAGCCTAGAATCCGCAATCGCTCCTATCCATTCTTGTGGTGTTGGATAAAAATCTGTAGTCATATCGTATGCACAAGAAAAATTCACATGCGCATTAGCGTATAGAATCTTAGCGCCATTTTTGTTTTTTAGATTCTGTTCAACAAAGCCGAGTGCTTTATCTTTATCAACCAACGTATCAGTCCCTAGCATATAGACAAATACATCATTTTTATACCCAAGAGGTGTGGCTATGGCAAGGTAGTCCTTTTGAGAGAGGAGCATTGTTGGGTCGGGTACACATACAGATTCTAGCCCCAATTCTTTAAGCGAGGCAATATTGCATTCTTCGCGCACGGAGAGAGCATCAAAAGAGGATAAATATTGCTTAAAAACCTCTTTAAAAACTTGTGGAATATCTATTGAACCAATGCTTGGCGCATAGGCGATTTTTTTGGTATTTTTAAAACGCGATTTTCTTTTATCGACAAAGCCAAGAAGATAGTGCGACAAAAAGGTGGTATGAAAATATCTCATATCATACAGGTATCTCGCAAGTCCCGAGCCATTCCAGACTTGATCGCTTCCTACGATATACATACTTGCCTTTGGTATGCGAAAGTATGGCAGGCTATTTGTTGTGCGCGTATGGGGAGTTATAAAGTTTGATCTAAAGTTTTCAAAGCCCCTGTTTATACTGAGTAGCTGTTGCGGTATTTGTTTGGTGGTATTGGGGGTTGGGTTTTTGGTACATTTTTGTTGTATTTTTTGAAAGAGTTTTTTTACAAAACCCATTACGCCATATTTTCTAAATGCTGCTTCTAAGCGATAATAATATGCAAGAGGCGATGTAATGTTGCTAATATCAGTTGTTGCAAAAGATACTTTAGGATATGTGTTGCGCAAGTATTGTTGCAGCGCATAAGATTGCAGGATTTGCCCATAATTGTTATCACTTGAAGTGAATGTAATGATGGCAACCTCAAACTTATCACGCCCTAATATTTTTTTTAGTTTTGGTTTTAATTTTTTTGGGATACAAGCTAGAATGCCTTTTCTCACAAATGTTATTATAGATAGTACGTACCTTTTTTGTGGTTGTATATAGTGCTTTAGTGTGTTTATAGATTCTAGAGCATTGTGCGTTTGATCATAGGTATTTAGAATCTGCGCTATGGCTTCTTTGCGCTTTTGGTGGGTTACTCCGGATTGTAAAAGGGCGGAATTTCCGCTTATGATCGCCTCAAAGCTAGTTGGGGTTATCTCTATAAGATTGCGTATAGATTCTATGGCAGATAGCGCTTTTTTGTTGTGTGTGATGACACAGCTTATACCTTGAGAATCTACAAAATCTTTATGAAACTGCCTAACGCCCCAAAAATCCCCCAAAGTAATATCTGCACCGCTTCTTCCATCTTTGGCATAGCAGTTTTCACAGCTTGGACGTGTGATGAGGTGAGAGAGAAAACCTCTCATAAAAAGAGATTCGTGGTGTGGAAATACTTTTGTTTTTGTTTTTGTTTTTGTTTTTATGGCAAATGTTCCGTGCTCCCAGCCATAATCTTTGCCTCTAAAGTTAAAATCTATAAGCTCTTCTCCTGCCTCTTCAAGTAGGCTTTGTTTGTAGATTTCCCATATCTTGGGGCTTGGCACGGAGTTGCAAATAACCTCGCAGGTAAGGAGGTTTTCATAAGGTTTTTTGAGATAGGCTAAAAGCCCTTGAACTTCGCATTGTACACCGCTAAAAAGTACCTTGCGCCCCTGTTGCAGCAGTGCTTTAATCTGCTTAAAGCTCTCATTCTTGTCTGATTGTACATATTTGGAGCGCCGTAGAAAATCTAAGAGGTTTTGTGTTGTTTTGTTAGATTCTAGGTTTTCTTTGGAATCTAATTTGGATTCTGTGTTTTGCTCGGATTCTAGTTCTTTTGGGCTGGATTTGCTTGTGCTAGATTCTATTCCTTTATGCACTACACGCAAACTCTCATCAAACCCAGCGCCAAATACAACGCCACCTTGTTGTAAGCAAGCCTCTGCCAAAAGGCTAAAAACCCCTCCAGATGAGGAGTTAAGGCGCAAATTCGTATCTTTGGCTTTGATTGCAAAGCAATGACGTGTGGAGTTTGAAATGGCAGTGTCTAAGGCAATATTGCCCAAAACAGCTACATCTAAAGAAGAAGCACTATGCGCAGAATCTAAACTCTGTTCTCTCTCTCTCTCTCTCTCTTAGTCAGCGAAAAGGATTTTGTGGCAGCCTGGTTGGATATAGTATGATTGATTCTTTGGGCACAAGAGATTTTGGGATTGTAAGGAAAGGTCGAACGTTTGCGCACCAAAGTGTATGGAGCAAAGTCCAAATAGGGTAGTGTCGGACAGACTTGTTCGCATATTTTGCATTCTGTACAGGTAGTAGAATTTATATCTGGGTACAAAAATCCTTCACTATCAGGGCACATTGTGATACTATTATGCGGACAAGCAGCATAGCACGCACTACACCCACAGCAGTGATTATATGTTGGTAAAATTGGCATCAATATCCTCCTTTCGTGCGAATAAGCTAGTATAAGCCCTAATCTTGACTTTCTTGATTCTCTTCATTTTGCTCATCTTTTTCTTCTTTTGGGCAAGTAACAGCAAAAGCGACTTTTTCTCCTGCTACATTGACAATTTTGACTCCGCTTGTATTGCGCCCTGCTTCTCTGATTGCATCCGTATCGACACGAATCATTTTACCTTTGCTTGTAAGTACCATTAGATCCATATTTTCATCATTGACATTTGTTACGCTGACAAGATTCCCTGTTTTGCTTGTGAGTTTCATAACAATCACACCCTTACCACCACGTGATTGCAATCGATACTCGCCAGCAAGTGTTTGCTTGCCAATGCCTTGCTCACTTACTGTCAAAAGCTTATCATTATCGTTACCAATGGTGGTTGCGGCAATTACACAGTCATTTTTTTCTTTAAAGCGAATTCCAGTTACTCCTCTGCTAACACGCCCTATCTCGCGAATATCGTTAATACTAAATCGTATGCACATTCCTTTGCGTGTGGCGATGAATAGCTCTTTGATATCTTGTGTGATAATGCGTGCAGTTACAAGCTCATCATCTTCATCGAGATTGATCGCGCGCACACCAACATTACGAATATTGCTATATTCGCTTAGGTTGGTGCGCTTCACGATACCGTTTTTAGTGAAAAACACAAGCGATTTATCTTTGTTAAAATCTTTTGTTGTGATAGTCGCCATAATCTTTTCATCTGTTTGAAGACTGATGAGATTTACTACTGCTTTGCCAATAGCAGTGCGCCCAGCCTCTGGGATTTTATATACTTTTAACCAATAGAGTTGCCCCTTGTTGGTAATAAAGAGTATTGTATCGTGTGTATTGGCAACAAAGAAAGATTCTATAAAGTCATCATCGTGTGTGTTGCCACTGATTTTGCCTTTACCACCTCGATTTTGTTTTTCATAGGTTTTTAGCAGCACGCGTTTTACGTAACCTCTATGACTCATTGTTACCACAACTGGCTCATTAGGAATCAGGTCTTCCACATCAATGGTGTCATAATCTTCTTCAATCTGTGTGAGGCGGGGGCTTGAGAATTTTTCTTTGATTTCTGCTAGCTCTTCTTTGATAATTTCTTTTAGCTTTTCTTCGCTTTTTAGAATACTTGTAAGGTATTCTATTTGTGCAAGGACTTCGGCATATTCTTGTTCTATTTTGTCGCGCTCTAGTCCTGTTAAACGCTGTAAGCGCATCTCTAAAATCGCTTTAGCTTGCAATTCACTCAAGCCAAAATGTTCCATAAGCCCTGTTTTTGCAACTTCTGTATCTGCACTCGCTCGGATAAGTTTAATGATTGCTTCAATATTATCTAGCGCAATCTTAAGTCCCTCTAGAATGTGCGCACGCGCCTTTGCCTTTTCTAAATCAAAAATTGTGCGCCGAATAATGACCGTTTTTCGGTGTGTAAGAAAAATATTAAGAAGCTCTAGCAGCGTAAAGATTTTTGGCTCTTTGTTATTGATAGCAAGCAGAATGATTCCAAATGTGCTCTCCATAGCGGTAGATTTGTAGAGATTATTAAGCACGATTTCGCTCATCGCATCTTTTTTAAGCTCGATAACAACACGCATTCCTTCGCGATCAGACTCATCGCGTACTTCGGCGATGCCTTCAATCACCTTGTCTTTAGCAAGCTCACTGATTTGCTCGACAAGTTTTGCTTTATTGACTTGGTAGGGAATCTCATCAATGATGATAATGTCTTTTGTTTTGGTTTTTTCAATATGAGTTTTAGCACGCACTCTGATTCGTCCTCTACCCGTACTGTAAGCATCTATAATTCCTTGTTTGCCATAGATAATACCTCCTGTTGGGAAGTCTGGACCCTTGATGTGCTCAAGTAACTCCTCAAGAGGGGCGTCTGGATTGTCAATCACGCAAAAAAGCGCATCAATAATTTCATCTAGCCTGTGTGGAGGAATACTTGTTGCCATACCTACTGCAATACCACTAGAACCATTGACAAGTAGGTTTGGAATCCGACTTGGTAGTATGTCTGGCTCTTTCAAGCTGTCATCATAGTTTGGGATAAAATCCACCGTATCTTTTTCAATATCACGCAAAATTTCTTCGCTAGCAAGTGTCATACGCGCCTCAGTGTAGCGCATAGCAGCTGCATTATCACCATCGATAGAACCAAAGTTGCCCTGCCCATCAACAAGTGGTAAGCGCATAGAAAAATCTTGTGCCATACGAACAAGCGCATCATATACCGCAGTATCACCATGTGGGTGGTATTTCCCTATGACGTCCCCTACAATACGAGCACTTTTTTTGTGTTGGGAGCGCGCATTGACATTAAGCTCACTCATTGCATAAAGGATTCTTCTATGTACGGGTTTTAGCCCATCTTTTGCATCAGGCAAAGCGCGTCCAACAATGACACTCATAGAATAATCTAAATAACTCTCCTTAATAGAATCATCAATTTTTATATCAACCACAGCATTATCTAAAAGACGCTCCATTATTGCTCCTAATTAAACACAAGCGGAAATATCTGAAAGAAGCAGTATTATAACCTAGATTTGCTTAAAACAAGATTCTCGCTAGCCTTATAGATTCTAGCTTTTGCATCTAGAATCTAGTTTGTTGGATAAAGTTTGGAAAGTATAAATGCTTAAGATGAAAGATTTTCTAGCATTTTTTGGTATGCAGCTTTGGTGCCTGGACGCACATTGCTCACTAAGCTAAAGATAACAATCGCTAAAGAAGCTATCAAAAATCCTGGGATAATCTCATACACACCCGTATGGGCAAAAAATTGCTTCCAAATCACCACAGTAGCTGCGCCACTAATCATTCCAGCAATTGCTCCAATTCTTGTCATTCTACTCCAAAAGAGCGAGAAAAGCATCACCGAACCAAAAGATGATCCAAACCCAGCCCAAGCATAGGCTACAATACTAAGCACACTAGAATTTTTGTCTGTAGAGATAACAAAGGCAATAAGTGCTACTACAAGCACACCAATTTTGCCAAGTCGCAGCACCATTGCTTCAGAAGCTTCTTGCTTAAAAATCTTTTTGTAAAAATCTTCTGCGATAGTTGAGCTTGAAACAAGGAGTTGAGAGCTTGCTGTGCTCATAATCGCTGCTAAAATCGCACTAAGTAAGATTCCAGCCACCCAAGGATTAAATAGCAGTTGCGACATTACAATAAAGATTCGTTCGGGATCTGTTAAGGAGAGGTCAAATTTATTGATATACGCCACGCCTAGCATACCAATAAAGCAAGCTGCAACGAGACATATTGCCATCCAAGCTATGCCGATAAAAGTTGCAGTGGGAATGTCTTTAGTTGATCGGATTGACATAAAACGTACAAGGATATGGGGTTGTCCAAAATAGCCAAGCCCCCATGCAAGAGCAGAGATAATTCCTATCAGTGAAACGCCATCAAACCATTGCAAACGTTCCTTCGCCACAAAAGGTATCTTTGTGAATGCTGATAGTAAAGAGTTGAAAGTAGCATAATCATTTGCTTGCAGCGCAGATTCTAGCTTGTGCGCTAGATCTCTAGGGGTGATTGCTGCCTTATCGCCAAAGAGTGCCAAAATATCGGCATCGTTTCTGAATTGTTCGGGAATCTTAGAAAATTGAATACTTCGATCTTGTGTGTTTTTTAGTGTATCAATAAGACTTTCAAGATTGTCTGTTAGAACTGGGGCTTGCTCCTGAAGCTCTAAAATCTTTTTGCTTGAATCATCAGAGAGTTTGATATATTTTGTTGCTTCATCAAATCCACCTATGTGTGAAAGCATAACGATAGGCACAATCACAAGAGCTAGAAGCATAAGTAGTCCTTGAATCATATCTGTCCAGCATACTGCTTTGTAGCCTCCAAAGAACGTATAAGCTACAATGATGATTGTTCCTGTGGTAAGGGCGTATGAGTATCTTATACCAAAGACCTCTTCAAAAAGTTTTGCACCACTTACAAGCCCTGAAGATACATAAAAAGTAAAGAAAATAAGGATTACTACCGCACAAATTACGCGTAAAATATGTTTATCATCACTAAATCGTGTTTCAAAATAATCAGGAATTGTAAGAGAGTTAGCCACCACACTTGTGTAAATTCTAAGTCTTTTTGAAATAAAAATCCAATTGAGAGTAGCCCCTATTGTCAAACCTATAGCAATATAACTATCAATAAATCCACTCACATACAATGCTCCGGGTAAGCCCATCAAAAGCCACCCGCTCATATCTGAAGCTCCAGCTGATAGTGCTGAAACCACCGGACCCATAGAGCGACCACCTAAGAAATAATCTTCTGTACTTTTGTTTTGTCTATAAAAATAAAAACCTATAAAGAGCATTAACGCAGCATAGCTTACAAACATTATTGCAATAGGTGTGTTAATATTGACTACTTCCATTGTTTCCTCCTTTAGCGTTGTAATGCACGAATGCCAAGATTACCATAACGATGGTATGAAATACTCAGAGATTTCTCGTTATGATAGAATAAGAGCTCAAAGCGTCCATTTAAAAGTGGTTTATCCCTAATAATAATCTTAGCTAAAGAAGCTGCTTTTTGATAAATTTCATCAGCTATGCTAGGTTTTGCGTGGTAACGGATTCTTTCATATTGTGAAATTTTTGCTATGAAACTTTCTTCATTTTCTTCTATAAAATCAGCTTGCAAAGCTATTTGTTCGCAAAGCTCTTTTGCTGTGTCTATATTGCTATTTTTGTCAAAACTCACAAGCAGTTTTACTCTTGATGTATTGGCAGCCAAGATAACTCCTAAAATATCTTGCAAACTATCTTTGTTGCATACCCTAAAAGCTAGATTCTGTATTTTGTTATAAGAGAAAAGATTTTCTTCCCCTCTGATACCAACATAATCTTTGGCTAAAGAAAACTCATTTTTATGGTGATAGGCATAGGATTTTGCTATGGTGCTTATATTTGCCAATTCTTTTGTATTTTTATTTAAAGAATCTAAGGCAGTGGAGAATCCATTTTCTAAAAGATTATTATCTGCACTTTCTTGACTTATATCCAAAAACTGCGTGATGTAATTGTAGATTCCAACCTTTCTGCCAAAGCCAATGGCAGATTTTTTAATCCCACCAAAAGGCTGACGAAGCACGATCGCGCCCGTTGTTGGTTTGTTTATGTAGATATTTCCAGCTTCTATGTGGGTGTGGAAATACTCCCATTCTCTTTCATCAAGGCTCTCAAAACCAGCTGTTAAGCCGTATCCTGTGGAATTTACTATTTCTATGGCTTCTTGTAAATCCTTTGCTTTCATCACGGTTAATATAGGTGCAAAAAGCTCTGTCATATGGGTAAAATCACCTTTTTTCGTACCATATTTTATACCCGGAGTCATTAAGTGCAAGTTATCATCTATAAATTTAGGCTTTAAAGCCCATTCTTCATAAGGCTTAAGCTCATCTAAGGCTTTTTGTACTTTTGGATCTATCTCATCGCAAAGGGCAGCGATCTTGTTTTTGAATTCAAATGGCGAACCAACAAGCATAGATGAAGCTGCATCTACAAGGGTCTTTTTAAAATCCTCATCATTATATACCTCTTCTTCTAGCACAAGTAAGGAAGTAGCCGAGCATTTTTGCCCTGAATTTGAAAAGGCAGAGTGAATTATGTTTTTAATCGCACTATCTCTGTCTGCAAATTTTGAAACTATAGTGGCATTTTTGCCCCCTGTTTCAGCGCTTAAAAGCAGTGTAGGATTAGCCTTTAACATCTTATAAGCAGTTTCTTCCCCTCCTGTAAGTATGCTAAATTTCACAGCCTCATCTACAAGTAAGTATTTTGAAATATCACTTCCCTTTGAGGGTAAGAAAATAAGCGCATCTTTTGGAATTCCAGCCTCCCAAAGAAGTTCGCAAATCATATATCCAGTAAGCATAGATAGTGATGAGGGCTTATAAATCACTACATTTCCAGCAGCAAGTGGTGCTACTATAGTTCCTACTGAAATTCCCACAGGAAAATTCCAAGGTGCTATGGTTACGCCTATTCCCTTGGGGCTAAATTTTGTTTTGGGGTTTTGCTCTCTTAAAACTCGCAAAGAATGCGGATAAAACTCAGTAAAATCAATAGCCTCGCTAACTTCAGGATCAATTTCCAAAAAGGTTTTGCCAACCTCTAAAGCCGCAATACCTATTAAATCTCCTCTTTTTTCCCTCATAAGCTGTGCAGCACGCGCTAGAATTTGATGAATTTCATCAAAACTTTTTTCTTTGAATTTAGAGTTTTTAGCTACTTCTAAGGCTTTTTTTATCTCTTTTTCTCCAGCTAGATAAGCCTTTCCTATTATGCGGCTTTTTATTTTATCTTTTACTTCTATGTAGTTTAGACTTTCATCTTTTATAAGATTTTCTATCACGGGATAAACATCATAGGAATTTATATTTTCGTATTTTTGCTTGATATTTTTTGCCCACTGCCTATTTTGCGCTAGGATAAAGTCTGTATCACTTTCGTTTTTGAAGCTCTTGCTTTCATAAGAGCTTACTACATTTTGAGTTTTGTTTCTATCTTGTTTTCTATGAGTACTATTATCAAGTGTTTTAATGCCTTCTAAAGATTTTAAGAAAAGCTCTTTTTGTGCTTCCCAGTTTTTATCACCTACTTTGAGATTGAAAAAATACCGCATAAAATTATCTTCGCTTGTATTTTCATCAAGTCTTCTTACTAGATAGGCTATGGCATTATTAAAATGTGCTTCATCACACACGGGCGCATAAAGGATTAGATTATGAATTTTAGATAATTCATAAGAGCATTGCAAGCTCATACCTTCAAGCATTTCAAAGGTAAAACTTTCAAGGGCATTTGCTTCTTTTATCCTTGTATAAGCATAGGCTATCTCAAAAATATTATGGCTTGCTATGCCTATGTTTATGTATTTGTAATTATCATCTTGCAAGATAAAATCAAGCATTTTATTGTAATTGCTATCTGTATCTATTTTTTTATAAAATGTTGGAAGCTCCCAGCCACGTTGGCTCGCTATAGTTTCCTCACTTTCCATATTTGCACCTTTTACAAAGCGAATTTTTATAGGCTTTTTCCCTGCTAATACTCTTTGTTTTGAAAAGTTAAAGAGTTTTTTAAGATATTCGTAAGAATCAGGTATGTAGGCTTGTAGTACGATTCCGGCTTTAATATCAAATTTTGCTATACTCTCTATAAACGCTGCAACAGTAAGTTCTAAATCTCTAAATTCCTCCATATCAAGATTTATAAATTTTTCTACGCCTTGCTTTTTTTCTTCTTCTTGTGCTAGGGCGTAGAGTTTATCTAGTCTTTTTACAACTTCATCTTTGGAGTATTCAAAGTCTATTATGTTAATCTGCGAAAATATGGTAGTGATTTTGATAGATATATAGGTGATATAATCTGACTTTAGAGCTTCTTCGTATTTTTGTATGCGGTAAGCGCTCTCAGCCTCGCCTAAAACCTCTTCGCCAATGAGATTGACATTGAGCGTGATATTATTCACTTCCTTTCTTTTTTGCATATGAGGTTTTAAAAAACTTTCATTAGCATCTAACACCATAGTGCTTGTGTCTTTACGCAAGTGAGAGACAAAAAATGGTACAGAAATGCTTGGCGCAAAACGTCCAAAAGTGATAAAATTAAGGAGTAAGAACTTCTCAAAAGCCGTGAAAAAATCTGCGATGCCAAATTTCTTTAAGGTGTATTCAATTAACTCAAAACTAGCGTTTTTGTCCTTGCAGCGAAATGAGCGATCAAGCAATTCTATTAACATAACCTTATTTTTGGGATTGTTAAGCAATTTTTGCATTTTCGCATAAAATGCTTGCTCTTTATGTGTTATATTTGCTTCTATTTTTGATTGTAGCTCTTCAGCTAATGCCAAACTTTTTTGTATCATTGCGGCTCCTAAGTTATTTAATTTTATGATTGTAAGTATAAATAAGAACCTTGCAATGTACAAAATTTTTGGCACGCTTTAATAAAAAATATGAACATAAAATGGTAAATATGTTACAACTACATTGTGTTCAATACAAAAACTATATACACAAAGTGGTTAGAGAATCTATTATGAAGTGTCTGTATTGTTTGGTATTTAGGTACTATTTTGATCCTAGGAGAACTTCGGCATAGATTTGATGGGTTAGCCTTTTATATCAAGCAAACTATCTGCAAAACTAAAAAGCTCTTTGGGAATTGTATCACTAAAGATTCTTATACGCTCAAACCCAAGTGTTTTACTGTTGGCTTCTAAGAGTGTTTGCACCTGTTCATTCATCACCCACAAATCTGCACACAAACAAACTTCTTGTGAGGTTTTATCGGGGACTGTAGCTTTGTCATTAAAGATACTCCCTTGGATAGGACCAAGTCGAGGAAAAATAGCATAAAAATCCAATGCTTCACGTTGTTTTTTGGGTGCAATTTGTATAAGATGATCTTTGTCTTCATCAGTGATAACAAGCGAAAGTACGCCTTGTGTCAGCGAGATTGCAAGCATTGAAAGCTCTTTGAAATCCTCTTTGTGAGATAGAGTACTAAGATGTGTAAGCAAGAACTCTTTGAGCTCATTAACAAAAGCTTTAGGATCTTTGGCAAGATGTGCCAAATCGCCAAAAGTGAGCTTTAGAGGCATATATTTTAAATGCTCTTCAAAAGAGGGCTGCGCAATAAGGCGATTTAAAATAATTTGTCCCGCTTGGTTTTGCTGCATATTTGCCCAATATGTTTTGCCTATTTGCAGTGGGATATTGGATTGTGTTGTGATTGTTGTATTGCCGAGTTTTAGCAGATAATTATTCCCTTGTGTTTTGGCAAGCACTTTGAGCAATACTGGCAGAGAAGCATTAAAATGCTTGGGAGATTGCTGTGTTGATGATGTGCCTAGTGAGGTTTTGGCAGCTTTATCTATCTGGTTGAGTTTTTGTAGCATTTGTTGTGCTCTGTTTTTGGTGTGGAGTGTTTGGTTCTCTTGGAGAAGTTTTCTCCCAAATAAAGGCACGTGATTTGACAAAATCTGCTATTTCATAGCTTAGGGCAAGCTTTGAGTTTGGTGGAAGTATAAGTTTATTTTGTGGATTCTTAAGACTTGTAGTATCAAGCAAAACAAATTTGTTTTGCAGATTTCCGAAAGGAGTGTGCGGTGTGGTAGTAGTGCGCTTTTTATGTTTTGTATGCTTAAGAGTGTATTGGTTAGATTCTATCACATTAAGACATACGATTGAGCAGCCTTTGCCTCCCTTTGCAGAAGGAAGAAGCATATTTTTGGCATTTTGTATTGCATTTTGACCATTGTCTTCGGCTTTGAAGCCGATTTTAATAAACACATTGTTATCAAGGCTTGCTAACACATCTTTTTTGGTATGAAGTTCTAGCAGGATAGGATCTGTTTTTGTTGCATTCTTGGATTCTGTTGTTGTGGTGGATTTTTTGATTTTATATTGTTTTGGGGTAAGTGGTGCAAAATCCACCAAAGCTGCTGCCATAAAAAGCAGAATCCGATCGTCTTTTTTAGTGGAAATTTTATGCTTTGATAGATGAGGTTTTGTTTTTTGGTGTGTTTTTGTGTGCGCATTCGGTTTAGATTCTGCTAAGTCAAGCAGTGCTTGCTCATATTCTTCGTTGCTTTGTACTTGGATAGTTTTTATACTGCGAGGTAAGGGTATTGGAAAGGCACTAGAGATGAGTGTTACGCGCGCACCAAGTGTATAGAGTGCAATAGCAAGTGTACTTGCTTGCAAACCGCTTGAATGATTCGTGATTGCGCGTACATTATCGATTGCAGCGCTTGCTCCTCCGCCAGTTATGCACACTTCTTTTTCTTGCCAAAATGGATCGTTGTATCCTACACGTAAAATTTCGTAGAGAATTTCTTGGGTTTCAGCAAGCGCACCATAGCCTTTTGTATCGCATGCAAGAAGTGCTTCTCTTGGGGTGATAATATGCATTCCTAGATGTGTTAGCATAGCAATGTTTTGCTTAGTTTGTGTAGCAAGGAGCATTTGTGTATTCATCGCAGGAGCGAGCAATATGGGAGCTTTAGTGGCAAGGAGGGTTTGCACAATAAGTGTATCAGCTATGCCATAAGCAAGCTTTGCAAGAGTGTTTGCACTTGCTGGAGCAAGTATGCAAATATCTGCCCACTGTGCGTATGCAATATGATTGCACATTGTAGGAGTATCTGTTTTGGTATGGCTTTGAAATTGACACAATTCTTGTTTTTGTTGTGGTTGTGTCCAATCTTCTGAATCTTTGTGCAAGACTCGAATATGTGTGATACCTTCAAAGCTTAAGGGTGTTATAAATTTCTTTGCTTCTTCACTCATCACAACACCAACACGTGCGCCAAGTTTTTTGAGAGAGCTTGCAATCTCTATGGCTTTATAGGCTGCGATTGAGGCACTGACACATAGTATGATATTTTTTTTGAGATGAATGCTTTCAAATATGGTGGTATAGGCTTGGTTTATTTCTACAAGATTATTTCGTGGCGTAGTGGTATTCATACAGGCTCCAAGTTTTAGATTCTGCTTAGTTTCTAAAGGAATTTTAGCATTCTTTAGTATAGTTTTGAGTATGATTCTAGCATACCTAAATATTGCAAGGTTCTTTATGCCTCATTCCTATACATATCCACAGAAACTACGAAAGATTTTTCGCATCGCTCTACCTTCGGGCGCAAATTCACTATTAGATATTGTTATACTTGCTTTAAGTATGTTTTTTATGGGGCGTTTTGGGGAAAAATATATTGTCGCCCTCTCTGTTGGTATGCAGTTTATGATGATGTTTTTTGCGATTAATGCAATTTTTTACATTGGTACAAATGCCCAAATATCAAGGTTTTTTGGTATGCGAGACAGCAAGGAGGCTTCTAAAGTGTTTTCAACACTTATTTTGTTATGCCTACTAAGCGCTGCTCCGATTATATTATTTGCTTGGATTGGTATTGATATATTTATTGCTTGGATTGGTGTTGGCACCACTTCAGCTAATCTTGCTCACTCTTTTTTAGTCATAACTATTTTTGGGATACCAGCTCTTTTGCTAAAAAACATTATTGTTTCGGCATTTGCAGCCATAGGCAACACGCTTAGTATTTTTTTGGTTAGGATTTTTACTACATTGTTCTGCATTTTTATTAATTATTTGCTTATTTTTGGCGTTGGACTTAATATTGTCGGTGCAGCTTGTGCGAATGTACTTACAAGCTACGTGGAACTTTTTGTATTTATCATACTTATATGGAAAAAGAAGCGGTTTTTTGCGCAGCATTTTTATTTTCGTATTGTGTGGCGGTATTTTTACATTGCGCTAAAAGTCGGTGTTCCTTCTGGGATAGAGAGACTTCTTACACTTGGTTCGCTTGTGCTAACAACAAAAATAGTTGCTGGTTTTGGGGAATTTGCAATAGCAGGCAATGAAATAGGCTCTCGCATTGAAGCATTTGCCTTTATGCCGGGTTTTGGCTTTATGGTTGCTGCAATGGCATTAACTGGACAGAATCTAGGAGCAAATCGTGTAGAAATCGCTATGGATTTGAATAAAACGATTTTGCAAGTTGCTAGTGTCATTATGGGAATTTTTGGTGTAGTAATGGCTATTTTTGCACGTCCTTTGTCGATGATATTTAATAGTGCTGAAGAGGTGGTCTCTATTGCATCGATGTATCTTCTTGCTGTTGGTTGCTCGCAGATTCCACTTATTTGGGTGTTTGTTTTAGACGGGGTATTGCGTGGTGCTGGGATCACTAAGCTTAGTTTATTGATTAATGCTTGTAGTATCTGGTGTTTTCGCATAGCACCTATTTGGATAGGAATTACAATGGGGCTTGGTATATGGTGGGTGTTTGTTATGATTTTTGTTGAGACTTATATTCGCGCATTATTATTTTATCTTGCTTATAAAAATGGGTACTGGAAGCACTCTAGAAGAGCTCTCGCTTAAAATCTTGGCTTGATTCTGTAGGATTTGTTTTGGTTTTATGGTTATAGTATGGCTACATAATCTTTTAGAATCTACAGCGCATTACTATATTTTTATCGTAAAAAGGTTACACTATTTTTGTTGTGCTAGTTTTTTTGTAATAATGTTCATAGCGCGTTTTGCAAGAATCATTTTTGATTGTGCGATAAATTCTCAATAGGGCGCTTGAAAATTATTGGTTTTTAAGGTTTTTTGTTAAGAAATTGTTTATAATACATCTTAGCCTAGAATCTAGGCAAAATATAAAGGAGAAACAATGCGAGATGAAAGGATTATCGAAAGTTATACGGGCGTAACTTCGGAGCGCAAGAAAAGTAAAATGCCTGCTAGATTGGACTTTTGGCAAAGTGCAACGGGTTTATTCTTGGGGCTTTTTATGCTTGCACACCTACTTTTTGTATCAAGCATATTAATCAGTAAAGAGGCAATGTTTTGGGTAACCAAATTTTTTGAGGGTAGTTTGATTTTTGGCGAAGCTGGAAAACCAGAAATTGTGAGCGTGGTTGCTGCGATTGTTATTATTGCATTTGTCGCACACGCATTTTTGGCTTTGCGCAAATTTCCGATCAATTATCGACAGTTTCTTGCATTAAGAACGCATAAACATCTTATGAAACATAGTGATACAAGCCTTTGGGTTATTCAAGCAGCCACAGGTTTTGCTATGTTTTTTTTGGCTATGCCGCATTTGTTTGTGAATCTTACGCAGCCAGAAAATATTGGTCCCCTTGCTTCTTCATTCCGTTTTGTACATCAGGATTTCTGGTTATTGTATATATTCTTGTTGTTTGCTGTGGAGCTTCATGGTTCAATAGGGCTTTATCGCTTATGTATAAAATGGGGTTGGTTTGAGAAGATTGGCATTAAAAATTTGCGTATGGTTAAGTGGGCTTTGTCTGTATTTTGTATTGTTTTGGGGCTCTGCTCTTATGCTGCATATATCCAAATAGGCAAAGGTCTTGATCCCAAGAAGAGTATCCACGAATACAGAGTTATAGATGAAATCACACAAGGAAAAGGAGAGTAGATGAAAGTAGTATATTCGGACGCATTAATCATTGGCGGTGGTTTAGCAGGACTTCGTGCTTCTATCGCAGCAAAACAGCGGGGATTAAGCGCGATTGTGCTTTCTCTTGTGCCCGTAAAAAGAAGCCACTCTGCTGCAGCACAGGGCGGTATGCAAGCGAGTCTTGGTAACTCAAAAATGAGTGATGGAGACAATGAAGATTTGCACTTTGCCGACACAGTAAAAGGAAGTGATTGGGGTTGCGATCAGCAAGTGGCGAGAATGTTTGTTACAACAGCACCAAAGGCGATTCGTGAGCTTGCTTCTTGGGGTGTCGCTTGGACAAGAATCCAAAAGGGCGATAGAACTGCTGTTATCAATGCGCAAAAGACAACAATTACTGAAGAAGATTTTCGACATGGCTATATTCACTCTCGCGACTTTGGTGGTACAAAAAAATGGCGAACTTGTTATACTGCTGATGCAACAGGGCACTCTATGCTTTATGCAGTAGCAAATGAAGCCTATAAGCACGGAGTAGATATTCAAGATAGAAAAGAAGCCATACGGCTCATTCATCACGATGGGGTCTGCTATGGGGCTGTTGTGCGAGATTTGGTAACAGGGGAGCTTACAGCTTATGTTTCTAAGGGTACATTGATTGCTACAGGTGGTTATGGCAGAATCTACAAAAACACTACAAACGCTGTCATATGCGAAGGAATTGGTGTAGCAGTTGCTATGGAAACAGGAATTGCAAAGCTTGGCAATATGGAAGCGGTGCAGTTTCACCCAACACCTTTATTCCCAAGCGGTATTCTTTTGACAGAGGGTTGTCGTGGAGATGGTGGTATTTTGCGTGATGTTGATGGGTATCGGTTTATGCCTGATTATGAGCCAGAGAAAAAAGAGCTTGCAAGCCGCGATGTCGTTTCTCGCCGAATGATTCAGAGAATCCGCGAAGGTAAGGGTGTAAAATCTGCGTATGGCGAGCATTTGTGGCTTGATATTTCTATCCTTGGACGTGAGCATATTGAGCGCAATTTGCGAGATGTTCAAGAGATTTGCCAAGTGTTTGCTGGTATTGATCCTGCTGAAAAATGGGCACCCGTGAAACCTATGCAACATTACTCTATGGGGGGAATCCGCACCGATTATAAAGGGCATACACATCTAAAGGGACTGTTTGCGGCTGGCGAAGCTGCTTGCTGGGATTTGCACGGGTTTAACAGACTTGGTGGAAACTCAGTAAGTGAGGCTGTGGTAAGCGGAATGATTATTGGGGACTTTTTTGCACAGTATTGCGAAAGTGCCCATGCAAATATTGAAACTTCTGTGATTGAAAGATTCGTCAAGCAAGAACAGGCACATCTTGAATCTCTTATCAATAATAGTGGTCATGAAAATGTCTATGAGCTCAAAAATGCAATGAAAGAGATTATGGAGGAAGATGTTGGCATATTCCGAGAGGGTAAAGGTTTGCAAGATGCTGTTACGCGCCTAGAAGAAATCTATAAGCGTAGCAAAAATATCGGCATTAAAAATAAAAAACTCCACAATAACCCTGAACTAGAAGATGCATATCGTGTGCCAAAAATGATTAAAATAGCACTTTGTGTAGCACTTGGTGCGTTACAAAGAACAGAATCTAGGGGTGCGCATAGTAGAGAGGATTATGTAAAGCGTGATGATGAGAATTGGCTAAAACGAACACTTACCTCTTGGGAACGAGACGACCAAACACTTCCTACTATTGATTATGAAGATTTGGATATTATGAAAATGGAGATCGCGCCTGGATTCCGAGGTTATGGAGCCAAAGGTAACATTATCGAGAATCCACTTTCTGCAAAACGTCAAGCGCAGATCGATGAAATCACCCAGAAAGTGCAAGCAAGAGGTGGGGACCGCTATGAGTTGCAAAGAGAACTTATGGATTTTGACTTGCAACCTAAATACAAAGCTAAGAATCAACGACTAGGAGATAAATAATGGAAAATGCACAAGGAAGAATTCTTACCATTCGCGCGCTAAAATTTGACCCAAAAAGCGCAGTTTCAAAGCCACATTTTGCTGAATATAAGATTCAAGAGACAGATTCTATGACGATTTTTATCGCTCTTCATCTTATTCGAGAGAATCAAGATCCCGATTTGAGCTTTGATTTTGTTTGTCGTGCTGGAATCTGCGGAAGCTGTGCAATGATGATAAATGGTAGACCGCGTCTTGCGTGTCGTACATTGACAAAAGATTTTCCCGATACTATTACGCTTATGCCTCTACCTGCGTTTAAGCTGATAAAAGATCTAAGTGTCAATACAGGAGAATGGTTTGCTGGGATGACCAAGCGCGTAGAAAGCTGGATACATAACAATGAGGAAGAAGTGGATATTTCTAAGCTTGAAAAACCAATTGATCCACAAGAAGCGCAAGATGTTTTTGAGCTTGATAGATGTATCGAGTGTGGATGCTGTATTGCAAGCTGTGCTACAAAGATTATGCGTGAGGATTTTATTGGAGCAGCAGGAATGAATCGTATTGTACGCTTTATGATTGATTCTCACGATAAGCGAAGTGATGAGGAATTTTATGAGATCGTTGGAAATGATGATGGTGTCTTTGGCTGTATGAGCCTTATTGCTTGTCATGATACTTGTCCAAAAAATCTTCCATTACAGAGTAAAATTGCTTATTTACGCCGCAAAATGGTGGCAGTAGGGACAAAATAATAAAGAGCCCTACTTAACCAAAGTTTTGTTTGGTTTTTTTGGGATTGGCTCGCTTTTAGATTCTGCAAACCTGGATTCTATAATTACAAGCGAGCTGATATGATTTGCCACTATTAGTGAAGCACTTCAAATTCTACTTGGGCACTTTCGCCCCATTCACTCATCACATACAAAGTATTTTTACCGGATTTTGGAGCAAGCTTTATACGCCCTAAAGTATTTGTTCCAATAAAATTTCCATTCAAAAAGAAATAGGCTTTGATTTTTGTATCAAGCAACGCCACGATTCCCATATCTTGTTCTGCTTGATTTGCGTAGATTTGTGTGTATTGTAACCTAAGTTTTGGTGTAGGATAGAGAATTGAAAAAGCCTGTTTTTTGTCGTTTTGTATGCGTAAAGGCTTTGCAAAATAAGGCATATAAGCAATACTATACTTGCTATCGAGCGTGCGATAGCCATAAGAATCCACGCGAACTTCGCGCATTTTTGGTGCGTTACTCCACATCCCTATCTCCTCCCATTGCCCAAATTCTTTTGTTTGAGCACTATCAAGTAGCCCAAAAATATCAAACATCAATTTCCCGGCAACCTCTCTTCCAGTGAGATTAAGATTGCTTTGTGCATTAAAGTTTCCTCCCCAAGCACCAACTATAAATGTATCACTCACCCCAAGAGCCCAGCTGTCATAGTTACCAAAGCTTGTTCCACTTTTCCAAGCTATTTTGCGCGCTATGTGAGCATTTTTGGGGCTTATGGGCATATCTAGTAGGCTTTGTAGTGTGATGTATGCGGCTTCTTTAGAGATGGGCGTGGTTGATGTTGGATTCTGGGTTTGTTGTTGGGCGATATAAGAGGCGATTGTTTCATCTTGGGATTGTAGCACTTGCATCTGTTTATTTTGGTGTATTGGGATATTTTTTGCGATAATGATATTATCAAACCTTCCCCCTCTTCGTAAGCCAAGATAGAGTTTGGATAGATCAAAGAGGCTTAACTCCTTAGTACCAAGAATTAGCGAAAGACCATAGCGAGAGAAATCTCGTTCCACAAATCCAACATTTGATCGCAAAAAATAAAAGAACTCCTCAACTCCATAGTCTTGCAAAAGTGCAACAAAAGGCGCATTTAACGATAATCTAAGTGATAAAACAGCCTCTTTGTATAATGAAAATTGACGAGAGGCATTTTGGGGATTAAAATTACCATAAAACATATTTGTATCAGGCAATTTGGTTTGGGGAATGATAAGCCCAGAATCCAGTGAAAGTGCATAGAGAAAAGGCTTGAGAGTTGAACCCACATTGCGGCGCGCTTGTATGCCATCAACTTGTCCAAAATGTTTATTGTCATAAAAGTTTTGAGAACCAATATATGCAATAGGTGCTTTAGTTTTTGCATCAAGCACAATAGCAGCAAGATTTGCAATACTTTTATTTTGCAATGTCATAGCATATTTGTATAAATGTGTTTCTAGCAATTCTTGAAGCTGTTTGTTGATATGGGTATAAAATACCTTTTGGTTTGGGAAGTTTTTGGCAAGAAACATCGTATAATGAGGTGCTATGGAGTTTTGTCGCTCAAGTGTGGGCAGAGGCTCAAGCAAAGCAAGCTTATAAGTAAAGTCATCAATAAGTTGTTGTTGCAAAGCGCGTTTGAGCAAAGCATTGCGTTTGGCGAGGAGTTTTTGTGGGTTTTTAGCAAGCAAGTTTGGGTGGTTTGGCAGTACGGCAAGTAGTGCGCTTTGTGCTGGAGTGAGTGCAGAGATGGGCTTATGAAAATACAGAAGTGCAGCTGATTTAATACCAACAATATTGCTTCCATAGGGCGCATTATCTAGGTATAAGTGCAGAATCTGTTTTTTGTTGTATGCCATTTCTAAACGTATGGCTTGGAGTGCTTCTCGCAATTTTGCATAGATTGTGCGCTTATTGTTGCTTCCTAGTTTAATGGTTTGCATACTGATTGTGCTTGCACCATATCTCTTGTGTTGCAAGAGGTTTGTACCAAGTGTTCGGATAAGAGCAAGTGGATCAATGCCACAATGTGAAAAAAACCGCTTATCCTCATAGAGCACGATAAAATCTTGCAAAAGCTTTGGGACATTGTCGCGTGTGAGATCAATAGCAACCTTGAAGTTTTCTTTTTCATTAACAAAAAAGCTTAGAACTTCTCCATTATCATCAAAACTAATCAACGATTCTGGTTCAAATGTGAGCATAGAGATATCGCTTATGCGCCAAATAGCAATGATTAATGTAATACATATTATGATAAAGGCTAGTTTTTTGTGTTTTGTTTGCATTGTTTGTCCTAGAAACTGGTATGTGATATTGTATAGTTTTTATTTTTCGTTGCACTTTGCTATAATTGTCAGTTGTAAATTCTGAACGTCTCGAAGGAACTTCTATGAATCTTAAATCGGCTAACACAAAGTTTTATTCTCATATAAAAAAATTAAGCAACAAGAAGTTGGCTTTACTAGGTGGTGTTGTTTTTGTGGTGCTTGCTCTTTTGGTTATTGCAGTAAGTACAATATCCAATAAAAAGATTGAAAATACACCCATTATTGTAACCTTTGGCTATCCAAGCTTTGATGAACAAGATGGGAGAGAGCGCATTATTCTTCCTATATATCCCACAAGAAAACTTACCAAAGATGAGGCACAAGCTATTATCACGATAAATGATGAAGCACTTGATAGAGAAGGTACTACTTCTGTTTCTAAGCAAGGATTCTACACGAAACAATATACTCCACAAGGCGAGGGAGGTGAGATTATTTTGGAGTTAGAGCCAAATAGTATGCAAGATGTGCGCATTGCAGTACGTCCAAAAGAAGGTGGAGTATATGAGTATCAAATGGATTTAGATTCTAGTAAGCCAGCTACAATTCTAGGTATTATACCTTACAGCAAACAGCAAACTTTAGAGGTGTTTTTAAGTAAAAATGTTCATTTGGATTCTGCGCACGCACAAACTTTTATCGAACTAAAAGATACTGCTGGTCGGGTTATGGATTATAAAGTCTTAACACAGGGTAGCAAGCTTATTATTACAAGTGATTTTGCCCCCACACAAGCTTATACTCTTACATTAAAAAACCCTTTTAATCTCACACAAACCATAGATTTTCCAAGCCTAAAACCAGAACTCAAGTTTCTTTCTCAAGGTACAATTCTTGCACGCGATAATGATCTAAAAATTGGTATTTTAAACACTAATATTCGCAAGAGCTTGCTAACTATTTATAAAATTTATGACAACAACATTCACCAATTTTTATATTCTCTGGATAATTCTGCTGATTCTGTAGGAGATATTATTTGGGAGCAAGAAATCTCCTTTGATACAAATAGAGATACTAATCAAACAATTCTTGATTTGAGTGCCTTGCTCCGATCAAATGGCAAAACACTAGAAAAGGGTGTTTATTTTTTGCGCTTTCAAACTTTTAAAAACGATATTTTAGATTCTCGCAAAAGCAGCGATGATGACGATGCGGATTATCCCGTTTATAGCGTGAGTCCAAGCAAAACGATTATTATTTCAGATATTGCACTTATTGCCAATGAAGACAAAAATAAAATCATCGCTTATGCCTTGGATTCTATCACTAGTGCACCACTTTCTGGAGTTAAGCTTTCTCTTATTTCTGCAAGTAATCAAGTGATTGATTCTAAAACAAGCGATAGTAATGGGCGTGCAGAATTTAGCACAATTTCTAAATCAATTTATCGAGGCGATACGGATACGGCAAACAATACTGACCAACAACGCTATAAATCACAAGCCTCTTATATTGTCGCACAACTTGATGATGATAAGAACTATTTGAGCTTAAAATCTAGGGCACCAGTTTTTGATGGTATCGATGTGTTTGGTGCTCAAAAGGGTGGGCGCAAGGTATTTACATATACAGATAGAGGGATAGCAGTACCCGGAGAATCCATTCAACTTAATGCTCTTATTCGTGATAAAAATACACAAGATGCACCCATAAGTCTCTCAATTATTAATCCGCGGGGTTCAAAAATCATCAAAGATATACCTATAAAACCCATTGGCTTTGGACTTTATAGCTATACATTTGAAACAGATTCTACATTTGCCACAGGAGGTTACACTGCAGAATTTATTATAGGCGGTGAAAGATTTTCTCATGATTTTCAAGTAGAATACATTATTCCAAACAAAATTCGCCTTGACATAGAAGCACCTAAGCAAGCAGATTCTAGTGATAATATTTTGCATTTTAATCTTGCGAGCAGTTATTTGAGTGGTGCAAAATCAGCGGGGCTAAAATACAGACTACATCTTTTGGCTACACCACTTTTTTTTACCTCCAAAACTCATAAGGATTTTGATTTTTATGGCAAAGCAGATTTTCAGTATGAAACATTATTTAATGGTAGTCTCAATGAACAAGGGATTGCAAATATCGCTTTTGATACAAAGCCCTTAAACACTGCAAAGCAACCAAAAAATCTTAAACTTTCACTCAATGCCCAGGTGTTTGAAAGTACAGGACACCCTGTGCATAATATCGCAAGCACAGCTTATTATGGTGCTAATGTTTTAGGCGTAAAAACTCCCGGGCGTTATGTCAATCTTACTAAACCCCTTAATCTTCCCGTTGTGCTTCTTGATCCAAAGACAGATAAACCTATAGCAAACATTCCTCTTACCTACAAAATCTATCGAAACAACCGCTATTGGTGGTTTGATTATAATGATAGGGAAATGTTTGATGCCAAAATCAAAAGCGATATTAATACAACAATCATAAAAGAAGGAACGCTTGTATCTAGCAACACCCCCATAGAACTTCACGAGAACTTATCGGGTTTGGTTGAAGATTATGATTCTGTATTTATTGAAATCAGCGACAATAAAGGTGCTACTAATGTCGTGTGGCTTGTAGCTGATATGTATGAAAATGCGGCAGCACGCGCTAATCCGATACGACTTCCTATTGAGCTTGACAAAGAATTTTATAATGTCGGAGAAAATGCGACCCTAAGTTTTATGTCTAATGGTTATGAGCGTGCGCTTATTACATTAAGCTATGGTGATGAGATTATACAAAGTGAGATAATCAAAACTACTGGCAGTAGAACAACCTATCAGATTCCTCTTCTTGCATCATATGCTCCAAATCTCTATGCAAGTGTTACGCTTATTGCTGCAGAATCCACTATGGAATCTAGCCAAAGCGCACAAGGCACGCGTTCTTCGCGTTCAAATTCCAAACCTCCTTCAAAGCGCCGTTTTGGGCTTGTGAGCATTCCGGTTGTTAATAGCCTACTTAATTTGAAGCCAAAACTTGAGGTAGCACAGACGATTAAGCCCGGATCGACAATGCGGGTTCATATAGCAAATCCTGCAAAAAAGCAAATGGCTTATACGCTTGCAATTATAGATTCTGGAATTTTAGATATTATCAATTTCAAAACCCCAAATCCATACAAAGAGCTTTATAGTAAAAATCGTTTTGAAGCGGGATATTATGATAATTATGATGACTTTATCGCCCAAGTACTTGGCGTTATTCACCAGAGCATACTTATTGGAGGTGATAGTGGCGAGGAGGGGAGCAAGGCAAATTTTA
>CALUTE010000002.1 GCA_944323645.1 uncultured Helicobacter sp. | reverse complement strand
GATTCTGCTAGATTCTGCTAGATTCTGCTAGATTCTGCTAGATTCTGCTAGATTCTGCTAGATTCTGCTAGATTCTGCTAGATTCTGGGCGGAATCTGCAGGCTAAATTTATGCGCTAGATTCTAGGTAGATTCTACCAAGCTAGAATCTGTTAGTTTGGATTCTGCTAGATTCTAACGCACTTGGTAGATGTAGTCAAAATAGGGCGCTTTAAAAATGTTGTTATTGTTATTTGCGACTTGTTGTAGTAGCGATATATCTGTAAAAATATATTTAATAATTGGTTTTAGCGCGATGTATGGGATTCCAAAAGCTTGAGTTCGATAGACTACATCATACTGTTCTGCTATATTTGCTAGATACGCAGAATCCACATAATGGAAAGTTGCGTTATTAAGAATAATAAAATCGCCCTGTTGTGGTATGCTGATTTCTTCATTATTATATACACTAAATGGAGAAGAGGTATCTATATAGGGTTTTGGCATATTTGGATAATCGCTATCTTTTACTTTAACATCAAAGTTTGATACACCATATACTTCATATAAATATCGCATAAAATGACTCCAATACCACGTGTTGTAGGCTCTGCTTCTGCCATTGCCATCAAAATAAAGTGTAATATGCGGATTCTGTTTTGCTTGGCTACTGATAAAGGCGAGGCTTTGATGGAATTTTACCCCCTCTGTTTTGAAGTAGGTAAATGTATAAATTCCCATAGGCAAAGTGTTTATGCAAAATAAAACACAACAGACCGCCGTAATCAACTTGAAAACTATTTTTTTGATATATTGCAGTGTAAATAAGAAATACAACGCTCCTAATGTACTCATTGCATAAATAGGGACAAGATAGTAGTTTTGAAACAATCCAAGCACAATGAATGCTATGGCATAGAGTATGCCACCAAAAATAAGTGCATCAAAAAATAAATATGCTGTTTGTCGTTTGATACATAGCATATACGCGCGATAAAGCGCTAATGCAAGAAGTAGCCAAACAATAAAGCAATCATTAAGGCTGTAGTTTATAAAACCTCTTATTGTATGTAGCACCTTATCTATGAAAATTAGATTACCATAAGCTTTTATGATGTTTGGATAAATAAGCCACATATAAAGGGCTAAAAATACCGCGACACTTGCAAGAAGCGTGGCATAGTAAAAGATAGCAGCTGTGTTTTTGTGTTTGTCTTTAAGTGCTGCGATAAGATTCACAAACCCAAAAAGCCCTATGAATAAAAAGGTGGGCTCTTTTAGATATAGTGCTAGATTTGCAGCTATAATGCCAACTATCATAGCAACGTATTGAGTTTTGTGAGGCTTGCTAGCAATATGGAATCTAAAACTAGCAGCCACAAAGATCAACAAAAATAGCACCTGTAAGCGCTCTGGACAGCAAATACTAAGCATAATCGTTACAAAACCGGGGTGTAATAAAACCCCAATAAGCAGCAGAATCCGAAGCCACATATATTGATTAGCACCAAGCACAGAATCTAGCATATACCAAAACAATATACCAATACAAAAGACAATCAAAGCATTTATGCCAAAAAACACATATGGAGAACTAAAAAATTGCATAAGAATATTTAAATCCGCAAAAGCTAGTGGATAAAATCTTCCTATATTTGGTCGGTATCCATCTGTAATAGGATTGCCTTTTAATATCTCAAGCCACATCCAAATGTCATCATTGTTAGATGCATAGCGCGCATACACCACCATACATACGCAATACAAACAAAGTATGCCAAGATAGTATATAAGATAGGGATTTTTGGCTGGAGTGTTTTGCCAGAATCTAAAAAGAGGATTTTCTCGTGAGTGTGTATTTTGGGCTAGTTTATGCCCCCCCCCCCTTTCATTATAGAGCTAAATGCCCTATGATTAGGTATTAATGTTTTCATAGTAATCCTTGCTAGCGAGATATGAGGGTGTGATTATACAGTATGATTTGTGTCGTGTCAATTTGGCAGCCCTCCGTATGGCAAGCCTAGCGTGCCACAAAAAGCTAAAAAGCATATACCATATTTATGTTGTTTTTAGAGAAATTTTGTTAGGATTCTTGGTCTATTGAAAGGATATTTATGAACATTCTTATAATTGCTTATAAGCGGATTTTCGAAGGGGGGGGGGGCGCAATAACACATTAGCTTTATCCCTAAAGCGTCTTTTGTATATTAACAAACACACTGCCAATTTTACCTCCAATATCAATGCTAGCATTTTTCATATGTCTTGTAGTACTAGATTGTTTGGCTCTACCCCTGCTTTTTACATCTATTTTTCTTGCTTGATACTATATTGCTTGGGGATTGTTATTTATACCCGTTATGGGCTTTCTCTTGATGACCCTGCATATTGGCTTGAAATCATTAGAGGCAATCCCATTACAGATGGATACCGACCAAATATAGGAAGATTTTATCCACTAGCTTTTGCGGATTTAAATATTCTTATGCAATTTTTTAGTTCTCCATATGTGTTTTTTGGCATAAATGCAGTACTTGTATTTGTAATTGGCGTGTTATTGTGGTATGTGCTCGCTTGCGTACTGCCTAGACATCTCATATGGTTATCACCTGTTGTGCTTATGGCATTATTTTTTACGCCCGGTTTTGTAACGATTATGCTTGGAATCTGCTATCCAGAGCGTTTGCAAATACTCTTTTTGTGTATTTTTGTATTAAGTAGCTTGCATTTTTTTCAAACAAAATATATTGCTAGTGCTATTATTGGGGTAATAAGTGCGAATTTGGCAATGTACTACAAAGAGCCAACCTTTGTTATTATCGCCACTTTTGGCGCGATGAATTTGATTGCTTCCTATAAACTAGGGCAGGGTAGGCGCACTTACTTGTATTATGGTGTTTTGCTTGGAAGTGCTATGCTCTTTGTTTTACTCTATATGATACTCGTTTATCCATACATAGTCAAAGCCTATCATCTTGTCCGAGCAGATCTCTTAAGTGATGTATTGTATTTTTTAAAAGGCTTTTTGAGCGTGTCTTTGGATCATTGTTTTTTGAGTGTATTGCTTATGGGTCTTGTTGCTTACCGACTATATCGCATAGTGATCAAAAAGGATTATACGCATATCTTTTGGGATAGTTTATTGCTAGGTGGAATCTTGTACCTTGTCGCATTTGTCAAGCTTGGAATATTTAGCACATACTATTTTACGCCTGTGTATTTTGTGAGTACCGGTGGTATGCTGTACTTTTTATGCAAGCTCAATTATCTACGTTATGCGTTATTCAAATACCTCACTTTTGCGTGTGTCGCCCTGTTTTGCCTCTCAAGCCTACCTTCTGGCATCTTTAACTTTGTCAAAAACAAAACCGATTCGATAAAATTCCACCAATCACTTGATTTTGTCACAAAAAAAGCGAAAGAAAAGGATTCGATCACACTCTTTTTTGATGGTAATGGTAAGGGTATTGGCAATATTTTTAATCATTATTATTGGAAATTTTATATGCGCTACTTGCAAGAAGTATATGGGGTTAGCAATGCTGTGGTAAAGGTGCAGCGCGCTGATGTAGAATCTACATCACTCCACAGCCCCATTAGCAACACGCAATATAATGATGACGAAGTTGCCACACCACAAAGCGGAGATATGATCATTCTAACAAATAGTACCAATAAGGCAGTAGATTCTGCCTATCTTGCCCAAATGCAAGAGCAATATGACCTTATATACCAAAGTGATGTATTTGGTATTCCTTATCTTTCGATAAAATCGCTTTTAAAATATGGGTTGCGGCATACGCAAGCGATTCAAAACGCCCAAGTTGGTGATGAGAATTACTTCAAGCTTCCTTTGCGTGATTATATTTATGTGGTGCGATAACTACTAGAATCTAGTTTTAAGTGGTTTGCATTTTAGAATCTGGCTCTTGTAAATGCTCTAGCCACAGAAAGCAGAAATGACATATAATGATAGTTTGCAACAAAGGCATAAAAAAATTAAGTATAGGTATAAGCCCAAACCCATAAGCGATGAGGGCTGTTTTGTATTTGTGCTTGAACATACGTAAAGTAGCGTAATGCTCTTTGCCAAGCACTTCATATCCAACATCAAAAAACATTGTTTTGTAAAAAAAGAAAAAAAATATTGCACCGCCAACAAATGGCACAAAAAGTATCGGTGCACATACCACGCAAAGAGCACAGAGCATAACAAAAGCTATAAAAAAGTTTTTTAGCCCAAGCCCTAAGGTTGCGCCCTCATATTTTTGGATATTTGGATAGTGGCGTTTGCGAATATAAGCAACAACAATAGGAGTATAAAAAATACTTACAAAAAGATTACCAATAAGTGCAAACAATATTGCTACAAAGCCAAGTAAAAGATATAGGAGTAGCACTATAAAATTCTCAGCCCAAGAGTTGGCATTCTCTATATTTAAGTGCCAAGAATCAGGTAAAAATGACCAAAAATAGGAAATCAGAGAATCTGAAAAATAAAATAAGATACCACACCAAAATAAGATTCCAAGTGTAATTGGCAGGATATTAAGCAGCAACATAGCAGGGCTTAAAAAGTCTTGCTTGCTTCGAGAAAAGAGTACTCGCCAAAGTATAGACCACGAATGGATACCGCTATCATATAGAGTTTTGGCATTAAAAAATGAATATCGAGACATTACACTCCCTTTTTTATTTGCATTCCACTAAGATCAAAATAATTTGCAAAACAATTCTAGCATAGCTTTTGCTGTTAGTTATGATTATTTACGATACGCTAGCCAAACTTATTTATGAGAGGCACTTTAGCAAAACTTTAGTAAAACATAAACGCTTTTTTTTTATAATCAAAAACTATATAGTCAAAGGAGCTAAATGGATTCATACGAATATGGCGAACTTCTCAAAACATTGCGAACAAAATGTCAAAATATTTGTGCAGTTATCAAACCAGAATCTTTAGAGCGCGAGCTGGCAGATATAGAAAAAAAAGAGTTAGACCCACATTTTTGGGAAGATACCAAAGTGGCAGGCAATATTGGCAGATATAAGTCAAGAGTGCTAAAAATACTCCAAGAATATCGTGAAATAGAGAGAAATATAAAAGATTGTAGTGAACTTTTTGATCTAGCTAGCTCGCAAAATGACAGCACAACACTTGAACTTTTATTCGCAGATTCCACGGACTTAGAAAATAGTGTATTACACCTTGAACTTTTCGTGATGCTAAGTGAGCCACATGATGCGCTCAATGCAATTGTTACTATCCAACCAGGTGCTGGCGGGACAGAATCTCAAGACTGGGCGAGTATGCTTTATCGTATGTATTTGCGCTGGTGTGAGCGCCGAGGTTTTAAGGTTGAAATTTTGGACTATCAAGATGGTGAGGAGGCAGGGATTAAAGGTGTAGCTTTTATCATTAAGGGAGAAAACGCTTATGGCTATGCTAAAGCAGAAAATGGCGTGCATAGGCTTGTAAGAATCTCACCATTTGATGCAAATGCCAAGCGACATACGAGTTTTGCGAGTGTGCAGGTGAGCCCCGAAGTTGATGATGATATTGATATTGTTATCGAGGAAAAGGATATTCGTATTGATACCTATCGCGCTAGCGGTGCGGGTGGGCAACATGTCAATAAAACCGAATCTGCTATTAGGATTACGCATTTACCCACAGGTATAGTAGTTCAATGCCAAAACGACCGTAGCCAGCACAAAAACAAAGCCACTGCACTTAAAATGCTTAAATCCAAACTCTATGATCTTGAGCATAAGAAGCAACAAGATGGCTTAAACACACAGGAAAAAAGCGAGATTGGCTGGGGACATCAAATACGTTCTTATGTGCTTGCACCCTACCAACAAGTAAAAGACTTGCGCAGTCAATACACTACGAGTGATACGAATGGCGTGCTTGATGGAGATATAGATAGAATTATAGAATCTGTACTTATGGTCTATTCCAAAAACTAGCAGAATATATTAAGGAATAGAATCAAGTAGTGCAACAAAGTAGAGTTTGCGATTTTTGCTATAGTTTTTAGTAGCCTACTCTAAATATTTGTAGTATAATAGTTTGATTTATTTTGCAAGTTTAAGGGAAAACAATGACACAAGAAGAATTAGATGCGCTTATGCAGGATGGTGATTCGGGTCTTCAAGAAATAGATCTTGATGAAGCCCATAATTCTCGAGCCACAGAATCTAGCGCTGTATCTGATACTTTTTCTGCAAGTAACTTTCGTGTCCATGCTACTAAACAATGGCCTCCTCCTCCTCCTGATAGGGATCACAAAGTTGTTCATCAACTTGATGATGTAACGCGTGACACGGAGGTAAAAACCAACGAAGTTTTTGATCAGCTTGATATTATTAGTTCTGGTGCTGATAATATCTTAAAGTCTGCCAAGATCTTCAAGGAATATCTTGCTAATCAAGAAAATCTTTTTCTTAAGCTTACCGATCGCTTTCCTCACGTACATAGCTTTAAGCAAGCATTAGAATCTACACAAGAAATTCAACAAGAGAATGCCAGGATTATGGATTTGGCAAATGATTGCTCTGATGCAATGCTACAAGCAATGGATATTATGCAATTTCAAGATATTAATCGCCAGCGTATTGAGCGTGTTATTAATGTTATGCGCGCACTTGCACAATATATGAATTCGCTTTTTGAAAGCAAGATTGATGATTCTAAACGTGTGGATTCTGCTGTGTATATCGCAGGAGATAATAATCCAAATGTTGCAAATGCAGAAGATATCGAGAATCTTATTGCCTCTTTTGGACAAAAAAAGTAATACCAAATTTATTTAAAAATAAAAAAGTCGCAAAAAATATTACTTAAGAAAGAATATGATGAATAAATCAGTTACAGAAAAAGTCCAGCTTCTCTCCCCTGCTGGGAATCTCCACAAACTTAAAGTAGCACTTGCTTATGGTGCAGATGCGGTATATGGCGGTGTGAGTCATTTTTCTTTACGTAATCGTGCTGGTAAAGAGTTTAGCTATGAGGATTTTGCACAAGGTATACAATACGCTCATAACCTAAATAAAAAGATATTTGTAACCATCAATGGCTTTCCTTTTAATTCGCAGCTAAAACTACTCGAAACACATATTGTTAAAATGGCAGCTATGCAGCCAGATGCGTTTATTGTCGCAGCACCCGGTGTTGTGCATTTGTGTAAAAAACTCGCCCCACAGATTCCAATTCACCTTTCAACTCAGGCTAATGTGCTCAATGTACTTGATGCAGAGGTATTTTATAATATGGGAGTAAAACGTATTGTAGCAGCACGTGAATTAAGCCTAAAAGATGCGTGCGCCATCAAACAGGCGATTCCAGATCTAGAGATAGAGATTTTTGTGCATGGCAGTATGTGTTTTGCTTTCTCTGGGCGCTGCCTTATTTCTGCTTTGCAAAATGGACGTGTTCCAAATCGCGGAAGTTGTGCCAACGATTGTCGTTTTGACTATGAATACTTCGTAAAAGACTTAGAAAGCGATAAACTTGTTGCCTTTAATGGACAGGAGATTTATATAAAAAATCCCGATAACGATGTGATGATGAGGATTAAAGAGACAGAGGGTGTGGGGAGCCATATTTTTAATGCAAAAGATTTGAATCTTGCTAGTTATATCAAAGAAATTTTAGATTCTGGAGCAATCAGTGCATTAAAAATTGAAGGGCGCACTAAAAGTACGTATTATGCAGGTATTACAGCACGCACCTATAGAATGGCAATAGAAGATTACTATGCACAAACCTATTCGCCGCAAGCATATCAAGATGAACTTGCCACACTTAAAAACCGAGGTTTCACAGATGGCTACCTTGTACGCCGTCCATTTGAGCGTCTTGATACACAAAACCATAAAAGTGCCATAAGTGAAGGAAGTTATCAAGTCAATGCAGAAGTAGATGCAAGTGGTATATATGCACTCTGCCGACATACAATTCGTGTAGGTGAGGAGAAAGAAATCGTTGCACCACTGAATTCTATGTTGCAAGAAGGGGAGGGTGCTTATGGTGCGATTATCAAGAAAGATGGTCGCTTTTTTATGCGATTTGATAAGATTATACTTCAAAATGGCACTGAATTAGATTCTATCCATAGTGGCAATACCAATCCGATTTGCTTGCCGCTACCACTGCCCGCATATAGTTTCTTACGAGAAAAACTCCTCAACCAAGAATCCTAGAATCTTGCAAGAGTGTGCCACCCATAGGAAATCTTATGAAGCAGCACTATCGTTTTCCCATAAATACTACTTATACGCTAAAAAATACAAAATTTTCAAAAGCCAAGTTGCAAGCACTGCTTGATGAGCATTACTATACATATAATCACCCTAATGCTATAAGTATGCAAAATCCAGACCCGCTTCTTAAAGTTTATGAATATAAAACACACCAAAACTTTGCTTATATTGCCCTTATTTGCGCGCTTTTTTCATACGGTAATGTCCGCGCTATCTTGGGATTTTTGGCACAATTAGATTTTGGGATTTTAGATTCAAAAGAAGCTATTTTGGGATATGATTTTCCCTACTATCGGTTTCAGAGTAGCGATGATGTGAAGCTTTTGTTTGCTAGCCTTTATAAACTTCGTAAAAATGGTGGAATTGAAGATATTATGTTTAAGCAACAACCTTTAGATTCTATCTATACTATGATTAATACGCTCCATCATACTGCCACGCAGATTTTATCAGATAAGCAACAAGCGCGCCATTTTTCCCCTCTATATTTGGCTAAATACAAGCAAAATGGCTTTTCACAAGGATTTTTATTTCTTGTAGGCAATAAGATATCCACTTCACCACTTAAGCGTTGGAATATGTTTTTACGCTGGATGGTGCGAAAGGATAATATTGATCTTGGAATATGGAATGAAAATATTAAATCCTCGTCTTTGTTATTACCACTAGATACGCACACTTTTCGTATTTCACATATCCTTGGGTTATTACAACGCAAAAGCTATGATATAAAGGCTGTTTTAGAAGTAAGTGCTTCACTAGCAAAATTCTGCAGGCAAGATCCTATTCGCTATGACTTTGCTCTTTATCGCATAGGGCAGAGCAGAGCTTTTCCATAGGTAATATAGATAAAAATATTTCTATGGATTCGTTATGTTTGGCTTCTCTGTAGGCACAGCGTTTGTCTCTTTCTCATCTGCTTGTGGCTTTTTTGTAGATTCCTTGGATTTTTTGTTGAAATTCTTTTTTTCACTTTCACTCTTGATTTTGCCAGAGCGCTTTACTGCATCAGATGCATTGAGCTTACCATTATTAATAAGATCCTCATTGCTTGCTTCACTATAATCAGCAGCATACCCTAAAGACACACAAAGAACACCCGCTAACGCAACTTTTGTCCAAATAGACTTCATCTGACACTCCTTTAAAGAATAAATGCAATAATATATTTAAATTCTTAAGAAAATTTTAAATTTTTAGTTTTTTAGGCTTAGAAAAGTTTGCTATGTCATAAAGACATAGCATAATGAAGACAAAGAAGTTATTTTTTCTTTGATGCTTCTTTATCAGCACCTCCATATGGACACTTTTCATCAAGTTTTAATGCTGCTTTTTCTTCATTGCTCAATGCTTCAATCTTTTCGTGAAATGCTTTATGCACTTCTTTTTCATAACTTCTCAATTTTTGTACTTTCCAGCTATTAGTAGCCTTTTCATAAGCTTCTTTAAGCTTTCCCATAAATTCTTTCTTTTCGTCTGCATTATCAATTTTGCCAAGACGTTTTATTACTTCAAGCTTCAAATCTGCTGCATCAGATGCATTGAGCTTACCATTATTAAGCTTAATAAGATCCTCATTGCTTGCTTCACTATAATCAGCAGCATACCCTAAAGACACACAAAGAACACCCGCTAACGCAACTTTTGTCCAAATAGACTTCATCTGACACTCCTTTAAAATAATATGAAAGACTATTATATACAAAAATAATCCATTATGCAAGATTTTCATCAATTATTCTATAAAGGCGTATGCTAAACTCTTTTGCTCCTTCTAGATTACCGGATTCTACAAGCAAGGCACAATCATATAATATATGGGCTATCTCTTGGATTTTATTAGATTCTGCGGTTTTGAGTTTTGCAAAAATTGTATGATGAACATTAAGCTGCAAGGTTTTTTTACTTTTTGGTGGTTCTTGCCCCATTTGCCGCATAAGATTTGCCATCATTGCATTTTGCTCATCACCAATAAGTGCAATAGGTGAGGTGAGATCCCCACTTAGCTCCACATCTTTTATTTTCTCTCCGAGTGCTTCTTTAAAGCCCTGAATAATTGGCTCAAATGATTTTTTTGTTGTTTCATCAATTGTCTCTTCCCCAAGCTCCTTAAGTGCCTCACTACTTGATGCATCCTTTAGTGGTGTTGTATCATATTCACCCACACTAGGGATCACAAAGCCATCAATTTCATCGCTCAAAAGCAATACATCAAAACCTTTTTTGGTATATTTTTCTAACAAAGGTGAAGCCTTGAGTAAATCTTTGTTTTCGCCAATAAGATAGTATATGCTTTTTTGGTCCTTTGGCATAGATGTTTTGTAGTCTTTTAGACTTAGATTCTCTTGTGTGCTACTATCAAAACGCAAAAGCTCTAGAATCTTCTCTTTATTTTCAAAATCACCATAAAGTCCTTCTTTTAGTACTTTGCCAAATTGACTATAAAATGTTTTATATCGCTCCTTATCTTTAGCGATATTGGCAATTTCAGAGAGAATTTTTTTGGTTGAGGCAGATTTAATATTAGCTAGAATCTTATTTTGTTGTAAAATTTCGCGACTTACATTTAATGGTAAATCCTCGCTATCAATAATCCCACGCACGAAGCGTAAGTATTGAGGCAATAGCTCCTTATCGTCATCTGTTATAAAAACACGCTTCACATAGAGCTTTACCCCAGAGCGATAATCCACACGGAATAAGTCAAAAGGCGCAACACTTGGGATAAAAAATAAGGTTGTATATTCTAAATTTCCTTCAACTTTTGTATGAATATAACTTAAAGGCTCAGAATTATCGTGTGCAAAACCTTTATAAAACTCTTTATAATCCTCATCTTTTAGGTCTTTTTTTGGAGTTTTCCAAATGGCTTTGGCGGTGTTGATTTGCTCACATTTTTGCTCTTTTATCTCTTTTTTGGGAGCATCTTTTTGGTCTTTTTCTTTTGCTTCTTCATAGCGTGTTTCCTCATAACTTAAAAAGATTGGAAACGCAATATGTTCAGAATATTTTTTAATGATAGATTCTATTTCCCAACGACTTGCAAAATGCTTTTCATCGTCTTTGAGATAAAGTGCAATTTCTGTACCAAACTGGTCTTTTTTACAAGAAGCAATTTCGTATTCTCCACCCCCATCGCTTATCCAGCTAAATGCTTTGTCTTCACCAGCCTTTTTGCTTGTGACGACAACCTTTTGAGCAACCATAAACGCAGAATAGAATCCAACACCAAATTGTCCAATTAGTGCCGAATCTTTTTTGGCATCTCCACTAAGGGCATTTAAAAAACCTTTAGTTCCTGATTTGGCAATTGTACCTAAATTGTCGATAAGTTCTTGTTTGTTCATTCCTATCCCAGAATCTGCCACTCGTAAAATCCCTTTTTTTTCATCAAAACTTATATCAATGCGCGGCTCAAATGCAATGCCTTTATATGCTTCATCACTGATAGTAAGATAGTTTAACTTATCAAGCGCATCTGAGGCATTACTAATAAGCTCTCGTAAAAAAATCTCCTTGTTGGAATACAACGAATGTATCATAAGATCAAGAAGTTGTTTAATTTCTGTTTGAAATGTCATTTTTGTACTCATTTGCTATCCTTTCAAAAAAATTTGGCAATTATAGCAAGTAATTGATAAATATGCAAAAACTTTATACAAATACTATAAACTTTTATTAGTAGATTCTATAAAGAATCATCATAGAATCTACTAAATATAAAAGACAAATCCTGCAGAATCTGGATTTTGCAAAGACGCTCTTAAGTAGGAAACAAGGTGATCCAAAGATTAATACTTAAACCAAAATTGCAAGCAAAACCATATTTAGTGCCAAAATTTTATATACTTTAGATTCTGCATTCTAGAGACGAGAATGTAAAATCTAAACAATCAACTTAATTAATACACTATGAAAAGCTTTTTGTAGGGAGTAGGGCTCTAGAAACATATAGCCACAAGTTAGGTTATGGAGTAAAAAAATCTGGTCTTTTTACGCGTATGCGCTTGATTACTTCTATAATCTGTTCTTGTCCATAAGGCTCATCATCATCAAAACCATCAAGCTCGGCACCATATTCTTCAAGCACTTGTTGCAAAAACTCTTGTCGTGCACCAGCAAAATATAGTGCTACACATAGCATATCAAAAAGCTCCATATCATCTTCAAAAGTTGTACTTTCGTGAAATTGCCTCGTGTGCATTTTTTTTGGGGTGCTGTTAGAATGTTTTGGGGGTGTTTTCATAAATTCTCCAATGTTCAAGATTGCGATTTGAGGTTGAGAATATTTTGTACTTGATTTTTAATATCTTCATAAAAGAAACTTTCTTTAAAACCTTCTATTTTTCCGCCAGCAGCATTTTTGTGTCCACCACCATTAAACACTTCTTTGCTTAATGCGCAAACATCACAGTTGCCATTAGCACGCAAGGAGACATTACCACGCGCATTGATATCCATATAGAAATCTATTTCGGGATTCTGGCGCAAAAATAAATTTGCAAGTACACTAATCCCGCCCATAGAATAACTCAAGAAACCTGTCTTATCACGATAGTGGATAGTGCAGTATTCCTTTTGTTCGCTTAGTAATTTTGCCTGGATTCTGCTTGTGATAAAATCCATAGTCTCGTTTTCTGGATCACCTCCTAGTGCGCGTTTTTTTAGTAAAAATATTGCATTGTCAAACTGCACTGCATCTTTTGGTTTACCAAGATACCTTCTTGCCTGATGTAGCAAGCTAAACTTATACTCTCTATGTGCGCTATCGAACATAAAACGATTGAGTTCGTTGCTAGAGGCAATCATTCCAAGCGCCACCTTGCCAAATTCGAATCCAACCCCATTTTCTTGCCAAATATCAACCGAATTTATCATCTCAACCATAGTTTCAAGCGATGCATATTCGGTAGATTCTGCTTTGGAGTACTTTTTGGGATAGTATTTTTGGAGTGTTTCATAAGTGATTTTTGTAGCACATTTTGTAGAATCTAAGTGATACCAATCAAATACTTTAGCACATTCTTCACCACTAATATGGTGATCTAACAACAAAATATCCACATTTTTTTGATTAATTTTATAAGTATTAATACGATCATTGACGTATTTTGCCTCATTTAGTGTAAGGTTTAAATCAGTAATAAGCACAAGAAAAGAAGTTTTTGTTTTAGGGCGGAATTTTTCTTCAAACTTTTCTTCAAGGGCTAGCTTAGAATCAATGTTGTTAAAGATCATATTTAGTCTTGCGAGCACTTCTTTGCCATAGTTTGCATTGTAAAAATGGATCGTCTCGAAAAATTCACGCGCTACAAACTGTGCGCCATATCCATCAAGATCAATATGTGAGAGGTGAAACACTTGCATAAATTCTATCCTTTATTAAATTTGTATGTGTTAAAAATTGGGTTGGATCGTACCGACAAATTCGTATTGTGCATTAGGATCTATTTCAGCATAGCTTATAACAGGCGTGCGTGCTTTAAGATCGCGTATTTCTTTGACAAGTACGCGCCTTAGTTTCAAGTCTGTTGCAAGTACACAATAGATATTTTTATCCTTAACCTTTTCGATAGCATCTTTTAAGGCATTGGTAAATTTTTCGGACTCTGCAGCTGTTAAGGCAAGAATCTGTCCATAGTCTTGGTCATTTTTTATACGAGATTTAAGATATTCTTCATCGAGTGTTGTAAAACCGATGATTTTTAAGATTCCATCAGAATCCGCAAAAGTTTGTGTAATTACACGTGCAAGCTTTGCGCGTACGTGCTCTATGATAATATCAATATCCATATTTTGGGCTTGTTTGTCGATAGTGGTTTCTAGGATAGTGAGCATATCTCGTATTGGAACACGCTCTGCAAGCAAGCCTTGCAATACCATGCGAATAATTGCAGGAATTTTACGTGCTTCTTCAATAAGCACTGGGTAATCATCTGCCATTCTATCAAGAATACCTTTTACTTCATCGCGCGTGATAAATTCTTGGGCATTGCGCGTAACAAGTTCGCTAATGTGCGTAGAAATAACAGAAGAAGGGTCAAATACCGTATAACCAGCGATAATGGCTTCTTCTTTGTCTTTGGCATCTATCCAAATAGCATTCATACCAAATGCAGGCTCTTTTACTTCTACGCCTTCCATTTTTTTACCAACTACTCCTGTATCAAGAGCCAAAAATTTTGTCGGCATCACCATTCCTTCACCAATAACTACACCTTTTAGTTTAACCTCATAGTTTGAAGAAGGAAGGCGCAAATTATCCCGAATTCTAATTTGAGGCATTAAAAAACCGTAATCGTGGGCTATCTTCTTGCGCATAGAACGCACGCGTTCTATTAGCAAGCCACCTTGTTTTTGGTCAGCAAGACCAATAAGCTCGAATCCAAGCTCAAGCTCAAGAAGATCGATTCGCAATGCGTCTTTTAGATTCTGTTCTTCTTCCCTTCGGATTTCTTCTTGGGTTTTTTCTACTTTTGGAGCAGGAGTCATATCTGGCTTGGGGCTAGATTCTACTTCATCAAATGTAAAATTAGTATTGAATTTTTTATTGACCCAATTGAGTAAAATAGAAAGCAAACTTTGTTTATCTTCACGTGAAAGAATCCAAGAGACAAAGAGCAAAAGCCCGCCTACAAACATTAAAGATAGGGTGGGAAGCCCCGGAATAGAGGCAAAAAGTAATAAAATTACTCCGACAATCACAAGGGTTTTTGATTGAGATGTGAGCTGAGAGATAAGGTTTTGCGCAAAGTCTTCTTTGGTGTTTTCTTGTTGAGCAGTTCGTGTAGCGACAATGCCTGTGGCAGTTGCAATAATAAGAGCTGGAATTTGCCCAACGAGTCCATCACCAATTGTAAGTATTGTGAAAGTCGAAGCTGCTTGAGCAACGTCCATATCACGCTGAACAACACCTATTAAAAAACCACCAATAATATTGATTACAGTGATAATAATGGAAGCAATTGCATCGCCTTTTACAAATTTACTAGCACCATCCATAGAGCCGTAAAAATCAGCTTCTTGCGAGAGAGCAGCACGACGAGCTTTGGCTTCTTTCTCATCAATGAGTCCGCTATTAAAATCTGCATCGATTGCCATTTGCTTACCAGGCATCGCATCAAGCGCAAAACGCGCACGAACTTCGGTAACTCGGGTTGAGCCATTGGTTACAACAAGTAAGTTTACCAAAACAAGAATTGTAAAAATAATCGCACCAATTACGTAGTTACCACTGATTGTGAATTCCCCAAAAGCTGCGATAATATCACTTACTGCATTTGCCCCTCGATATCCTTCAGTCAAAATCATACGCGTTGTGGCAACATTAAGTGCTAGACGATAAAGCGTTACAATGAGCAATAGGGTAGGGAAAGCAGAAAAGTCTGTTGGCTTTGTAATATAAAGTGCAATAAAAATAATCAATATGGAGAGCATTATAGAAATTGTTAGTAAAAAATCTAAAATTAGAGGTGGTAAAGGAACGATAATAATCACAAGAATACATAATAAAAATGCAACAACGGTTAAGTCTTTGCTGCGCAAAATGGTTTGAAAAAAACTGGCAAATTTTTTGAATATCTGTTGTCGAGGAGCCATTCAATACCTTGAAAAAATATTTAGGTATGCGGATTCTAGCGATTTTTTGGTAAAAAGTAGCTTTTTCTTGTAATAGCTAGAACTTAAATGCGCGTTATTTGTCTTAATTATGTGAGGCTAGGAGTAGGGATTAAACATCTTTTTAGTTTTTTATAAATATAATTGCGCTTCAGCTTTAAGCTACTCAATTTAATTAATACCAATCAGGAGGTCATTGCTATGGCTTTAGATACGGCGAAAAAACAAAAGATTATCACAGATTTTGCACGTGATAAAAAAGATACAGGTTCATCAGAAGTACAAATAGCGCTTCTTAGTGAGCGTATAACCTCTCTCACTACACATTTAAAAGCAAACCCAAAAGACCATTCAAGTCGGCTAGGATTACTAAAACTTGTTGGAAGACGCAAACACCTACTTAAATATCTTAAACGAACGCAATATGAGAGCTATTCAAAACTTATAGCTACCCTGAATATAAAAGATCGCTAAAGTGTCAAAAGAGTTTTGATCTCTCTTTTCTCTTTTAGAATCTCCTCAATCGTATAAAACCATTTATTATAGTAAAGCCCTATTTTACTGTTTCAATGGTGTGCCTGAACTCCTACAACTCCTACTTAGAAACACGAGAAAGTTTAGGGTTCGGTATGATTATAAAAAAATGTTTGAAAATTATAGTTTTCATAACTAAATATAGAAATCAAGATAAGAAAAGTAATCTCCATAAGATTTTGATAGTTTCTTGCGATAGCAAGAAACTCTTGTTTTTCTTTACCACTTAGCTCACTTTTGGCAGTTTGGTTTATAATTGGATTATTGAGTTATAAACGATGAAACTAAAATGTACTTTTTGCACAGATGTTTATTGATAAGCTCTATGTATTTGGGTTATTTTATCAATGAGAAGAAATAGTTGTACTCTGAGTAAAATTAAACAAAGGGTGAAAAGTATATTTTTTAAAGACCTTACCTTGCTTACTCAAATCGCTTTCTCTAAGTTCTTGTCCAGCCTCCCTAAAACTTGATCGAAACAAAAAGCTTATATCAATAGATTCTAGCCCTACTCTGCTTGAAACTTAAAATAAAATATACTTGTTGGTTAAACCATGTCCTACAGGTTTATTTCTGAAATTCAGCAAGTCCCATTTTGCCGGGATTCAAGATATTATTTGGATCAAAAGCATGCTTAATTACCCCAAAAAGATCCATTTCCTCTGGTGTGAAAGCAAGGCGCATAAAAGGTGCCTTAGAAAGCCCAATACCATGCTCACCACTAAGTGTGCCTTCTAATTCAATGGCGACTTTAAATATCTCTTCAATACACTCATAACCGCGTTCAAGCTCTTGTGCGTCCTCCGGATTTGGAACCATAACATTTGTATGTACATTACCATCTCCAGTATGTCCAAAACAGGGAATTTTGAATCCATACTTTTGGCTTATTTGCTGAATGCGTTTCAAAAGCTCCGGTAATCTAGAGCGAGGCACAGTAATATCTTCATTGAGTTTCTTTTTGCCATAAATGGTGATACTCTGGCTCACATTTCTACGTGCAAACCATAAATCTTCCTCCTGGACAGAATCTTGTGCGATTTGGAAGTGCGTGCAGTGATTCTCTTTAAACTTTTTCTCTAAAGCGTGTAATTGGGATTGTATAACTTCTTGCGTATCACCATCAACTTGTGTGATAAGAATCGCACCCGCTTCTTTTGGTAGCCCCTTATGGAAACGGTCCTCTACGGCTCGAATACTAAGATTATCTAGAAATTCCATAGCTACTGGTGTAATACCACTTGCCATTGTTTTATAGACAGCATTCATTGCATCATCAATGCTTGCAAAGATTCCCATTGCAGACTTTTTATATTTAGGTTTCGAGATAAGTTTGAGTGTAAGTTCAGTGATAACAGCTAAAGTACCTTCGCTAGCTATTAATATACCTGTAATATTGTATCCTGCAACATCTTTTATTGTCTTTTTACCAGCGCGAATAATATTGCCATTAGGAAGCACTGCACGCAGTGCCATTACATAGTCTTTAGTAATGCCATATTTTGCTGCCCTCATTCCACCTGCATTTTCGCTTACATTTCCACCTAATGTACTGTAATCTTGGCTAGCTGGATCGGGTGGATAGAACAATCCAAGCCTCTCCACTTCATTTTGAAAGACCCTATTTACAACTCCGGGTTGAACACGCGCTATAAGATTTTTCTGATCAATTTCGAGAATCTTGTCAAAGTGTTTTTCAAGACTCAAGACAATTCCTCCGCTTGCTGGCAAAGCCCCCCCAGTAAATCCACTGCCAGCACCACGTGGTATAATAGCAATATGATGTGTGTTACAATACGATAAAACCGCACTTACATCATTTTCATCTCTCGGATAAATGACGGCATCTGGCTCATATCGCTCACGTGTAGCATCATAACAATAGGCTATAAGATGCGCCTTGTCGATATAGCAGTTTTCTTTTCCAACAATCTGTTGTAATGAATGAAAGTGATGATCTTCTAGCATAGCACTCCTTTGAGATTATGGTTTAAAGTCTTTTCCTTGCGCTACAAATGTATCATAGTATTCAAAGTATTGTCTAGATTTTTTACTTTTTAATACCCCATCAAGACTACCACTTGAAGCGTACTGCACCCTAGAAAAAAAAGGTGCTATAGTTTTATTGGATTTTGCTTCTGATGTATCAAAATCATACTGCTGTAACACAACAAGACTCTGACAGTCAAGGATATTAAGCTTATTCGTTGTTACTACATAAAGTAGTCCCACATTATAAACTTGACATACTTTGTTAAAAAACTTTGGTTTAGGATCAAACCCTCCTACATCAAACAAATACCCCATAATAAGATCAGAATTTAAAAACTGTACTTGTGGGTGCTGCATACGAACTCTGTCGTAAGATTCTAATGTGGGAGCGATGATAAAAGCAAGATTATTGAGCGTGCGAAAGAAAATTTCATCATTTATAATAGGTTTATTTGTAGGTAAAGGAAGATACTTTTGTTCAAGAACATCTTGATTATCAAGTGTTGCATAAGCTACTCCAGAATCTATCCTAATAATCGTTGCATAAGCAATAATGCTTTTGTAGTTTTCATCAAATTTATGCCACACAAGCCCAGTTTCTCCTATGCGCAAATCCATTGCCGGAAGCTCTGCTATGTTTGATTTTTTGTCAATTTCTTGAATATTCACCTTTAAAGGGCTTTGTAAAGAATCTATTCCTAAAGTAATACTAAATAGACAAATATGAACGATACAAATGTGGCATAAATACTTCATACTTTTTCCCTACTTTAGTGTTTTATACTTTGTTGGCGAAAAAAGTAGTCAATAGCAAATGCCAAAGACGGAGTTTTGTGGTAGTTTTCATCATCAATAAAAGCAAGCGCACTATCGCGTTTAAGATACAATACCTCTATATTTTCATCGTCTATCCCGCCACCTAAAGCATGCTTGTCTGTTTTAGAGACATTAGCAAAAAATATTGTCTGGCGTGCGCCACTTACACCTACTGAATTATAAAAAGTGGCAATCTTTTTTAATCTACTTGGGTGGATTTCGTAGCCACATTCTTCAAATACCTCTTCAGCAGCAGTTTGCTCAAGTGTTTTTTTTGGCTTATCAATAAGACCAGCGCACAATTCATAAATATACCCATCATTATTGCGCATAAAAACTGCCGGGCGAAACTGCTTTACAATAACAAAGGCATCTAAATCTTGCTCATAAAGCATTATTGAAACACTGTCATGCGAATGAATAATATCCCAATTTTTTTCTATGCCATCTTGTTTATAAAACAATCGCATAGGTTTGATAAAGCGAGAATTCGTACAAGTATCCTGGCGCAAATCAGTTATCTTTGGCGTAGATTGCGGGTCGGTCAGAAAGTATTTCATTGTGCCTCCTTGGTTGAGATAAAGTATGGGCTTGTACTGAGATCTGCTTGCTGCAAAGCAATCTCCATAAGATTTTGATAGTTTCTTGCTATCGCAAGAAACTCTTGTTTTTCTTTACCACTTAGCTCACTTTTGGCAGTACGGATTCTACCCAATGGATTTATAGGTTGATTAAACTTATAAACACCAAAATGCAAATGTGGTCCTGTACTCATACCAGTACTTCCAACTCTGCCAATCATAGTACCTGCTTTTACATAAGCTCCATTACGTGTATTAATTGTTTGCATATGTGCATAAAGTGTTTTGAGTCCCCCCTCGTGTGCAATCTCAACAACTTTACCATAACCACCGCGCACTCCAGCAAAAATAACCTTTCCAGCGGCTGCTGCACGTATCGGTGTGCCTGTTTTTGCAACATAATCAACACCATAATGCGGGCGCACGATATTTAAGATAGGATGTCGCCTACCATGTGAAAATCTCGAGGAAATACGTGTGTACTGCACAGGAACTTCTAGCACAAAGCCTGCCATTTCTTTGCCGTTAATATCATAATAATGCCCATTTGTATGCAGAAACACAAAATTTTGCTTTTTGGCAGTTTCTATCATACTCGCTTGAATATCAGGAATGCTAAAAGGTCTGCCGAGCCTATAGCTGCGTTCAAAAACAATGGCAATCTTATCGCCAATATACATTGTCCGAGAAGAAAGGCTTTTTCGGTAAATATTAGCAAATTCAGAAGCAAGCAATGTATCAGAAGTTGCATTAAGAATATCTTGATAAGGCGAATTCTGCACAGCAAGTACAAGTGTTTGATGTTTGCTAAAGGATATAATAGGAATAAAATCAAGTTTATAGTCATTTTTTGTTTTATAAATGTGCATTTGTACACTATCACTGATTGGAATAAGAGCGTGGAGTAAATCACCCTGCTCATTACGCAATGTATAATATGTAGCATTAGCCTTTACTTCTGCAGTTAATTCTTTGTCTTGTGGCGAGAGATTATAGTATAGCCTTAGCGGAATAAGATTCTGCTCAAAAAACCCAAGCAGTGTAAGCCCACTTTCCCAATTAAGACGCTCGCCTACTGCACCAAAACTACTATTTGCATAGCATAGCCATAGGCTAAGTCCTAGTAATAAATGCTTGTATATAAAATTTCTAGGACTAGAAAAGGACTTGTGTCTCATAAAGAATATCCTTATTTAAAATTAAACAGAAATCTAATAATTTGTTGGGTAATTGAAATGCTTAATTATAGTAGATTTTTTTAAAAACTAAAATCTTTTTGATATTTTTATTATATAATCCCAATTGAAAGGGTTTTGGTTTTTAAGCAAGACTGGAGGGATTTAGTTGAACTAGCTTAAGGAGTAAATCTCTAAATGGATATAAAGACGTGGATTTTCCCTACAATTTGTTTTGTTTTATTCTGTTATGCAATGGTTTTTGTTGGGATTTTTACATACCATATTAATCCAAATGTCTCGCTCTTCCAGAATAGCCAGACTCAAAAAGTTGCTAAAGATCCTAGTGCCTTTCAACAAGAATTTCAAGATGCTATGAAATAAGTGGGATTATTATTTGTTAAAATCTTCACTAAAATGTCGATGTAGTCTCTAGGTTGTAACTCAAAAGAAGGAGTGTTTTATGATTAATGCGATTGGACAGAATAGTACGCCGGTTATAAACGCGCAAGCTCGCAAAGAAGAAGAAAGCAAAGTTCTTGCTCAAAAGAGTAAAGACATACAAGATGTCACTGAACAAAATAAAATTGCTCAAATCAAAGAATCGCTTGCTAACAAAGAATATAAAATTGATTTGCAAAAAACTTCTGAAAAAATGGCACTAGATTTGCTTAACATCTAACAAAAAACTTGTTCTAAAGTTTAGGGTTGATCCTAAGCTTATAGCACAAGTAAAAAGAGGTTAGGCTATGCTTATACAATATTTACAAGGTGCTATACAAGACCTTCAAACTCTTATCTCCTACACAAAGCTTGATATTGAAGCTATCAAACAGGCAGAACACAATGAAATCTTTGAACGCAATATCCAAAAAGATATGCTCATTAAGGAATTTGAGACAAAAAAGAGTCTCATTGACCAAGAAATCCGAGTAATCAAAGAAAAACAACCACACAAGGATATCCAAGAGATTCTTGACCAAGAAGTGATTGATCTATTTGGTGATATGCGCAATATCTTAAGCGAGCTTAAACAAGTTAATAGCGATTATGCACGTATGGTGTTTGCCGTTTCAGAGTTTTTTACTTCGCTTATGGACAGACTTATTCCAAAGGATACTCCAGCCTATAATGAAAACAAAAAAGTATCCAGCACCTCACAAGCAAACTTTTTGCAAGTAGAAGCATAAAGGGAGTATGGGATGGGTGGTATTCTTACTACACTAAATACCTCATATACTGGTTTGCAAGCACACCAGGTTATGGTGGATACAACGAGTAATAATATTTCAAATGCAAGTGATGAATTTTATAGCCGCAAGCGTGTGATAGCCCAGCCAGAACGACCACTTGTGATGCACCAAGGACTTATTATGGGGCGTGGTGTAGATGTACAGGCGATTCAAAGAATCCACGATGATTTTGTATTTGATAGATACACCAAAGCTGGTTCAGAAACAGGGTTTTTTCAAAATAGTTTTGATTTTTTGCGAGAAATTTCTGCTCATTTTCCTGATGTTGATGGAGTCGGAATCTATAATGATTTAGAGACATACTTTAACGCATGGAAAGATCTTTCCAAAAACCCAAAAGATGCTGCACAAAAACAAGTCCTAGCTGAAGCTACCCAAGTTTTGACACGCAATATTCGAGATACACGACTAAAGCTTGTTGCCATTCAACGACAAGCTAGTGAGAATCTAGAAACTCTTGTTAAAGAGGCAAATCGCCTAGGCTATGAAATTGCTCATATTAACCAAAAAATAGGTGAAATGGAAGACGCTAAGCAGTACAAACAAGCCAATGAGTTGCGCGATAGGCGTGATGAATATGAATATCACCTTATTGAGATTATTGGTGGCAAAGTTTTTAAAGGACATCTCAGAACAGATTCTCTTATGCAAGCACGAAATGCAGACTTCGACGAAAACTATGTCATGAATATTGCTCAAGGTTTTAATATTGTCGATGGCTATACCTTCCACCCACTAACACTTGAAAAAGAAAACAATGCTGAACATCTAAACCGAGTTTATTATCGAACTTATGATTTCAAAGATGTTGATATTACAAATAAAATGAATGAAGGCAAAGCTGGATCACTTATCAATCTATACAACACGGGCTATAATGGAACGAAAGTGGGGCATATACAGCGTTACATTGATCTGCTTGATACGTTTGCGCAAGGTTTTATGGAGGCAACAAATGCTATTTATGCGCAGTCGGCTTCTCATTCTCTAGTAGGGACTGAAGTAACATTCCAGCGCAATCAGGCTCTTATGGATTCTGGTTATAATTTCAAAAATGGTTCGTTTGACCTTATGGCTTACAATACCAATGGGGAAGTTATTGCTAAAAAACGTATTTATATTGACAATATCACAACAATGCACGACATTGTACGCGCCATCAATGGAAATAGTGATGATAACAATGACAATAATGACACAAATGACTTTGATGATTTTTTTCATGCCCAATTCGATCCGGTTATAAAGCAATTTGTGGTAGAAGCCAATCGACCCGGTGATGGGTTATATGTCGGAATCAAAGATAATGGCACCAATTTTACTGGTGCTATGGGAATCAACAAATTCTTACAAGGTGATAGTGCAAAAGATATGCGACTACATAGGGATTATGAAAAGGACCCAACACTAATTCGTCCTTGGCTTTCACCTATAAATGGGAACTTTGATGTAGCAAATATGATGCAACAGCTCCAATATGATAAAATAGATTTTTATAATAAGCGCACCAAAATTGCCTCCACAATGAAAATCAGTGAGTTTTACCAATATGCTGCTGGAAAAGTCGCTACCGATACAGAAGAAACACAGCGCATACTTGATACCAAAAAATCCGTCTTTGAAGCTACCAAAAAAGAACACCTCTCTATTACACAAGTAAGTATTGATGAGGAAATGGTCGATCTTATTAAATTTCAAGGTGGTTATGCAGCAAATGCAAAGGTTATTACAACCATTGATAGAATGATAGAAACCCTGCTAGGAATCAAGCAATGATCAAACCATGGGTCATAAGTTTTTAGATTCTGTAACGGGCTAAATGAGTAGTATAGATTCTATAACCCGTTTCTGCAGCAATAAGACATGCAACCTTCTTAAAGAATTGCATTTAAAAAGATTTCAAATAAGGGTTGCCACCAAGTGGTACAAATGAGGTTCTAGAATCCTCTAATCCCTAATCCCACTAATTTACAGATTCTAATCTCGAGATGCATATATTTTTATTAATAATTTTTATTATTTAGTTATTTTTTTATGTTATAATATTTCTATTCTAAATCACAAGGAGAAACAATGAAAAAACTCACAAATGACTTCGGCAATGTTGTTGCTGATAATCAAAACTCCCTCACAGCAGGGGCACAAGGACCACTTCTTTTGCAAGATTATATTTTGCTAGAAAAGCTTGCCCACCAAAATCGTGAACGAATCCCCGAGCGAACAGTGCATGCTAAAGGGAGTGCAGCATATGGAGAACTTGTAATAACAGGGGATATTTCACAATACACCAAAGCAAAAGTTTTGCAAAAGGGTGAAAAAACACCACTTCTTTTACGCTTCTCAACTGTTGCTGGAGAATCTGGTGCAGCCGATGCAGAACGGGATGTGAGAGGATTTGCGATTAAATTCTACACAAGAGAAGGCAATTGGGATTTGGTTGGAAACAATACTCCAACGTTTTTTATCCGTGATCCTTATAAGTTTCCAGACTTTATTCATACTCAAAAGCGCGATCCAAGAACACACTTGCGGAGCAATAATGCTGCATGGGACTTTTGGAGTCTTTGTCCAGAGAGCTTGCACCAAGTTACTATCCTTATGAGCGATAGAGGCATACCAGCAAGCTATCGACATATGAATGGCTATGGAAGTCACACATACAGTCTAATTAACGATAAAAACGAACGTTTTTGGGTTAAATTCCACTTTAAAACCAAACAAGGCATAAAAACCCTGACAAATGCTCAAGCAGAAGCGATTATAGCCAAAGATAGAGAGAGCCATCAAAGAGATCTCGTAGAATCTATCCAGAAGGGTGATTTTCCTCGTTGGAGTTTAAAAGTGCAAATTCTAAGCGAAAAAGATGCACATAAACTTGGGTTTAATCCTTTTGATCTCACAAAAGTGTGGCCGCATAAAACTGTTCCTCTTATCGAAATAGGCGAAATGGTATTAAATAAAAATGTACAAAATTATTTCAATGAAGTGGAGCAAGCTGCATTTAGTCCATCAAATATTGTCCCTGGGATTGGGTTTAGCCCCGATAAAATGTTACAAGGTAGAATCTTTAGTTATCCAGACGCACAACGTTATCGCATAGGTACAAACTACCACCTTTTACCTGTAAATCGCGCATTAAGCGAGGTAAATACTTATAATGTCGCGGGAGCTATGAATAGCGATACATACAAAAATGGTGCAGCCTACTACGAGCCAAATAGTATCAATGAAAGTCCAAAAGAACAAAGTGCAGCACTTGAACCAGATCTAAGTCTTGAAGGTGCGGCACAACGCTATAAAGCATTAGATGATGATTTTTATACCCAGCCTCGAGCACTTTTTGCCTTAATGAATGAAAACCAAAAAGCTCAACTTTTTAGTAACATCGCTGCTTCTATGCAAGGTGTGGATTCTGCTATTATCGAACGCGCACTTGAGCACTTTGCTAAAGTTGATGTAGCTTATGCAGAGGGAATCCGTCAAGCACTTAAGTAATCAAATGTATTAGCAAATTAGGGTTTTCCCTTAATTTGCTAATAAAAAGGAATAGCATAAAGGAAACATTATGGAAACTGTGCTAACACCACAAGAAGAAGAACATTTTGCTAGGCTTTGCAACCAAGCTTTTGAGTATGCTCGTACCAACCAAGCCAATAATCTTGCAACAATGATACAAGCAGGACTTAGCCCCCATCTCAAAACTCACAAAGGCGATACACTGCTTATGCTTGCCGCCTACCATAATGCATTAGAGAGTGCGCAAATGCTCTTACAATACGGAGCGCGTGTAGATGAAAAAAACAATAGAGGGCAAACACCTTTAGCTGGAGCGTGCTTTAAGGGGTATCTTGAAATAGTTAAGCTACTTGTAGCAAATGGCGCAAATATCGATGAAAATAATGGATTTGGTATGACACCTCTTAGTTTTGCAGTAATGTTTGGGCGCAAAGAAGTAGCACAATATCTCATACAACAAAAAAACATACAGTTAAAACCAGCAAAACGACTTTGGATTTGGGTAACACAATGGTTTCTAAAACCAAACATACCAAATACCCAATAGGTTTTCCATTGATGTCTAGAATCTAGATCTTTGGTTGCCCTACCCTATTGGATCTTATTTTTTCAAAAAACAGCGGTACACCAAAAGTCCTGCAATAAGCACAACGAACACGATACTTTCAATAAGCAGATTCTCAATTTCTATTATCATAAATTTTAGTCACATTTTAAAAACTTATATACATTTTAGACATTGAATCGAAAATGCAAAACATCTCCGTCTTGAACAATGTAGTCTTTGCCTTCTGAACGCATAGCACCTGCTTCTTTTGCTTTAGCTTCTCCACCAAATTTTACAAAATCCTCATAACTAATTGTTTCGGCGCGGATAAATCCTTTTTCAAAATCATTGTGTATCACCCCTGCTGCCTGTGGTGCTTTTGTGCCATTTTTGATAGTCCAAGATCGTACTTCTTGCACACCAGCAGTGAAATAACTAATAAGCCCAAGCTTATTGAAGCCTATACGTATAATTTGAGAGAGTCCAGATTCCATACAACCAAGGGAAGCAAGGAGCTCGGTACATTCCTCTGGATCAAGTCCCACCATTTCTTCTTCTAACTTAGCGCAAAGCATAACAACCTCTGCACCACGTTTTTTACCATATTCATACACTTGCTCAACAAATGCATTACCCCCATTAAGCGCATCTTCATCGACATTTGCACCATAAATAACTTCTTTTGCACTAAGCAGGCGCAATTCACGATCAAGCATAAAAAACTCCTCTGTATCACGCTTTGTAAAACTGCTAGCTGGCTTATTGGACTCTAGGTGCTCAAGTAATTCCTTCGCAAGAGATAGGCTTGTGTTTATACCTTTTTGAGCTTTAGATTCTCGCTCAAGTTTTGTTATACGCTTCTGTAGGCTTGCTATATCTGCCAAAATTAGCTCTAATTCAATGATTTCTATATCGCCAATTGGATCGATTCGATTCTCGATATGAGTAATATCCTCATTTTCAAAACAACGCACAATATGCAAAATCGCATCAGCTTCTTTGATATTGGCTAAAAATTGATTACCTAGCCCCTCGCCCCTGCTCGCTCCACGTACAAGCCCAGCAATATCAACAAACTCAATTTGTGAGTGTAAAATCCGCTTTGGCACAACAATTTTGGCAAGAGTTTCTAGGCGAGAATCTGGTACTTCAACAATTGCTTTGTTTGGTTCAATTGTACAAAATGGATAGTTTGCAGCCTGCGCATTTTGCGCTTTTGTAAGAGCATTAAAAGTAGTCGATTTACCCACATTTGGAAGTCCGACAATCCCAATAGAAAGCCCCATATTATCGCCTTTTAGAATCTTTTTTAGGTTTTTTTGTAGTCGCTAAAAAATCAACAATAAACTGCACACCTGCGCGTACACCAGCACCACTTGCGCCATAAGGATTAATATCCCATTCGCGTTCAACAAAAGCTGGTCCAGCAATATCAATATGTAGCCACTTATCTTTATATTCTTCACGAATAAACTCACCAAGAAACATTCCAGCACTTATTGCACCGCCATAGCGCGATGAGGAAATATTACACACATCAGCGATTTTAGATTCTATTAGTTTGCGTATGTGGCGATTAAAAGGAAGTCGTGCAACTAACTCACCAGAATCTAACGCACTTTTTTCAAAAGCACACTTCAGCGCTTCATTGTAGCCCATAATGCCACTTGTATATTCACCAAGTCCAACCACACAAGCCCCTGTTAAAGTGGCAAAATCAATGAGTATATCTGGTTTTAAATCTTGCGCATAGCTTAAACAATCACACAAAACAAGTCGCCCCTCTGCGTCTGTATTACGTACTTCTATCGTTTTTCCTTCACGTGAAAATAGCACATCATCAGGTTTATAGGCATTGCCACCTATCATATTTTCACTAGCACCAATAATTCCCTCTACTTCAACTTGTAGTTTAAGCTGCGCTATTGCATTCATAATCCCAAGCACCGCACATCCACCACTTTTATCGGCTTTCATCGTCGTCATATAATCACTCGGTTTAAGACTTAGCCCTCCGCTATCATACGTAAGTCCCTTACCAACAAGTACAATTTTTGGAAGTGTAGTTGTACTTTTTTCTTTTGGTTTGTAGCTTAAATGGATAAGTCTTGGAGCTTTATTTGAAGCCCTAGCAACTGCAAGATATGCACCCATTTTTTCTTTTTTGAGATCTTGTTTTTTTAAAATCTTGCATTTAAGCCCAACCTTTTTGGCAACCTTCTCTGACTGACTCGCAAGATATTTTGGTGTGGCGATTTGAGGCGGGGTATTGATAAGATCACGTACAAGATTAATGGATTCTGATAAAATTTTTATCATATCTATTTCAACTTGCAATGCGGTGGTGTTTTGCAAAGTCTTCGTGGTATAGGATTCGCTGCTTATGCATAATTCACTCAAGGATTTGGATTGTTTTTTAGATTTAAAAGTATCAAAACAATACTCCCCAAGTAGAGCTCCAAGAATAAATGCTGGCATAAAGGTTGGCTTATCCATAGAATCCTCATAGATTCCTATCTTGGCTTTTTTAAATGGATAGGCATTAAGAGTGCGCACAGCTAATGCCCCAGCTTCTCGCATAGATTCTGCATCAAGTGTGTCTAATGGGATATATAAAACTCTATTATTTTGGTCAAGAAAAGGCGCCTTACACTCAAAACCAAATGTTTCAAGAAACCCAGAATCTATCCAGTGGTGTTTTAGGTTTTTACCAACAACTAAAACAATTGTAATATCAGCTTTTAAAGCGTCAAAAGTACTTGTGTGAAGTGTAACTTTAAGCATATTTGTCCTTTAATTGATTTTGGAGTTTGGTGATTTTATTATCGATCTTTTTCGTTCGCGATGAGAAAAACCACGCAATCAACACGAAAAAAGCAATCGCTAAAATAATAAAGATGTATGGATGTGCTTTGAGTATTTGTAAAAACTCTAAAATTTCATCGCCAAGCATCCATGCTAACAAAATAGTGATCGCAGCCCATACCCAAGCACTAAGGAGGTTAATAATGGCAAATTTTAGTGCTGAATAGCGCGTGATACCGATACTCATCGGTATAATTGTGCGCATACCATACATATAACGTTGGATAAAAATAATACCCCAACCATATTTTTGGAGCAATAAGTGTGCTAAAGCCAATTTGCGTCTTTGCTTATTGAGATGACGTTGGATATATCCTTTGTTAAAGCGCCCAATATAAAAATAAATCTGGTCGCCCACAAAGCCACCAATGCCAGCCACAAAAATTGCTAGCCACACATTCATATGTCCAGTGTGACTAGCAATACCCGCAAAGATTAACCCAAGTTCGCCTTCTAAGATACTCCAAAAAAATAAAATTACATAACCCCAGTCTGCCACATATGTATCCCATAAAGAGATAATACTTTCTTCTAAAGAAAAATCCGAATGATATATATAATACATTGTATTTCCAAGCACAATGGCAAGTAATCCCCAAATAATAATATCTTTTAGGTATTCTCTAATAAGTTGCATCATACATCCAGTATATTCATATATCTTGTGGCAAGCTTCTTTTCTCCTCCAAGCTCTGCAAGACGTATAAGAAAACAAGCTTCCACACAATCTCCTCCAGCCCTTTTTATCAACTCAATACTTGCAGCTGCCGTTCCTCCAGTAGCAAGCAAATCATCTACAAGCACTACTCTAGCTCGTTCATCAGCTTGATTCTTAAACGCATCGACATGGATCTCTAGAGTATCAACACCGTATTCAAGCGTATATTCCTGCGCATATGTTTTGTAAGGAAGTTTGCCTTTTTTGCGTACAGGGACGAAACCAACACCAAGCGCATATGCAAGTGCTGAACCAAAGGTAAAACCCCTAGATTCTATACCAACAATATGCGTAATACACTCCCTCTCATAGCGCATCTTCCAAAAGTCGATAATATTGTGCAAACAAGATGCGTTATCTAGAATTGTGGTAATGTCATAAAACAAGATTCCCTCTTTTGGATAATTAGGAATCTCGCGCAAGTGGTGCTTTACTTGCATTTGTAAGTCGGTAAGCTTTAAGTCTGACATATTTGATCCTTTATGTAAAATGGATATTTCTATTTTATTACAAAAGTGCTTCTATCTTTTGCTCCAAATCTTTTATACGTGTTCTATATTTATCGGTTTCAACACGATATTGGGAATTGCGCGCTTTTAGTGTTTTAATCTCATTGCGCAAAGAGTTCATCTCTTGAGTGAGAATATCAATATTGCCCAACGCTCTCTGCAGTTGTAGCTGATGTTTTTGGATAAGGATTTCTGCTTCTTGGAGTGTTAGTTTCATGGCTGCTGCATTTTTTTCTTCTTTTTGGGCAACAGATTTATAAAACATCGTTTTAGCAACCATATATAAAACAAACAAAACAAAAATTGTCCCAACAAACCATTTTAGTGCTAAATCCATTTATTATCCCCTATCTATCTTCTCTACACGACCACTATGCCTTCCCCCCTCAAAGTCTGTTTGTAAAAATGCATCAAGTATGGATTCTACCTCACCAACACCACTAATACGCGCACCAAGACATAATATATTGGCATCATTATGTAAGCGTGCCATTTTTGCCATATATGCACTTGTACAAAGTGCGGCTCGGATACCATTTATACGATTAGCACTCATACTCATACCAATCCCACTCCCACAAATTAAAATTCCTAGATTCTCTGAATTCCAAGAATTATATATAGAATTTCGTGTGGTAACATAAAGAGTGTTTGCTTCTAAAAGCTTATGAGAAAGAAGACTTGCATAATCAGGGTAATCTACGCGTTGTACACTACTAGTTGTGCCTAGATCGCACAAAGCATATTCTTTTTGTGAAAGATAGTCTTTTACAAAGCTTTTTAGATCATAACCTGCGTGATCAGAAGCGATAAAAATCATTGTGTATCCTCTTTATAGTAACAAAAACTTCAACAGCATTGTAACTGGATAAAACAAAATATCAGATAAAGTTGGTATAAATAATACAATAATCAATATAATCATTCCATAAGGAGCTATATTTTCTAAAAATTTAGCAAGCTGAAGAAAACGAAATTTTAATGCTGCAAAAATAAGCACCCTTGAACCATCAAGGGGTGGTATAGGAAGGAGATTGAAAAAACAAAGAAAAACATTGTATTTAATCAAATAGATTAAAAATGTCACCACAATAGCACTTGATATGGTATGTTCAGCGGTATCAAAAAATCCACTATTAAGTATGATTGAAGCAAGTAAGGCTAAGGCAAAATTATAACTAACACCTGCGATAGCCACACCAATGGCTGCTCCATATCCATTCCGCTCAATAATATAATGAATATTTACTGGTACAGGCTTTGCCCACCCAAACAAAAAAGGAGCATTAACACAATAAAGGACAGCAGGTAAAATAATAGAACCCACAATATCAATATGTCGAATTGGATTGACACTAAGTCGTTTGGCTTCTTTTGCACTTGTATCACCATAATGATAAGCCACAAGTCCATGCATAATCTCATGCCCTATAATTCCCACAAGAAGTGCTACAATCATAAGGACAACAAGAATAGATTGGGTAAGCAAATCCATAGTTTATTGTATAGGATAATCGGCCATAGAAACCGAATCAAGAGATAAAGATGATTGGCTAGATTCTCGCTGTTCTTTACGCTCTTTTGCAAGATTTTCTAAACCCGAAATGCTTTTAAACATTCGTTCCCAACGTATACTATAACGCTGCTTGGTATCGTGTTTTGCATTTGCTTCTATACTTTCTGATAGATTCATACTCAAATAAATAAACCACGGCTTACCAATAATATTTTTATAAGGCACACTCCCCCAGAATCTAGAATCTTCGCTATTATTGCGATTATCGCCTATCATAAAATATTCACCTTCATTAATCTTTTTATAAAAAAAGCTAATCATACCATTTTGAATGATTGGTTCCATAGCTATACCTCTTCCATTTGCTGCATAATCATAAGGAGAAACACGAGCTAGAGTCGCACCCACATAAGTATCGCTCATTGCAACAAATGCTGAATACCCCTCTTGGTAGTTGATTCCAGCATATTCCTTTTCATAAGGATCAAGAACAAAGAGCTTATCTTGCAGCTGAACCATCTCATAGTCTTTATAATGTTCTAATACATATTCATTGCCCTCATTTGGGTGGAGATACAATCCTTCTGGTGTAAATACGACTTCATCACCACCTTTGGCAAATGTACGCTTGACAAAATACTGCTTTGGGCTATGAGGAGGGATAAATACAACAATATCTCCTCGCTCTGGTCCTTTTCCTTCGATAATATGTCCATTGCCACGAAAATCTGGTAAAACAGCTACTTCTACCCAGGGAATCCTTGGAATCGGTACGCCATAACTAAACTTTTTAACAAACAAAAAATCTCCCTCATACAAAGTTCCAACCATTGATCTGGAAGGAATAACAAAAGCTTGAGCAATAAAAAAAATCAATAAAAGTACAATGATAATGGTACCAACCCAACTAGAACAGAATCTATAACAAGCACAAAAAAACGATTTCATCGTATTATCCTTTATATGTAAAATAGCCAAAATATGCTAAACATAAAACTTCTCACTCAAGATACTAACAAGATTTTGTATAAGAGCGCAACTGATAAGCTTTAAGTGTATTTTCTAGCAAACAAGCAACTGTCATAGGTCCAGTCCCCCCTGGAACCGGCGTGATAAAGCTTGCTTTTTTGCAAACATTCTCAAAATCCACATCACCCACTAATGCACCAGAATCTAAACGGTTAATCCCAATATCAATAACCACGGCACCCTCTTGTATCATATCTGCACGGATCAAATTAACTTTACCAACGCCTACACAAACAATATCTGCGCTTTTAGTATAAAGTTTTATATCCTTAGTGAGAATATGACAAAGACTTGTAGTTGCACCCGCATTATGCATCAAAGCAGCAAGTGGCTTACCTACGATATTACTTGCACCGACTATAGCAACATTCTTACCACTCACTTTTATGTCATAATGACTTAAAAGCCGCATAATACCAAGAGCTGTGGCTGGTGCAAATGCAGAATCAAGCTTTGTTTTACACTGAATTCTACCAACATTAAATGGGTGAAAACCATCTACATCTTTTTGTGGATCAATAGATTCTAGAATTGCGCTTGTATCAATATGCTTTGGTAGCGGCAATTGAACAAGGATTCCATCAACTGATACATCGTTATTTAACTGTTGTATTTGCTTGATAAGCTCTTTTTCATTGATTTGTTGTCCAAACTCCAAAATCTCTCCGCACATTCCAACATTTGCACAAGCTTTAGCTTTCATAGTAACATAGGCACGCGAAGGCGCATCATCACCAACAAGTATTACAACGATTTTTGGCGGGCGTGGTAAAGAAGCGATAGTAACTTTGAGTTGTTCTTGTATATGTGCTGAAAGGGCTTTACCATCTAAAAGAATCATCAATTGCCTTTATGGCGGATTTTGAAAAATGTGGTATTATACTTAAAAAAGCTTAAAGGCAGTATATGAAAAATCTGTGCAATAAAAAAATACCCTTTGCATTGTGGCTAGGGGCAATATGCATAATGATTACTTGTCTTTATGCAGAAGTCGCAAATACAAAGATCGCATCAGATTCTGATCCAATCGGATCACAAGAAAATGATGGCTTTATTACACCCCAAGAGTATGGTGCAAATCTCTATGAGAACCCACGTGGTATAGGCTGCATAAAATGTCATGGACAAGATGGAGAAGAAACATTGCTTGCTTCTTACATACATAAAGGCAAAGAAAAGCATCTTATTGTGCCACGCATCAATAATCTTGAATTTGATGCTTTCAAACTTGCTTTAAGCAAAGATGGTAGCATAATGCCAAAATATAATCTTACAGATGAGGAGATTAATGCTATTTATCTTTTTATCACATCGCGCAATAAAACCTTTCGATAATAGTATAAATATGATCAGATTCTAGGGGAAATATGCAACTATCACAACGAACCTTGACCTATATTTATCTCTGCATTCTTATTCCTCATTTATTGTTTTGCATACCCAGCAAAGCTGTCTTGATACGAACTCCAAATGCGCCTTCTATGCCCATAAATGTTAAGGTTTCTATCAAAGATTATGAACATACAAATACTGCTACCTCACAAAACTCCACCAAAACATCAGACACAGATAGTGAATCTACAAATTCTGTAAGCTCCATGTTATTTTACAATGATGAAAGCAATCTCTATAACAATCGACTTCTAAATCCGCCAGAAAACCCAAATTTGCCAATCAACACAAAATCTAAATATATTCAGCTTACAAACAACCTACCAGTTTATATTTTACCTGCTTATTATAGTTTTTCATCGCCCTACTCTATGCGCGATATTCCTATGGAAATAAAATTTCAAGTGAGTTTTAGAGTCGTATATTTTGAACATTTAGTTTGCAAACATTGCAGCTTTGATTTTGCCTATACGCAAACCCACTGGTTTCAAATATATAACACACAAGATTCTCGACCAATGCGAGATATTAATTTTAGTCCAAGCCTAAACTTCAACTATGAGCGACAACTCCCTTTTTTAGGTGGATATATCACATGGTTGCGTATTGGGCTATGGCATTTAAGCAATGGTGAGCGCAAAGATAATCTTGATGTTGGTTTAGCTGATAGGCGCAATGAGGGTTTAACGCCAGATGATTCGCGATGGTTTTCTCGCTCCAAATCTATTGACAGAATCGTTGCGCAAATTGATTGGCAACGTGGTAGATTTGGGCTTTCTTTGCGTGCTTGGGTGCCTTTATCACGCTATTTATTGAGTGATCTTGGCGATAATGACAATATTACTTCTTATATCGGTTTTGGGGATATATTTTTTTCTTATGAGTATAAACGTCATCTTTTTGAATTGTATGTCAATAATATTTTCAACAACTATTTTACAAAAAGCTATTGGGATTGGAAAGGTCGATTAGAGTTTGGCTACACCTACCGATTGAGTAAGCGTGTTGGGCTTTATACGCAAGTACTTTATGGTTTTGGCGATAGTCTTTATGAATTTAACTATCATATTACACGCTTGGGTATGGGGCTGAGGCTTAATTTTTAACATCTAAAGCCACGTACAAAATAAAAGCTCATCTTGCTCACCATATAAAAACTCGCTACAATACGCACAATGAATATTCGAAGCTTATTTAAAAGTTTATTAAAATGGTTAATAAGATTTTTTGTGCAACAAAAAACGGTATCGGCGGTAGCATTGTGGAAGTACAGGCTATGTTTGTTCGTGCTCTCCCAGCATTTGTTATTACCGGACTTGCAAACAACTCTATTCAAGAAAGCAAGCAAAGAATCCAAAGTGCGCTCCACCACATAGGTTTTAATTTCCCTCCACTAAAAATAGCTATCAACCTGGCTCCAGCAGATCTTGCTAAATCCGGCAGTCATTTTGATTTACCAATCGCTTTGCTTATAGCATTGCAAAAGCAAGAAGCCACACCACAAGAATGGTTTGCATTTGGTGAATTAGGGCTTGATGGAAGCCTAACATACAATGATAATATTTATCCTCTGCTTCTTGAAGTATCCCTGCGCCACCCTAATGCCAAAGTTCTACTTCCAAAAAAAGGGCAAGAGTTGTTTTGCCATATTCCAAACCTTCAACTATTTTATGCTAACACCCTACAAGAAGCCCTTGATATTATCAAAAATCCAGAATCTATTCAGATTCTAAAACCCAAGAATCTGCAATTTAATACCATAGATATTGATCAAAAAACATACTATTATGTACGCGATTTTGTGCTTAATTTTTCTGAAGTCAAGGGACAAGAAATTGCAAAACGTGCGGCATTAATTGCTGCAAGTGGATTTCATAATATTATCTTTGAGGGAAGTCCAGGTTGTGGTAAAAGTATGATAGCAAAGCGTCTGCGCTTTATTTTGCCACCTATGAGCTTGGAAGAGATTATTGAATGCGTTAAGTTTCAAGCTCTCTCTTCCCAAGCCCTTTCATACATGCCTTTACGACCATTTAGATCTCCCCATCAAAGTGCTTCAAAATCATCTATTCTTGGTTCTGCCACCCAAAATGAAGCAAAACCCGGAGAAGTAGCACTTGCTCATAATGGAATCTTGTTTTTTGATGAGTTGCCGCATTTCTCTAGAGAGGTATTGGAATCTTTGCGAGAACCTCTTGAAAATAATGAGCTTGTTGTCTCGCGTGTGCATAGCAAAATCACCTATCCAACAGCCTTTTTGCTCATTGGGGCACAAAATCCTTGCCTTTGTGGTAATCTTTTGAGCACAACAAAAGAATGTCGTTGTACTCAAAAAGAAATCGATAGCTACAAATCTCGATTGAGCGAACCATTTTTAGATAGAATCGATATATTTGTCCAAATGCAAGAAAATGAACACAATGCTAAATCATCTCTAGATTCTGCTCAAATGCAAGATATAGTCTTTTCTGTATTCAAAGCCCAAAAAAGTCGAAAACAAAGTACTTTTAATGGCAAACTAAGCGAGCGCGAGATAGAACAATTTTGTATACTTGATGAGCCCTCTTTAACACTACTACATCAAGCCACGCAACGCTTCAATCTTTCGCACCGCTCAATCCAAAAACTAAAAAAACTTGCAAGGACTATCGCAGATATTGAAGGAGTGCCAAATATCACAAAAAAACATCTCCTCGAAGCCTTAAGCTATCGGCGTATTTCTTAAGCGGAAAAAATATGCTAGAATACTTCTCCTAATGTCTTAAGCACAACCTAAAGGTCAGAAATGTCTTTAAACCAACAATCTTTGCGAGTACAACTACAATATATGCGAAAAAAGCATACTTTTATTATGCTGCCACTTATTTTGCTATGCTTTTTTTCTGCAATAACCCCCATTTTTGCTAGAAGCTCTATTATTTCTCCTCTACCTTTACCAAGCGAAAAATTCGTTGATATAGATGAGCGTTCTTGTAGTGATAGTTGTCTTAAAAAACTTTATACACAAGGATATATTTTTTCTTTTCTTGCCAAATTCAATCAAACAACATCGGACAAAAAACTTTTGCAGTATTTTTCTGAAGCACTCGCAGAGCTTAATGGTGTGCAAGTGCGTGAGCCAGGCTCTCAAAAATACTTCAAAATCGCCCTTCTTATCCCAAAGCAACTTGTAGGGCGTTACTCTGTTAGTATAGCAAATACTGTGCTTGCTTATCTTATGGCACGTGATATTGAGTTTGATTTTGAAGTCTTTGATTGTATTGACGAAAACATAGCAAACCTGGAATCTAGTTATAGTCGGATTATTCAAAAAAACTTCGACTTTGTTATTGCGATGCTAAGCTATCAGGGAACGCAAAACCTCATAGAATATGGCAATATCCTTTATCCTACATATATTCCTACGATCAACAAAGAGCGTTTTGCGCAAGATAAAAACATAAAAATACCAGATAATCTATATTTTGGTGGCATAAGCTACAAACAACAAATCGAAACTATTATGCCGTTACTAAAAAACTTATCCATACTCGAGTATGCCGATGATAGCCAGATTGGTAAATATCTTTCTGGGTTATTTACCGAATATGCGCCAAACATTCGACATAGGCGCTCTCTTAGCAACCAAGATGCCTCACACTTTATAAAAACATTGCTTCCAACAGAAAGATCCTATTTTACTGACGCCGCACTTATGCTCAATACTGCTGCACCAAAGACAGGACTTATTCTCTCACAAATGGATTATTCCCAGCGAGCACCAAAAATTTATGTCTCCACACAAATTAATTTTAATCCCATCATTCTCCAACTTGCCTCACCTGCAAGTCGGCGAAATTTTTATGTTGTGAGCTCTATTGGCACAACAGATGCACACCTTATAGAATATGCTGCACTTTTAAATAATGACTTACGTTATGATTGGGTAAGTTATGCTACTTCTCTTGGTGTAGAATTTGGTCTAAAAATGAATAGTAGAGGAATAAAAAGCTATTTCGGTGAGAATATACGAGATAAACAGGTGGAATACCAAAACCGCATTTACACAACAAATGAAACAAACTTTATACTTGTAGAATAATTCAAATATCATAAGAATGCAAGAATTTCTAGCAATATTTTGTTCAAATAAGGGTATGTGTATTTAATCATACGCTATGCAGATGCAAAGTACAATTAATAAAAATTTTCATTAACATTAAACAATTTGCCAAAACGTTACACTATTTGTAGTATAATTTTCTGAAACCAATATTTTAAGGAGAAACCAAATGGGACAATACATTGAATTAAACAAAGAAAACTTTGAACAAGTAACCAAAGCAGGTGTTGCATTAGTAGATTTTTGGGCTTCTTGGTGTGGTCCTTGTCGTATGCTTGCACCTATAATCGATGAGCTTGCCAACGAATTTGAAGGAAGAGCAGCAATTTGTAAGGTTAATACCGATGAGGAAAAAGATCTATCAGCACAATTTGGTATCCGCAGTATCCCTACTATTCTGTTTATGAAAGATGGAGCAGTAATTGATCAAGTTATAGGTGCAACAAGCAAAGCTGTTTTAGCAGACAAACTCAACGCGCTTCTTTAATCTTCTTTACCCCAAAATATTGGGGTCTATCTTTTTTTTTAAAAATAGGAGTTTTTTTATGATCAATTTAGCAATTATTGGTGGAGGACCTGCTGGGCTTACTGCTGGGCTGTATGCAACACGAGGTGGTATTAAAGATGTTGTTTTATTTGAAAAAGGAATGCCCGGAGGACAGATCACAGGCAGTAGTGAGATAGAAAATTATCCCGGAGTCAAAGAAATAAAAAGTGGTCTAGATTTTATGGAGCCTTGGCAAGAACAATGTTTTCGCTTTGGTCTCAAACACGAAATGGTCGAAATTAGCAAAATTACACAAGAAGGGGAGTTTTTTACGATACATCACAATGATGGCAATACAACAGAAGCAAAAGCAGTGATTTTGGCTACTGGCGGTCGCCCAAAGCGAATGGGAATTAGTGGTGAGAGTGAGTTTTGGGGTAGAGGTGTGAGTACCTGCGCCACTTGCGATGGGTTTTTTTATAAAGACAAAGAGGTGATTGTTGTAGGAGGTGGTGATACAGCACTAGAAGAGGCGATCTATCTTACAAAAATGTGCTCTAAAGTCTATCTTGTTCATAGGCGTGATGGTTTCCGTGCTGCACCAATCACAGTTGAACACGCCAAATCAAATCCTAAAATAGAATTTCTCACTCCTTTCTCTCCTGTAGAAATCAAAGGGGATAACTCTGGTGTAACAAGTGTCATAATACAAAACACACAGACAAAAGAACAAAAAGAAATTCAAGTACCGGGTATTTTTATCTTTGTTGGCTACGATGTTAATACACAGGTTATTCAGAAAGATGATGGCACTATGTTATGCGAATGTGATGAATACGGATCAGTAGTTGTAGATCTTTCAATGCGAACAAGCCTTAAAGGGCTTTTTGCAGCAGGTGATATAAGAATCAATGCTCCAAAACAAGTGGTATGCGCCGCTGGAGATGGTGCAACTGCTGCACTTCAAGCAATTGCCTATCTTGATTCTTTGCATTAAAATATAAGGGAAATTATATGTTAAAAATTGGCATTTTTGGGGGTAGCGGAAGAGTTGGACAACTCATTATAAAGCAAGCACTACAATCTAAAAATATCGAAGTTGGTGCAATTTTTGTTCGTCGAAAGTTGGATTTCAGCCTACCAAAGAGTAGTTTTGTTACAAATAACTTTGAAGAGTTTATGGGCTGCTGTGATGTAATTATCGATTTTAGCTCACAAGAAGCAACAAATGCCCTACTCAATGCATTAAAATCTAGCAAAAAGCCTATTCCATGCATTATTGGCACTACTGGTTTAGATGATGAAGAGTTTAAGCTTATGGAAGCTTGCTCCAAAAAAGTCCCAATTCTTTATGCTTCCAATATGTCACTTGGAGTCGCAGTCTTGCGTAAAGTTGTAGCAGAGGTGGCAAGCAGACTTAAACACGCAGACATAGAAATCAGTGAAATACACCACCGCTTCAAAAAAGATGCCCCAAGTGGCACTGCTCTAAGCCTTGCAGAATCCTGTGCTAAAGCACGTAAAACTACACTGAAAAAAGTTTTGGTTACTGATAGGACAAAAATGGGTGAGCGCAAACAAGGTGAGATCAGTGTTCTTTCGTTGCGTGGTGGAGATGTAGCTGGTAGGCATTGTGTAGGATTTTATCTTGATGGCGAATATCTTGAATTTATACACAATGCCACTAGTAGAGAGACATTTGCCAAAGGCGCCTTAGAATGCGCACTGTGGATTAGAGATAAAAAAGCAAATATTTATGAAATCGATGATGTTTTTGCCTAAGTGGTTAGGCTATGATCACTCAAGCTAAAAATGCTGTCCTAAATGCAGCAACAGTATATTACGAATATTTAGCCTCTAATAATCTTGGTTGTGAGCAATTACAAATTCTGCAACTTCAAATCGATGAGAATCTTCTCAATTTTTTTATCAAAACGCGATTCCTAAACCCTGACACATTGATGCTAGAAATAAAACAGCACTATCTCGCACTCAATGATAAAGATGGCTTCAATATCTTGTTTTACAACGAAAAACTAGGGTTACTTACTATTGAATGCCTAGATTCTATGCTCCTTGAGCAAATCATAGCATATAAAGATAGTGTTAAACTTTTTAGCGATTTGAAATTTTTGATCCTCAATCTTAAAGATTTTTTTGAAGAATCAAATTATCTAGCACTCCCAAAAACCCATAAGTTTCCCATACAACAACGCATATATCAAAAGCAAAATGTGGCACCTACCCAAGAATCTAATATAGAATCTAATATTAGCTCAAGTCAAGATTCTAGCACAAATGAAGTATATACCCCTCCTAGCTATCTAAATCAAGAACAAGAAGAAGCACTTTATACAGTTCTATCGTGCCCTTTTAGCTATGTTTGGGGTGCTCCAGGCAGCGGCAAAACACAAGTGGTGCTTTTTGAAGCTCTGTTGTATTATATTTATCGCGATATGCGTGTTTGTGTTCTTGCTCCTACCAACAGCGCTCTTGAACAAGTTATGTGTACATTAATAAAAAAATTTGACGCATTAGGGTTAAATCGTGAAAAAATTCTGCGTTTAGGCACGCCAAGCAATGTATTTTTGGAAAATTTTATTGAAGTATGCGACCCTCAAATCCTGCAAGCAAAACAACCCCAAAGCCTTTTTAGCACAGTAAGCTTAAAGACTCGTCTCAAGGAGACGCTTGTTGTAGGAATGACAATTGATGGTTTTATCAAACGTTATAAAACTATTGATATAGAGTTTGTTCATTTCTTTTTAGACGAATGCGCTTTCACACCACTTATTAAAGCCCTCACTTTAACCACCCAAAAAGCACCAATCACGCTACTTGGTGACCACAAGCAGCTTATGCCTATTTGTGAGATTCCACCTGCAAAAATTAAGGGTGAATATATTTGGGCAAACCTTTTTAATCTCTCTGCCCTGTTTTTGGAAGAGTTTTTTGCTGCACCACAAATAGATAGTGCACCTATCTTTCATAAAACCCAATGCAGTGCATTGCATTTTAAGCACACCACACTTAGTATCTTACGCAAAACACATCGCTACGGCGATAATCTTGCCAAGATTCTTGATACTCATATTTATCAAAATGGCTTAAAAGGCAGGCAAGAGCCCACAGAACTATACTATATCGATTGCCCAAATGCTGCCATACAAGATAAGTCCAATCAGACCGAAGCACAAACCATAGCACATATTTTTCCAGCACTAGAATCCATATATAAAGATATTGCTGTAATTACACCCTTTGTACAGCAGCGCAAACTCATTAGTGCTTATGGTGTGCCATATCGCTATGTTTGGACAATTCACAGCTCGCAAGGACAGGAGTTTGATTGTGTTGTATTTTCGCCCGTTATGCTCCACCACTATCTTACCAATTCTCATAACAAAAATGCCGCTCACGCCTTAAATGTCGCTATAAGTCGCATAAAGCAACAACTTATCATTGTGTGTGATTATCACTATTGGATAAAATTCAAAGGACAATTTTTAAGCGAGATTTTACACTGTGCAAAACCCTACCCTCTAGATACAATCAAAATCCAGTATAGCAAACAAGACAATGCCACATCTCTAAATAACAGGCAAACCTCTCGCTCCTTGTTTGTGGCAACCCCTTCACAAACCATACAAATCTAACGCATCAAATCTTTGCAAAGAACCCAATTTATGCTACAATCTTGGTCAAAAGGATTTTTTATGCAAAAAACACTTCTTATCACTGGTGCAGATGGCTTCATAGGCTCACATCTCACGCAAGCTCTATATAATGAGTCTAAAAATCCAGATTCCCCTTTTTATAATGCCCATATCAAAGCACTAAGTTTTTATAATTCATTCAATTCTTGGGGTTGGCTTGAAGATATAGAATGCCTAGATTCTATTGAAGTTATTAGCGGTGATGTGCGCGACCCACATTTTTGCAAGCATATCTGCAAAGATGTACATATTCTCTTTCATCTTGCTGCACTTATTGCTATTCCCTATTCGTATGTTGCCCCTGATAGTTATGTCGATACAAACATCAAAGGCACGCTAAATATCTGCCAAGCCGCCCTAGAATCTGGAATCGAGCGCATTATCCATACAAGCACAAGTGAAGTCTATGGCACAGCCCAATATGTACCCATAAACGAAGAGCATCCACTCCAACCCCAAAGTCCCTACTCAGCAAGCAAAATAGGAGCTGATGCTATCGCTATGAGCTTTCATAGTGCCTTTGGATTACCACTTACAATCGCGCGCCCTTTCAACACATATGGACCACGCCAAAGTGCAAGGGCAGTTATCCCTACAATCATCACCCAAATAGCAAGTGGTGCAAAATCCATAAAACTTGGCGATACAAGCCCAACAAGAGATTTTAACTATGTCAAAGACACGTGTGCTGGTTTTATTGCTTTAGCTCTTAGCCCAAAAACCATTGGTGAAGTGATAAACATCGGATCTAATACAGAAATAAGCGTTTATGATACCCTGATTCTCATCAAAGATCTAATGCAAAGCGATGTGGAGTTTATCAGCGATACTCAAAGAATCCGCCCACAAAAAAGCGAAGTTTTTCGCCTTAAGTGCGATAATACCAAGATACAGTCCCTAACCAACTTTATGCCAAAATACACCCTAAAAGAAGGTTTGCAAGAAACAATTGCTTGGTTTAGCGACAAAACAAACCTCGCTAAATACAAAACTAATATCTACAATTTATAGGAGTCTTTATGCAAAATATCAATCTAACACACCTACTTGATCCGCGCAAGATTTTACCCCATTACCAAGCTGTTCAAAGCCGGATTTTTAAGGGGGGGGGGGCATATACTAGAGAGTTTGCCACCTATAGCAGTAGAGTTCCACTGGTGTGCGAGTTGTAATTACAACTGTATTCACTGCAGCTATGGACAAAGACGCAAAAACAAATCCCGCCTTAGCGATACAATTATTACCCAAACAATCAAAGATCTGCGCGATCTTGGCACAAAAGCAGTATATCTCTCTGGTGGCGGTGAGCCAACAACACTAAGCAAATGGGATATGCACGCTAGAGCTTTGTTAGATTCTGGAATCGAAGTCGCCCTTATTACCAATTCGGTTGCAATCAAACAAGAACACTATGACCTTTTGCGCCGATTTAATTATATCGCTGTGTCAGTATATTCTACTAAAGAGAAGCAATACCAAGCCATTGTTGGTGCAAAGCATTTTGAAGGACAATTCTCCCTCCCCAAAAAACTAAAAACTGCCGATAGCACTCTTATTGTAGGTGCTCGCTGCGTTATCAATGCAATCAACTACAAAGAAATTTTCAACACATATCAAAAGGCTATGAGTGAAGGATTTGATTATATTATTTTTATCCCAGCAATCGATTACGAAAAACGCGCCATCGATCTGACACAAGAACAAAAAGATGATGTCTTACAGCAAATTGAACAAGGACTTCAAGCAATCAACCCAGCCACTACCAATCTTATCAATGTAAAAAACAACAACATAGGACACTATGGCAGCACCTATATTCCTAAGCTCCAAAAAAGCTTTTTATGCAATGCTATCCTTATGCGAAGCAATGCATTTATAAACTACGATGGCGAAGTGTATTTGTGCCAACCTCTTATTGGCGATAAAACTTTTAGTATTGGTAATCTAAATGACGCACGCTTTGGCGAATTATGGAATGCAGCGCGTCATAGTGAAGTGATAGCAAGGCTTAATGAAAAATTTGCCAAAGGTGCTTGCGAAAACTGCCGCGCAATCTCATATAATATCGCTATTGATGAGCTTTTGCAGGGTACAATACCCGAGCATTTACTACAAGATAATTTTTTATAACTTTTAGCACTCACTCTAAGAGTGCTAACTCCAAAACACACCACAAATATCTTGAATTAGGTTATACTTCATTACACAATACACTTCAAGGAGCTTCAATGCACAACACGCACAACCAAAATCTAGCCACACAACCAAAAGTCGCAGTGATTATCCCCTGTTTCAACACAAAAGCCTATCTTGGCGATGCCATAGAATCTGTACTAAATCAAAGCTATGAGAATCTTGAAATTATCATAGTTGATGATGGCAGTACGGATTCAAGCCTGCAAATCGCCAAAGAATATTTCAACAGCGACAAACGCATAACAATCATATCCAAAAGTAATAGTGGGCAAGGTAGCGCGCGCAATGCTGGGATTGAATATATCTTTGGTGGGGTAGAACTTCTGCCAATCATACCAGAATCTAAGCCCCTAGATTCTGACTTGCTAGAATCTAGTTTTGTGGATTCTAGCGCAAATGCGCCCTATCTCTTTCGCGCGATTCTAAAGCCAAATGCACTAAGCCACAACAATATAAGCTACCTCACAGGAGAGCCGATAATTTCTCTTAGGGGGGGGGGCAGTATCTAACCCAGATAGTAACAATCAACAATCTCCAACAGAATCCACAAAAACCACCTTCACAAAATCTAGCCAAAATCAAGCCCAAGCACAAAACTCCAGCCGACAAAACCCACAAACCCAAGTAATCTTCAATAAGCCAATCGATTATAGTATCGATACCTTTTTTGTTTTTTCACACTCCCCCACACCGCCAAAAGATGTAGAATATATCCATTTTCTTGATGCCGATGATATGCTAGACCCCTTATGCATACAAACCTGTATAGAAACAATAGGCGATTGTGATATTGCTTGGCACGATGTTAGGTACCACTACGAGCCCCCTCTAGATTCTAGCAAATGCCAGCCCTACCCTTCACTGCTAGAAACACTGCATTTAAATAGCGAGCAAATAACAGCACAAAGTTTTAGTGCGCTTGCACTTTGGGAGCGACAAAACGCTAGCGGATTCTCGTTTGTAGCAGTGGGGCTCTTTCGCACTGCGTTACTGCAGAATCTGCGTTTTTATGCCACTATCGAGAGTGAAGATGCACTCTTTGGTATGATACTTTTTGCCAAAGCAAAACAAATCAAAATCATACCAAACGCACTCTATCTCTATCGTCTTCATACCGACTCCACCTCGACACATGGAGAATCTATAGGAGTATTTCGTACCACCTACCCACCCACAATGCTACCACTTGTGCAAGCTTTCAAATACGATGGCTATCTCATCAAACACTACAACTTCGCTTACTCTTGTGCGCATATTTGCCTAGGATTGCTTGAGTTTATTAGCACTCTAGAAGACAAATCGCTAAAAAATAAGCTTATTGCGTTTCTACAAGTGCGCGCAATCTATGCATTTGGTGGCACTACTTTTAGTGCTGATCCAAGAAATATCCGCTCCCTGTTAAAGCCATTAGAGCCCTATATGCAGCTTGTAAGCAAACGCGCGAAGCTTGCCTATTTTATGCCAAAGACTTTTTTATTCTTGCAAGCTTTTAAACGTATTTTCAAAAACTCTAAAGGCTAGGTGCTATACAATAGGGCTAGATTTTTGCTGGAGACACATTTGAAAGACTATATCGATATACTGCACTTTATCCGAAAGCTTTATGATGAACCTAAAGATTTTATCCCACTTCATCAGCCCTATTTTATCGGTAATGAAAAACGCTATCTTGAGGAATGTATCGATACGGGATTTGTCTCAAGTGTGGGTGCATTTGTGGATCGGTTTGAGCGCGATATTGCAAGCTTTTGCGGAAGTGCGTACGCCATCGCTACAACCAATGGCACTTCGGCGCTACATATCGCTCTACACGCACTTGGAGTGGATTCTAGCTGTGAAGTTATCACGCAACCTTTAAGCTTCATCGCTACAAGCAATGCAATCTCTTATACGGGTGCTCGCCCCATATATATCGATGTCGATATGGATACCTTAAGCCTCTCACCAAGTGCGCTGAGGATATTTCTTGAAACTTTTGGCATACAAAAAGAAGGCAAACTTATCAACAAGCATAGTGGCAAAACCATAAAAGCTTGCGTACCTATGCATACGTTTGGACACCCCGGAAGAATCCAAGAGATTAGTGCCATCTGTGAAGAATGGGGGATTGCGCTTATTGAAGATTCTGCAGAAAGTCTAGGAAGCTATCTTATAGATGAGAATCTACAAACAGACACTTTGGCAGCACACACTGCAAAAGTACAAAATATAGCCCAAAAAAGCACACAAAGCATAGCGAGCAACTTGCGCCATACCGGGACATTTGGCGTATGCGGGATTCTAAGCTTTAATGGCAACAAAACAATCACTTGTGGAGGTGGAGGCGCGATACTCACACAAGATTCTGCGCTTGCTAAACGCCTAAAACACCTCACTACAACCGCCAAAATCTCTCACCCATACGAATACAACCACGATGAGCTTGGGTTTAACTATCGCTTGCCAAATATTAATGCCGCCCTTGCATGCGCACAGATTGAGCTGCTTCCTAAGTTTTTGAACGAAAAGGCAGAGATAGCACAAATGTATGCGGAGTTTTTCGCCTCATATACAGGAGTAGAATTTATCGGCGCGCGAGCTGGGACAAAGCCAAACTTTTGGCTTAATGCTATCAAACTAGAATCTAAACACGAGCGCGATAGATTCTTGGAGCTAAGTAATACAAATGGAGTGATGACACGCCCTATTTGGAAGCTCAACAATGAATGTCCAATGTATCAATCCGCACAAAGCGATTCTCTAAAAAATGCTAAAATATTGCGTGATTGCATCATAAATCTCCCTAGTTCTGCTAGAATCCACATCATAAAGTCTTGCAATGCCTAAGCCAAAACTTCTTATTATCGGTGGTGGAGGGCATGCGCGCGCGTGTATTGATGTCATCGAGCAGGAAGGACGTTATGAAATCTATGGTATTATTGATGGTGCGCTGCTAGATTCTGGAGTGCGAAAAGTGCTTGGCTATGATATACTTGGTGGCGATGAGGATTTGAAGAGAATCTTTCAAGATGTTCAGTCTGCTTTCATTGCACTGGGGCAGATACAGAGTGCCGCTAAGCGCGTGAATCTTTATAAGACTTTAAGAAAAACAGGTTATAATCTCCCCTCTATTATTTCGCCTCTTGCCTATGTCGCAAGAAGTGCTACAATCCAAGAAGGAAGTATTGTTATGCACCACGCTCTTATCAACGCAAATGCTACAATCGGCAGAGCTTGTATCATCAACTCGAAAGCCTTGATTGAGCATGATTGTGTGGTGGAAGACTTTTGCCATATTTCTACTGCAAGCGTTATTAATGGCAATTGCACAATTGGGCAAGAAAGTTTTCTAGGGAGCAATATGCTTCTTGCGCACAATACCTGCATACCCTCACATAGTGTCCTCTATCATAATACATTAGAAGATCTTAATGCCATAGCTTCTATGTATGCTGTACATTCTAATAATTATCGGGGGGGGGGTAAAACTCTCTAACGCACTCATTGATTGCATAAGAGCTCTTTTTGCACTCTCATACATAACAAAAAATTTTGCGAAATTCTATCCCATAACACACCAAAAAATACCAATACTTCACAAAATACCAAATACGCAAAACCCTGTTTTTGACACACCAAGCACACTTTGTCGCCCACCCGATAAACTCTCTACAAAATATCAATGGCTTTTTCTTTTATGTGGATTTTGTGCGTGCTTTTTTATGGCTTTAGCCTATACCCCAAAGCTTTTTTAATTCCAACACTAAGGAGAATCTATGTCAATAACACAAGAACAAATACAAGACATCGTCTTTAGGGCGCTTAAACTACTGGGCGAAGAGCTAGAATCTAGCGAACTTATGCACCCAACATTAGACACGCAAATCTATGGCAATGCTGCAGTAGATTCTCTAGCGCTTGTGAGTTTTGTAGCCGATCTTGAAGAAATACTAAGTAGCGAGATTGGCGTAGGTATCGTGCTAGCTGATGAAAAAATGATGAGTGCTAAAAACACACCTTTTAAAACCACCAAAACCCTCATAGAATATATCACAACACTTCTTAGCGAGCACGCATAATGCATAAGTACAAAGTAGAATCTAGCAGACAAGCAAATCAAGTGCTAGATTCTGATCTGAGCCTTAATACAGATACAAAAACCCTTGCACAGTCATACCAAACAGCACAAACACCAACCACAAATGATTCAAAAGTATTTCTCATCACCGGCACACGCAAAGGTATAGGCAAAGACTTAAGTCTATATTATTTGCAGCGAGGGCATATCGTATGTGGCTGCTCCAGAGGCGATGGCAGTATAGCACATGAGAACTATCGGCATTTCTGTCTTGATGTCAATGAGGAAAAGAAAGTGGTGGCTATGGTAAGGAGCATTGCAAAGGAATTTGGGAGAATTGATATTTTGTTAAATAACGCCGGGATTGCCTCAATGAATCATATTCTAACCACGCCCTATAAAACTTTGCAAAATATCTTTAGTACCAATGTTTTTGGCAGTTTTCTTTTTATCCGTGAAGTTGCCAAGGTTATGGCAAGAGGACACAATAAGGCTAGAAACAATACAATGCAAAACAATCTTAAAGAAAATCCAAAACAAAGCAATAATGCGGTGCAATCAATAGTAAAAACATCTGCACAAGAGCTTTCTATCCTAAAAGAGGAGATTTTGCAAAAGGGAGATTCTCTTTCACAGGCTTATAATAAAGAATCTCTCAATCAAGAATGCTCTAGCATCCATTCCACAAAACGCATAGTCAATTTCGCCACTGTAGCTACGCCTTTGCGGCTTGAGGGCGAGGCGGTTTATGCTGCATCAAAGGCAGCTATTGTTAGTCTTACGCAAGTTTTGGCAAAAGAGTTAAGTAGCTTTGGAATCACCATAAATGCCGTGGGTCCCACACCTGTGCCAACAGATTTAATCAAAAATGTCCCAAAAGAAAAAATGCAAGCCCTGCTAAACCAACAAGCTATCAAGCGTTTTGGGGAGTTTGAAGATGTGCTCAATGTCATTGAGTTTTTCCTAAATCCTAGAAGCGATTTTATCACGGGGCAAGTTATCTATCTAGGTGGTGTTAATGGCTAAGTTTTTAGAAAAAATTGCTAATTTTAGTGGTAAATGCCTCATCTATGAGGATACAAGCTATACTTATAAGGATTTATGTGAAAAGATAGAGCAAAAAGGCAGGCTTTTAGAGAATCTCCCACAGGGTAGCACGATTGCTATCCTTGGAGATTATGATATGGATTCTATTAGTATGCTGTTTGCTTGCTATCAGCATAAAATGATAGTCGCCCCACTCACGCAATCTAGTCAAAGTAGAGAAGCCCTGCAAAAAGCTCAAATAGAAGAAACCCAAATAGAAGAAGCTCAAATAGAATATGTCTATACTCACAACTCATTAAATGCAACGGGGCTTAAACGCATCAATGATCTTTTTACACGCTTGCAAAACACAAGCGGACTGATACTCTTCTCAAGCGGTAGCACAGGAAAGCCAAAGGTTATTGTGCATGATTTGGATACATTTTTAGAATCTTATCTACACAAACCCCATAATCCAACTAGAACCTTAAGTATTTTTTTGCCAGACCATGTAGCAGGAATTGATGTTATGCTTTCTGTATTGAGTACAGGAGGCAGTCTTGTAATCCCAAAAGCAAGAAGACCAAAAGATATATTGCAAGCAATTGAAAAATATAAAGTGGAAATTTTGCCAGCACCGCCTACTATGCTTAGACTTTTGTTATTGAGTGATATACAAAAATATAATACAGATTCTTTAAAACTTGTCATTTATGGTAGCGAAAAAATGTACGAAAATCTTTTGAAAGTATTGCAAGAGATTTTACCAAATACGAAATTTAAACAAAGCTTTGGCACAAGTGAAACAAATGCCATAAAAACAAAAAATCACGAAATGCAAGAAGGATATTTCAAGATTCTTAATTGTAATTATAAAATCCTCAATAATGAGCTTTTTCTCAAATCCAAAACTCAAAGTTTGGGCTATCTTAACGCAGATAATTCTGTATTTGATGAGCAAGGCTACTTTGCCACAGGAGACTTGGTAGAAGTCATAGAATCTAATGGTGAAGAGTATATTAAAATCATTGGTAGAAGCAAAGAAATCATTAATGTAGGAGGAGAAAAGGTTTTGCCCAGTGAAGTGGAGGGCATTTTACTAGAGATTCCCTATATTCAAGATTGTCTAGTCTATGGAGAATCTAATGCCATAACAGGACAAAGTGTGAGCGTGAAGGTTGTGCTAGATTCTAGTTTGGAATGTAAAAATCTAACAAATATCGAGCTAAAAAGTCGCATACGAGCGTATTGTAAAGAAAAACTATCTGCCTTTAAGATACCTACAAAGGTTAGTATTGTAAAATCCCTCCAAATAAACGCTAGATTCAAAAAAACGAGGAGATAAGCTTGGAAAATGGATTTTACAGTCCAGAAGAGTTATACAAGCTTGGTTTAAAATCTATAGGTAAAGGTGTGTTGCTTAGTAAAAAAGCGAGTCTTTATGGTGTAGATTCTATACAGATTGGCAACTATGTGCGTATAGATGATTTCGTAATTCTAAGTGGCAAGGTACATATTGGGGATTATGTGCATATTGGTGCAGGCACGATATGTAGTGGAGGAGATGAGGGCGTTGAGATTCAAGACTATGTTGGCATATCAAGTGGGTGCAAAATCTTAAGTGTAAGCGATGATTATAGCGGAGAGTCTATGGCAAATCCAATGATTCCAGCCAAATATCGCAACATTACCGCAAAACATCTTATTATCCACAAGCATTGCCTGATTGGGACAACAAGTGTCATCTTGCCAGCAAGTGGAGGGCTAGCCGAAGGTGTCAGCGTGGGGGCATTAAGCCTTGTTATGCGCCCAACAAAGCCATTTGGCATATACTTTGGGATTCCAGCCAAACGCATTGCAAATCGGAGTAAAGCATTTCTAATGCTTGAGCAAGAATTTCTTGCCGATCGAGAATCCACACAAACAGATTCCACACACAATACCTGCAAACTTGGTAGTAAAACTGCTGCAGCACACAAAACTATCCATACAGAAAACCCAGATTCTACAAAAGAGCTTATAAATCCGATGGGGGGGGGGGCACTAAACACTTCTGAACACCTCCTTGCCCTCTCTTATTTTATATTTTGTGATAGATTCTATCAATATCTTATCTATGTAGCTTTAGCATACTTTTATTATCCGCGCGCACACTACGCTAGCACATACTATCATACACAAATACTTGCATACCTAGCCCTACTACCATATATATCCACACCACACAAGGAGTTATTATGAATACTAACCAAGCATTATGGGAAGAGATTTTTGCCAACAAAGAATGGGGCAAATACCCAAGCGAGCCCTTGATTCGATTTATCGCCAAACATTTTTACCAAGTACCCAACCGCAAGGCAGTTGAGATTTTAGAGTTAGGCATAGGTGGAGGGGCTAATATGTGGTATATGGCAAAAGAGGGATTTAGTGTCAGCGGAATTGAATGGGCACAAAATGGTATCGACCAATGCACCAAGCGATTTGCCACAGAGGGGCTTACACCATTTTTGCGTGATATGAAATGTGGGGATTATCTGTATGTGCTTGATAACTTTGAAAACGAAAGATTTGATGCGTGGATTGATAGCGCCTCGCTTTGCTGTAATGATATGGACAAAACCAAAGCGATCATAGAAAAAGCAGTCCAAAAACTAAAAATAGGAGGGCTCTTTTTTAGTCTCACTCCAGCAGAGGGGACGTTTGGTCTTAGCGAAGATAAAAGTCTTGGCTACCACCTAAGCAAACCAACACAAGGCAGCTATGCCAACACAGGGCTTGTACGCTTTTGTTCGGAAAAAGATATTAAAAAACTCTATGAGGGGAAAACTTATACAACGCACAATACCTATGAAATACAAACTATTTGCGATGGGTGCGTGCTTAATCGCGTATTTATCGTTGAGGGCGAAAGGATTAAATAGCAATGGCACAATCCCAAGCTTCGCAAAAAACATTTGTCTTTGTGGGCAATCGCCTTGAAGTGCTTAATGCTATGCTAGAATCTTGCGCGCAAGTGTTCATACTACTAGAACAAGATAGTTTCGCGGCTAAAACTATGCACAAACAACAAAAGCCCTATTTTACATTTGATTCTAAAGCAAAGCTTTTACAAATCCTAGAATCCTTAGATTTTGACGTGCTTGTCTCAAATGGTTGCCCATATATCCTGCCTGTATCTTCAATAAAAAAGCCTCACCAGATTTTTATAAACTGCCACCCCTCCTTGCTACCAAATCTAAAAGGCAAACACCCTATCAATGGTGCAATCCTCTATCACCAGCCAAGTGGTGCTACTTGTCATATTATGAATGATGCGATAGATTCTGGTGCGATCATCTCCCAAGTGCCTGTTTATAATGACAGCACAACACCACTTTCTTTGCTCTATCAGATGTGTTTTTTGGCAGAAAAAGAAGCATTTTTGCAAGCTCTTGCTAGAGATTTCAAACCACAAACCCAAGCAATCTCCAAAGCAGAAGTGCCCTATTTCACATACAAAGAAAAAGATTTGGAGCTAGACTTTGCAAACGATAGCACACAAAAAATCATCAACACAATACGAGCTTTTGCTAGACCAAATCGTATGGCAGGAATACGCCTAAATAATCAATGGCTGCACTTTTCTAATGTGCAAATGATACAAAACACATTTCTAGATACCACTTTCAAAGACAACGCATACAATGATGTTGTGCTGCGTTATGATGAATATTTGCTTTGTAAGCGCAAAGAGGGATTTTTGCAATTAACGATTGGGGGGGGGGCTATGAAAGAAAGTGCTATGTGCGTTCCTAAAAATCTTGCAACCTCCAAAACAAAGCCAGAAAGCACCGCGCTGCATATACCTCATTGCGTGTTTATGTCGCCACCTTACGCTGCAAGTATTGCACACAAAGAGCGGGTTTTTTGCTTTGAGTTCAAACAAGATAGCAAACTCTTTAGCAATACCGCAATCATTGAACAAATTCCAGAAACTAGCCACTATGATATGAGTTCGCCCTATGGTTATGGAGGTTATTTTACAAATACAAATGATTTATCTTTCCTTGCCAAAGCACTGCAAGCCCAAAAAGAAAAAGCAAAAACACAGGGAGTTATCGCCGAGTTTGTCCGCTTTCACCCACTTTTTGAGCATACCAAAAGCTTTGCTAAACTCCTTGATTTCTTTCATCTTGAACGCTATGTTATAGAAGTCAGTACGGATTCTCTGCTTAGGTGGCAGACATACTCTTCGCGCCTAAGAGGCAAACTGCGCAAATCACTACAAACACTAACAATCCGCCAAACAAACGATATTAAGTCGTTTATAGAACTCTACACCCAAACAATGCTACGCAATAAAGCAGAGATGTTTTATTATTTTCCATTATCATACTTTGAAGCACTGCTTGCCCTACCCCAAACTATTATGCTTGAAGCACGCTTTGAGGGTGCGCTTTGTGCTATGGGAATCTTTTTGTTTGATGAGTTATGCGGCTACTACCACTTAGGTGCAAACGCGCCACTTACGCTTGCAAACAACCTCAATGCTATGGGTGCTCTCTTTGAGGAGTTTTTCAAAATTGCCCACACAAAGGGAGTGCAAAGCTGTATTTTGGGTGGGGGGCGCAGTGGAGATAATCAAGATTCTCTTTTTATGTTTAAAAAGCAATTCGCCACATCACTAAAACCATTTTATATCGGCGGACTTATTGTTGATAGAGTCGCGTATGAAGAACTTTGTGCAAAAGCCCCAGAATCTAGCAGGTTTTTCCTCGCCTATCGTGCGCAAAAAGAACAATACGAAAACTTTGTAGGGGGGGGGGGCGAAATATACATTAAAGATTCTGTTAGCAGAATCTTTAAACTCTTGCAACTATACGATAGTCTTATACACACAGAGATTTCCACACGCCACACTTCAATCATCAAGAGCGCAAAAAGTGCGCTTTTTATCGTGCTCACACAGTCAAACCTCAATCAAACAACCAAAAGTACAGCTGAAACGCATACGCTATGTGAGCGACTTTTTTCGTCTGATACAAAAAGCACAAACAGCAAACAAACGCCACACACAACATCACCCCAAAAATCACACAAGGATATACTATGCGTAGCCTAAGTAAAACCCCCCTTAAAATCGGCTATTTTGCTGATGGTATTTGGGCGCACAATGCCTTTAAAAAGCTTATTGAGCATTTTCAAATAGGCTTTATTACACCGCGTTTTGATACAAAAGACACCACGCTTTATCACTTTGCCAAAACCCATAATATTCCCTACATAAAATCACCAAACATCAATTCTCCCGAATTTTTAGAGCAGATTCTACCATTAGGGTGTGATATTTTTGTTTCGATGAGTTTTAATCAAATCTTCAAAGAACCTCTTATTTCCACCCCAAGGTTAAAAACCATAAATTGCCACGCAGGCAAACTGCCCTTTTATCGTGGGCGCAATGTCCTAAACTGGGCACTTATCAATGATGAAAAAGAATTTGGTATCAGTGTGCATTATGTTGATAGCGGAATTGATACGGGTGATATTATTTTGCAACGCACATATCAAATCAGCGATAAAGACGACTATACAAGCTTACTTACACTCGCACACACAGAGTGCGCAAGTGTCCTTTTTGAAGCATTGCAGTCTATTCAAAATGGAACAGTAATGCCTATACGCCAAGATTCTATCCACAAAGTAGGATTCTACTGCCCTGCACGCATACAAGGCGATGAATGGATAAACTGGCACAATACCTCACGTACTATTTTTAATTTTATTCGCGCACTAAATGCTCCTAGTCTTGGTGCAAAAACCGCATTAAACAATCAAGAAATCCGCATTTTCAAAGCCGAAATGATTGATGAAGCACCAAATTATATCGCTACGCCGGGTGTGGTTGTGGGAGTAGAATCTAAACCTGTTGGCAAGCCAAATGTGATTATAAAAACACTAGATTCTACTTTGCGAATCCTAATCTATGAATGTGCCAAATCACAAACGCTTTTAAAAATTGGCGATAGGCTTGTAAGTATGCGCTTGGGGGGGGGGGCGCAACTAACACTTTTTGTCTTTTATTGCTATTTTTTCTTTTCTTTATTTTTCTTTTTGTTCTTCTTTGTTTTTCATTATTTGAAGTCTTACGCACACAATTTATCCCAACCATAAGGAGTTCCTATGTCTATACAACAACAAGTCTATAAGATTCTAAGCGAAATACTCGAAATAGAAGTAAATGACACAACCAATATTTCTATGCAAACTTGCGAAAAATGGACGTCGCTTGCGCATATTGACATTATTATGAGTTGTGAGGAGGAGTTTGGCATTACATTTGGGCAAGATGACCTTCCACTGATTGCTTCCCAAGAAGATCTTGTCAAAAAAATCATAGAATTAGCACAATGAAGCTTAATCTGCCAATTCATCATATCGGCGTTGCCACACGCAGTATTGATAAGGAAATACAGCTGTTTTATGCACTAGGATTTGTGCAAGAAGGTGAATTTGTCGATGAAACACAAGGGGTGCGAGGAGTGTTTGTCATACCTGCTATGCAGACCTCTTTTGAAAGCAAAACTCCCCTTGATTCTCTATCCCAATCTAGCGCAGCATTACCCCAATCCGCTACAACAAATAGCCCCACAATCCCTTATCGCTTCGAACTGCTTGAGAATCTAAAAAACAGCACGCGCTTAGATACTTACCTCAAACACCACCAAAAGCTCTATCATATCGCTTTTGCTACACGCGATATTCAAAAAGACTGCAAAGCGATTTTAGATTCTCTCACCCTAGAATCCAATAAGAGCTCTATAAATCTTGCTGGGGGGGGGGGGGCGAAATGAAACATACTGCAAGCTCTGGCATTCATACAAATCAAGTGCTAACACCGCATATCACAGATACGCAAAATACAAGCACACCGCGCATACAGCTTCAAAAACCACGTTTGGTGATCCCCATTATGAGTGCGAGCTATTTTGCAAAACTATGTTTTATTATGCTACCAAATCGCTTGCTTATAGAGCTTGTAGAACTTAAGGAGTAGTTATGCCACATATTACACAAGATATTTTAGAACGTTTTGCAAACCTTAGCAAAGACTACAATCCAGCGCATTTAGATTCTGCCTTTGCTAAAGATTCTTATTTTGGTGAGCAGGTTATTTATGGAATCTATCAGGTTTTTTTCGCGCTAGAACACCACTGCGCAAAGAAAAATACCAAGCAAATCTTGCAATCTCTTAGTGCGACTTTTTTAAAACCTATTGGCATAACAAGCCATTTTTCGCTAAAACTCCTCGCCTCTACTAGAGAATCTATAAAGGGCAGAATAATAGAGGGGGGGGGGGCGATACAATGCACCAAACCAAAAAGCTATATGGCATCAAAAAACCTATGGGATTATCGTCAAGGGTGAGCTAATGAGTACAATAGAGTGTCGTTTTTTAGATTCTGCAAAGATTTGGGATATGCGTGTTGCAACAAAACGCGCGCAAAAATCTCCTGCCACATTTGCTACCACGCAAGATCAAACCCACCTAGAATCTAGTGCTTATGACAATAGCGACCTTAAAGCACTTTTTCCTGCTTGTGCTGAAAGGCTTGATTATCTAAGTATTGGCATTTTGCTTGCAAGCACGCGTATCGTAGGTATGAAAATACCGGGCTTGCACAGCATTTATTCAAGCATTTTTTGGAAACGCGAAGAAGCGCTAGAATCTTTGCTAGATTCTGCTATAAAAACCAACAATAAACCATTACCTATAGTTTATACCTACAAAACCCACAATCTTTTGCACCTTGTAACAATCACACTGCACAGCCCGATAAAAGCCACAATAAAAGCCTTTGAGCGCCCACAAAAGCTACCCAATGAATCTTTAGCAGAACTAGCACGCTACACAGCACTAAAAGCACAACCATTTGCTAGGCAAAAGGCACTTGTGGTGGGTGCTGGATCTGGATTTGGCAATGTATGTGCTAAACTGCTAGCCTTAGGTGGTGCGCAAGTGCTAGCCACCACCCTAAACACTGCATTTGATACGCCTATGCCAAATATTACCACCCTGCCCTATGATGTCTTAAAGCCAGCATCAAGTGTCCTAAAAGCATTGCAAGCGTTTGCACCAACACATCTTTATTATTTTGCCACGCCAAAAATCAAAGCCTATGAGGGCAAGCTTAACAAATCAAGCCTTAGTATGTATTTGGAGTATTATTTGTTTGGGCTTGATACGATATTGCACGCATTATCACAAAATAAGCCAAGTGTCTTTGAGCCCTCAAGCTGCTTTGTTGAAGAGCTTCCACTTGAGATGAAAGAATACAGCATTGCTAAGAGTGCATTAGAAACTTATTTACGCATTATTGCAAAGCAATACCAAATCCCTATCGCAACTCCAAGACTACCAAAAAGTGCAACCAACCAAACCCTAAGCATTCTGCCAAGCAAACTAGAACAACCCTCACGTATCTTGCTTGATGAGCTATTACGCTTTGCGACACAAAATTCCACACAGGAGAAACAATGCTAGCACATTGCCTAGAAATAGCACAAAACACATTTGATGTCTTATCACCAGATTTGAAACGCAGTGAGATTTTGCGCACTACAAAATCTCTGCCAAAAGCTCCTTTGCGCAAAATTACAATAAATATTCATCGAAACCACGCTTTTGAACCTATTGCCAGCGTGATTGCACCTTTTTTGTATGTGAGCGGTTTGGAGGGGGGTTTTATTTATAGCGATTATGATGATAGTCTTAATTTCCAGCTATCAAATACTGCTGAAATAGAGATTATTTTTCTTGATCTTGCACGATATATGCTTGAAGATAAAGCATTAAAGGCATTTTTGAAAGATCGCATAGAAACACTACGAGCGCGCACAAAAGCACCTATTATCTTGCTTACACTAGATTCTGCAAAACAAACAATCTCTCTAAAAGGAGAGAATCTCTTTTGTTTTTGCATCTCTCACCTTTATGAGCAATACACCACCTTGCAAGAACCCCTTATAGCCCATAAACCAAAGCCCCTCCTTGATGAAGCAAAAGAAGCAATAACAGGCACAAGGCTTAGTAATGCTGCCTGCCTAGCCTTAGCCCAGATTCTTGGGTTAAAACTTATTCCAAGCCTTGTACTTCCTGCACTAAAGGCTATTGTATGTGATTTAGATAATACCTTATATGCTGGCATTTTAGGGGAAGAAGGCATAGATGGGCTTTCTCTTACCAAAGCGCATAAGGCACTACAAAGCGAAATTTTAGCTTATAAACAGCAAGGTTTGCTCCTAGCCATCGCCTCAAAAAACCAATACGAAGATGTACGCGCACTCTTTGAAAAACGCAAGGATTTTCCACTGCGGTTTTCTTGCTTTGATAGCGCACAAATTAGCTGGGAAACAAAAGACAAAAGCCTAAAAAACATCGCCAAAGCTTTTAATATCGGGCTAGATAGTTTGCTTTTTATTGATGATAATATCGCCGAAATAGAATCCATAAAATACACCAAAGCCTCTTATATTCACGCGACAAGTCCACAGGATACACGTTTTAGACTCTTTTTGTTCCCGCGCCTTACAAAGCTTACACACAACAAAGAAGACTCCTTGCGTGCAGGGGATATCGCTGCAAATACAGAGCGAAAAAGCCTAGAATCTTTAAGCACACAAGAGTATTTTCAAAACCTCGCTTTAAAGCTAGACTTTAGGATTGATGATAGTAAGAGCGCACAGAGAATCTATGAACTAATGAATAAAACCAATCAATTTATCGCAAACTACACGCGCCCAGATTCTGCGCAAGTACATTCTTGGCTAGCAGATAGTGCTGTTTGCGTGGTAACAATTTCTATGCAAGATAGGCTTAGTGATAGCGGACTTATTGGGATTGTGGTTGGTGCATATAGCTCACTTATGCAGGATAAAAGCACACCAAAACAAAACAGCACCCACCAAATCCATATCCTTGATATTGTCATAAGCTGTCGTGCGCTTGGCAGGCGATTAGAATCTATTATGCTTATGCAATCCTTTTGTCTAATAAGACAGCACTTGCTTAGTATTTCAACAAAAGATTGCGCAGAATCTGTCCTAATCCACTACAAAAAAGGTGAGCGCAATGCACCATTTCTAAAGGCTTTGAGTGAGCTTGCCAACAAAGACTTAGAATCTACACAGTTATCGCCTATTACATTAACGCTAAAACCGCCAAATACGAAAGGTTTAGATTTATCTCTGCCATCAAGGAGTCTTAATGATTAATATCATACACAACAAAACAATGCGCGCGCAATACAATGAGGGCTTTTATACTCAAGAGGAGCTGCGCGAGTTTGGTTTCAAATCACTAGGAGAAGATGTTCTTCTTTCAAGAAAAGCAATCATCTACGCACCACACAAAGTAAGCATAGGAAATTGCGTGCGTATCGATGATTTTGCGATTTTAAGTGGGGCAATAACGCTTGGAAGTTTTATTCACATCTCTGCTCAAGCCACAATCACAGGTGGCAATGGTATAGATTCTAGCGTGGTTATGGGAGATTTTACTTCCCTTTCGCTAGGGAGCAAGATTTTAAGTATGAGTGATGATCTTAGTAGTGGTGTGCTTGTTAATTCTTCGATTCCAAGCGAATATCGCAATGTCAAATCGAGCCACATTGTCCTACCCGGACATAACCACATCGCTGCAATGTCGCTTGTTCTTCCAAATACAACTTTTGGGATTGGTACAAACCTTGGACCTCAAAGTCTTGTCGGCGATATGGCACTAAAAGAGTATGGCTACTATTTTGGCGCGCCTGCAAGACTTTTAAAAATGCTTGACAAAGATCGCCTAAAAGACCTAGAATCTACATTTTTAGAAAGCTTGCAAAAAACCAATAGGGGGGGGGGGGCAACAACATAAGTAAGCCTAAAACACTAAGCAATACAAGACTGCTTAGTGTTTTAGATGCCATTTGCCAATATCGCGCACCTTTTTGCGCCTCTTGTGATAGCTCTATCTTAGATTCTACTGCCTTTTGTCTGCTTACCCCAGCAAAGGAGGCAGTATGAAAACACACTTTACAAAAACGCGAATCGCTGGCATTATCACACTCATACCACCAAAATCCATCGATATAGATTCTGAACTTGATAGCATTTACAAAGGTGATATAAAAGCACTCAATCGCATTAAAAAAGTCGTTGGATTACAAAAAAGACACATCGCTGATTCGCATATTACCGCAAGCGATATGGGTGAGGCAGCAGCAAATATCTTATTGGATTTTCTAAAGATTCCAAGAGAAAGCATTGATGCGCTGATTTTTGTAACCCAAACGCCTGACTACATTTTGCCTGCAAGTGCGTGCTACCTACACGGACGATTAAACCTTGCGACCTCTTGCCTTAGTTTTGATATCAATCAAGCTTGCGCTGGTTATCTCTATGGTTTGTATGTTGCACATAGTTTTATTGAGGGAGGTGGCGCAGAGCGTGTGCTACTTATTGTTGGTGATACGATTAGTAAATTTGTCAATCCGCTTGATTCTAACCTTGCGCCAATTATCGGTGATGGCGTGAGTGCGACTCTGCTAGAGCGCACACAAACAAAACGCGATGCATTCTTTGAGCTTGGCAGTGATGGCAAGAAGTTCTATCAACTCATCATTCCAGAGGGTGCTGGCAGAATCCCAACCAAAGACATTATCCAAGAAGAAAAGGTATGGCAGACTTCTCCAACGCGCACGCTAAAAAACCTCTATATGGATGGGGCAGAGATTTTTAATTTCGCTGTGATGACCTACCCCAACACTTTTACTAAGATTTTAGAATTTGCAAACCTAGAAAAAGAAGCACTAGATTTTTGCTTTTTTCACCAAGCCAACAAATACATAGTTGATAACATTACCAAGCGCCTAGGGCTTGACCCTAAAAAAGTGCCAAACACCACAACCAACAAGTATGGCAATCTATCAGGCTGCTCTGTGCCAGCTACAATCTGTGATACGCTTGCACAAGATCTAGCAGAATCTAACCTAGACACAGCCCTACACAGACAAAAATACCCATTACTTGTTCATCTAGCAGGCTTTGGAGCAGGACTAAGCTTTGGCAATGCGATCCTTAGCCTAGATGAGGATTTTGCTTGCAAGAAAGTGCAAATCTATCGCGATAACACCAACCATACAACAAAGGAGAATCTATGAAACAAATAAAACAAGCAGAGCTACTAGAACACATCGCTGATGCGATACAAAGAGAAGGCACACTTGAGCCAAATATGGAACTAGAGAACCTAGAAGAATGGGATAGCCTAGCTATTGTGTCAATGATCGCCCTTTATGAACATCTCTTTGGATTAAAGACGACAGGAAATGCCTTGCGTGAGTGCAAAACCATAGCAGATGTGCTAAAAATAGCAAGCGATCATATCGCGCCATAAGGAGTATGTATGCAACAATCACATTGTAAAAATTACAAAGGCATATTCACACCATCATACTTTGAAGACAAGCAATTTTTAATCAGTGGGGCAAGCAGTGGGATTGGCGCATACATCGCGCTCTATCTCAATGCACTTGGCGCAAAGATTCTAGCACTTGGCAGAGATATGAGCAAACTAGAGAAAAAACAGCAAGAAGCTACGCACAAAGATCGCTTTATTCCTATCACCAAAGACATTGCGCAAGTTGAAGGATTGGATAAATGGGCTTTGAATCTCGCTAGAGAATATGGCAGCTTTTCTGGTGCGGTGCTATCTGCTGGGACCCAGCAGATAGCACCGATCACATCGGTGCTGTCTGTGGAGAACGCACGCGATGTTTTTGCTACAAACTACTTTGGTAATCTCGCACTGCTAAAAGGCTTGCTGGATAAGCGCGCAAAAAGTGAGCAAGGAGCTAGCTTTGTATGGATAAGCTCAAATGCTAGCATAAAAGCCCAAAAGGGGCTAACAAGCTATGCCGCAAGCAAAAGTGCTATTAACACTGCGATTAAATCTATCGCATTAGAAATCGCGCCAACATATCGTATCAATGCTGTTTCGCCAGGATTTGTACATACAGAAATGATAGATTCTTGGAGTAGCATATATGATAAGCACTATATAGAATCTATCGATAAAGCCTATCCGCTTGGCATTGGTAAAGTCGAGTATATCGCGCCTTTGGTTGGGTTTTTGCTAAGTGCAGAATCTAGCTGGATAACAGGGCAAAACATCGTTATTGATGGAGGAGGGAGCTTATGAAACAAACAAACCATAGCCCAAATACCGCACAAACACCCCTTGATATACTTATGCAATCTCAACGCAATGAAGGGCACTTCACAGAATCTGAATTGCACGCAATGGGCTTTGCCAAACTTGGGAAAAACGTCTTGATCTCACGCCTTGCACGCATATATGGCGCACCAAAAATAAGCATAGGCGATTGTGTTCGTATCGATGATTTTGCGATTTTAAGCGGTGCAGTAAGGCTTGGAAATTTTGTTCATATCGGCGCATACGCTAGCATTACAGGCGGTAATGGTATAGATTCTAGCGTGGTTATGGGGGATTTTTGCGGTATGAGTAGTTATAGCAAAATTTTTGCCACAACCGATGATTTTGTAGGTGGCTATTTGGTAGGACCTTGCGTGCTAGAATCTTTTCGCAATGTAAAGGCTTCTCATATCACGCTTGCAGGACATTGCCACATCGGATCACACTCACTTATCCTACCAAAAAGTCGCTTTGAACTTGGAGCAAGCTTGGGACCTATGAGTCTTAATATGGGGCGTACTTTTAAAGAATGGCATTATTATCTTGGCAATCCAGCAAAAGCAGTGTATGCGCTAGATTCTAGCGCGATACTAGAAAAGCAGAACCTACTTTTAAACACATTACAAAACCATACAAAGGAGCATTTATGCAACAACTAAACCTAGAATCCATAGCAACAAAAACTTATCCAAATAGCTTTGAGCAGCTAGAGCAATGCCTAGCAAATGGGCGTGATATTTATCTTTTTGGTGGGATACGCAATTCTTGCACACTTGCATCTGCAACACGCAATTTTTTAGATTCTAGAGGTATAGAAATCAAAGGTCATCTTGCAGAATCTGCATTTATCCCTTCTGCTACATACAAAGGCAAACCCTTTTATGCGCTTGAAGAATGGAGCGGAGATAAAAATGTTAATATCATCATCGGCACCACTGATGTCAAGGCAAAGGCAAAAATGCTTAAAGAGCTTGGGTTTAAGAATCTATATTTTCTGAATCCTTTTCAGGATTTGCTATATAGAGAATCTTGTTCAAAGGATTTTAAGGAGTTTTTCTTAACCCACCAAGATAGATTCCAAGCCACATATGATTGCTTGAGTGATGATCTTTCACGCACGATTATGCGAGGGTATTTACAAGCAAGAATCTATAACAACTACGACATACTTGCGCAAACCTATGATAAAAACAACTATTTCACATCGCCCTTATCATTTGGACAAAATGAAGTTTTCGTTGATTGTGGCGCGTATGATGGCGATACTTGCTTAGAATTTGTGAAAAATGTGCCAAACTATGTCCATATTTACGCATTTGAGCCAGATACAAAGATTCTGCCAAAACTACAAGAAAACACCAAAAATCTGCGCTGCACTATTGTCCCAAAGGGTGCGTATGAGCGCGAAGATGTCTTGCATTTCTCTATCGGTAGCAATGGGGATTCTACAATAACAACACAAGCGGACGAGCATACCATTTCTATTCCAACACAAAGTATTGACAATGTAGTACCGAAAAACCTGAAGGGGGGGGGGCAATATCTATATTAAAATGGATATAGAAGGTGGCGAGCTTAGCGCACTAAAAGGTGCAGAAGAAACAATCAAACGCTATAAACCAAAACTAGGAATTTGTGTCTATCACAAAAGAGAAGATCTTATCACAATTCCCCAATACATTCTCTCACTCAACAAAGATTATAAGCTATATCTAAGAAACCGAACTCCTGTTGCAGAAGATACGATACTTTTGGCATTTTAGGCGTTAGCAATAAGTTTAAGCTTATCCTGCTATAATGCCAAGCTACTTCTACAAGGAAAGGTTAATAATGAAAAAGGTGCTTATCATCGCTGAAGCAGGCGTAAATCATAATGGCGATATAGAACTCGCAAAAAAACTCATCGATGTAGCAGCAGACTCTGGAGCAGATATTGTAAAATTCCAAACCGCAAAGGCTGAAAATGTCGTAAGTCGCTTTGCAAAAAAAGCACAATACCAAATAGAAAATACCAAAAACGACACAGAATCCCAACTTGAAATGATACAAAAGCTCATTTTAGATGATAGTGCTTGGGAGATTCTCATACAGCATTGCCAACAAAGAAATATACAATTCCTCTCAACACCCTTTGATTTAGAAAGTGTTGATTTGCTCAACCAACTTGGGCTAGAGATTTTTAAGATTCCAAGTGGTGAGATAACAAACCTCCCATATCTCCGAAAAATAGGCAAACTCAACAAGCAAGTGATTCTCTCTACAGGTATGGCTAATCTTGGGGAGATAGAATCTGCACTTGAGATTCTCACAAGCTCTGGTACAAAGCGTGAAAAAATCACGCTTTTACAATGCAACACAGAGTACCCAACGCCCTTTTGTGATGTCAATCTAAAAGCTATGAAAAGCCTCAAAAAGGCTTTTTTATTACCTGTTGGTTATTCAGATCATACGCCCGGTATTGCTATCCCTTTTGCCGCAGTAGGTATGGGTGCTTGTATCATCGAAAAACACTTCACACTAGACAAAAATATGGAAGGACCAGATCATAAGGCGAGCCTTGAACCAAGCGAGCTAAAAGCTATGGTTGAAGGAATCCGACAGATCGAACTAGCACTTGGCGATGGTATCAAACGCACAAGCGCTAGCGAAGCGAAAAACAAACCAATAGCGCGAAAATCTATCGTAGCAAATCGCGCAATCAAGCAGGGCGAAACGCTTGATGAAAGTAATCTCTATGTTAAGCGCCCAGCCGGTGGTATTTCACCAATGGATTGGGATAAAGTCGTAGGAACAAAGGCTATAAGAAACTTTGAACCTGATGAAATGATAGAACTTTAAAGGCATAAAACCCCAGAATCTAAAGGGTGCAAGGTGTCAAATCCCAAAGCACTAGGATTTTGTACAATCTTAGAATCTACAAAATTCTAGTGTCGCTTGCAAAAATCTAACTAGTCATTATTTATAAACTAGATTCTACGCCAACCAAGCTATTCAATATGCAATCAATAAAATGCTATACTTATGAAAATCAAACTTTAAGGGCTGCCTAATGCGTTTTGGAAAAATCCAATATCTCAATCTGTTGCCATTTGATGTATTTTTAAAATCCTACCCTGCTCCGCTACGCTTCAAGTTATCAGCTTTTGCCAACTGCTCTTATCCTTCTAAGCTTAACCAATCCTTTTTCTTTCACCGCATTGATGCTGGGTTTATCTCATCGATCGCGGGCTATCGCGCACATCTACTCAAAAAAACAACAAAAAGCGGTATCATCGCAAAAGGTGCAGTTTGGAGTGTTCTTATTAAGCCCTTGGATTCTTTGGGCACTAAAGACTATCAATCCGATACTTCCAATATCTTAAGTGAGATTCTTGGGCTCAAAGGCTCCGTGTTGATTGGTGATCGTGCGCTTTTGTATCGCTATAAGGGCGGCGAACACATCGATATGGGCAAGGTATGGTTTGACAAACATCGTTTGCCTTTTGTATTTGGAAGGCTCTGTTTTAATCGCTACAAAGATTTTTACCAACGCATATCTACTTGCTTCAATGCTAAAAGAGTGAAAATTCCCCATTATATGCTGACAAAATACGCCATAGAATCTAATATCCCAAAAGCTTATATCCTCGCATATCTTACGCATATTTACTATGCCATAGGTAGCAAAGAAATACTTGGTATTATGCGTTTTTATCGAGCTGCACGCTTGCAACGCCAAAAGCTCCCAAGTCGCATTTACAAACGCGCCAAACACCAAATAATCACAAGAAAATGCGATGTATAAAAAAGAGTTTGATATTTATTTGCGCACACATATACCACGTGCCACGCTTCTATATGGCGAAAGTGATTTTTTGATCCAAGCATACTCCAAGCAGATTTTACGCACTCTTGGGTTTATACCACAAATCTTTTATTATGTAGAATATGTCTTTGAAGATGTGTTGGGAATACTTTCTCAAAGCAGTCTGTTTGGCGATAGACAATGTGTAGTGCTAAAACTTGATAAAAAACCTAGCGATAAAGAAATAAATGCTATGCTAAATGCAATTAAGCAGAATCCAGATAATGCTCTTATTGTCGAGTTTTATTGTGCAGAAAACAAAACTCCAAGCCAATATGCACGTGATTTTCGTGCCCTTAGCTCTATCTTTAAAAATGATGCAATAGAAGCTATCGCTCTATCAAATACTAATACAAGCACCACACACATACCCCATGAAAATAAGCCAAAAAATGGCGTAGTAGAAGTGCGATTTTTTACACCAACACCAAAGGAAGCGATCGAATTTTTACGCCAAAAAGCTGATGAATTACATATTTCCATAACCAATGCCAACCTAGAAGCACTACTTATTATGCAAAACTTTGATATTGGGATTGCTTGTAGTGAGCTTACAAAGTTTGCAATCTTAGAAAAACCTATTGAACAAAAAGATATAGCATTCTTGTGCTATGGACTTGGAAATGTAGAAGTAGATGATTTGTTGTTATCACTCTTTTCAAAAGGAAAACCTCTTGAAATATTTACAAAAATGCTTGAAGCGGGAGTCAATGAAATAGCACTTCTTAGCGAGCTTGAGCGGTATTTTTATCAGCTTTTTTTATTTGCAGCCCATATTCGACTCTATGGCAGAGCGGATACAAAAGAAATTTTGGGCTATGCAGCACCAAGCTTTGTAGCCCAAACTCTTTCAGAACGCGCTTTGGCTATCAAAGAAAGGGCATTTTTAGAGATTTTTAAACTCTTTGGTTCTTGGCGCAATGAGCTAATGCGCGGTACAAAAAGCATTTCTATGCGCTGCTTAATGAAACTTCAAGCTTTTATTCGATAGAATCCGAAGTTTTACTTTCTTGCTCTTAAGTATAAAGTTTAAGGGCGCAAACCATAAGGAGTACTTTTTATGAAACACTATGAGACGATGTTTATCATCAAACCAACACTAGTTGAAGAGGAAATCCGACAAAAAATTGATTTCTACAAAGATGTCATCACTAAAAACGGCGGTCAAATTGCAACCTGTCTTGATATGGGAATGAGAAATCTTGCGTATGAGATCAAAAAGCATAAACGTGGCTATTATTTTGTCATCTACTTTCAGACTGATCCTAAAGCGATTTTAGAGCTTGAACGCTTATATCGAATCAATGAAGATATACTGCGTTTTATTGTCATAAAATACGAAAGCAAAAAAGAACAAAAAGCTTGGCAAACCCTTATCGACCGCGCCAATAAAAAGCCAGAGCCAAAAACAAAAAAAATAGAATCCGATAAGGCTAAACCAAATGGGGAAGCACAAGAAATAGCAGAATCTACACAACAAGAAGTGCCAAAAGTATAAGGGTTTATGATGTTTAACAAAATCATAATGATAGGTAATCTTACACGTGATGTTGAGAAACGCTATCTTCCTTCTGGTGCAGCTATAGCAACACTTGGTCTTGCAAGCAATCGCCGTTTCACTAAGCAAGATGGCACAAAGGGCGATGAAACTTGCTTTATTGATGTCAAGCTTTTTGGGCGTACTGCTGAAGTTGCTGAACAATATCTGCGCAAAGGTAGCAAGGTCCTTATTGAGGGGCGACTTGTATATGAAACTTGGATGGATCAAAGCGGGCAAAAACGCTCTAAACACGCTATTGTTTCAGAAAGTATGCAAATGCTTGATAGTAAAAGCCAAGATAGTAATCGTGTAGAGTACAACGAATCTGGTAATTATGGACAAGCAAACGACAGGTATGACCATATGCCCCACGATAATGGCTATAAACAAAATATGTCCCCAAGCAAAGAATCCTCTTCGCAAGGTGTGCAAAATATCCCAAGTATCGACATCGATGATGACGAAATACCATTTTAGGAGAATACTATGGAAAGAAAAAAATACTCTAAACGCTACTGCAAATATACAGAAGCAAAGATTGAGTTTATCGATTATAAAGATATTGATATGCTCAAACACTCTCTTTCAGAACGCTACAAGATTATGCCGCGTCGCCTTACAGGTAATACAAAAAAATGGCAAGAGCGAGTTGAGGTAGCTATCAAACGTGCTCGCCATATGGCGCTGATTCCTTATGTAATTGATCATAAAAAAGTTATAGAGAATCCTTTTAAACTTTAGTTTGCCTCTGTTGTATAAAAATCTATAGAGTAGGTTCTTTGGATTCTGGAGAATCATCAGCTTCTAAAATCTACTCTTTGTATGAACGTCTTGGCGATACTCTTGTAATGAGAAAACACCTAAATCCACCCACGATATGGATTTTAAAAATCTATTGCCGACAAGTATAGCTGTAAATTTTTGGTTATTCTACCACCATTTCTCGCCAATCCCTAGCAATAAACAACGATGCACTGATGGTGGAGCGCAAAGTGCATAAAATTCTCCATCTTCCCCAATGGTGAGCAAGTCGCTAAAATACCTTCCTTGAAAATTGAGAGCAATCACTGGAGCCTTTTTATCACCAACGTTACTTGCAAGAACCACCATAATACTTACACCTCCTAACTCACTATAAAATGGTTTGCCTTTTAAGATTCCATAAAAAAATATCAGAGGCTTTTTTATATTTTGTAATTCTTTTTGGCTAAGTATTTTGTAAATTTCATAATCAATCAAATGATAACCGCGAAACAAAACATAATTACGTGTCTGAGAGCCATATAAAACGAGGCGATATGCTTCTTTAAGATCTTGTTCATAGAGCCTAAGAAAGTCATTTGCATTTGCATTTGGTATATTTTCGTTAGATTTCAATATACCAAGTTGTACCCAACACAGCAAAAAAAACAATACTTGTACTTTGGCATAAGAACAACGCCAAAACCCCATAACAAGTAAAATCCTATTATATCACCACTAAATGTACAGATAAGCAAGCCTCTATGTCGGCAAGTTCTTGCATAACATCACTTGTAGCTTCATTATCTATCAAGATTACAGCAAGAGCTTCGTTATTTTTGTTTCGTGCGAGGCGAAAATCAGCGATATTAATGCGGTGCTTACCAAGAATTTGTCCTACATTACCTATTACTCCTGGCACATCAGTATTTCTAAAAAGTATCATACGACCTTTTGGTTCAATCAAGGCTTCAAACTCATTGATAGCACTTAGTCGGATAATATTATCATCAAACACTGTCCCTGACACACTCAAGCTGCCATTGCTTGTATGTGATGTGAGTGTTATGAGATTTTTATAGGATTTGGAACTCTCTTTGGCAAGTTTTTTTACCTCTATACCACGCTCTTTTGCCAAAAATGGTGCATTGACATAGTTGATCTTATCATCAAGTGATGGCTTGAGCACGCCCACAATAGCATACGTCTCAAGCAAATCGATGTATTTACTAATCTCACCTTGAGCAACGATTTGAATAGAAGTGATTGCACCCTTATCAAGCTGCGAACAGAGAAAACCAAGCTTTTGTGTAAGCTCGGCATAAAAACCAAAAAAGCTTGGTACTTGTTCATTATTTGAAGGAAGATTAAGCGCATTTGGATAGGCGATTCCTCTTGCGGCTTCCATAGCAGCTTGTGCGGCTTGTTTTGCTATTTCTTCCTGGGATTCCAATGTATTTGCGCCAATATGGGGTGTAACATAGACATTTGGCAGATCCAAAAGTTTGCAATTAGTACCCGGCTCTTTATCAAATACATCAATACCCGCCCAGCGAATTTTTCCACTCTCAAGCCCTTTATATAAATCTTCTTCATTATATAATCCACCGCGCGCGCAGTTAATAAGAATCACACCATCTTTCATTTTTGCAATTTCTTTGGCAGTGATCATATTTTTGGTTTCAGCATTTTTTGGAGTATGAATCGTGATAATATCACAAGCAAGAATCTCATCAAATTGCTTTGTATAATCAATCCCCAAATCAATAGCCTTAGAAGGTAGAATATAGGGATCATAGGTAATTACTTCTGCCTCAAATGCCTTACAACGAATTCCTACGCGCGATCCAATATTGCCAAACCCTATAATGCCAACCTTTTTGCCCTTAAGCTCTGTTCCATACCAATCCTCACGCTTCCATTTGCGGGCTTCTTTTAGCTGTGCATTGGCACCAGGAAAATTACGTATCGCACTTAAAATATGTGTCATTGTAAGCTCAACTGCGGCAATAGTGTTTGCTGTTGGCACATTCATAACAACAATACCTCGTTTTGAGCAAGCTTCTATATCAACGTTATCTACACCAACGCCGGCTCTCACTATAGCTTTTAATTTTGGTACACTCGATAAAAATGTTTCACCCACAGCTGTTGAGCTACGAGTAATTACTACATCAATTGTATCGAGCGACTTAAGTAGCTCATCTTTAGGAAGATCTGCAAAATTAAATGTTGTGATATCGCTTTGTGAAAAGAGCATATCAAGCCCTTTTTGGTGAATATGATCACACACTGCTATTTTATACATTGACTATCTCCTTTATTGGTATGTATAAGGTATCTCATAGTATTGTAATTCTTGTATTAGATTCTGTGCCTTAGTATATTCTTTAGGTAGATAAATCACTAAATCAATCACATTGCTATTTTTACTATAAGCAAATTCTACCTCGCGATCTTTTAATAATTCATTTAAGCAAGAAAATAAAAAACTATCGACTGCCGCGACAAAAAGCTTTTCTGGGATTGCCTGTATATTAGGATCCATAAAATCAACAAACACCTCAAACTCTTGAGCTGGATATGAATAGGATTTGTTAAAATTCCTTGCATTGTCAAGCCAACTATCTCTTGTTGTTTTTGGTGCTTGAGCCAAAGGGGCTTCATTAAAAAAGTTAAACGTAATATGCTCTTTGCTTACAGAATCCTTATAATGAAAGAGCCAACCAAGGCTTGCCCCTATAAATACACTTATAGTCAAAACCAACCAAATAATTTTGCTTTTCATTTATACACTTTATGAATGCTGAATCTTGTCCTTTAACTTATCTCCAAGAGTCATCTTATTATCAAAATTAAATGCTTTAATCTCATCTTTTTGTCTTTGCTGCTCTAATCGCTTGACTGAAACACGCACGCGGTTGCTTTGCTTATCAATTGATAGGATAACCCCTTCAATCTCACTATCTTTTTGAATCTCATCTTTTTTTAGAGGATACAAATCATCATTTTTAATAAGTGCATCCATACCATCAACCTCTATAAATACACCAAAATCTTTAATATCAATTACCTTACCCTTTACAATTTCATCTACCTTGTGCTTTTTAGCAAAAACTTCAGCCGGAGATTCTTCAAGAGCACGACGACCTAGGGAAATTCTCTGATTGGTAGTATCAATTTTAATAATACACACATCAATTTCCTCACCAACTTTCAACACATCTTTACATTTTATCCCTTTTTCCCAAAATGCATCTTCGTTGTGCAGCAAACCATCTACCTTTCCAAAAGAAACAAATGCCCCAAAATCCGTAAGTGTAACCACTTTACCTTTTATCACATCGCCAACTTTATGGGTTTTTGCAAAACCATCAAAAGGCTTTTCGAGAAGATTTTTTAGCGAAACGCGCAATCTTCGATTGACAGAATCAATCTCAATAACCTCTACGTCAATCTCTTCACCAACTTTCAAAAAATCACTAGGATGTTTAATATCTTTGCTCCAAGATATTTCAGAGATATGCAAAAATCCCTCAATATCATTACCAATATCTACAAATACACCATAAGGCTCAATATTACTAACAACAACTTTAATTGTATAGCCCTTTTTCAATTCCTTTTGTATCTCTTTCCAAGGGTCTTCTGTAACAGCTTTAACCGAAAAGGATAAGCGCTTTTTCTCTTTATCATAGCCTACTACCTTTAACGCAACACTATCACCTTCCTTATAGAGCTTGGCTGTATTTACAGGACCTCTATGACTAATCTCTGTATAGTGTACAAGTCCTTTAACGCCATCTACCTCGACAAACATACCAAAGCTTGTAATATTTTTTACCACACCATTAAAAACCTTGCCTTCTTCCTCCAAAAGCTTTTTAATACCTTCGGTTTGTCGTACATCATCTATCTCAAAAAATCGTTTGCGCGATACAATAATTGATTTTTCCTCTGGACGCACATCAATGATGCAAACTTTTACCTTTTTTCCTATACTTTTTGCAGGATCTTTTAGTGCAGCACTAGCGCGTGGTAAAAAATATTCAACTCCATCCTCCTCAAGCACATAGCCACCCTTATTTTTGCGTATAATTTTACCTTCAACAACTTTATCTTGGAATTCATCGCCAAGTTCTTTAATTTTTTCTTGAATTTTTGTAACCTTTATGGCTTTTTTATAAGAGACACTTGGCCTCTCTGAACGCCCTGAGGAAACAAACACCTCAATACTATCATCAACTTTAAAAGGTATGGTGCCATCTTTGTCTGTAACTTCTTCGATTGGCAAGCGCCCCTCCACCTTCTCGCCTACATCAATTAACAAGACATCTGGATGTATAGCAATTACTTTGCCTGTCTTTATTTGCCCTGTTTCTTCTTTTTTTTGACTTTCTTCAAAAAGTTTTTTAAATTCGCCATTATCTTCAATGCCATCATCACTCAAAACAAACCGCATCTACACCCTTTACGTAAAAAATGGCTATTATTCTATCCCAAATTAGCTTTAATGTAGCTTTACAATTTAACTAAGCGCTTTATTCCATTATGCGAACGCAGTAGTTTTTAGGTGTTTATTTTTGATTTCTTACCAATATGAGTCTGTATTGTTTTTGTATCACTGTCAAAGACTACTTCATCACCTTCTTGTACCTTCTCCTCCAGAATCAATTCTGCAAGCCTATCCTCTACTTCTTCATATAAAGCGCGCTTAAGTGGTCTAGCACCAAATACAGGATCAAAACCAACTTGTGCAATAAAATTCTTAGCTTCCTGAGTGAGCTTGATTGTAATACCCCGTTCATAAAGCTTTTTATCAATGTTCTGAAGCAAAATATCAATAATCTTTGTAATATCCGTACTATTTAATGGATTGAAAATTACAATGTCATCAAGCCTATTGAGAAATTCTGGTTTAAAATATGCCCTCAACTCATCACGCACTGCTGCCTCTTTTTCGCTTTTATCAGCAATCTCTATGATTTTTTGGCTACCAATATTGCTTGTTAAAATAATAATGGTGTTTTTAAAATCCACCAAAGTACCTTTATTGTCTGTCAATCGCCCATCATCAAGCACTTGCAAAAGGATATTAAACACATCTGGATGCGCCTTTTCTATCTCATCAAACAACACCACGCTATAAGGCTTTCTTCGGATAGCCTCAGTGAGCTGCCCTCCTTCCTCATACCCAACATAGCCTGGAGCTGCTCCTATAAGTCGGCTTACTTCGTGTTTTTGCATATACTCACTCATATCAAAACGAACAAGATTCTTCTCTGAATCAAACAAGAATCGAGCGAGTGCTTTGGCAGATTCTGTCTTACCAACACCTGTTGGTCCTAAAAAAAGAAAACTACCAATGGGGCGATTGCTATCACTTAGCCCAGCCTTATTGCGTTTAATCGCACGCGCAATAGCCTTAAGTGCAGCCTCTTGACCAACCACACTCTTGCCAAGCTCATTTTCAATACCCAAAATGCGCTCTTTCTCGCTTTGTAGCATTTTTTTAACCGGAATCTGCGTCCAACGACTAACAATTTCAGCAATACTCTCTTGTGTAACAGCATTTTTAAGAAGTGTGCCATTTTGCTGCATACTCTCCCATTTTTGATTAAGCTCTTGCTCATCTTTTATTGCTTGGGGCAATAGCCCATAGTCAATTTCGGCTGCCCTTTGAAGGTTGCCATTACGTTTAGCAAGCTCGGATTCATTGCGCAGAGAATCTATTTTATCTTTGCTGTGAGCAATCTTATGAAAAACGCTTTTTTCGTTTTCAAATTGTGCTTCAAGACGCACCTTGTCTTCATTGGCATTGCTAAGCTCTTTTTCGATTTCTTGCAAGCGAGTAGCGCTATCACCTTTTTCTTCCATTTTTAATGCCTCACGCTCTACTTCTAGATTTTGGATTTGGCGCTTGATAGAGGCAAGCTCATTAGGTTGAGATTCTATCTGCATTTTGAGCTCTGCAGCAGCTTCATCTATCAGATCAATCGCTTTATCAGGTAAAAATCGATCTGTAATGTAGCGCGCCGAAAGCCTAGTTGCAGCAACAAGAGCAGAATCTGTAATTGTAACCTTATGGTGTGCCTCAAGACGCTCTTTAATACCGCGCAGAATCTGTAACGACTCACTCACACTTGGCTCATCAAGTGCTATTGGCTGAAAACGCCTTGTTAGTGCCGCGTCTTTTTCAAAGTATTTGCGATACTCTTTGAGGGTGGTCGCACCTATTGTGTGCAATTCTCCACGTGCTAAAGCTGGTTTTAAAATATTGGCTGCATCCATACTGCCCTCGCTTGCTCCCGCACCAACAATGGTATGAATCTCATCAATAAACAAAACAATATTGCCTGCTTTTTTTACTTCCTCTACCACTGCTTTAAGCCGCTCTTCAAACTCGCCACGATATTTTGCCCCAGCCACAAGCGCACTCATATCCAACGCAATAACACGCTTATTTTGCAAACTCAAAGGCACTTCTTTTTTAACAATACGTTGTGCTAAGCCCTCTACTACAGCAGTTTTACCAACGCCTGGCTCGCCAAGCAAGATTGGATTATTTTTGGTTTTTCGAATAAGAATCTGCATCATTCTTGCAATTTCTTCATCTCTGCCGATTACTGGATCAAGCTTATTTTCTGTAGCTTTTTGTGTAAGATCTATGCCAAATCGCTCTAATGATTCAAGGTTGGAATCATCATTTTGGTTTTGTATTTTTGTGTTTGCACGCATAGATTCTAGGGTTTTTCTAAGCTCATTTGTATCAAGATATTTGCCAAAAATCTGCACAAAGGATTCTGCCTTAAGATTTGCTACAATAAAAGTATCAAGGGCAATAAATGTATCTCCATTTTGTGTGGCTAAACCTTGTGCATTGTGAATTGCTGTTTTTAGCTCTTCTGCAAGACTCAACCCTTCTTTACTAAGTGTAGAAACCTTAGGGAGTCTTTCTACAATACTTTTTGCCTCAAGTTCAATGGCTGCTTTATCAATATGCATTTTATAAAGTGCTTGGTTAAGAACACTTTGTGAATTAGCCAACAGGCTCCAAAGCATATGAGATGTTGTAACTTCTTGATTTTTTGAATGTAGTGCCAAAGAAGCCGCAGAATCTAGTGTTTCTCGTAGTTGGTTGGTCATTTTATCAAACATATTACACCTCAAATATAACAATTTTAAATTTTATAGAGTTACCATTATATAATCTTAGTCATTTAATGTCAAGTTTATTTATAAAAATAGGCTAAATTTATCTATAATTCTAATCCTAAATGGCACACTAAAATCATTATTTTGCTAGATTTTAGATTTTGATTTAACCCCAATATACTTCTCTTGTTGCTATAAATAATTTTAATAAGCCTTGCAATCTTAACAAGGTTTGTAGAAATGATGAAAAAAATATAGATATTATGCAGCTTAGTGTTTTAAGATTCTTTCGGATTGAGTGCTTTGTAATGACGTAAATATACGTCCTGCATACACTCTTCTAATGCTTTGTACCAATCTTTATCTTCTTGATTATTGATACTTTCTTGGTCATTAGCGATTGTACTTGGTATGCTAGGTATAGAATCTAGCATACTATCTTTTGGCTCTACAAGAGGAATCAAGCCAAACTTTTTACCTTGGGCTACAGCAGTCTCTGTCTCTGAACTAGGTTTGTAAAACACCTTATCTTTTGGTATCTCTCCAGCGCAAAAAGACTCTAAAAGTACCATTCGTGCTCTATTGCTTGTTGCCTCAAGTGGCGAGGTATTAAAGATTCTGCGTGTATTGATGAGCACAATAGGTTGAATTTTGAGATTGAATTTTTCAGCGATAAACTTTGCACCCTGCTTAAAAGGCAACAATTTCTCTTTGCCTCTGCTACGTGTGCCTTCTGGAAAAATAACAATAGGTCGATTTTGGGCAAGCTTTTCTTTGATAGTTTTTAAAAGAATAGCAAAGCCTTTTTTATCCTCTCGATCAATAAGAATCATTTCGGGACCTGTGAGCGCATAACCATAAAAAGGCATTTCGCCAAGCTGTTTTTTGGCTATCCAGCAGATATTACGCGGGTGATAGCCTTCAAGACATAAAATATCTGCAACGCTCTGATGATTCATAATAATCAAATCTGCACTTTCATCAAAATCCCCAACCTGCTCAAGCCGAATACCAGCAAGCGTAAAAAATGTCCTACAAGCCATACGCGAACTTCGTGCATTATTTGTTTTACGGTGTATATAAATGAAAACAAGAATAATTGCAAGCCCTATACCAATCAGAATCAACTCATAGATTCCTTTTAATTTATTGTACATCTTCTTTCCTTATCCAGCCAATAATATCATCTGGTGTCATAATTTTGTAGTATCGATCGTGTTCTCCAATAATTTTAACCATAATAGGCTCACTCGTTGTCTCTAACAATGTAGAGTTATGTGTAGGTAGAATCCAAATATGTTTATTTTCTGCAAGCACTGCTGTTTGATTATAGAACAAATAATACATCAAGTAGCATAAAGTAATACCACCCAAAAGCCAAAAAACCTTGCGCCAACGCCTAATAAAAAACGAAAGTGCAAAAAACGTAACCATTACGCCACAAATAAACAATGTCCAGTACATAAGATAAGTATTCTTGGGTCTTAGATTCTCTTGTGCACCAACATTCTCTATCGTTAGCAAAATAGGGATACGCACCTGCTCAAAACGATTAGTACGCAGCGAAAAATACTCAAAGCTAATACCCTGTATGCTACGTGGCACAATAGCATAAAAAATAGCACTCGCATTTGGGGTTGTAAAATTTGAGCGCTCAATACCTTGTTTTTCAATACTTGGTAATCTGAAATCCTCTAAATTTGCATTCAATGCACTAAGCTCAAATGCAATAAGATTATTGCTATCATCATAGTGTTTAGCTTTATAGACTCCAAGCCGCAACTCATCAGCAACAACACCTGCATAGTTTTTATTCTGATACAAATCAGTCGCATTAAGATTTATAGCTTCACTTATTGCAGAATCTGTATAGAATCCATCGCTTGAGAGTGCTGATACCTCAAAGGCTGGTATGCGTAGATTAGACGCTTTAACCTTAAACATATATGTTATTTCATAGATCTTTTGCGTATCGCCCTCTGCAAAATCGCTCCTATCAAAGGCAACTTCCTGCCATTCTTGGTTTGGATTCTCTAGCACAAGCTCATTTGAGGGTATTTTTTCTTTAAAAGAGCTGCGATTCATTGAAGCGTTCTGAAAAAAAATGGCGCGATAGGTGATTGGAATCTTCTGCCCTATATAAATTGGAGCATTGATTATAGATTCTGGAGTAGTATTTTTAAGATAAACAATGTGATTTGTTTGTTCCTGTGGTATGTCTAGCCGGCTTAAATCCTCCACCAACTCTGATTCTTGCGGTATTTCTGGATTTGCCCATAACAAAATAGCAAAGAGCCCTACTATAAAAATCCGCATATTATGCCTTATAAAGAGATTCTAGCATAGCCAAACCTTGAGGGGAACTCACGTGTTGTCCTATGGATTCTGCATTGCCTATTGGGCTTTTATAGGTATTCAGAATATTTGCATACATAAGGCGCTTTTTAGTAATATTATCACAAAGGCGTTCAGGGTGTGGCATAAGTCCAAAAATATTTTTATCCTTATTGCAAATACCAGCAATACGACCAACAGATCCATTTATGTCATACGCATAACGCATAAGAATCTGCCCATTTTCTTCAAGCTCTGCTTGCTCATCTGGCTTGATATAGTAGTTTCCATCTGCGTGCGCTATGGGAAGTGCTATACTATCTCCTTGTGCATAAGGGTGCAAAAATACATTATCTGTTCTCTCCAAGCAAAGGGGGACAATTTTTGAAATGAAGTGTAAATTGGCATTGCGCATAAGCGCTCCTGGAAGAAGTTTAGCTTCGGTCAAAATCTGAAAACCATTGCAAATTCCAAGAATCCGACCACCTTTTTCACCAAATGCCTTAATCGCACGCATTATAGGTGCAAAACGAGCAATCGCCCCACTACGCAAGTAATCTCCATAGCTAAATCCACCAGGCAAAACCACAAGCTTAGTCTCGCTAGGAAGCGCTGATTCTTTGTGCCAGATAATTGTACTTGGGATACCCAAGATATCTTGATATACATAGTGCATATCAAACTCGCAATTGCTCCCAGCGAAACGAATAATGCTTACCATTTATTTTTCTTTTATGCGCACTTCATAATCTTCAATCACAGGATTTGCAAGAAGACTATGCGCTATTTCTTGAGCAATTTCTTTGGTAGTAGAATCTGTAGAATCCAAAGATTTAGCACTAGCAAACTCAAGGATAATCTGCTTTTTAACCACCACATTTGCTACTTGTGAAAACCCTAGTGACTCTATAGCGTGGTGTATAGCTTTGGCTTGTGGGTCAAGCACACCTTCTTTTAGATTTATAGTGATTTCTGCTTGCATTATACTCCTTTATGAATGCTGTATGCGGTGTAATACTTCTGTATAGGCTTCTTTCAGGTTACCCAAATCTTGGCGGAATACGTCTTTATCAAGTTTTTGATTGGTTTGTTTATCCCATAAACGACAGCTATCAGGAGAGATTTCATCTGCTAAAATAATCTCACCTTGTGAGTTTAAACCAAACTCTAACTTAAAATCTACAAGCTTCAATCCTCGCTTATCAAAAAAATCCTGTAAAATCTCATTGACTTTGTGCGCTTTTTGACGCAATATTTCAAGATCCTCTTTGGTGCGAATAATATCAAGGATCTGGCAGTGATCATCTGTAATAATCGGATCTCCTAAACTATCATTTTTATAATAAAACTCAACCAACACAAAAGGCAGTACCAAACCATCAGTAATGCCAAGCCGCTTACTAAGTGAGCCTGTAGCAATATTACGCACAACAACCTCAATAGGAATGATCGCAACCTTTTGGCAAAGCATTCTTGTTGTATCAAGACGTTTGATAAAATGACTTTTTACGCCACTTTGTGCCAAAAGTTCAAAAAGTATGCTACTAATAAGACAATTTAGCTCGCCCTTACCACTTTGTGTGCTTCTTTTTTGAGCATTAAAAGCCGTCAAGTCGTCTTTAAATTCGGCAACTACTATGTTTTCATCACTTGTAGCAAAGAGTTTTTTGCCCTTGCCCTCATATAACATTTCAAGTATTTGTGGTGTTGTTTCAGACATTAGCTCTCCTTTATAGGTTCAAATATTTATTGCTATCATCTTGCCTTTTGATCCTTTTGCTTACTTTTTGCAGAATCTAGAAAGATAGCCCAAGTTTTTAGCGCATCAATAGCGGATTTTAGCTGAATATCATTAGCAATATCTGTGTGCGTGATATGTTTCTGTGTCTCAAGCGAGCCCTCTTCTTGTGCCTTAGATTCTTTTGGTTTATCAATCTTTTTTAGCTCATTTTGGAGGTGATTACGCAAATCTGCCTCTTTGATTTCAAATCCACCATCATTTTGTGGAACGCTACCCGGATACACAACAATATCTGGCTTCACACCAACAGCTTGGATTGTCCTACCGCTTGGAAGATAGTATTTGGCTGTGGTGAGTTTGATCGCTTCAGTAGCATTAATAGGAATAACCACCTGCACACTACCCTTACCAAATGTCTCTTCCCCAACAATAAGTGCTCGGCGATGATCTTGGAAAGCTCCAGCAACAATCTCGCTAGCACTAGCCGTACCCGCATTGACGAGCACTACGATAGGAAGCTGGCTATAGGGCGCCTTGCCATTTGCTTTATAAACCGTGTTTTCTTCTTGTACTTTACCCTTTTGTGAGACAATGACCCCGCTTTTTAGAAAGAGGTTTGACAAATCAACCGCTTGGTCTAGGAGCCCTCCCGGATTGTTGCGCAAATCTAGCACGATTCCTTGTGTTTTTGGATTCTCCTTAAGTGCTTGCCTAACAGATTCTGTTACATTTTTATCAAAAGAATTGATGCGAACATAAAGATAAGGAGTGTCATCAATGCTTTTTGCATACACTGATTTCACCTTGATAATATCACGCACTAGCTTAAATTCTAGTGGTTTACCCTCACCTTTACGCACAATTGTAATGGTGATAGGTGTTTTGGGCTTACCCCTCATAAGATTCACTGCATCATCAATATTCATACCAATCGTACTTTGATCTTCGATTTTTAAAATAACATCGCCGCTTTTTAGCCCTGCTTTCTGAGCTGGGGTATCATCAAGTGGTGCAATCACTGTTAGCGCACCATCTTTAATACCAACCGTGATTCCAAGACCACCAAACTCGCCTTCAGTTTGGGTTCGTAACTCTTTATATTTTTTTTCATCTAAGAATGCAGAGTGTGCATCAAGATTGGCAATAAGCCCTTCTATCGCCTTATCAATGATACTATCAATTGGCATATCATCAACATAGTATGATTCTATCGTGGCAATCGTTTTTGCAAGTCTATCATAAGCCTGTGCACGTTGCTTCTTAGAATCTACGCTAGGTGCTTGCTTGGCAGTTTGGTTTGATAATGCTGTGAGATTGCCCAATGTGAGAAAAACCCACAAAAAAGCCACCCCTATACCGATGAAAAAATTTCTACTCATCATAAGCCCTTTTAAATAGTACATAAATGCAACATAGTTCTAAATTTTATTTGCTGCGGTGAATAAATCGGTATTTTATCCAAAATATCATCAAACAATAATGAAATATCTAAAACTTTAAGCCCGAAAGACAAATAAGCGATTAATTCAATTCGAATTTAAGAATTTTTTGCTAGAATCTAGGCTTTATTGTACAAAGTAAAATTCTGCAGAATTTCTAAATGGAATCAATGGGGTGTTAGCTCAGCTGGGAGAGCGCAACGCTGGCAGCGTTGAGGTCAGGGGTTCGATCCCCCTACACTCCACCACGAGTATTTTTAGTTTTTAGATATATTTTATATCAAAACCGCTTTTATCGATGATAATCACACTTATAAACACAGATATCATCAAATTTTATGCTAGATAAATCTTTTAATACTACTACACTTTTACCCCATACACTCAAACAAGACTGACCCTAAAACCTCTAGATTCTGTTACTACTCCTTTGTCGCTATACCAAAGCTATCCCAAAATTGCATAGCCTCTTTAAGTAGCTCCTTTGCGCCCTGTGCTATAAAAGACTGTGCCAGAGAGTTGGCATAAAAAACTGCTTGGCTTGATTTGGCACAGATGCGCTCGCGCAAAAAGCGTGCTCCATTTGGTAAGCCAATAATGGCTTCTATATATACCTTTTTTTCTTGAAGCGCAGATTCTAACACTTCATTAGATTCTGCACTAAGTGTTTCATCTACAAACGCACAATGTACACCAATGGGTACTTGACATCCCCCATCAAGTGTGCGCACAAACTCTCGTTCTGCTTGTGTGCAAATACTTGTTGGTATATCATTAAGCTTCCCTAGAATCTCCACAAGATAGCTATCACTCTCTCTACACTCAATACCAAGCGCCGCTTGCCCCATAGCTGGTATCATATCCGTAATCTCAAGCGGAACCATATATGCAAGATGATTAATTCCAAGTCGCTTAAGTCCAGCATTTGCAAGGATAATAGCATCATAAGCACCAGAATCTAGCTTAGCCAGACGTGTTTGTACATTGCCACGCAAACTAAGCGTGCAAATATCTTGGCGCAGAGCCTTTAGCTGCATAGCACGGCGCAAAGAAGTTGTACCCACCTTTGCATTAGGTGGAAGTGTGCTTATAGAAGAGAATTTATGGCTCAAAAAGCAATCACGAACATCTTCGCGCTTTGTGATACACGCAAGCTTCAAGCCCTTGGGAAGCTCAATAGGTACGTCTTTTAAAGAATGTACTGCCAAATCAATCTTACCACTCAACAAAAGATCGTCTAATTCTTTGGTAAAAAGTCCCTTGCCACCAATCTTTGCGAGAGGTACATCTAGAATCTTATCGCCTTTTGTCTTGACAATTTGTAGCACCGATTCTTGCTGCAATTCGTCCCATAATCGCTGCTTTATATAGTTTGCTTGCCATAGCGCAAGCGCACTGCCTCGCGTTCCAATTATTAGTGGCTTCATTGTGATTTCCTTACCAAAAATATTTATTAATCTTTCGGTTTAGATTCTCTAGTGTGGCTAACCTCTGTGTAGGATTCGACAACTTCCACATCAATAATCTCCTCATCTTGTTTTGGTTGGCGCATACGATCACTAGTGTTTTGTGAAAAATAAAATCGAAAATCGTTTTTTTCAAAATCATTAAGATCATTCTGCTTATGAAAATCATCAAACCTACGCTTAAATTCATTTCTTGTGTGATGAGGGCGTAAGATAAAGCTAAGTATAATCAAACAAAGCCCAATAATATCGCCAAACAAGCCGGGTAAAACCAATAAAAATGCACCAATATACACCAGCATACTAACTTTTAATAGATCAAAAATTCGTCTGCGCGCAAGTAAATCAAAAATATCATTAAGCAATGCGCTAAGGCTATGTGTATGCAGTATCCACAGCCATATACCAAACACACCACTAAGCATAATCTCAATAAGAAGGGCTAAAAACCCAAGCTGTTGAACAAATACGCTAAACCCGATCAACTCTAAAGCAATATAGCCAATAAGGAGTAATGGCATCAAAGATCTTATAGACATAATGCCTCATTTTTTTGAGTTTTTTGTAGGATTATTTCCAATGCATTACTAGATTCTAGCACCTCGCGTTCCAAACCGTCACGAATAATCCATTCTATTGTTCCAGATTCTAGTCCTTTACCTATGATCACGCCATACAATGCCACACCAACAAGCTCAAAATCTGCCATTTTAGCACCAAAACGCATATCGCGATCATCGCATATAACTGCTACGCCCTGCTCCAGCAATGCCTTATAAAGCTCCATTCCAAACGCATATTGCGCTTTGTCTTTAGTGTTTGCAATAATAATTTCCACTGTAAATGGTGCAACTCGCTTACTCCATACGCAACCTTTTTCATCGGCTTTTTGCTCTAAGATTGCTGGAAGCAATCGCGTAATACCTATACCATAACAACCCATAATAAAGGGCTGCATTTTGGCATTTTCATCAAGATATTCTGCTTGTAGGGCTTTTGAATATTTATCACCAAGCTTAAAAATATGTCCTACTTCTATACCCTTTTTATGCTCTAATTCTCCACCACAGCACACACACACATCACCTTCACGAACAACACACAAGGGAGCATAAACCATTTTTTCAAACTGCGAAAAATCTACGCCTACAAAATGTGTATCTTGCTGATTGCCACCACAGATAATATCACGCGCATCTATCAAATCCTCATCAAAAATAATGGGGCGCTTTCCAATAATCGTACGCAAACCCACTGCACCAATACTCCCAGCAATAAGCCCCAGATTTTCTAAATCCTCATTGCTAGCTTCTAGAATCTCTAGTGCCTCAAATCCATTGGCATTGAGTGCATTCAGAGCTTTTGTTTCTTCTAAAAGATCATCACCGCGCAAAAAAAAGACTGCAAAATCTGAGATGATCCCAGAATCCGAAGTTTTAGATTCTGCTTGCTGCTTGTAAGTAAATTTTTTTACAACAGCTTTAAGTGCATAAAAAGGGTGAATATGAAAAAACTTGCATACATCTTCAATGGTTTTCACATTAGGCGTAGAAAAAAGTGCAAAATCCGCACAAGGTGCTTCACAAGGTTCTTGACGCTTAGCACGTTTAGAAGCCTCAACATTAGCCGCATAATCACATTGTTTGCACACAACAAGTGTATCCTCTCCAGAATCTGCAAGCACCATAAACTCTTTGCTGCCACTTCCCCCTATCGCACCAGAATCCGCATCAACGACGCGAAAATCTAGCTCCAAATCATTAAAAATATTGCTATAAGCTCTATACATAGCTTCAAACTCTCTATCCAAATCCTCAAAAGACCTATGGAAACTATAAGCATCTTTCATAAGAAATTCTCGTGTGCGCATAAGTCCAAAACGCGGTCTGATTTCATCACGAAACTTAAGTTGAATATGATAGAGATTTAATGGCAATGATTTATAGGATTTAATGTATGTTTTTACAAGCTGCGTGATACTTTCTTCGTGTGTTGGTCCAAGTACAAACTCTTGATCTTTACGATCAAGAAAACGCAGCAACTCTTTACCATATTTTTCATAACGTCCAGACTCCCTCCAAAGATCTGCTGGTGTAACAAAACTTAACAACACCTCTTGCGCCCCTGCTTCATTCATACGCTTGCGAACAATGCGCGCAATATTATCAAGCACCATTTTGCCAAGTGGCAAAAAATTATAAATACCACTACCAATTTGGTGGATATATCCTGCTCGCACAAGAAACTGGTGGCTTTTTAGTATAGTGTCTTTTGGAATCTCTTTGCTTGTAGGCATAAAGATATGGGATAATAACATAACTGTTCCTTATAATGATAATGTCGTGTCATATTCGCATTTATAGCGATTGAGTAGTTTTGGCGTGTCCTTTTGCTTAAAAACTTTCTGAAATGCTTCAATGATAATATCACCCTCTTGATGATGGGCAAACTCTTTGAGATTTAATGTTGGATTGTGTAAAAACACATTAAAAGCATTGTGTAAAATAATACGCACTTCTTCTTCATATTCTTTAGGTAAATATCCCTTTTTGATGGCACGCTCAAGCTCTTGTAGTGAAGATTCCTTAGCACTCTGGCGCATATATTTAATAAGTGGTATCACATCAAGACTTTGTATCCACCCAAAATACTCCTGTACTGCTTCACCAACAAGCCCATATGCTTGATGAGTTTGTGCCTTTTTATACGCAAGATTCTCATCAATAACACGTTTGAGGTCATCAATGCAAAAAATTGTCAATAAATTATCTTGCATGCAATCTACATTAATATCGCGAGGTACAGCAAGGTCAAACCATACACGCTGAAACATACAGGGGTGATAGAGTGTTTGATGAATAATAGGCTGTTGTGCGCTTGTAGCACTAAAAACCAAAGAACATTCTTGCAATGCTGTCTGTAATGCTGTCCATTCAAATACTTCTATATGCGCACCAGAATCTTGTATAACATACTTTTTCTTGCTAAGTTCTTGTGTTGGTGTATTTTGTACTTGTGCAACTTTACCCTCATATTCAAGCGTTTTTATAAAATCTAATGCGCGCTCTTTAGTGCGATTGATAAGCACAATATCCAAACCAGAATCCAACAAATGACGCACGACAAGTTGGCTGATCTCGCCTGCTCCAAGCACAAGCGTTTTGGGTTTTGGTGCTTCTTGTGAAGTTTTTTGAACGAATGAAGTAAAAGAAGTAAAAATGGATTCTCTAAATTCTAATGCTTTTTTCACTGCCACAGAAGCTACGGAGAGTGGAGCTTTTGAAATTAACGTTTGGTTGCGCACCTTAGCAGATGTACGAAATGCAAAATGAATAAGGCGTGTAATCTCCTGACCACACACACCAAGATCAAAACATAAACGATAAGCGCTTTTTATTTGCCCTGCTATTTGTGTTTCGCCAATTACTACACTATCAAGCCCACTCACAACACTAAAAATATGATGAACTGCCTCCATATTAAGCGCACTTTTACAATGTATTTCTAACTCACTCATAGCAATCCCAATGTTGTTTGCAAACACACTCAAAATACTGGCAATACACTCTTGTGGTGCGCGTGTAACAATATAAAACTCAACACGATTGCACGTACTAACAAGCAACAACTCATCAATGCTTGTGATTTTTTCTTTAAGGTAGAGGATAAAGGATTCTAGTTTATCGGGAGCTATGGCAAGCTTCTCTCGCAAAGTGATAGGGGTTGTCTTATGAGAAAAACTAATAATAAGATATTGTGCCTGCATTAAAAGTTCCTCTCTATCATTGCTTGAGCAATTTGTATAAGTCTAGCGTTATTTTCTTGAGCAATTGCCTGTTTTGCCTTCTGGATAAAATCTTGTGCAATTTGCTTAGATTCTGCAAGCGCAGAAGAATCTAAAAGCATATTTCGAAGCGCAGCAATACTTTTTTCATCAGCCTTTGTAAAAAGACGCAAAAAGTGCTCTTTTTCATTGTTGCTCAATGTATGGTAAAGCAAAATGTAAGGCAATGTGCTTTTACCTTCACGCACATCATTCATAGCAGGTTTTCCAAGTATAGCCTTGTCTTGCGTAATATCCAAAATATCATCAACAACCTGAAAAGCCATACCAAGATTATAACCATACGCTTCATACGCACTAGAATCTAACCCACCAAATAAGGCTGCAGCCTTAGCGCAGGCGGCAATAAGTGAGGCTGTCTTATCACTCAAAATTCGATAATATATCTCTAAATCTGGTTGAAAATTCCCGCTGTAAGAAACATCTTCTATTTCGCCTCGTGCAAGATGGCTCACTGCTTGTGCAATCGTACTTGCAATAGAGGGTTCAAAATCACAAAGCTTCACATAGGCGTTTGAATACAATACATCACCAAGCATAATAGCATTTTTATTACCAAAACTAACATTGATGCTTGCTCTTCCTCGCCGAGTGTCTGCTTCATCAATCACATCATCGTGCAAAAGCGAAGCACATTGAATAAGTTCCACAATCGCACACAAATCCAAAATTTTATCTGTTTGATTTGCATAAGATTCTAGCGGCAAAATCGCTAAAATAAGCTTTGAGCGTAGCATTTTTCCACTCTTAATATGCGCATACATAGTGTCAATATGCCTACTTTTTTGCTCACTAATCCATTGATTACAACGATCTTGTATAGATAGTAAAACTCTATCAGAGTCTAGAGTGGAAGCATTATCGTAGGAAGTCTTAACATTCTTATCACGCATATTTTTTCCTTGTCTCATTTGTTGCTAATTGCTCGGCAACTTTTTGGGCAACATCATAAAGAGCGCCAAATTCGCACGTTTATTTTTCTCATCAAAGTCTCGAAAACTCAAAAGAATATAAGCATTTTTATCAATATCATTTCCTTGTGAAATTGGAATCTTAAAACTTTTTCGCTTATAATCAGTATAAAGCACAAATTGATATGGAAATTTATCATACTTGAGATGCACAACTAAGCCGTAATTTTTATAAAGTGTCCAGTATAGCATAAGATCTTTTGGTATGCCAGCCACAGAAAAGCTTGTTTTATAAACTTCATCTTTTTCTAAGCTAAGTACTTCCTCAAAATCCCACATAGGTTTTGCACCATGTAATGCCTGCAACAATAAAAAAGCCATAGCAATTACTATAGCTTTGCCATAGATCAAGTGACTTTTATTCGTTTTCACTCAAAATCTTTGCGCTAGATTCTATAGCAATACTGCGTTTTTGAGACTCTATAGCTTCCTTATGTGAGTGGATAAACCTTCGCAAATCCATTCCGCTCTCTTCAAATGCTACCTCATAAATCGCCAAAAGTTCCAAAATCCGCTCCAACTCCTGTTTTGCAAGCGTTGGTGAAGCGTGCAATATGATTTCACTCCACTTGTCAATAGGATCACCCTCTAAGATTTCTAATTCTTTCCATTCTTCCCACATTATTGCTCCTTATATTGTTTATTTGTTAAGCGTGCTTGTACGGCAAGGCTATGCGCATCAAGATTCTCCAAATGCGCCAAATGCGCACAAGATGATCCAAGCTCACGTATTGCTGTTGCACTAAGACTAATAAGCGAGCTTTTTTTGACAAAATTATCCACCCCAAGCGGAGAAAAAAACCTAGCACTGCCCCCTGTTGGAAGTGTATGATTTGGTCCTGCGAGATAATCACCCATAGGTTCTGGTGAATATTCTCCCAAAAAGATTGCTCCCGCGTGCTTAATGCTAGGCAATAGCTCAAAAGCATTTGGCACAAGTATCTCTAGATGTTCGGGAGCAAGAGCATTACAAAGCGCAATAGATTCCTGCAAATCTTTGCACACAATGATTGCCCCTCGATTCTGTATGCTTGCTTGCGCTATTACACTTCGCGGAAGTGTTGGCAGAATCTCTTCAATATGTTTAGAAACCTCCTTGGCAAGCCCCTCATCTGAAACAAACAAAAAGGAGCTTGCCATTTCATCGTGTTCGGCTTGTGAGAGTAAATCATAAGCAATATATTTACTATTTGCGCAAGAATCCGCAATAATAGCAATTTCACTAGGACCTGCTATCATATCTATACCAACCTCACCAAAAACAAGTTTTTTTGCTGCGGCGACAAAAATATTGCCAGGACCACTAATAAAATCTGTCTTTTTGATATGTGGATCTTCTAATCCGTACGCCATAAGCCCTATTGCACTTACCCCACCAAGCTTATAGATCTCACTAATTCCACAGATATGAAGTGCAGCGAGCAACACTGGATTGGTATTGGCGTATGGTGTAGGAGTACAAACTACAATCTCACCAACTCCAGCAACAATGGCTGGAATTGCATTCATCAAAAGCGAACTTGGATAAGCAGCTTTGCCGCCCGGAATGTAGAGCCCAACACGTTCTATTGGAGTATAAATTTGCCCTAATATACTACCATTTGGCTCAAAATCAAACCAGCTTTTTTGTTTTTGCTTCTGATGAAATGCATAAATACGATCATAAGCAATATGTAGATTCTCTTTAGTAACAGAATCTAGCGCATTATATGCTTCCAGGCATTGCTCTTTAGAAATAATTATATCTTGTAGAGTTGTCGGATTCCAGTTATCAAAACGCTCAATTTGCTTTAAAAGTGCTTCAAAACCAAATGTACAAACTTCGTGCAAAAGCACTTCGGCTTTTTTTGCTGCCTCTTGCATATCCTGCTTGCCACGCATAAGAATTGTTTCAAATGCAGAAGAAAAGCTATTGTGGCTTGTATGCAGTATCTGTATCATTATCTCTCCTTACGATCGTTCTGTAATTTTCATTAAAAACGAACACTTATGATGACATTATAACATTTAAGTTTTAAGAGGACAAAGGATAAGGGTCAAACAAGAATATAAAAAACAAAGCTCTAGAAAAGCCCATTTGGACTGACTAAAGCTCCCTAAAACTAAGCAAGCTGTGCGCTTACCATCCAAATAGCTTTTTCAAGCTCCGCAAGTTTGTCATCACAATAAGATGCACTTACTCGATCACCCTCTTTATCAGCAATCTTTGCAACACCTGAAAAATCACTATGCAGTGTATTATAAATCTTAAGTACTTCTTTAAGTATTTCTTTTGAAGTAAAAGAAGTCTTGCTTTCTTCTTTTACTCTTGTGATTTTTAATGCCTCTGCAAGTGTAACAACTGGCACGCCACCAAGCTGAACAATACGTTCTGCCAAATCATCAAACATATCAGCAAAGTTTTCATAAATCTCCTCGAGTGCTTTATGGGCTTGTGGGAAATCACTACCACGAACATTCCAATGATAGTTATGCACTTTCATATAAAGCACAATGCTATCAGCTTGGAGCTTGCGCAAACTATCGATAAGCTTATCCGCCTTCTTTTTTTCTTTCTCTTTCATCATTGTCTCCTTAATGTAAAATTGAGATAGGATATTCTAACATCAAAAAGTAATCCTTAACTCCATTTGGAGTACTTTATACAAAAAACTCTATAAGCACCAAACCTCATCAAAACAACACTTGAACAAAGAGGTAAAGCACCTAGATTTTCTTATGCTAAATAAAATTTTACCTTTGCTTAGGTACAATGCGATAAATATCTCCACATAAGGCATATTATGCAGCAACTTATTCGCAATTTTTCTATTATTGCCCATATTGATCATGGCAAATCCACGCTTGCTGACAGACTCATACAAGAATGCGGTGCTGTAAGTGATCGAGAAATGACTAGCCAAATTATGGATACTATGGATATAGAAAAAGAACGTGGCATTACAATAAAAGCTCAATCGGTGCGTCTTCATTACACCTATCAAGGCAAAACCTACATTCTCAATCTCATCGATACTCCTGGTCACGTAGATTTCAGCTATGAAGTATCGCGATCTCTTAGTTCGTGTGAGGGCGTACTACTTGTCGTTGATGCAACACAAGGGGTAGAAGCACAAACAATAGCAAATGTCTATATTGCCCTAGAAAATAACCTTGAGATTCTACCTGTGATTAACAAAATCGATTTACCGGCTGCTGATATACCAAAAGTATGTAGTGAAATAGAAGAAAGCATAGGACTCCGTTGCGACAATGCTCTGCAAGTAAGTGCCAAAAGTGGTGCGGGCATACAAGCATTGCTTGAAGCAATCATCACACGTATTCCTCCCCCTAGTGGCGATGAAAATGCCCCAAGCAAGGCGCTTATTTATGATTCTTGGTTTGATAACTATCTTGGTGCGCTTGCCCTTGTGAGATTAAAAGATGGTATGTTACAGATAGGGCAGGAGATTTTGATTATGAATAGCAACAAGCGGTATGAGATTCTTGGACTATATTATCCTCACCCTGTACATAAGATTTCAACTAATAAAATTGCATGTGGTGAAATTGGAATTATCTCTTTAGGTTTAAAATCACTCACCGAACTTGCTGTGGGCGATACCATAACAGATGCCAAAAACCCAACGCAAAGCCCCATAGAAGGCTTCAAGCCTGCAAAACCCTTTGTATTTGCTGGAATTTACCCCATAGAAACAAACAAATTTGAAGATCTACGCGAAGCTCTTAATCGGCTAAAACTTAATGATTCTGCATTACATTTTGAGCCTGAAACATCTGTTGCACTTGGGTTTGGATTCCGCGTAGGATTTTTAGGGCTTTTGCATATGGAGGTTGTAAAAGAGCGTCTGGAGCGTGAGTTTGGCTTAAACCTCATTGCTACAGCGCCAACTGTGGTATATGAGGTTTATTTGCACGATGGAAGTATGCAACTTGTACAAAATCCAAGTGAATTGCCAGAAACACAAAAGATTGCTATCATCAAAGAACCTTATGTGCGCGCAAGCATCATCACACCTAGCGAATTTGTTGGCAATATTATTACACTATTAGCAAATAGGCGTGGCATACAAGAAAAAATGGACTATATCACCCAAGAACGCGTACTACTTGAATATGCTCTGCCTAGCAATGAGATTGTTATGGATTTTTATGACAAACTCAAGTCTTGTACAAAAGGCTATGCGAGTTTTGACTATGAGCCCATTGAATATAGAGAGGGAGATTTAGTACGACTTGATATTCGCGTAGCAAACGAAGTTGTTGATGCACTCTCTATTATTGTAGATAAATCTAAATCTTACGAAAAGGGGCGCGCGCTTGTAGAATCTATGAAAGAGCTCATACCGCGCCAACTATTTGAAGTTGCTATTCAAGCAAGTGTTGGTTCTAGAATTATCGCACGGGAAACCATAAAATCTGTAGGTAAAAATGTTACTGCAAAATGTTATGGAGGCGACATTACACGCAAACGCAAACTTCTAGAAAAACAAAAAGAAGGTAAAAAACGCTTAAAGGCTATAGGCAAAGTGGAATTGCCACAAGAAGCATTTCTTGCGGTATTGAAAATAGACTAAAATTTTATGTGATCTAGTTTTGTGTCTTCATTATCAAATCTTTAAGCTAGCTACTGTATTTGAAGAAGAGGAGATAGTTTTTCATATAACTCTTGTGTTTTGGCTACAAAGTTATTCGTATCAAAGAGCGGTACATGTATAAGCGGTGTGCTTTTACAAAGATTGTGCTGCATTAAAAAGGCGTCAATCAATACCATAGTTTCTGGTATGCTAGCAGTGTATTCTTGAGCTTTTGTAGATACACTTTGATTTTGTTGTGTGCTTTCATCGAGCATGGCAATACAGAGAACTTCTATATTTGCCGTGTGCAGAGCTTGCATACTTAATAAAATATGATTAATACACCCCAAATAATACCGCCCAACAAGAATACAAGGACGCGGATATGCCAACATATAATCTATCATACACAATGTATCATCTATGGGTGTATAAAGCCCTCCTGCAAGCTCTATAATAAGATTTGTAGCACAAGGAATGGCAAGATCAAGTGCGTGATATTCGCAACCTTCTAAAACTTTGGCGATATGAGGAGAAGCAGGAGTGGCTAGGTATATCCCCTCGGAGAACACCTCACAATCAGGCATAAATGCTCGTATGCGACTAGAATCGCTTGGTTCTCCTGCCTGAACCAACTTAAAATATCCATACCCAAATGCCTTGCAAAAAGCAGCACTAAAATGCGTTTTTCCGACATCTGTATGGATTCCCGCGATATAAATTTGAGGCATATTTTCTCCTTAATATCATAAAGCTTGTGCAAAGCTAGAAAAGATTCCATCTAGCGGTTACCGATACTTTATGATATAATTTTATCTATTTTAAATAAGTGAGTTGCTATGCAAAATACACAATCGCAAAATTCTAACACAAATACCCCAAAACTTGCTGTTGTTATCCCTTGTTATAACGAAGAAAAAACACTCCAAACAACACATACGGCACTAACCCAAAAAATCCATCATCTCATAGCCCAAAAAACCATAAGTCCAGAAAGTTATATATGCTATATTGATGATGGTAGCAAAGACAATACATACCAAACTCTTTCTATGATTTATACTAAGAGTCAGCAAAACACAGAATTTAAACGCACTTTAATATTGACTAAAGAAAATTTATTTCCCCCCCCCCCCCCCAAAGAACAGGAAATCTAGCATTGCAGATTCCACAAACCACAATATAAAATTTTTTCCAAATGTGTATGTTATCAAGCTCTCTAGAAACTTCGGTCATCAAAACGCACTCTTAGCCGGGCTACACTTTGTTAGTGATAAGTGTGATTGCGCAATCAGCATTGATGCGGATTTGCAAGATGATATTAATATATTTGATGATTTTCTCAAAGCATTCAAGACTGGAAAAGAAATTATATATGGGATACGCAAGCAGCGTGCAACAGATACGTTTTTTAAGCGCAACACAGCCCTTGTTTTTTATAGATGTATGCAAATGCTAGGGGTTGAAATCATCTATAACCACGCTGACTATAGACTCTTATCAGCTCGATCTATACACGCTTTGCTGGAATTTAAAGAAGTCAATCTTTTTTTGAGAGGCATCATTCCTCTTATTGGATTCTCGAGTGATGTCGTAGAATACGATCGGCATCCGCGCGTTGCTGGGGAATCTAAATACACGCTAAAGAAGATGCTAAGCTTCGCTTGGAATGGCATTACAAGCTTCTCTATTATGCCCTTAAGATTTGTTAGTGTGATAGGATTTGCATTTTTCTTGCTTTCTATTATACTTGGTGGATATGTTTTGTTTGTCAAATTTATAACTTATGAGGCAGTTTATGGCTGGACTTCTACGATTATGGTGTTTAGCTTTTTTAGTGGCGTACAGATGTTGAGCCTAGGGATTATTGGAGAATACATAGGAAAAATATATCAAGAAACAAAGGGGAGACCAAGATATTGTATAGATCAGATTCTAGCATAAACAATCACAGAATACATACCTTAAGTGGTCATTTAAGAATGGGCTGGTAAAAGTGAGGCAAACCTCTCAGGGGCAAGTCTTATCATAATTTAAATTTCTTTAGCACAATAAGGTAAAGCTAAAATTTACACTCAAACTAAAAATCTGTACGCAAAAACTTGATTGTAGATTCTCCACTTTAGATTCTAAAACTGCGAAAATGGATTCTACAGACTTAGAATCTAAACTCCAAGCAAATCGTGTTCTTTTGGGGTTAGATCGCCCTGATTACTCAAATAAAAATATTTGCGAAAAACAAGCAAGCTTACTGCTGTCTCAATACGGGGGTTGTGGAACTTGGCGCAGTAAAGATTGGCGTTGTGTATAATATCTTTAGCATCTTTTGGATGTGTGATAAAAAACTCCAAGAGTGCTTCAAGATTATTATAGTCATCATCTAAAAGCGCATAATGCACATTTGGAATAAGTGTATTCTCCATAAACCAGCTTTCATATTTTGGTTTTGGCATAATGCACAGGCTATTACTCCCAAGTATCCACTTTAGATTGCTTGCGACATCATTTCCCTCAAGGCTTAAAAGAAATTTATAGGCTAAATGTTTAGATCTTGACATTTTATCTTTATAAAAATTTGGGTGTTCAGCCTTATCGCCTGTGTGCCCCAAATCACAAAGTGGGTGTGAAAAATAACGCTTTAAGAATTTTACTCTGTGCTCTTGTGGAGCAGCACCACGAAACAATAATATATCTTTTTTACTCTCATAGGGAATAGAATCTTGCAAAAAATTAAAATGACGATACTTATCAAGTTGCAGCAGAATATTATTCGCTTGAGTGCAATTGGCGGGAAATGATAAGGACGTGTTACCAGAATCTAATAAATCAGATTCTAAGGAGTTATCTTGCTTAATAGATTTAGATTCTAGTTCATTTCGTACTCGCTCATCTATGGGGCGCGTTTTAGTAAAACCCGGGTGGGTCAAATAGTAATTTACATCACCAAATTCATAATACCACTTGTAGGTATCTGGAAAATAGCGTGTCCATTCATATGTGTCGTAAAAATAAGCAGTTGGATATTTTTTATTTGCCAAGGTGTGGTCTTTTAGTATGCCAAAATGCGGTGAAACAAGGCTGAGACGCTCTGGCTTAAAAGTTTTTGCAGAAAGAGGGAGAATTGTGAAAGGTGTGTTGATTTGATGGTAATACCCTACGCGTTTAGCAATGGATTCTAATGTCGAATCATTAAGAGTAAAAATACGTTCTATGGTATGCTGCAAAGATGCTTGTGTAAGTACCTTTGGCAACAAACTTCGCACTATACCTTTAATATTATAAAACACCTTCGCACTCATCATTCCCCTTTTATATACGCTTGTTAAGTCTAATATAGCACTGGATTGCAACAAGTATAAGCATAGCAAGGGGTATAATCACGCCAATTTCTGGCAAAATAACATCAGTAATTGCAAATTGACTAAGTGAAAAAAACATTCCCCACACAATAAGTGAAAAGATAATAAACCCAAATCCAAGCAAATATAGATTCCCATAGCGTGCAAGTGAGGGAGTATAATACGCCAAAATAATTGCTACAAATGGCACAAACAGCGGTACAAAAATCAGTGCATACAAAACAGCTCGGATTTTGCTATCACTAATATTTTGCGCGTGTAAAATCTTTAGTGAATTAATCGCATCAACAATAGAAATTGATGGTTTTGTTTGCGAAAAAGAGTCAAGCACTTTTGGGCTAAAGTTTTTAAGGATTGGCAATGAAGCAAAATGCACACCTTTAGTTCCCGGATTGCCAAGTTCCCATACTTTTGGCAAATCCTGCCGAATAGCATCTTTTAATACCCACACATTATGATCAAAAAATGCCTCTTTAGCTTGAGTGAAGTTTTCTAGCTCTTTTTTGTCTTTACCAAGTTCAAAAACACGAATCATATGTGCTTGCCGAACAAAATTTATTGTTCCAAAATACACATAACTTTGGTTGTATTTGACAAATAGATCTGTTGTTGGCGCACCATCTTTGTCAAAAAATTTCTCTACTTTTTCTTGTGCATAAGCAAAAGGTGTCGCATTTAGCCCGACATAAACAAACGAGAAAAAAAGACTTATCCATAGTATTGGATGCAAAAGTGCTTTTTTGGAATACCCTAGTGCGAGTAAAGCGGTGTACTGATTAGATTTAATAAGAGATAGATAACAGATGGTCATAGCAAGCAATAAAGAAATGGGGAGTGTAAAATTCATAGCATACATAAAATCATACACAAAAAATAGTATCAAAAGATTGGCAGAATCTGCAAAACTATCAGCATACTTTAAACTATCAATACTGACAAAAAACAACCCAAGTGCAATAAAAATCACAATAAAATAGCGCAAATAGTATCGCCCTACAAACAAAAACAACGAAAAGCTCATACGCCATCCCTTGTATTATTTTGAGCTTTAAAAGGACATAATTTTGATTTTGAGAGCGTAAAAAAATTCTGCATAGCCTTAAAATCTCTTGTTTGCAAAAAAAACAGCAAAGAGCGCACACTGTGATTAATAAGTGTATTTAATTCATCTTTATAATCGTTTGGAAAATCTCCAAGCACAAACGAAATAACATTCTGCTTTGTCAGATTGGATTTTGGTATTGTGGAGTCTATTTGTGGTGTGCTAGATTCTGCTATACCAAAACGCAAACGTGCATAGGCATTGCTCTGCAGCATAAGATCGATTGATTTTAATCCATTGTGTCCGCCACTGCTACCACCAAATTTGTAGCGAATAGCGCCAAAGGGAATATCCAGCTCATCATGAACGACAAGAAGTTGTTGCAACTTAAAAAAACGCATAATTTCGACAATCGCTTCGCCAGAGAGATTCATAAAAGTTTGTGGCTGTATGATATGGATATGATGTGTAGGTATGGTGGCACAGGCTGCCCGAAATCTAGGTATCTGCTCCATAGTAATACCAAGAAAATCACAAAGCCTATCTACTATTAAAAACCCAATATTATGGCGATTGTTGGCATACTTGCTGCCTGGATTCCCAAGCCCGGCAATAAGTATGCCATCTTTGCTTAGAGGAGAATTATTTAACTCATTTAAAAATGCTTGCCTTTCAAGGCTGCTTGATAATACAATCTCTTGGAATCTTTTTGCAACTACACCCAGTGAGGAATTGTGCGCTTGATCTTTTCGTGTCGCCATAGGCAACCCTATAGCTTAACTACTTCGCTTTAATGACGCTAACAACAGCAACAGAAGGATTTTCTATAACCTTAATTCCTTCAATCTGTGGTAAATCACGCACCAAAATTGAATCTCCCACATCAAGCTTGCTTACATCAAGTTCATAATAAGATGGCAGGTGCTCTGGAGCAGCTTTAACACTTACACGCTTTTTTGAGAGAAATAAGATACCTTTGTTTTTTAGTCCAATAGCCGTGCCTGTAGTTTTTACAGGAATTTTATATTTAGCTACAACACCCTTTTGGGCAACCATAAGATCTATATGTATGATAGTATCATAAACGGGATCTTTCTGGTATTCCTGAATGACAACATCATACGTTTTAGCACCAACTTTTACTGGAAAAACAAGCGTAGTCTTATTTTTGATAGTGCGGATAAAATCATTGATTTTAAAGGCACAATGCACGTTTTCTACGCCCTTAGCATAAATGTTGGCAATTAGATAACCATCATTCCTTAAAGCTTTTGTGCTAGCTTTTGAAATACTCTCTCTAATTTTTCCTTCTAACATTTCCTAATCCTTAACAGTAAAATAAACCGAGTATTCTAGTAAAATAATGCTTTAAAAACACTAAAATAGGCTTATCAAGTAAAAGCAAACCACCTACACAATGATGTGGCTTACAAACTTAGAATAATTATCCATAATTAGCCCACCTTTTCGGAATCCAAGCCCACAAGATTCATAGGCGAAAAACACATTAGGTTGATAAGAAAAACCATTAGTAGCATTTAATGGATAGTATTTTTGATAAATTTTTTTAAAATTCTCGCTTTCTTGCAGATTCTGCGCAATCGGTTTGCCACTAGAATCTAAAATCTGCACACCTTGCCCTTCGCGCCCAAAGCTTGTTTTTATAACCTGTTCAGTATTTGCTAAAGGCTCAAACGAAGTTTCTAGCAAAAGGGGGTGATTAGGGAAAAGATCCCATAAGATTTTTAGGATTCGCTTGCTTTGAAAGAGCAGAGTATAAGCTGGATTCAAAAAGATTCCAGCCTTATTTTCCATAATGCCCCTCATAAGCATAACAAGCTCTGGCTCATCGATCGCTATAATCTCCCAAGGTAAAAGCTTAAAGAGGAATTCATAGTTTGTATCATTGTAAAACACACCTTCTTCTTGTGAAAATTTGACCTCGTCAATATAGGCAAACTCCGTGTTAAACCCAGCACTTTGTGCGATTTCTTGCAAAAATCTTGTTGTGCGCTCCTCTTCAGCATTGCCACTTATGCTGCTAAAAAGAATCTTCCAGCCCTCATAAATTTCTTCGAACCTGCTAGTATCCTCGCCAAGCGTGATAATGCGTTGAAAATTTTCACGCAATGCTTCATAGATATTGTTAAATTGAGCATTTTCATCGTATCCATTTGCTTTAAGCATAGCCCATTGAATGACAGAGCTTTCATAAAGCATCGTTGGTGTATCAGCATTGAATTCAAGAAGCTTTATAGGCATACCATCAAGCCCCCCGGCAAAATCAAACCGACCATACAAATGCCAATGCACTTCCTCTTCCCAGCTTTGTTTTATCATTGGGATAAGAGAAACAGGAATATCAAGCTCAAAAAAGAGATTTTTATCAATCACATACTGCCCTGCCTCACAAAACATATCATAAAGTTCATTGCCCGCATCATAATAGGCTTGCGCTTCTTCTTGCGAGACTTCTATCATTTCTGGAGCTACATAGGGCGTAGAATCCAAATCTGTATGCCATTCTAAACCAATTGCCTCAAGGGATTCTTGCGTGAGTGGTGTAAGCGGAGTAACTTTCATTTGTGATCCTTTGCGTTTGTATTATACTCGATATTATATAGCATATAAACTAAAAAGAATAAGATTAGAATTGGACATACTTTTTTAGATTCTAAAGAACTCTAGCGCAAATTCTCTGCATTATATGTGCCTAGGAGTAAAGTTAGAATTTAAGCCACTATAAAAGAAAAAACACTATAATACACTTTTACTTCGAAAATGTACTAAAAGGGCAATACGGAGTATGGCGCAGCCTGATTAGCGCGCACCCTTGGGGTGGGTGAGGTCGTGGGTTTGAATCCCGCTACTCCGACCATTACGCAAATCCTATCAATCCTATCTTCTAAAAAATTCCAATTTTATGTTTCTATGATAGTTGGACTAAACAAAATAAATATAAAAGCAACTAAAGAAACATTAAAATAACAAGCCCTATAATTACCAAGGCGAATACAGCAACTATGGCTTACCAAACAATACTAACTAAATGAGCAATACTAAGATAGCATAGCCACAACACCCACATAAAACTATCCTAATAGCATACCAAACTTCCATATAGATAATATTATTTTGATATATAGTTACACGCTATTTAGGGAGATACTACACCCATTGCCGCAATATTATGATATAGATTTATCTTGTTATATATCTTAGTACTAGAATCTATTAGAAGTTTGAAATTATTTTCTATTTTTGCTCTTCCCCATACGTTTTATTTATCTTTTACCTCCCCTCTCTCTCCTCTTCACACCTTCTTCAACGACCACAAACAGCATAAGCAACAAACGCAGTAGCAATGCAGAAAACTTACAAACTAAGGTAGAAATAAGACATTCCCAGCATCTTTGTATCTTCTTAGCACAATTATATGCTTTGGTATCGTATGTTTTGTCTTATTGTATTATTTATGATGTTTAGTGTAGAATCTATCGGCGATACTGCATACTTCTCTCTCTTGGATAGAATACACACCTTCTTTAAACTCATCTTTTAGCACAGCAAGTTTATCATTTATCTCACAAAACAATACGTTATTATAAGAATCAAGCGTATCTGATTGGCTGCGCAAAGAATCTAAATATTTGATGAAATTCAAGCATTCCATAGAGGGCATTTTGCCTGCCTTCTTATCGAGAGCAGCGTGTTTTGAGATCGAATATCGCAAGGCACTAATCATCATTGAAATATCTTTGCAATATTGCTCATCTTGTTCTCCATTTGCATTATCAAAACATACAACATAACAGGGTACATTCCATAATTCTTTCTTCATAAACCATTTCCATTTGCAAATTACAAAAATAAAAATAAAATGGTGATTATATCTTTAATTTTATTGTTTTTGTTTTTTTTTTTTTTTTTGTAAAGTTACAAAATTGTTTTAAATAATAGAAAATATCCTTTACTAGAGGAACAAAAAAAGGAACAAAAAGTGACTAGTACAGAAATTCTTAAGCATACGATAGAAAATCTACCAAAACTGCCAAATACTATACGTGATCTACGCAAGTATTTAGATGCAAGCGGTGACAATTTTAAAGTTAGCGATATTGCACGTATTATGGGACAAGACCCATCATTAATTGCGGAAACACTAAAAGTTGCAAACTCCGCAATGTTCGGCGTTAGCCATCGTATTGCTACGATTGAGCAAGCCATCTCACTTCTTGGCATACGCAATCTCAAAAGTATTGTACTTGATACAGGTGTGCAAAAGAGTATTCGCATTGACGTATCGCCTTATGGGCTTGATAGTACTGTTTTTATGCGTGAATGCACTCTCGAATCGCAATTTATTATAAATTGGTTTGGCAACGAAGATAAAGCACTCTCACAACTTCTTATGCCTTGTGCTATGTTGCTGCGTTTAGGGATTATCATTTTTGCTTCCTCAATTAAGCAGCTTGGAAAAGGAGAAGAGTTTTTAAACAAGCTTAAAGCAAGTCGATTCAAAAATATCGGATTGATTGAAATGGAATATTTCAAAATCGATTCCTTTTCATTTTTGAGCCACCTTTTTCGTCATTGGGACTTTGATGAACAGATAATCACAATGATAGAATATTGCGTGAAACCATATAATGCTAGTTCAGAATTTAAAAAAGGTGCCTATGCCTTAGCGATTGTAAATACCCTTTTTGGTACATATTCTTATGATAAAAAAGTCGCTATTGATAGATGTGTAGAGATTATCCAAGAAGCAGAAATGCAAGGTATTACATTCTCACTTAATAATTTTGTCCAAAATGCGCAGCTTATAAAATTTTAGCTATTCCAACACTAATATACCCCTGCTAGATTCCCTGACTCATCTCAAGAATCTCTCTAGTACTTAACCAGAGGGTGTTTTTTTCACTTGAGTATTCAAATTCTGTTTCTACCCTTTTTCCTTTTTCACCATTTGCACTCAAACTATAATCAATGGGTGTTTGAAACATAATACTTGGCTCAAGTAAATAAAAATCATCAAACTCATAGCAATGGCGAGAATCGTCATTTGGAATCATTACCTCGTGAAGCTTTTCACCCGGGCGAATGCCAATTACACGCGTAGGAATATCTGGGGCTAAAGCTCGTGCAAGATCTATGATTTTCATACTAGGAATTTTAGGAACAAACACTTCACCTCCGTGCATACGCGAAAGATTTTTTATTACAAAATTTACCCCATCATCAAGCGTGATAAAAAAACGTGTCATTCTTTCATCAGTAATAGGGAGCTCTTTTACTCCTTGGGCTATTAACTTTTTAAATAAAGGAATAACGCTCCCACGACTCCCAACTACATTTCCATAGCGTACAACACTAAAACGCGTTTTTTTGCTACCTTTAATATTGTTTGCGCTAATGAATAATTTATCACTACAAAGCTTTGTTGCCCCATATAGATTGATAGGATTTGCTGCCTTATCTGTTGAAAGAGCAATAATGTGGCTTACATCATTTTGTAAGCACGCCTCAATAACATTGCTTGCACCATTAATATTTGTTTTAATACATTCTGTTGGGTTGTATTCAGCAATGGGTACGTGCTTTAACGCAGCAGCATGGATACAAATATCCACTCCAGCCATAGCAGAATTTAATCGAGCCAAATCTCGTACATCACCAATAAAGTAGCGCATTCTCTTATCATTAAAGACCTGACTCATTTCGTATTGTTTCAATTCATCACGACTATATACAATAAGACGCGCTGGGTCATATTCTGTTAGTACTTTTTGGACAAACCTCTTACCAAAACTGCCTGTTCCACCTGTGATAAGAATGCTTTTTCCATTTAACATTTGGTATGCTCCATAAATTGTATTATTTTAGGATAAAAGCATAATGCATTCCAAAATACCACAATAATTTTAGTAATATTGTGCTTTGATAATTATCGCTACCTATTGTATATAGTGGCAAATAAACATACTTTAATCTAGAGAATCCAAAAAGATTTAAGGAAAAAATCGTATAATTTTGTAACATTTTTTGTAAGGGTTATGTATGCCAACAAATTCTGCAACACAAGATTGTATGCCAAATATTACGCTCATTCTTATGGCTGCAGGTGAATCACGTCGTTTCTCCCAAAGTTTTGCACATCTAGGCGATCTTGCTTCTGAAAGTACAGCACATAATGCTTGTGTGATGATAAAAAAACAATGGTTACGCATTGGCAACAAACCCTTGTGGCTTTTTGTTGCAGATACTTTAAATGCTATGTATCCTTTTGTGCAAATATGCATAGCAGGCGCACCAGATGAAGTTGTATATATGCAAAAGCTCTGTACTTACACTATTACAGAGGGAGGATCAAGCCGCCAAGAATCTGTAAAAAAAGCGCTTGAAAAAGTGCAAAGCGAATGGGTATTAATCCACGATGTAGCGCGCTTTTGCGTACCAGAATCCATAATATATGCCCTAATAAATACATTAAAATGCCCAGAATCCAACACAAACCCAAATACAATCACAACACAAGATCGCATTACCATTGATTGTGTTGTGCCAACACTTGGCGTTTGTGATACAATTCTCTACAATGGAGAATATATCGATAGAGAAAAGATCTTACGTATCCAAACTCCACAACTCTCGCGTACTGCTGTTTTACAAAAGGCACTAGATTCTCAAGAAGGAAGTGATGAGAGCTCTATTATTAAGGCATTTGGTGGAAAAGTTGTATATATACAAGGAGATGAGCGCCTCGAAAAAATCACTTTTGCTAAAGACATACAGAATCTTGAATTTAATACCTCTTTTAGTACCCACTCTGATATGCACTATAGCTATGAACCAAACTTATTTATAGGTAATGGTCTTGATGTACACGGATTTGATGAGAATAAAGTAATGAAGCTTGGCGGTATCACAATTTCAAATACCCCAGGGTTTAAAGCGCATAGCGATGGCGATGTAGCATTGCATAGCCTTATTGATGCAATTTTGGGTGCTATGGGAGGGGGAGATATAGGTGAGTGGTTTCCAGATTCTGATATTCGCTTTAAAGAAGCAGATTCTAGTGAGCTTTTGGCATTTGTGTGGCACTTTGCTCGGAGTGTTGGTTTTACACTTCATAATGTTGATATGACAATCATTGCCCAAAGACCAAAACTTTCATCTTATAAACAAACGATACGCGCCAATATTGCCCGCATTCTGAATGCTCCTCTTTCGCATATTAATATCAAAGCAACTACTACAGAGAATTTAGGTTTTATTGGACGATCCGAAGGGGTTTGCGTAATGTGTAGTGTTACCCTTAGACTCATTACACTTTCTGAAGTAGTTATGTATTTTTCGCATATGCGAGCAAAATCTAGCACATACACCTCTAAACATTTATGTCGTTTTAGCCCACATTATAAAGGAGATCAATGAAGCTTTTAATTTTAGAAAACGAAACATATTTGGCACAAAGTATTGCCGGGAAGCTTAATGATGTTGGATATGAATGCGTGATTGCCCAAACAATCCCTACAGAAAAGGTAGATTATCATGCCATACTGATTTCTTCAAATATTTACAACCAGAATTGCGAACAATTTATTCGACGACATAGCAATTCTATTATTATAATGATGATTTCTTATATTAGTGATGATACGGTGAGCAAACCCATACTTGCTGGTGCTAGAGATTATGTATTAAAGCCATTTATGATTGATGAACTTGTACGTAAGATTCGCCACTATCACGAATATTCTCAAGCAAAAAAAGTATTGGATTTCTATAATGCTTACTTTAGCTTCATTCAAAAAGAACTCAATACCCCAACACCATTGCAATACAATCCCCCTTTCATCATCAAAAGCACATCACAAAGAAGTGCTGATGTATATGCAATGAAATACGCAAGAGAAAAAAAGATATTATTTGAATTTGTTACACTTAAAGACGTTGATTATAAAACTATTTTCAAAAATCTTCCGCAGAAAAATAAAATCTGCTATATTACTAATCTTGAAGAATTGAAAAAGCAGGAGCGCAGAGAATTTCTTGAAATGGCACAAAAATATCCTTTTATTATATCGCTTATTTCAACAGACAAGGTTAGCTTTTCACAAGTAATTGATATTTGCAATATTCCTAACACACAAGAGCTTGGTGGTGAAATAATGTCAATAAAGGATTATGTGAAAACAATCATTGCTAAATTCGAAGGGCGCTATCCTGATATTGAGCTTGCTAAGAAACTTGGTATGAGCAGAAAAAGCCTTTGGGAAAAGAGGAAAAAATATGGAATCCTCCGAAAGAAATAATAATAAAACCAGAAAGATTGGCGGTAAAAAAAACATTACACAAAAGCCAAGTGGTACATCGCTCATTCAGCCTGCCAATGCTCAATTATACATTGATAAAGAGGCACTTGCTTCATTGGCACTTGTACAGGAAGGGCTTTTAGCACCTATTTCAAGCCTTGCTAGCAGTGCATCGCTTTATGAAGGTGTAGGAGCCTATCTTACGCCATTTGTTTTAAATCCTGCTGGCAAAAAAAACCAAGAAGTACTTAAAAAGAGTAAGCAAGGCACTCGATTAGAGATTGTCTCTGATGGTAAAAAAGTAGGTTGGATCGATGTCCAAGAGGTATTCAAAGTCGATAAACGTATGCGTGCCATTAATCTTACAGGCATTGATAGTGGCAAGGAATTTGAGCGTATTTATGAGCGACTTGGAGATTATGGTGTATGTGGAAAATATCAAGTAGATTTTTCTGATATTTTGCAAGCTAAAAATAATCTCTACACACAAATCAAAGCCTGCAATGCAAAGAAAATTACTGCAGTAGTGCTTGATGGACAGATTTTTCATCGAGCTCAAGAAAAACTTATTCGAGACGCGCTTGGCGAGAGCGACTTGGTTGTAGTATTTTTGCTAAAGCCTTATCGTAATGAATTTATAAGCTATGCACTACAGAGGCGCTGCCTAGATTTTATTACCGAAAATTTTTTAGTACGCGAGCAGGTGTGTGTCATTCCACTTGATGATACATATCTATTTATGGGAACAGATAATGCCCTGCTTTATGCTATGGTGGCAAAAAACTATGGATGCACAAAATTCATCGTGCCACAAGGAATGAATCTTTCAATGTTCTATGAACATAATGTGTTGCATTCCGTGCTTGATACAATCAAAGATATTAATATAACAATTAAAGGCGAGTATGTGTATTGTAATGTTTGCAATATGTTTCTTGACTCCCAAACGTGCCCACATGGCAAACATCATCATATACGCTACAACACAGAATCTATCGCAGAGTTTTTTCGCGTAGGGCTTTTACCTCCAGCCATCTTGGTGCGTCCGCAAATTTCAGCAATGATTCTCTCTTCTCTTTATCCAAACCGCTTCGGCAATCTTCAAAAACTTTATTGCAATCTTATTCCTCTTGAAGAAGGAATTTTGTCTCCAAAGAGCGAGGAGGAATTTTATAATGAACTTATGCACTTATACCGGATTCCCTCTTTTATTTAGCCATATTTTTTGATTCTAAGTTGTGCTGGAAGTATAAGATTCTAGCCAAGGTTATTTACTAGAATCTATAGATTTAGATTCTCTTGTTCGTGTTATCTGTGCACCAAGTGCGCCAAGTTTGCTTTCAAGCTTTTCATAGCCTCTATCAAGATGATAGATTCTATGCACTTTTGTTGTGCCTTGTGCAACAAGCCCAGCAAGCACAAGTGCAGAGGAGGCACGCAAATCAGTTGCCATCACATCAGCACCTACAAGCCCTTTAGTAGTAGTGTTTATACCACTATTACCCATAATGGTTGCACTATTGCCTTTGAGTGTAATGTTTGCTCCGAGTCTTTGTAGCTCACCTACGTGCATAAAACGATTTTCAAATAAGCGCTCTTGGATTGTGCTCGTACCTTCGCATTGTGTTGCAAGTGCCATAAATTGTGCTTGCATATCTGTAGGAAAGCCGGGGTGTTCTGTGGTAATAACTTCAAAACACAAACGCTTTTGTGCTGGCAAAATCTCTATGATATCATCCCGAATGTTAATGCCAAAACCAATTTGCCTAAATTTTTCAAGTACTGCCTCAAGGTGTGTAGCATTGGCATTTGTAATATGCATTTGGCTATTTGTAATAGCTCCAGCGCAGAGATATGTACCTGCTTCAATCCGATCTGGTATAACCTCAATGGGCGCAAAATCAAGCAATTCCCTATCCCGCCCTTGTATTTCAAGAATAGATGTACCAACTCCTTGTATTGTCACGCCAGCTTGCATAAGCACTTCACATAGTTGCACTACTTCAGGCTCCCTAGCCGCATTAATAATTTGTGTGCGTCCGTTTGCAAGAGCAGCTGCCATAATAACATTTTCGCAACCTGTGACTGTAATTTTATCAAACACAATCTGCGCGCCCTTGAGCCCATTTGGTGCTTTTGCAACGATATAGCCACCTTGTATAGAAATTTCAGCACCCATTTTTTCCATAGCAGCAATATGCAGATCCACTGGGCGCGCTCCTATGGCACACCCACCCGGAAGACTCACTTCACAATACCCGCAACGCGCAAGAAGAGGACCAAGCACAAGGATTGAAGCACGCATTTTTCGAACAATGTCATAAATCGCTTTTGTATGGATAATTTGACTTGCATTGACAGAAACATTATGTGGATTCTCCCATTCCACAATACAACCAAGATGTTCTAAAAGTTTTGCAAATGTCTGAACATCTGCAACATTAGGTAGATTTGTGATACATACTTGATTTTTGGCAAGAAGAGTGGCAGAGAGCAGTGGCAAGGCAGCATTTTTTGCACCAGAGATAGCTACCCCTCCGTGCAAATGAGCACCACCAATTATTTCCAGAGAATCCATATTATTCCTTCACAAACAAGTCTATCACAAGAGAAATTATAGCAAAACTCTTAGGAGAATCCAAAAAACAGTTTATATCAAATGCGCTATAATACCAGTCTAAAAAGATAAGGAGCAAAATATGCTAAAAAAACTAATGAACTCCATAGTAGCTGTTTTTGATTTTATTACGAAATATTTTAAAACATTTGTATTCTTGTGTATTGTTGCTTGGATCTTCTTTGGTACAAGCGAACCTAAGCAGACACCAAATCTCGCTAGAATCTACCTTAAAGGAATGATTATAGATTCTACTCCATTGCGTGCACAGATTGAAGAGCTTAAAAAATACCCTTCGATTAAAGGAGTATTGCTTATCATAGATTCTCCAGGTGGCTCAGTTGGCGCAAGCGTAGAAATGGCAGATCTTATCCAGGAGCTTAGCACAAAGATTCCAGTAGTCGCTCATACAGAAAGCGTTATGGCAAGCGGATCGTATTATGTAGGTGCTTATGCGAACAAAGTGTTTGCCAATCGTGGCGCTCTTGTAGGAAGCATTGGCGTGATTTTTAGTGGCTTTAATGTTGAGGAACTTTTTAAAAAAATCGGCTACAAACCTAACGTTGTCGTTGCTGGAGAGTATAAAGAGATAGGTGCATACTATCGCGAATGGACACCTAAAGAACGAGCATATTTAGAGAATCTCATCAAAGAAGAATACCAAAGTTTTGTAGCCGATGTTGCCAAGGCGCGTTCGCTTAAAACAAGCGATGAGGAGAGTTTTGCGCAGGGCAAGGTTTTTAATGCACCTAAGGCAAAAGCACTTGGTCTTATTGATGAGGTTGGATCACGTAATAGTGCTATTAGTGCACTCAAAGAATTAAGCGGTGTAGAACAAGAAATATGGCTAGAAAAGAGCCCATTGCAAAGCTATTTGGATACAATGCTAGAATCTAGTGTAAATACTATACTTGGTGCAATCTTTGGTATGGGATTACGATGAGACATATACTTCGCATTAGCTCTTATGATGCACGCGGACTTGTGTATAAAGTCTCAAAAATCTTATACGATGCAGGACTTAATATCGAGAAAAATGATGAATTTGTCGATAGGGAGCACGGATTATTTTTTATGCGCACACAGATAGCAGGCGTATTGCAGGCAGAGGAGATTCTAGCAAACGTACAAGCAGTATTATCTAACGATGCAATGATAGAACTAAAGCCACTTAGTAAAAAATCACTTATGATTCTTGCAACAAAAGAAAATCATTGTCTTGGGGATTTACTGCTGCGCTATGAAAGTGGTGAGCTTAACGCCCATATATGTGCTGTGATTGCAAATCACGATGATTTGGGAGATCTTGTGCGCCGCTTTGGTATTCCATTTGTTTGTATAGAATCTAAAAATAAAGATCGGCAAAAGCATGAGCAGCTACTACTTAAACAGATTAATGTTTTTAACCCCGATATAATCGCACTTGCTAAATATATGCGGATTCTCTCTGCGTCATTTGTAGAGTTATTTTTAGGACGAATGATTAATATTCATCATAGTTTTTTGCCTGCTTTTGTCGGGGCGAACCCTTACAAGCAAGCTTATGATCGAGGTGTTAAAATCATAGGCGCGACGGCACATTTTGTAACTAAAGATCTTGATGAAGGTCCGATTATTGCTCAAGATATTATAAAAATCGATCATACATATAGCTGGCAAGATATGCGTAAAGCTGGGCGCGATATAGAAAAAAGTGTATTTGCAAATGCGCTTGATTTAGTACTTAGTGATCGAGTGTTTATCAATGGAAACAAAACAATTGTATTTTAAGTTTGCAGAATCCTAGAGCCTCAGCAGATACCAGAATCTAAGGTAAATATAGAATCTGATTCCTAAGTTCAAGAAAATATAATCTAAAAAGGTTTAGCTTATGAATTCAATTAACGCCATTTGAGAAGCATCTCCACGTCTTGTTCTTGTTCTGTTAATGCGTGTATATCCACCCTTGCGTTCTTTATATTGGGGTGCTATTTCAACAACAAGCTTCTTTGTTGCTTCTTTATTTTGTAAATAAGCATATATAAGTCTATGAGCATTAAAATCCCCCACTCTTGCAATAGTTACAAGACGCTCAATATATGTCTGTAATTCTTTTGCCTTAAAGACACCTGTCTCAATTTTTTTATATTTAATCAAAGCAATAGCCAAGTTCTTAAGCAATGCCTTGCGATGCGCACTTGTCCTGCCAAGCTTTCTATACCCATTACGATGTCTCATCTAATACTCCTTATTACAATCTTATTTTATCTTACCAATTTTTTTATGAAATGCATTCAGCACTTCCGGGCTTAATGAAGTACCAATGGGATAGCCAAATGAGCTAAGTTTTTCTGCAATTTCATCAAAAGACTTTTTGCCCATATTTTTAATATTTTTCAAATCATTTTCACTCATCAATACAAGTTCTCCAACATATTGAACACCTATTTTATCTAAGCAATGAAAACAACGCGTGCTGAGATTTAATGTATCAATTTTTATGAGTAGATTCTTAATATCCACAGTGTCTTCTGTAGGTACTTTCATATCAGGATTAAGAACAGAAACATCACTTCCAAAAATACTGAGCTGTGCTTGTGCCATAGCAATAGCATTTTTAAAAATATCAAGAGGTGCTACTTGCCCATCTGTCTCAATATCAAAAACAATCTTTTCAAAATTAGGATTGTCTTCTACAAGAACATCTTCAATATCATATACAACTCTTTTTACCGGAGAAAAATATGCGTCTAGTGGAATAAGTCCAACTTCACCTGTGAAATCTTTGTCTTTGCGCACCAAGTCATTTGGCTTAAATCCAATAGAGCGCTTCACAACAATAGAAAAGCTAAACTTGGCATCCTCATTAATCGTGGCAAGATAGGCATCCTTATTGACAACATCAATCTCATCATTAACTAGATTTGCACCACGAAGCTCCATAGGACCATTAAATTCATAATTCAATCGTATGGTATTTTTTATTTCTGTATCTTTATTGATAAAACGAATATTCTTAAGATTCATAATAAAAGGAGTTACATCTTCTACAATCCCTCTTACAGAATCAAACTCATGAGAAACACCATCGATGTGTAGCATAACTGGAGCATAGCCCGGCGTACAAGAAAGCATTAATCTACGCAAAGGATGAGCAAAAGTAATCGCATAACCCGGTTCAAATGGCCACACACAAATGCGAATGTGATTCTCGCCAATCTCCTCCATTTGAATTTCACTAGGAATATGGGGAATAGTTTTAAAAATATCCATAATAACCACCTATTTTTATTTAGAATACAATTCTACTATCAGTCTTTCTTCGATAGGAATCACAACCTCTTCTCTTTGTGGATAACGGGTAAAGATACCAAAACGCTTATCTTTATCTACATCCACCCAAGGGACAATCCCTGTTTGAGCACTTAAGTCAGATGCTGAAGCAACTTGAGGATTATTTTTTAATTTCTCAACAATTTCAATTTTTTGCCCTTGCTTAACAACATAAGAAGGAATATTAAGACGTTTACCATCAACAAGAATATGTCCATGCGTAACAAGCTGACGTGCAAAACGACGTGTTGTAGCAAATCCCATACGATAGACAACATTATCAAGCCTGCACTCAATAAGTCGAATAAGATTTTCTCCCGTATTTCCATCTTGTCGATTTGCTTCAATAAAAATAGATCGGAATTGCTTTTCAGAAATTCCATACATCACTTTTGCTTTTTGTTTTTCTCGCAATTGAAGTCCATATTCTGAAATCTTTCCTCTTCTCTGTCCGTGTTGTCCCGGAGCATAAGGACGTTTTTCAAGAGCACTCTTTCCCGCTAATCGCCTCTCACCTTTAAGTGCTAAAGAAACACCAAAGCGCCTTTCTAATTTTTCTACTGGTCCTCTATATCGTGCCATATTTCACCCCTTTTACACTCTTCTACGTTTTGGTGGTCTGCAACCATTATGCGGCAAAGGTGTTACATCTTTAAGCCATAATACCTTAATGCCCTCTATGGCACCAACACTTTTGATAGCTGTCTCTCTACCACTTCCTGGTCCCTGTACTTTAATACCAACTTCCTTAATTCCGTGCTCTTTAGCTTTCGAAAGGGCACTTTCAACCGCTTGTTGTGCTGCATAGGGGGTAGATTTTTTACTACCTTTAAATCCTAAACCACCAGCTGTTGCCCAACAAAGTACATTACCCATTTCATCGCTCACAGTAACATTTGTATTATTAAAAGTTGCAGATATATGCACAATACCTCGCGCAATATTTTTCTTGACTACGCGCTTCTTTGTTGTATTTTTTGCCATTATCTATCTCCTTCTATGAGCTTTTAGAACCAACGGTTTTGCGCTTACCTTTTCTAGTGCGCGCATTATTCTTTGTAGTTTGCCCACGAACAGGAAGACCTTTTCTGTGTCGCAAACCACGATAACTACCAAGATCCATAAGAGCTTTAATATCCATTTGAACTTTTTTTCTCAAATCCCCTTCCACCACATAAGATTCTTGAATTTTTTTAGAGATTACAGAAATTTCATCCTCACTGAGATCATTAACTCGCTTATCAAAAGAAATATTTACAGCTTTAAGAATATCTCTTGAACTCTTAAGACCTATGCCATAAATATAAGTAAGGGCATACTCAACCCTCTTCTTTTTCGGCAAATCTACACCAGCAATTCTCGCCATTATCTATCCTTGTCTTTGTTTATGTTTGGGGGTTATACAAATTACGCGTACAACACCCCTGCGTTTGATAATCTTGCATTTATCACACATTTTTTTGACCGAAGGTCGTACTTTCATTGAAACTCCTTATTAAACCGCATTTTTTCTAGCCCAAATAGCCAAATCGCATACACCATTTGGGGCAAATAAAAGCGACTATTTTATCTAAAAATAGTTTAAAAAAGGCTTATTTATAGCGATATGTAATCCTCCCTTTATCTAAGCTATAAGGAGTAAGCTCAATTTTTACAGTATCTCCGGGAAGGATCTTAATATAGTGCATTCTCATTTTACCAGCAATATGACATAATACAATATGTCCATTATCAAGTTGCACTCTAAAAGTCGCATTAGGTAACGCCTCCACTACCTTTCCATCTATTTCTATCACATCATCTTTTGCCATTGCGCTCCTTTTATATGTTAGTTAAAATCCTAGCCTTACCATCAACCATAGCAATCGTATGCTCATAATGACTTCCATTCATTCCATCCTTAGAAACCACAGACCAACCATCATCAAGAACAACAGGTGTTCCATCTTTCTGGCATATCATAGGTTCGATACAAAATACCATACCTTCTTTGATTTTTGGTCCCTGTAAGGGATTATGTCCAACAAGATAATTTGGTATCTCTGGTTCTTCGTGTGGCTTTCTACCAATACCATGCCCACAAAAATCTTTCAATGGTACATAGCCCCTCTTAGTAATTGATTGTTCCAAAAACAAACTAAGCTCTTTGAAATGCATGCCTACCTTGCAATAATCAATCGCCTCATAGAGCGCATCTTTTGCGCAATCAATCAAACTTATATCTTTAGAATTTAATGTTCCTATACCAATTGTAACAGCCCCATCTCCAAACCACCCTTCCCTCTCTACTCCCAAATCAATCCCTAAAATATCACCATTTTGTAATTTATAATCATTAGGAATACCATGAATAATTACATTATTAAGTGAAAGACATGTGGTATTTGTAAAGCCATAAAGCCCCTTAAAAGCAGGCTTTGCATTTTGAGATAAAATGTAATCTTCAGCAATCAAATCAAGCTCTTTCAGACTTATACCAACTTTGGCATTCTGAATTATTAACCCCAAAGTTTGAGCTACTATAGACGAAGATTTTGCAAGCAGTGCAATCTCTTTTTTATTCCTAATTGCTATTCCCATTAATTAAATATCACCTATCTTATCAAACAACATTAGAATCCAACTGCACTCAAAGTTTTGTATTTATTCATATAAATCTGTGCTTCAATCTTGCGCATTGTATCAATCGCAACCTGCACAACAATAAGAACCGCTGTTCCACCAAAATAAAAAGGTACGCCAAGAAGTTTAACAAGAATCCACGGAAGGGTAGAAATGACTGCTAAGTACAAGGAGCCCCATAACGTAAGATTGTTGGCAACAAAATTTAAAAATGAGGCTGTTCCTTCACCTGGGCGCATACCTGGTATATAACCCCCTTGACGCTTGAGATTATCTGCTATATCTTTAGCATTAAAAACGATTGAAGAATAAAAATATGCGAAAAATATAACAAGTAAAAACATCAATATATGATGCAAAAATTGACTTGGATTTAACATATCAGCGATAAAAACAAGATATTTATTGTTAGAAGCTTGTAAAATTGTAGAAGGAAATACAAGCAATGCGGAAGCAAAAATTGGAGGTATAACCCCACTCAAGTTCAATTTAATCGGGATATAGTTCATAATACGCTTATTTTGGTTTTGCATAATAACCTTACGCGCATAAGAAATCGGGATACGCCTTTCAGCAAGCTCAATATATACGATACACCAAATAGTTGCAACAATAATGAAAGCGATAAAAATAAGACTCAGAATATTAATTTCTCCAGTATTTACAAGCTTGAATGTTGAACCAATAGCACTAGGAATTCCAGAGACAATACCACCAAAAATAATAAGACTGATACCATTGCCTATCCCTCTTTGAGTAATCTGTTCGCCAATCCAAACAAGCAACATTGTTCCTGCAAGCATACTAAATACAGAAATGAGCAAAAACTCTTTCATATCAATCAAAATAGCACCATTTATACCATTCCCTATACTACGCAAACCAAAAGAAACACTAATCGCCTGGACAATAGTAATAAAAATCGTGACATAACGAATGATTTGCATATATTTTTGCATGCCATCGCGCTCTTTTTTCATTTTCCCAAGTGGAGCAAAAGTAGCCGCAAGAAGTTCCATAATAATGGAAGCAGTGATGTAAGGCATAATACCAAGTGTAATAATACTAAGCCTTTCAACGGCATTGCCACTAAACATATTAAAAAGTCCAAGCGCATTACTACTATTGACACGGAAAAAATCTTTAATGACTGCTATGTCCACACCAGGAATAGTTACATATGCAAGAATACGATACGCAAACAAAAATGCTAACGTAACAAGAATTTTATTTATGATAGCCTTGCTCATAATGAACTCTATTTCTCTTTATTTGTGTAACTGACCGCTAACAGAGATCCTGACATCATCAATCTTGCTAGCAAGCGAGGAAGAATTTGTACCGATAATTTTTAACACAGGTCTTGTTTTGATGTTTTGTTTATCTTTGCTTGTTCTAACTTTAGCATTACGAACAAAACCAGGAAGCTTATGTACTTCTGCAATATTTTCAATTGTTAATTTATCCAAAGTTGCTATAGCCTTAATCTTATCTAGATTAATAACATAAGGCTTTTGGATTTTTGTCGTGAAACCAACTTTCGGCAACCTTCTTTGTAATGGCTGTTGTCCTCCTTCAAATCCTCTTTTTGCCTTGTAGCCAGATCGAGCCGTTTGTCCTTTACCACCTCTAGTTGAGGTTTTACCCATACCACTTCCTTGTCCGCGTCCAACTCTCTTGGTACCTTTATTGCTACCTTTGGCTGGTTTAATCACATGCAAAAAAGCCATAGATTCTCCTTATTTATATTTATGCTTTAATTCTAGCCAGAGCATCAAAAGTTGCTCTAACAACATTATATGGATTACTTGAACCTAAAGATTTTGTTAAAATATCCTTAATACCGGCAAGTTCGATTACTGGGCGAGCCGAGCCTCCAGCTATGACACCTGTTCCTTCGCTTGCTGGTTTTAACAATATGCGACTAGCGTTATATTTGTGTTCAATATCGTGAGCAATGGTAGTACCCTTTATATTGACTTTAATGACGTTTTTAAAGGCATCATCAATTGCCTTTTTGATCGCATCGGGAACTTCCTTAGCCTTCCCTAGACCAAAGCCTACCATTCCATTACGATTTCCAACTACAACAAGTGCATTAAAGCGAAACCTGCGTCCCCCCTTTACAACTTTTGTAACACGTCCAATATTTACAACAACTTCACTAAACTCTTCTCTATCAAGCTTCATACTACTCCTTTACAATTCAATCCCATTTTCTCGCAGAGAATCTGCAAACATACGTACAACACCATGAAACAAATAACCATTTCGGTCAAACACAATCTTGGAAATACTCTTATCCTTTAGCTCTTTAGCAAAAGCACATGCTAACTGCTTGGCGTGCTCTTTGTTATTTCCAAGCTTTAACTTTCTACCATCAATCGCAACCAATGTTGCTTGCTTTGTGTCATCAATTGCTTGAGCATAAAGATATTTATTGGATCGAAAAATACTCACCCTCGGACAAACTTCAGTACCACTTATTTTAGCTCGAATGCGTGCCTTTCTCTTAGATCGCAAACTCTTTTTAAGCTCCAAAATTTTACCTGTCATCGTCTAGTCCTTACTATTTTTTGGCTGTTTTACCAGCTTTTCGGATAATTATCTCATCAATATATTTCACACCTTTACCTTTGTATGGCTCTGGTGGTCTAAATTTACGAATCTCCGCTGCTATTTGTCCAACTTGCTGTTTATCACTACCTTTTATCGTAAGTTGATTCTTATCAATACTCATCTCTATACCATCAGGAATAGGATATTTAATGGGGTGAGAAAAACCAAGTGCGAGTTCAAGTGTTTTTCCAGCAACACTCGCTTTGTAGCCAACACCATTAATTTCTAAAATCTTAGTAAAACCACTTGTTAAGCCAATAACAATGTTATTTACCAATGCTCGATAAGTTCCCCAAAAGGCTTTTGACTGAGGTGTAGAATCTATTGCAGAAAAGACAATCTCTTTATCTTGCAACTCTATTTTGACACGCCCATAAGTCTCAATTTCTCTTGTCGTTTTTGCGCTTTTAAAAATAATCTTACTCTTATCAACGCTCACCTGAATAGAATCTGGAATACTAATAGGTCTTTTTCCAACTCTTGACATAGTAACTCTCCCTACCAAATACTACACAAGGCTTCGCCACCAACATTTGCCCTGTATGCTTCATCATTTGCAATCACACCTTTACTGGTGCTCACAACAATAGTTCCATAGCCATTCTTAAAGCGCTTAAGCTCACTGCGCCCCTTATAAACACGGCGCCCAGGCTTGCTAATACGCTTAACTTCATTGATCATAGATTTACCTTGATCATCGTAAGCAAGCTGTACTAAAATAGATTGCTTACCATCTTTGTCATTAACACTGTATCCTTTTACAAAGCCCTTAGTTTTAAACACTTCCAAAATCGATACTACAATTTTTGCATAATATAAATTTGTAGATTCTAACCTTCTCATAGAGGCATTCCGAAGTCTTGTTAGAGAATCCGCTATAATATCATTTACCATAACCTGCTCCTTACCAACTAGCTTTTCTTAAACCGGGAATCAAGCCCTCATTGCCCATTTTTCTAAGACAAACCCGACAAAGTCCAAAATCACGATATACAGAATGTGGTCTCCCACAAACGCTACACCGAGTATAAGACCTTGAACTAAACTTTGCTTTTCTATTTGTTTTTGCTATCATTGATTTCTTTGCCATACTTATCTCCCTTTTGCAAATGGCATACCAAATAATTCCAAAAGCTTAAAGGCTTCCTTATCATTCTGAGTCGAAGTAACAATCGTAATATTCATTCCGTGTGTTACCATAATGTCATCATAAACAACCTCTGGAAACATAAGCTGCTCATTTAGACCAAAACTATAATTTCCACGTCCATCAAATCCATTGCGTGGCACACCACGAAAATCTTTAACGCGAGGAAGAGAAATGACTATTAATTTTTCTAAAAAGTTATACATCTGCTTACCACGAAGTGTTACCTTTACACCCATAGGCATACCCTCACGCATCTTAAAGCCAGCAACGGATTTTTTAGCTCTTGTAATGATAGCTCTCTGTCCAGCAATAAGAGATATAGTGTCTGCAATATTCTGCATAATCTTAGAATCTTTAGCATACTCTCCTGCACCTACACTGATTACTATCTTTTCAATTTTAGGAAGCAGCATAGGATTCTTAATATTAAGCTCACTTGCAAGTTGTGCTTTCATTTCATTATCATACTTCTGTTTCAATGCAAACATTGCTTATTCTCCCTCTTTTTTTACATTAGATATATGTATGGGCATCTCTTTATTAACAAAACCACCTCTTTTATTTTCCTCTGTCGGTTTAACAGTTTTCTTGACAAGTGCACAACCCTCTACAATTACTGTTGATTTCTTAGGATAAACAGCGGTTACCTTTCCAACTTTCCCTTTATCGTCCCCAGCAATAATTCTTACCATGTCACCTTTTTTAATTTTACATTTTACCACTATAACACCTCCGGAGCTAATGATACAATTTTCATAAAATTGGCATATCGCACTTCTCTGCTTACGGGTCCAAAAATTCTCGTCCCAATTGGTTCTTTTTTTGCATCTAAAATCACAGCTGCATTATCATCAAATCTTACAAGCGAGCCATTTGCTCGATGAATTTCCTTTTTTGTACGAACCACAACTGCCTTAACTACCTGTGCTTTTTTTACCTTACCATTTGGAATAGCCTTTTTTACAGAAGCAACAATGACATCACCAACACTTGCATAACGCTTGTGACTACCACCAAGCACTTTAATGCACATAATCTCTTTTGCACCGCTGTTATCAGCAACATTTAATCTTGTAAAACTCTGTATCATATTATACTCCTACCGATACAATCTCTTTAAGATTAAAAGATTTGGTCTTAGAAATGGGTTTGCACTCAATAGCTAAAACTTCATCTCCTACTTTAGCTTGATTTGTTTCATCGTGAATAGTATACTTTTTAAACTTTTTAACAATTTTACGATACTTCGGATGCACGACCTTACGCTCTACTAAAATCACAGCACTTTTGTTTCCAGCTAAAGAAACAACTTTACCTTGTATAACTCGTTTATGAGATTGTAATTTATCCATTTTTAATCCTTCTTGGCTGATATCGCAGTATTAATTCTTGCAATATCTTTTCGTACGCCAGAAATTTGACTAGAATTAGTCAATTGCATCGTTTTAAGCTTTAAACGTAACTCAAAGAGCTCTGACTTCTTATCTTTGAGCATTTTTTGTAGCTCCGTTAGATCTTTGTCTTTTAAATCAATAAATTTCATTTTCACCCTCACTTGTTATAATTTTTGTCTTAAAAGGGAGTTTGCTTTGTGCTAGAGCTAAAGCCTCTCTTGCCATTGTTTCATCAACACCGGTGATCTCATAAATAACTCTACCGGGTTGTATGTTCATCACCCACTTCTCTACACCACCTTTTCCTTTACCCATTCTAACCTCAAGAGGTTTGGCAGTAAGTGGCTTGTCAGGAAAAACACGAATCCAAACCTTCCCAGATCTTTTAATATGGCGTGTTAATGCAATTCTCGCCGCCTCTATCTGACGAGAATCTATTCTCCCAAGCTCTAAGGCTTTAATACCAATATCTCCATACGCCAAAGAAGATCCACGCATAGACTTACCACGATTTCTACCCTTCATTTGCTTTCTATATTTTGTTTTTTTGGGCATCAACATGATTACTGCCTCCCTTTTTTAGGTTTTGATCGAGACTCTCGCGCCTCTTCTCCCTCATCACGCCTGTCAGGTTGGATTCCCTTTTGCAAAATCTCTCCTTTAAAAATCCATACTTTAACACCAATAATTCCATATGTTGTAAAAGCTTCTGCAAATCCATAATCAATCTTGGCTCGTAATGTGTGGAGTGGAACACGACCTTCCATATACCACTCCGTACGGGCCATTTCAGCACCAGCCAAACGACCAGAGACTTTAATCTTAATTCCTCTAGCACCAGATTTCATAGCTGTCTGCATAACTTTCTTCATAGCACGTCGAAATGCTACGCGCTTTTCAAGTTGCATTGCCACATTCTCAGCCGCAAGTTGAGCATTTGCCTGTGGGCGCTTTACTTCTTTTATGTTGATAGAAACATCTTTTTTGATAAGATTTTTAAGCGCATCGCGTTTGTTCTCAATATCCGCACCTTTTTTTCCTATAATCAAGCCTGGTCTTGCAGCGACAACTGTTACACGTATTTTTGTTGCCGCGCGTTCAATAATTACTTCACTAATACCCGCATAATACAACTCTTTTTTAAGAAATTTTCTAATCTTATAATCCTCTATAATATTTGCAGGTGTAGTTTTCGTATTGGGAAACCAACGAGATGCCCAATTTCTATTGATACCTAATCTAAGTCCAATCGGATTAACTTTTTGTCCCATAGCTACTTATCCTCATTTTTGATTTGTTTAGTGGCTCTCTTAGTAGCCCCTTCTTTACTTTGTATTTTAACTTTTGCTTCTGTCTTTTTCTCTTTTCCTACTTTAGCAGCATCCTCTTTTTTGGTTCCAAACTGTTTTTTAGCAACGCCTTCAAGAGATGTTTTTTCTTTAGATGATTTAGCCACTTGATGCTTAGATTCTTGCTTGAGATTCTTTAGCGTAGTATCATCTTGTACCGATTTTGTAGCCTTATTAGGTTTTTTAATACCCTTACGAGAATCTATTTCGCTTTGTGTCAAAACCTCTACTAAAACGTGCGAAGTGGGTTTTCGTATCGGTGTAGCACGACCGCGAGCGCGTGGTGTAAATCTTCTTAAAACAGGACCAGTATCCACCCTGCAAGAATAGATGATAACACTTTCTGGCTGATATCCACCATTTGCTACAGCAGAAGCAATAACCTTCGCTATGATTCTTGCAGCTTTACTACTTGTAAATTCAAGACTAGCCAATGCAAGTTCCGCATTCATACCCTGTACTTCCCTAGCGACTAAGCGCGCTTTTGTTGGAGACAATCTAATAAAACGCAACAATGCTCTACTCATTCTCAACCCCTACTTACCAATCTTTTTTTGGACACTACCTTTATGCCCCTTGAAAGTCCTTGTAGGGGCAAACTCGCCAAGCTTATACCCCACATGATTTTCTGTAATATATACAGGCACAAACGCTCTTCCATTGTGCACATTAAAAGTCAAACCAATCATATCCGGCAAAATAGTACTCCTACGCGACCAAGTTTTGATAGGCTTATTGTCTTTTGCTTGCTTAGATTTAATAACTTTTTTAGCCAAATGTTCGTCAATAAATGGACCTTTTTTAATCGATCTTGCCATGCATTTTCCTTATTTTTTCTTTCTTGAGATAATGAGTCTATCGCTTGCTTTTTTACGACGTGTCTTGAATCCCTTAGCTGGTGTTCCCCAAGGTGAAACAGGATGTCCACTTGAACCTGTTTTACCTTCACCACCACCATGAGGATGGTCAACAGGGTTCATAGCACTCCCTCGCGTCTGAGGACGAATACCAAGATGCCGATTTCGCCCAGCTTTTCCTATAGAAATATTAATAAAATCCTCATTACCAACTACACCGATCGTTGCCATACATTCATCAAGAATGTATCGCATCTCGCCACTAGGCAGGCGCAAAATAATATACTTATTTTCACGCCCCATAATTTGAGCACTTGAGCCAGCACTTCTCGCTAGCTGTCCGCCGGCTCCTGGATGCATTTCAATATTATGCACAATAGTCCCAATTGGAATATTTTTTAGCTTCATCGCATAACCAGTTTTTATATCCAATCCAGATTCTGCCGAAAGCACAATATCCCCCACCTTCAAACCACTGGGCTGCAAAATATAGCGCTTATCTCCATCTGAATAAACAACAAGAGCAATTCTACAATTTCTGTATGGATCATACTCAATTGCTTTAATACAACCCTGTATATTGAATTTATTACGCTTAAAATCAATGATGCGATACAAACGCTTTGCTCCCCCCTCTTTGTGGCGACTTGTGATCCTGCCATTGTTATTCCTTCCAGCAGACACCGGAAGCTTGACAAGTAATTTTCGGACACTTGATTTTGCCGTAATATCACTTGAGCTAAGATTACTCATAAATCTACGGCTAGGTGTGTAAGGTTTATAGGTTTTGATTGCCATTATATACTCCTTATGCTGTTAGCGAATCAATTTTCGCGCCCTCTGGAATTTTGACATAAAACTTCTTATAGGAGTTTCGCTGACCAACTTTGCCTCTAAAACGTTTTACTTTACCCTCTTGTCGTAGAGAATTGATACGTAAAGGAGTGATGCCAAAATACTCTCTAAAAACCTCTTTAAGCTGATTTTTGGTTACATGTGTAGAGGTTTGTACAACTAAAATACCACTCTCTTGTAGTGACAATGATTTTTCGGTATAAAGGATAGATTTAATATCTGTTATATCAGCCATTTATTTTTCCTCCTTTCCAGAATGTTTAGAATCTAAAAACATCTCAAATACAGTCTTTTCAATAATAATAGAATGAAAAGCTGCAACTAAATAAGCATTCATCTCGCTTGCATCAATAAAATAACAATCTTGCAAATTACGGTAAGCCAAAAATGTTTTTTCATCTTGGATGGACTGAGCCACAAGAAGTGTGCTTTTTTCATTAAGAGTTTTCAAAACCTTATTGGCATCTTTTGTCTTACCACTTGCAATATTAAGAGAATCTACAACATAAAGTTTTCCTGCTTCGGCTTTTTGCTTTAAGGCATATTCAAGTGCGAGTCTCTTTTGTTTCTTATTCACTTTAAGATCATAATTTTTATTATTATTTGGTCCATGAGCAACACCCCCACCAACAAACACAGGAGACGTAATGCTTCCTGCACGCGCACGACCACCACCTTTTTGTGCCCAAGGTTTCTTACCTCCTCCACTGACTTCACCACGTCTTTTTACCTTCGCATTATTTGCACGTAAAGAAGCCAAATAAGATTTTATGTACAAATATAAGTTATGCTCTTTAATCTCATCATAGCCTTTTGGCAAAGCAATCTCATCTATTTTCTTAAAAGACTGATCCAATACTACTGCACTACTCATTTCTTACCTTCTTTATTTAATGATACTAATCCTACCAAATGCACCATTGTGCCCAGAAACAGATCCTTTCAATACAAGAATACCATTTTCTTTATCAAAAGATACCACTTGTGCACAAACACTTACTTGCTCATTACCATAATGTCCTGCCATTTTTTTACCGGGCTGTACACGACCAGGCCATTCCCGATTCCCAATCGATCCTACTCGTCTATGGAATCTACTTCCGTGTGCAGCTGGACCACCTTGAAAATTCCACCTTTTCATAGCGCCACTAAAACCCCGCCCTTTTGTTTTAAACGTTATCTTAAGTCGCTGCGCGCTTTCAAGCGCAGACATATCCAAATCACCTACTTCCTTATTGGCTACAGTCAAAGTAGCGAAATGATTAAATTCCTTACTGAGGCTATACTTTTTCTGTTGTCCTATAACACATTTATTATGCGCCTTACCTTTTGCATACGCTACCAATGCTTTACCATCTTCTCTAAGCTCACATACTTTCGCATTTAAAACCTTAAGAAGGGTAACCGGAACACTTGGATTTCCAATCGTCCTACTCATACCTATCTTTTGTGCTAAAAATTCCATTTTTATTCCTTAAAACTGTATATGGATTCTCTAAAAATACCTAGACACTACTTGCTCATAGAGGTTACTTCAACATCAACCTCTGGCGCCAAATCAAGCCTCATCAAACCTTCAACCGTATCGGGAGTTGCGGACATAATATCAATGATTCTTGTATGTTCGCGAATTTCAAATTGTTCTCTAGAATCTTTGTTAATATGAGGAGAGCGCAAAACAGTGTACTTCTTGCTTCTAGTTGGCAAAGGGATCGGACCACAAATCTCCGAACCGGTGCGTTTTACTGCCTCGACTATAGAGACCACAGATCTATCCAAAACACGGTGATCATAAGCTTTTAGCTTTAATCTAATCTTTTCCATAGTTTTCCTTTCATTAATTAGCTTATACCAAAACAACTAGATTCTCGCGCATTCTCAAAGAACCCATAGTTTCTATAAAATCTAACTTGATACAATCAGAAATATCACTAAAATTTTAGCCAAATACCTAAAACAAAATAACATAGCCTCATAAAAATCAAAAGCGATATGCAAGCTACATCTGCTATAGAGTATATAAAAGCTATCAAGCTAGTGCGCTACAAAATTAAAAACAGAATTATAGAAAAAAATACAAAAAGAGTCAAGCTTATCGCCTATTTTTCGGTAAAAAAGAAATAATTTTTTCCTTTTAATAAGGAAAAAATATTAGATATTTTATGCTACAATTTTTATCGCAAACAAGTATTGAATTAAAATCGAGCGATAATACCAAAAGCAAAACCCTGAAATCAAAGTCAAACCACAGGAAGTCTGACACAAGAGAGTTGTAATGATTGATTTTTTCAGTGCTTATGAAGAAAAAAGCAGAAATTTCACAACTTTTCCACGTTCTTATGCCATCAAACAAACAAAAATAATTCTTTATGGCGCACCAAAAAGTGGCAAAACATCTCTAGCTCTTGATTTAGCAAGGCATTGCAATTGTCCTATCTTTATTGATTGTGCTGATCCAAGATTTCTCCTAGATTCTACGCAGAAAACTCTTTTGGAACTATTTGTAGAAAAGCGTTTTGATATGCTTATCATTGATAACTATACACCAACCTTGCAGCTTCCAAACTACCCAAAAACCATCATTACTTCTCCTACACCAATGCGTATTCCAGAATCTATCCGTAATAATTTTAGCACCCAACTTATCTCACCACTTAATTTTGAAGAATATGTATCATTCAGCAAAAGTGCGCGCTTAGAGACTATATTTGCTAATTTTTTGAAAGAAGGCAATCTACCAGAGATACTTTTTCTCCCAGAATTCAAACGCCTCATACGCCGTCAAGAAATTATAACACTCCGCTTCAAAGAAGATGTCTCCATAATCGCTTTTTTACTTACCTATCAAGCCAAAACATTTAGTGTCTATAACGCTTTTTGCCATCTTAAGCAGTACCAAAAAATTTCAAAAGACAGAATCTATGCGTTTATACAAACAATGATTGATGAGGGCTTTTTGTTTTTGCTACCACACGCAAATCGTAAAGAAACAAAAAAACTCTACTTCTATGATTTTTCACTACCCTATGCACTTTTACCCCTTCCAGATTTTGGTGCAATTTTTGAAAATCTTATTTTTTGTGAGCTTATCCGTAGAAACCTCCCCATATCCTATGATGATACTTGCAATTTTATACTTGATTCTTTAGCAATTTTTGCCACACCCTTCCCCAATCCAGTACTAGTAGAATCCAAGCTTTCTGCTTTATCACACCCTTATGATAATGTTCTTTTTATTAGTATCGAAACTACCAAGCCACCTACAAAACACAAGAATGGAACTTACTCCATTATAAGTTTTATAGATTTTGCACTAGAATATATCAATACTTTGACAGAGCATTATAATTAAGAATCTATCGTAACTTCACAAAATATATTTTCTTTTCGATATAATGCCATTTATTTTAATCAAAAAGAGCCACAATGAAACATCTCATCATAGTAGAATCTCCAGCAAAAGCCAAGACCATCAAAAACTTTCTTGATGCAAGCTACGAAGTTATTGCTTCAAAAGGGCATATTCGAGATTTGCCTAAATTTTCATTTGGTATCAAAATAGAAGACAAGCATTTTGCTCCTGAATATCAAATAGATTCCGATCATAAAGACATCGTGCGGCAAATCCAAAAACTCTCCAAGCAAGCCAAAACAACCTATATAGCAACGGACGAAGACCGCGAGGGAGAGGCTATAGGCTACCATATTACACAAGCAATTGATGCAAACAAACCACTTGCTGCATTTCCTCGTATTGTATTTCACGAAATTACAAAAACTGCCATTAAAGACGCTCTTGCAAACCCACGTACAATAGATATGGATAGAGTCAATGCGCAACAAGCAAGACGTTTACTTGATAGAATTGTAGGGTTTAAATTAAGCGGTCTTATTGCCAATAAAATTTCAAAGGGGCTTTCAGCTGGACGTGTCCAGAGTGCAGCTCTAAAAATCGTGGTAGATAGAGAACGTGAAATACAAGCTTTTAAACCAAAAGATTTTTACACCATTTGTGCCAAGTTTAACAATATGCAAGCAGAGCTTATAAGTTTTGAAGGTAATAAGCTACAAAAATTCGATATTGCCACTAAAGATAAAGCAGAATCTATAGTACAAATTCTTAAGCAATGTAGCTTTGTTGTAAGTGAGATTGCACGCAAAACTAAAAAAACACCAACGCCACCGCCCTTTATGACTTCTACTTTACAACAAAATGCCTCCTCTTTGCTTGGTTACTCCCCGACACGTACAATGAGTATTGCACAGCGCCTTTATGAAGGCGTACCTACAGATAGCGGTGTTATGGGAGTTATTACCTATATGCGTACTGACAGTTTAAATATTGCTACAATTGCTCAAGAAGCTGCTCGCAACAAACTTGCTAAAGATTATGGCAGTGCATACGTACCCCCAAAACCAAAGATCTATGTCTCTAAAACCAAAGCGGCACAAGAAGCACACGAAGCCATTCGCCCTACCAATATCGACTTTACACCAGCTATTGCGCGCACGTATCTCAAACCCGATGAATTGAAACTTTACACACTAATTTATAATCGTTTTCTTGCCTCCCAGACAACTGATGCAATCTTCGAATCACAAAGCGTACTCTTTGCTAGTGATAAAGGTGTATTTAAAGCTAGTGGTAGAAAACTCATATTTGATGGCTTTTATCGAATTCTTGGCAATGAGGATAAGGACAATCTCTTACCAGAATTTAGCGAACAAGAACAGATCATATTTAATGATATACAAGCCACCAAGCACACCACAGAGCCGCCTGCCCGCTATTCTGAAGCAAGTCTTATTAAGACCTTAGAATCATTAGGAATTGGGCGCCCAAGTACGTATGCACCAACCATTGCCCTACTTGCTTCACGCGAATATATCCTTATCCAAAACCGCCAACTTATTCCGCAAGAATCTGCCTTTAAGGTTACATCTATGTTGGAAGAGTATTTTTGCGAAATCGTAGATTCTAAATTTAGTGCAGCAATGGAAGAGAAGCTAGATTCCATTGCGCTTGCTAAAAGCTCTTGGCAACAAGTTTTGTGGGATTTTTATGAGCCTTTTATAGAAAAAATAACACAAGGTAAAACCACTATAGCAAGCCAAAAAATAGCTCTACCAACGGGTGAATTTTGCCCAGAATGTGGTAAAGAGCTCATTATTCGTAAAAGTCGCTATGGCGAGTTTATAGGTTGTAGTGGATACCCAAAATGTAAATACATCAAACGAGAGCCCATCTCTGCAGAAGAAAGTAGTGTGATGTGCGAAAAATGTGGCAAACCTATGGTAAAAAAAATTGGGCGCAGAGGTGAATTCCTTGCTTGTAGTGGGTATCCAGAATGTAAAAATACAAAACCCTTAGAAGGTGAGAAAAAAAGTGCAAAAATAATTGATGGTATACCTTGCCCAGAATGCGGGGGTGATATTATAGAGCGCATAGGTCGTAGAGGTATGTTTTTTGGATGCAAAAACTATCCTAAATGCACGTTTGTAGCCTCTATACCTCCTACAAATATTCAATGCCCACAATGTAACTATGCCATGGGAGAAAAACACTTAAAAATTGGCGATATACTGGAATGTCTTAAGTGCAAATATCGCATAGATGCCCAAACTCACGAACCAATTGTAAGCAAAACCTCAGGCAAAAAAACCTCAAAAGTCTAGCCTAAATGATACATACACCAAAAAATCTAAAACTTTCAAAAAAGGCTCTGCAAGTATCTAGTAATAGTACTTCACATACCGCAGGCAATATTATTTTTGGTCCTGTACTTTCTCGACGTTTTGGGTATTCGCTTGGCGTTGATTTATCGCCTATGCGCAAACAATGCAACTTTGATTGCGTATATTGCGAGCTACACAAAGCCAAACCCATAGAATCTATGGAAGAAATCCTGCCGCCAGAACAGATTCTCTTAGCTATCACAAATGCCATAAAACAATATAATCGAATTGATGTCTTAACTTTCACAGCAACAGGAGAACCCACGCTTTATCCATATCTTTACGAATTAATCTCTCAAACAAAATCTATTCTACCCCGACATATCAAAACACTCATTTTGAGCAATGGTTCAAACTTTCGCGCTAAACAGGCAGCACTAAAGCTTTTTGATATTGTGAAATTTTCATTAGATTCCGTGTTGGTACAAGAGTTTAAAAAAATAGACCGCCCAAGCAAAACACTCAATCTTGCCCAGATTCTAGAATCCATACAAGAATTTGCGAGAATCTACCAAGGTGAGCTGGTTGCGGAAGTTTTACTTGTGGAGGGTCACAACGATACCAAAGAAAATCTCATAGCAATTGCGCAATTTTTACGCAATATTCGCATTTCACGCGTGGATCTAGGCACAATTGATCGTCCTAGTGCCTATCAAGTACGCCCGCTCACGCAAGAAAAACTCCAATGGGCAAGTCAATTTTTTGCTGGACTACCTGTTACACTTCCTACTCGGAAAATGTCCGCTATACAAAAAAGTGTAAATACTAAAGATTCTATATGTAGCACAACACACAATACTAGTCAAAGCACCACTACAAGCCAAACAATCACATCGCAACCAAATGACTACGATCAAGAGACACTTTTAAAACTCATTGCCACACGTCCAATTGAGCGCGAGGAAGCCCCAATACTTTTTAGCACAACAACCCTAAAAACACTAGAATATCTCTTAAAAAGCGGTGCTATTAGCATAAAAACTCAAGGTAATAATGTGTTTTATACAACTGCAGAATCTATATCTGGCAAATACCAATAAATACCCAAGGAAAGTTTATGCCTTCATCTCCTGTAAAAACACCCTTTCGACCGCTTCGCCCAAAACACAATTATATAAAAAGCGTACGTGATAACAAACTACAAGAACTCCAACAGCACATAAAATCTTGCAGGAATCTACCACAACAGATACTTGCAAAAAAAGAACAAAGAGTGCTTAAAGTCTCTATGATGTGTGCTTTTGTCCTTGCTATGTTTGGTATTGGTTTTGGTATATGGATGAAAAGTCTTGCAGTGGTGTTTGATGGCTTTGTCTCGTTCGTAAGCGTGGGACTTGGGCTATTGAGCGTGATTACTTCGCGCTATATCTATAAGGAAGATGATGATGTATTTCAGTATGGCTATGTGCGCTTTGAACCTATGGTAAATTTGTTTAAATCGCTTGTTTTGGTTTTTGTGTGCGTTTATGCGTTTATTAATGCGGTAAGCAGTCTATTTTCGGGTGGTTATGAAGTCAAAATTGATGGTGCAGTGTTATATAGTGTTTGCGCATTTATGTTTTGTTCATCACTTTTTGTCTATACAAATATCTATGCTAAAACTCTGGAGTCTGACCTTATTCGCGTGGATAATACTGAATGGAAAATCGATTGTGTTTTGTATCTTGGCGCGCTTATAACCTTTGGCATACTTTATGTGCTACTAGGTTATACGCAGGATTTGGGTGTCTGTGTAGATTCTGGTGATTGTAGCATACTGAGCATACTTCCCACGCTTACACATTATATCGATCCGCTATTGTTGGCGATTCTCTCGTCATTATTATGTATAAGTCCTGTGCGTATTTGTATCGCGAATTTTAAAGATCTCATTATGGTAGCTCCACCAGAAATCGATGACAAAATCACACAGATTATGGAATACTTAAGTAAAGAATATGGGTTTAGCGACTATGACACACATACGGCAAAATCAGGGCGATTTTATATGATAGAGGTCAATATTTTACTCAATGCACACAAGACTGCAAGCACACAAGACAATACTTGTAATTATAACTTCACTTCAATCCAAGACTTTGATCGTATCCGCGAGCGTATAGAGAAAGCCTTAGAGATTCCAAGCTATAAAATATGGCTTTCTGTGAGTTTCACAGCAAATCCAAAATGGTTATGATGTTTGGATTCTAGTCAGAATCCAAACATCTGTAGTCTAGAATCTAGAATCTAGTCATATTGAGGGTGCAACCCAAAATATCTAAAGTATAGATTCTACAATACAGAATCTAGATTCTTAAATATTTCGCTTCACTTAATAGGACGTATTTATAGAATCTAAAGTCTATACATTAAGCAACCACCTATGATCAGAGTATTTTAGTGTTTTGTGCTATAATATCGGGCTTTATTTTGGCAAGGAGTCCCAAATGCGATTAGGCTGGTTTTGTGTCATTTTAGGTGGAATTGTAGAAACTTTTTGGGTTGGTGGCTTAAAATATTCTACTACTCCTATGCAATATCTCATTACCATAGTACTTGTATGTTTTTCTTTCGCTTTAATGATTATTGCTACCAAAAGACTTGAAGTTAGTATTGCATATGCGGTGTTTGTGGGCATTGGAGCTGCTGGGGTATCACTAAGTGAAATTATCGTCTTTGGTGCCAAAACAAATGCCTTGCAGATTGGACTTATTGCACTTCTTATTTTCAGTGTCATAGGCTTAAAGCTTGTCAGTAAAGAGAGTGATACGCAGGATAAAAAAGCCATAGATACAATCGCAAAAGATCTTGGGATAGACACTTTAACACACCTAGAATCACTAGATTCTAACGATCCCAATAAGCCAAAGGAATAATAGATGAACTGGGTATTTTTGATGATAGCAGGGCTTATGGAAATCTTTGGTGTGGTATGTATGAAAAAGTTTGCCCTTAGTGCGCAAAAAATCTATCTGCTAGGTATTATAGTGTTTTTTGTTTTAAGCCTTGGTCTTCTTTCTTTGGCATTGCGTGAAATTCCTATGGGTACAGCTTATGCGATTTGGACAGGCATTGGTACAGCCGGAGGCGTACTTGCAGGGATTTTTATATACAATGAAAGTATATCCTTTTGGAAACTCTTTTTTGTCGCCTCCATCATAGTATGCAGTATTGGGCTTAAGGCACTCCACTAGTTTTGGCATTCTTTTTACAATAATCAACTAATTCCTGTTTGGATTAGTACCTAGAGGCAGGATAGCAATATTTTAAATACTAAGGAAATTATGAACAGTGTCTGAATGCTTATTGTGCGAGTTGGTTATTCTAAGTATTAGAAATATAGCTCTATAAACGTATGCTATGATCTTTAAAATCCACGCTTATAGAATTATTATGGCTTTTAATTATAAAATGTAAAATAAAACCTATGAAGTTGGCACAAGACATAAAGACAAAGGCATAAGTGATGAGAACAAAATGTATATAGAAAATGGTATGCTACAAGGAAAACCTGCACATAATATAAAGAGGCACTATGTCGCAACTCAAATACGCAGAAACTTATCTTACAAAAAGGATTGAAAATGAAAAAGTTATCATTCTATTTTTTGGTTTCTTTGCTTATAAATTTTGCTTTTGGTAAAGAGCATATATGGCAATGGCATAGAGTAGATTGCTCATATAAACAGAATATAGAATCTTTATTTGAGCATTGTAGTCCTATGGAGCAAGAATTTATAGAAGAGGCAAAAAAAGAATGCGGTGAGGATAATTGGACAAGATTGCAAGAATGGGTTAATTGTGGCACTCCGCAAAGAGTAATTATAAAAGCTAGGGATATACAAGAAGCCTATAAGACTTATATGTAATATGTGGGTGAAGAATGGCTGTTTAAGAAACTTCCGTTGCAAAACTTTAAAAAAGATATAGATGACAACTCCTGTATCAAATATATATGGAAAAGCAATACATATTTGGAAATATACTATGGTTTTGATATGAAAACTCAATGTGATTATGTGTATTTTTTTTGATATGGGTAACGACAACATTGCTATTGTAAAAGGTAGTGATACTGCTTGCGAAATAAACTTATCGTAACTCAAATAAGGAGAAATAAACATTAAAACTTACAAGGAAGAAGCAATGAAAAAACTAATGTTAGCGACATTCTCTATAAATATTTTATTTGCTGATGTATTGCTAAAGATATTTATAGCAAATGGATTTTATTAGAAAAGCCAAATAAAGATGAGAAATGTAAAGAAATATTTATAGATTCTAAGAATCATAAAAACTCTGCATTAAACTTTGTGCTGGATTATTATGGAAACTCAACTTTTATACTTGAGATAGAAGTTATCGCAAGAAAAGCACAATCCTTTGGTATCTCAGTATGATTTTATTTGATATTTTTGCACTACTATATGTATCATTCATATTTTTAGGATAAGCAAAGATTATCACGACCCTGTAAGAATTGGAGTACAAATTGAGAATTTAAAAATCTAGTATTCTAATGCGATACAACATTTACAAAATGCTACATTTACCTTGAAACTTTGGAGATTCTCAATAATTCAATTCAAAACATTGACACAATATAAGTGTTTTATCGTGGTATCAAGGAAGTTTAAGCATAATCCTTTTGTAAGGATAGCAATAATAGATTCTAATAATACACATATCATCATAGTGAAAGATGATAGCATGATAGTTTTTACTAGATTTGTATTGTTTCTATCAAGCATTATGAAAAATTTGAAAATATTGAAGCATAATCATATAATTTTTAATGCCTCAATAATACACAAGATTGATTAGATATAGAGACGAATCATCACATAGAATCTTTTAGAATCTTTGAGCATAGCACTATAGCATTCTTTTTAGAATCTATTGAGAATCAAAAATTTTCATAGTTTTAAAATCCAAACTTTATTTATATAACAATGCTAGAATGCCGCTTTATTTTATTACAAGGAGTTTAGTATGCAAACATTAGTACTTTTTGCACACACTTTTTGGGAGGATTCCAAGGTCAATAAAGCTTTACTTGAATCCCTTAAAGATTGCAACAATATCAAGATCCACAATCTTACAACAACTTATCCAAATGGCAACATTAATGTAGATTCCGAGGTAGCACTGCTGAAAGCAGCAGATACGATTGTATTGCAATTTCCACTTTTTTGGTTTAGCACACCAAGTCTCCTCAAAGAATGGCAAGATCGTGTGCTAACAAGTATTTTGTACGGAAATGATCCAAAAATGCTGAATGATAAGAGCTTTGGGCTTATCACCACGGCTGGTGGTGCAGAATCTAGCTATGATGGACATCACGGCGCTACAATAAAAGAAATCTTGTTGCCTATCTATCATAGCTTCAAATATTTAGGCGTAAAAGAAAAAGAACCTTTTGCAATTTTTAGTGCCAATGTGCAAAGCCTACCACTTCAAGCCTACAAACAATATCTAGGTGTCTAAAATTCACACATCATAAAGTTAGCGTTATTGCTAACTTTATGCATCTGCAACAACAAATCTCTTTTAATATATGATAAAAACATATCTATCAAGCCTTATATTAACTGCGCAATCAAGGCAAATCTCCCAGTAATACCATCACGACGATAAGAAAAAAAGTTTGTATTGCAGCTTGTGCATTCACCAAAAAAATAGCAATCATAAATACCCAATGTTCTAAATTCTTCTTTAAGCATTGCTTCTAGGTCAAGAAAGTGTTGATTATTGCGAGTATATAAATATTTACTGAAATCATCACATACTTGTTTCAATGCTGCAATTACATCATCTTTAACCTCATAGCAGCATTTGCGTATCCCTGCTCCCACAAACGCATACACATCTTGTGCTCGCGTACCAAAGGCTGCACCCATTTGTCTTAGCGCACAAGAACAAATTCTACTAAACACACCTGCCCTACCAGCATGAATAAGTGCAGCAACATTATTGACTTTATCAAAAAACAAAATCGGATTACAATCAGCGACAAGCACCATCGCTGGAATCTGCTTTTGAGTAAGCAGCAAAACATCCGCCTCGCCGACATTAAATATCTTGCAAGAATCTTGCATAGGTAATTGTGCTTGATCTCGCATAAGAGATTCTAAGGTTGCACAATGAATGCCATGTATTTGCGTCATATAAGCAAGTCTATTATTTACACAAAGTGGGTGCAATACTCCAAAGTGCTTGAGCATATATGATATATTATCTTGAACCACTAGGGCATTATCGCCCGTGTGAAATGCAAGATTTAAGCTATCAAATGGAGCGCGGCTATATCCTCCGATTCGATCACTTAGAGCAAAAACCACACCACCACTACCAAGGTGATTTGAAACAAAATGTGTATAAGCAAACATACTGTAACCCCTAGAAAATCGATAAGAATTTTTCCACAAAATGGTAGCATAAGCCTCTCAAAAACCCCACAAAATCTTTCGTAAGATTAATACAATGCCTAACAATACGCTATGTATAATCAAAAGAGATATGATTGCAAAATATTCTCTAATACTAAAAGCGCTTGACTTAGAGTTGCTCTTATCGTTTACAATACGCTACTATAAAATCTTTATTTTAAGGAATACTATGCAACCCATACTTCAACGAATTTTTAGTGTCAAAAAAGAAGAAATAAGGCTTTTGCTGCTCTCTACTGGCTTTATCTTTTTGCTTTTTGCAAGCTATGCTATTTTGCGTCCATTGCGCGATACATTGGGCTTAGAAGGAGGAGATACAGAGCTTAAATGGCTGTTTTTAGCTACGTTTGTAGTGATGTGCATAGCCTCTTTGGCAAGTATGTGGCTTAGCACAAAACTCAAACGCAAAAACTATCTCAACGCAATCTATCTTTTCTTTGTATCAAACCTTATAGCACTATATGTCGCTATGCAATCAATCGCTCCACATACAGAAGCTTTCATCTGGCTTTGTCGTGTTTTTTATGTGTGGGTGTCTGTGTTTAATCTCTTTGTGATTTCAAGTGCTTGGAGCTTACTAACTGATGTGTTTGAGCGAGATTCCAGCAGACGACTTTTTGGGATTATTTCGGCTGGAGCGTCTTTTGGAAGTATTGCTGGATCGTCTTTGGTTAGCATATTTACAATTAGCACAACAAGTTTTATCTTTGCTTCAATCGTGTTTTTGTGTCTAGCACTATGGATCAAATGGCTTCTGATACGAGAAGCTTCTACCATTGCAAAAAATAGTAATGCTTTTTTAGCAAGGTTTCAAAAAACTATCGGCTCTAGCAATCCTTTTGCTGGTTTTTGGCTTATCTTGCGCTCCAAATATCTCCTCGCACTTCTTGCATTTATTTTGCTACTTACAAGTGTTAATACCTTTTTATATATGGAGCAAATGCGCATAGTAAAAGAACTATTCCCCACAAGAGAAGCGCGCGCACAAGCTTTTGCAAATATCAATCTCATCATACAAACCCTAAGCTTTGTTTTTCAGATCTTTCTAACTGCTAAAATCGTAGAGTATTTTGGAATCAAGTGGCTGCTATCTCTGCTTGGTTTTGTTATGGGGGTGGGCTTCATTGTACTTAGCTATACACACCCTCTCTTTTTGCCCCTTGTTATTGCGATGTGTTTTAGGAGTGTGGGAGAATACGCCCTTGTCAAGCCCGGACGTGAAATGCTCTTTGTCCCCCTAGATTCTGATGCGAAATACAAAGTCAAAAACTTCCTTGATACTGCTGTGTATCGAGGAGGAGATGCGCTTTCTGCACAAATTGAAAGTGCAGTTTTAAAATTTGGCGTGGGCGCAGCACTGCTTGTTGGCGCAGCATTGTCATTTTTGTGGGGGTTTGTGGGGCTATATCTTGCGAAATCATATGAAAAAACCAAAAAAGCTTAAATAAGACTCTAAAATTTCGTGCTAATACCTCTTGACTGATAGTAGCTCTCATCTTCTATAATTATAGATCATATTTAAGGAGTGATGATGCAGAAAAAAACAGTGCAAAACACACGAAACCAAGCAGAGACTTTCTAAAAACTTCAAGTAGATTTTTGTTTAGCGCAACAGCACTTGGCACATTAAGTGCAAGTCTTGTTGCAGTAGAATCTAAAAACTCCTTAAATACATTTTTAAACACAGCTCCACATAAAGGATCGACAATGAATACATTAACACCAAATGCAAAAGAGAATCTTACAAGGCTTTTTGGCACAAGTGAACTACCAAAAGAGGATTTAGAGTTTTTCACTAATTATGCGAATTTCGCCTTTGATGAGGTTTGGGAGCACTCTAAGCTTCCACAAAAAGAGCGACTTTTAATCATTTTGGCAAGCCTTAGTGCTATTGGCGCACAACAAGAGTTTAAAACAATGCTTAGTGCTGCCCTCAATATCGGGGTAGAGCCTATCGCTATCAAAGAAGTAGTGTATCAAGCCACGCCCTATGTGGGAATGGGAAAAATCGCCGAGATTCTAAGTATCACCAATAAAGTCTTTAAACAAAAAGGTATTAAAACGCCAAATCAAGGCACGACCACAAGAGACAATCGCAAGCAAAAGGGCTTAGAAACACAAAGACAGCTTTTTGGCGAGGGGATAGACAAAGCCAATGCCACCGCTCCAAGCGACCAAAGACATATACGCGAGTTTTTAAGTGCTCATTGCTTTGGAGATTACTATACACGCACTGGATTAGAACTATCATTTAGGGAATTGATAACTTTTGTGTATATTGCCTCTATGGGTGATGCAGAGCCACAGCTAAAAGCCCACATAACAGGGAATTTGCGTAATGGCAATGATAGAGCCAAACTCATAGCAGTGATTACTGCCCTTGTGCCCTACATCGGCTATCCTAGAAGTCTCAATGCCCTAAGTGCGATAGATGATATAACAAGAAAACAATAAAAAGCACCAACTTATCTAAAAGCAGATAAGCAAGGCACAAATCTTGCCTAATAAGTACGCCAAGCAAGAGGACTTTAGATTCTCTTCATAGTAAGCCTTTAGGTAAAATCTTTGCAGAATCTTGCTTTGATCTTTTAGATTCTATGGTTTTATAGAATCTAAAGCCCACCAACCCCACAAAATCTAGATTCTTAAATATTTCGCTTCACTCAATAGGACGTATTTATAGATTCTAGATTCTGCAAAGAGCCCATAGAATCTAAGGTAACCCAAAAGTTTAGATTCCAAGCCCTGTATAGATTTAACTATACAAAAAGCCACATCAAGCACAGCACAGATTCTAAAACCCAGAATCTAACACCCCAAGAGATTCAAAGGGAGCAGTATTTTTCTAAAGAAACTTCGTTTTCTAAAGAAACTTCGTTTTCTAAAGAAACTTCGTTTTGTGATGGCTTCAGAGTCATCAAGCATAAGCCACAGGAGCCGCCATATACTAGATTCTCTCATAGTGATACAGGGTGGGTTTATCTCTCTTCTAGCACCAGCACAACATCAATAGTAACAGTGTTATTCATAATCACATAGCTCTCCATTCCAAAATCTTTTTTAACATCGACTTTGCCATTAAGACTTAGGGTGTATGTATCAGCACCTTTTGTCAAATGACTTGATAATACCACTTCTTTAGCTATGCCATGTGCTTGCATAATTCCATAAACCCTGCCCTCATATTGACCATTTTGTGTTGCCCCCAATGGCTCATATTGCGTCATTGTAAAAACAATCTCGGGATATTTTTTGGAATCAAACAACACCTCACCCCTAATATGTTCATCACGCGTGCTATTACCACTTTGCACAGAATCTACTACAATAGTGCCAGAAAGCTCTGTAATAATGATAGATTCTGTATTATGTTGTGATATGCTAGCTAAGGCTACCTTGCCAGAATATGTGCTAAAGCTACCTTCCACACCTACAAAAGCCATTTTCTTAGCTTTAAAACCCACATTAGATTTTGCCATATTGATGGTAAGAGTATTTGGAATTTCTTGAGCACTACTAGTGCTAAATAACGCCACAAACACCATCGCAACACATAATATAATTTTTCGCATATTACTCCTTTTATTGTTTCTCTATAGGAGAGCAAACATTGATTTTTGTTATGTATTCGCACAGATTTGCAAACTCCTCCTCACTCAAAGCCCCACAACACTCCCGTTGCGCCTGAAGTAGTTTAGATTCTACCTCTGCAACCAATGCCTCACCTTTGTCTGTAGTGATGATAAGATTCTCTCGGCGATTTTTAGGATTTTGCTGTCTTTGTATCAGCTCCCTACCCTCCAATGCATCTATCATCATACCAACAATATTTTTATCTAGCATAAAAATCTGCGAAAGCTTGGTTTGAGAAAGAGCTTGCCCCATACTTCCTGTGCGAAGAACGCCAAACTGCCTAGGTATCAGCCCATAAGGCTCTAAAATCTTGGCATAAACATTATGTAGCTTATGGTGAAGATGCAATACCATACCAATAAGATGTGTTTGCTTAGAACTTTGCATACCGCGCCTCGCTTTTGGAATAATTTAGAATATACTATATTTTTTATATTATATTAAAATAATATAATATAAAAAAATTATAATTAAATTTTGCAAACAACAAACTTATTAAATCTTTATATCAAATACAATACCCACAAAAATATGTAATAAGTATCCCCCTTTTGTCATCTGAATATGACATTTAGAGAAACTTGGGAGTTTTGGGAATAAGATTATAGATTTTACAATGAAAACTAAAAGTTCAAATCTGATTAAGAGCCTTTGTCTTTGTGTATATCTTCAACACCACAAGCCTCATAATAGTATTGCGACCAAGCACACAGAGATTCTATCACAGGCTTTAAAGCCTCTCCTAAAGGAGTGAGATTGTATTCCGTCTTTGGTGGCACGACAGGATAGAGTGTGCGTTTGATAATACCATCAGATTCTAGCTCTTTTAGCTGTTGAGAGAGCATTTTTGGCGTGGCTATTGGCAGAGCTTTAGCGATTTGGTTGTATCGCAATGCCCCTTGCATTAAATGATGTAAAATCATTATCTTGTATTTTCCGCCAATCATCGCAATCCCTGCTTCTATCGTGCAATGATAAGATTCTAACTTTTGTCTTTTTTCTGCTGTGATATCTAAATGAATTTTTGAATTTTTTTTGCGTTTTGCCATAATATGCTCCATCATTGAAACTATATAATTAAACTATGTAAAAGTATAGTATATTACATAAATGATATTATATTACATAAAAGTGCATTATTGACAATAAAATAGGCTAAAAGTATAATTAGGAAAATTATTTAAAGGAAAGAAATGAAAACTGTATTATTACTTAATGGTGGCAAGGCGTTTGGTGCATCTGGTGGTAAGATTAATGAGGCACTGCATAATGTGGCAAAAGAGACTTTGGAATCTCTAGGGCTAAAGGTGCTTGAAACGCACATTGACAAAGGCTATGAGGTAGAATCTGAACTTCAAAAACTCCTAGATTCTGATGTTTGGATATGGCAGTTTCCGGGCTGGTGGATGGGTGAGCCTTGGATTGTGAAAAAATACCTCGATGAAGTCACAGACAACACACAGGGCAAACTCTATGCTAATGATGGCAGAAGTAGCAAAGACCCTAGCAAAAAATATGGTAGCGGCGGATTAGCAAAGAACAAAAAATATCTCTTTAGCACGACTTGGAATGCCCCGCTAGAAGCATTTACAGAATCTGGGCAGTTTTTTGAAGGGCAAGGAATTGATGGCGTGTTGTTTCATCTCCATAAAGCACATCAGTTTATGGGGCTTAGTGCCTTGCCTAGCTTTATGTGTAATGATGTGATGAAAAACCCACAGCTTGAAAAATACAAGGCAGATTATAAGGCACACTTGCAAAAGGTTTTTGGGTAGGGCTTAGGGAAACGGGCTTAGGGAAACTTGCCCCCATACATTGCATATAAGGAAATTCTATGAAACGCACGATTGCTGCTGAGATTGTGGGTAGGGTTGCCATAGATGGTGCAGGTGTGAAGCTTACAAGGGTTTTGGGTGCACAGACCATGCACACATTTGACCCCATTTTGATGTTAGATTCTTTTGATTCTACAAATCCTGAGGATTATATTAAAAGCTTTCCTATGCATCCGCATCGGGGAATTGAGACGATTAGCTATGTGTATAAGGGCAAAATGACGCACAAAGATAGCCTAGGCAATAGCGATACCATACAAGATGGCGAGGTGCAGTGGATGACTGCTGGCTCTGGAATCTTGCATGAGGAGATTTTGCCACCTTGTGAGAGAATGCTTGGTGTGCAGCTATGGCTTAACCTCCCGCAAAAAGACAAGATGAGTGCCCCTGCGTATAGAAGCATTAAAAATACAGAGATACCCGAGCTAGAGTTAGAATCTGCTAGGCTTAGACTTTTAGCTGGAGAGTATGAAGGCACAAAGGGTTTTTGCGGGAAATATCTACCACTTGATTATTATGATCTATGGCTAGAGCCTCATAAAACACAAATACTACCGACTAAAAGCGAGTATTTTGCCATGCTATTTTTGCTACAAGGCGATGCGTATATCGATGGTAAGTTAGTGAGAGAAAAGACGGCAGTGCGGCTGACAAATGGCGATAGCATAAGCCTAGCTAGCACAGATAAGTTTGCACAGATTCTCTATATAGCCTCAATCCCATTGCAAGAAAGTATCGCTTGGGGAGGACCTATTGTTATGAATACCAACGAGGAAGTAAATCGTGCCTTTGATGAGTTGCAGAGCAATACATTTTTAAAAGAGGGGATTGCGTATTGATAAAGCAAAATCTGCTAGAACTCTGACAAAGGGCAATCTAGCAAAAGGCACAAGTAGTAATCAAGGAATGATGAGGATTACATAATCCATTTGCTTTGTGCTTATACAAAAGCAAAATTAGCAAAATCTAAGAGACAATCAAAGACTAGCCTCCCCCTGTGGTATCATATAGCATACATATAAAGCATAACAATCCCAAAGCCACTTCAGTCAGCTATCTCAAATACATCTAGTTTGCATATCACTTGCTATACCACAAGCACATTACATATTGTCTACGAGCGATTATCACGCACATATCTATGCCACTCATTCACCACAGCTTTGAAAAGCGATACTTTCAATGTAATCTAGGGCTTGCGTATAAAAATCCACTTTCATATCTTTCATATCCACTTCCTTTAGCGGCTTATCATCGGCACACTTTTTCACTTCTATCGTGCAGTTGTCCCCTATGCAGCTTGTCCCGCCATAGGAGATGATGGCTAATGCCTTGTTATTGGTATCATAGAACATTTCGGTATGTCCTATGATTGTTTGTGCTTGATTATAATCAAAATGCAGAAACTTCCGCCTAAGTGAGCCGTCTGTGCGGTATTCTCTCTGAACTAAAAAAGGGGATTTATAGTCATCATTATAGAGTATCTCTCTTATGAGTTTGCCATTTTTGCCATATTCCTTTGTGCTTACTTCTTTATCATCTTTATACAAGCGCTCTGTTCTTAGAATCTTGCCATTTTCATAATCATAATCCCTACTCACACCCTCTTTTTTGCCATTTTTGTAGGTAGTCTCTTCTACTACAATGCCTTTGTCATTGTATCGTTTGAAAACACCATCAATCTCACCTTTTTTGTAGGGAGTTTGTGAGTAAATCTTGCCTTCATAATCGTATCGTGTTCTTATACCATGTATCTTGTCGTTTTTGTAAGATGTTTCTTGTGTGAGTATGCCTTTTTGGTCATACTCTTTTTGTATGCCCTCTTTTTTGCCATTTTTATAAGGCGTTTCCTTTTTGAGAGAGCCATTGTCATAGTAGCCCTTTTCTACACCATGTATTAGAGAATCTTTATAAGGGGTTTGGTATCTATACTCTTTCAGTCCCGGTTCTTTTCTGCCCGGTATGAATCCTAGCTCCAAGATATTATGATGTAATACGCAGCCCCTTTGTTTGTCTGTCTCACTTTTGCATTCAGGTAGCTCTTCAGCATATACCACTTGCAAACATATCCAAAAGAATACTATCAAAATCTTTGCCATTGCACACTCCCTGTCATCATCGTGTTTTGTACTATCGCGTATTATATAATAATTGCAAAGCTAAAGATGAAGATTCTCTACGCATTGTGCTTGAGATATTCTTGATTGCTGTCTTATAAGGATTAGAATCTCAAATAACATTGCCAAACATCTATCGGGAACACCATAAATTTTTGCCTTGTTATCCAACTCATCAGGGTGGGTGTGAGTCAAGCCCAAAAAGGCGTGAGGAATACCTAGAATCTCACTAAAGTTTGTTGTCGCATTTAAGACTCATTGGGTGGATATAGATTGTTATAAAGTATTATATAGAGAATCCTTGGTTATTAATTATTTGCTAAAACCACCATTAGCAAGATGATAAGCCACAAGCCACCAATAGCTATTTATACTTATAAAAACAAACCAAAAACTTGGCTTGTAGATTCTGTATTGGATGATATTTTTCTTTTCTAAAAAGAAATATAGTGCAAATATTGAAGTATGAGAGAATGTAAGAAGTGCAGCAAGGGCATAAAACCCATTGGTTTGTATAATTACTTCTAATACAAAAAAAAGAATAATAGATATCACCATTAACCCTATACACATAAAGCAATCTAAAATAAAAATCCCAAACTCAAACTTGTCTTTTTTCACAGAATCCTACTTTTATCAAAATCTTTCCAATCAGCATTTTTAAGTTTTTTATCTCGTAATTCTTTATCTACTTTATCTACTTTATCTAATTCATCAGGTGATTTATCTTTGGTTAAGCCTAGAAAGGCGTGGGTGAAGCCCTCGAAATCAAATATTGGGTCAATATAAAGAGTTACATAATATTTCATTTCATAAGTCCTCCCAAAGCATTAAATATTTGCAATGAAATATATAAATATAAAAATCCTAAACAAAAAATTATCATAACTCTATATAACCTTAAAGCAACACAAATAGTAAGAAATACAAAGGATATTATCAGAAATATATTAAAATCGCTATAATTAATAGCAATACACAAATTTACTACCACCGCCACAAGTGCTAATATATTGTGAATATACATAAGGTTTATAATATATACAAATAATGCCATGAGTGCAAACACAAATTGATTATAATACACAAGCGGGATACAAAATAATAATATACTACACACAAACCACGCAATCTGTCCGCTTGTGATAGAATCTAGTCCTTTAGATTCTAACTTTGCTTTGAGGTTTGAGTATATGGGGATATTCAAATGATACCTCCATACAAAGATTGTGGATTAGAATATTTTTCTAGCTCAATATCACCTAGTGAATCTAATTCATCAGGGTGGGTATGGGTAAGCCCTAAAAATGCGTGAGGGATAATTGAGGGTGCTTGCATATTTTTAATATACATAGTTACAAAATATTTCATTTATACCAACTCCCATAAGTTAATAGATTAATGCTAAAAGCAAGAATATTCACTATCAAAAAGAATAGCAAAAACATTGTTATGGGAATCTTATCAAGGAGTAATAAAAGATTGGGGAGAATCATCATAAAGAAACCAAACCATACTAAAAGCCAACCAAATTGAAAATCCAATATAGAATCCAAAAAAGAAAAGCATAAAAAATATATAATAAGAAAGCTAGACACGCACAAAGCATTTGTGCCTACTTTTAAGATACTTGCCCCACAGATAATTGCCATAAGATACATACAACACACGACAGAGAATATACTTATAGCATAAACTATAAAGGCATTTTCTACTAAAGTCTTAAAGTAATCAAGTATGTAAAAATACAACACAACAAAACATACAGCACACACAACACTTGTAATACTCATCACAATACTATACAAAGCCTTATCGCTTGTACTTGAGAGTGAGTGATAATTGAGCGTTTCTTTTTTCACACAATGTCTTTAGAGCTAGAATCAGAATCTGCACTAGGGGTAGATTCTATGCAGCACTTATTTTTTATATGTATTGCTTACAAGATAGGTTGGCAATAAATAAACTTTCTAAAGGTATAGTATATTACAAAAAGGTGATAATTTCAAAGAATCTGGGGCTAGCACGGCGGTTATCATAGATGATAAGATTATAAAGATTTCAGGGCAAGGCGGCTGGGATAGGGATTTTAATTTCCCACATAAAGAGCTAAAAGATGAGATTAATCAAGCCTTTGAGAATGTCGGCTTTGTCTTAGAATCTGCTGGGAGTAGCTGGAGTGAGGTGTATAGCGTAACGATATATCTCACAGGCAAGATAACAGATGAGATAAATAAGCTTATGGCTTCTCAATTTAAAAAGCGTTGTCAAATACCGCCACTATGGACTATGGTGCAAGTCGCTGGGCTTGGATTGCCACAAATGCGTGTAGAAGTCGTGGTAGAGGCGTATAAAGGAGCTAGAAAATGAACACCCTGCGACTACTCTACCCACAATGGCAGGGCGGTGATGTTGGCAAGATGATACCAGAGTTAAACGAAAAAGATTCTAGCACGGGATATTATTTGGGTGCGGAGCTTTTGGAGTTTTTAGCCCCTAAAGATTCAAAGACTAAGATAGCCAAAGTGCCTATCTCGCTTGAATATCCAAAATCTGGCGTGCGAGAATCTAAAAACGGCATTCTAAACTATGATAAGATTGTAAAGCAAAGCAAGGCAGCACTAGAGATTTTAAACAAGTATAAACCTGATAAGATTCTAACGCTTGGGGGCGAATGCTCTGTCTCTGTCGTGCCTTTTAGTTATCTAGCGAACAAATACAAAGATGATGTGGCTATCGTGTGGATAGATGCGCACAAGGATTTGAATTTGCAAGGAGATAAATATCAGGGCTACCACGCTATGGCGTTAGCGGCTACCTTTGGGCTTATCGATAAAGAAGGCATTGCTAGGATTTTACCCGCGCATTTTAATCCTAAAGATTCTATCATCGTGGGATTGCGAGACTTTGAAGGTAAGAAAGAGCGATGTGAGGAAATAGGCGTGAAAGTCTTAAGCCCAGAGGAATCTAGAGATTCTACAAAGCTCTTAGAATGGCTTAAAAGCAGGGGTAAATCTAAGGCGGTGGTGCATTTTGACTTAGATGTGCTAGATCCTAGTGAGCTTATAATGGCGGTTGGCGTGGTAGAAAATGGGCTAAAGATAGCCGAGGTAGTAAATCTCATCAATGCCATAAACACAAACTACGATTTAGTAGGACTGACCATAGCTGAGCATATGCCAAGGGTAGCAATAAAGCTACGCAATATGATGAGGGAGTTGCCGTTGTTTGAATAAGTGCTTCAATGCTTTAAAAGAGGAATTTAGGGTAAAAGTTAGGAAAATTAATACAATTAAGAAGTTATGAGCAATAATTGTAGTCAATGCACCAACTATACTCACTCTCACAAAAACTTAGGATTAATTCCCTAGCACAAATGCTGTGTGCGTAGCTCCTCTAGCAAATCACTTAACTTCACACTTGCAAGATACTCCTCTAGCACTCTTTGAGCCTTTATAAAATGAGAATCTAAAAGGCTATGGATATTTTTACCCAAAGGACAGAGCAAGTTGGGATTGGTATGGAATCTAAAAAGTGTATAGCCTATTTTTTCTTTTGTATAAGCACTCTCTTTGTGTGTGCTTTCTTT
>CALUTE010000001.1 GCA_944323645.1 uncultured Helicobacter sp. | reverse complement strand
GCTGTTGGGAGCAGAGTAGGACTAAGCTATAAGGATTTAAATGTTACAGCAAATCTTGGTGCGCGCTATGTGTTTTAGGGAGAGGGCAGAAAAGCTTATGGATTGTATGAATGCTTTTTGGGTTGTTTCAAAGAAAATATTTTATTAGGGGTGTAATTTGTATAAGTGTGGTAAATAAATCCCATATTTCACTGATGTAAATTATTGTATGTATTGTTGATTTACTTGGGTTTTAGAAATTTTGAGTATTAAAGTATGGGCGTGATGTGGAGAGTTAAGATTGTGCAAGCTTTTAGATTCTGATTCGCAGAATCTAAAATAGATGTATGTAGTGAAGTATATAAAGTAAAATCCAAGGCAAATCTGTTTTATTTGTACTTAATTAAATTCTGAATTTAAAACGATTTTGGGGTGGGAAGGGTGCTATCCTTTAATCTAGATTTTGTTATAATTTATGCTAAAGCCAAGCAAGGAGATAGTACAGCTAATGAAGACAGATCTTCCACATAACAACCAAAACCCACTAGATACCAATCATATCGGGCTTTATGAGCCACGCTTTGAACACGATTCGTGCGGTATAGGTGCGGTCGCAAACATTCGCGGAATTCGGTCTTATAAGGTCATAGCAGATGCGCTTAGTATTCTTATGCAATTAGAACATCGTGGTGGTACTGGTGCAGAAGACAATACCGGTGATGGCGCTGGGATTCTTATTCAGATTCCACATACGTTTTTTGAAACACAAAATCTTGGTTTCACATTGCCAAAAGAGGGTGATTATGCAGTGGCACAGGTGTTTCTCTCGCCAAACTTCGAGGCAAAAGAACAGGGTAAAGCACTTATCCAAGAAGTGTTGCAGGAACAGAATCTTCCTTTGCTAGGTTTTCGCTTCGTGCCAACAAATCCAAGCGACATTGGAAAAACTGCGTTTAATGCTATGCCATATTTTTTGCAAGTATTTATTGGGCGTGGAGAGAATTGCGCGCGCGGTCTAGATTTTGAACGTAAGCTTTATATTGTACGACGTATTATCGAAAAGCGCGCACTAGAACGCAAAATAGCAAGATTTTATATCTGCAGTCTTTCTTCGCGTACTATTGTTTATAAAGGTATGTTGCTTTCAACTCAGCTTAGCGATTTTTATTTGGATTTGAAAGATGTTAATATGCATTCTGCTATAGCACTTGTGCATTCGCGTTTTTCGACCAATACTTTTCCTTCTTGGGAGCGTGCTCACCCAAATCGGTATATGGTGCATAATGGTGAGATTAATACAATCAAAGGCAATGTGGATTCTATGAGGGCACGCGAGGGATTATGCAAAAGTGAATACTTCAAGGATTTAAGTCAAGTGTTTCCTATTATTGCAAAGCATTCTAGTGACTCTGCGATGTTTGACAATACACTAGAGTTTCTTGCGCTCAATGGTAGAAGCCTAGAAGAAGCATTTATGATGATGATTCCTGAGCCTTGGAGCAAAAACAAAAATATGGATACACGCAAAAGAGCGTTTTATGAATATCATTCGTTGCTTATGGAGCCTTGGGATGGTCCCGCCTCTATCATATTTACAGATGGAATTATTATGGGTGCAAGTCTTGATCGCAATGGATTCCGTCCTTCGCGCTATTATCTCACGAAAGATGATTTTTTGATTCTTGCGAGTGAGACAGGAACACTCAAACTTGATGAAAAAAACATCAAAGCCAAAAAACGTTTAGAGCCGGGCAAGCTTGTGCTTGTAGATACAGCACGTGGTCGCCTCGTATCAGATGCCGAACTCAAAGAGCAATATGCCAATGCCAAACCCTATGCTAAATGGCTTAGCAATCTTATAAAACTTGATAAGCTCCCACCAAAGCCCTACAAACAGAGTTTTCTATCACCACAGGAGCGTCTTTGTTTGCAAAAGGCATTTGGCTGGAGTTATGAGGATCTTAAGACAAGTATTTTGCCTATGTCAAAAAATGGCAAGGAAAGCCTTGCAGCAATGGGGATTGATACACCTTTAGCAGTGTTAGATTCTAAGCCCCAGCCATTGTTTAGTTATTTTAAACAACTATTTGCTCAAGTTACCAATCCACCACTTGATGCGATTCGCGAAGAAATTGTAACAAGCCAGAGAATCTACTTGGGGCGCGAGGGGAATCTACTTATGCCAAGTGCAGAAAATGCCAAGCGCATAAAGCTTGCTTTGCCTATTATTTCAAACCAAGAACTTCACCAGATAAAATCTTTGAAAAATTTTCAAATCACCGAGCTTTCTATTTTGTTCGAGCCTGCAAAGTGTTCATTAAAAGAAGCGCTAGATTCTCTCTTCGCAAATGCGTTAAAAGCCATAGAACAAGGAACTTCTGTTATTATTTTAAGTGATAAGGGCTTAGATAAAACACATTATGCTATTCCTTCTTTGCTTGCCGTATCTGGGTTGCACCATTTTTTAGTACGTAAGAATTTACGCAAACACGCAAGCCTCATAATAGAATCTGGCGAGCCACGCGAAATCCATCATTTTGCTTGTTTGCTTGGCTATGGAGCCACAGCCATTAATCCTTATTTGGTATATGAAAGTATTTATGGATTAATCACGTGCAAAGAGCTAGAACTACCCTATGACAAAGCAATCAAAAACTATATTAAAGCTGCTTCTAAGGGGATTGTAAAAATCGCTTCTAAAATGGGAATCTCCACAATGCAAAGCTATACTGGCGCGCAAATTTTCGAGTGTATAGGCATACAATCAAGTGTTATAGATGAATATTTTACTGCTACTGCAAGTAGAATCGAGGGCATAGGGCTAGAAGACATCATAAAAGATTATGCAAGTTTTCATAATAGTGCTTTTCTTCCTTCAAACGCACTAGAATCAAGAGGCTCTCATAAATGGCGCGCACAGCAGGAAGAGCATTTGCTTGACCCTATGGCGATTTTTCGCTTGCAAGAGGCTTGCAGGAGGGGAGATTATGGACTATTCAAAGAATACACACATATCATAGATTCCAAGGTTGTATCTTTACGCGATGCATTAGAAATGGATTTTAGTGAGGCGATAAGTATTGATGAAGTTGAGAGCGCACAAAGTATTATCAAGCGCTTCAAAACAGGAGCAATGAGTTATGGTTCTATCTCTAAAGAAGCTCACGAAACACTTGCAATCGCGATGAATCGGCTACATGCCAAAAGCAACAGTGGCGAGGGTGGTGAAAATGCCGAGCGTTATGGCAAACTACAAAATGGCGATTCAAAATCAAGTGCAATAAAACAGGTAGCAAGCGGACGTTTCGGGGTGAATATAGAATATCTTGTGAATGCCAAAGAGATTCAAATCAAAGTCGCACAAGGTGCAAAACCCGGTGAAGGTGGGCAACTCCCCGGTTTTAAAGTATATCCTTGGATTGCAAAAGCACGCCATAGTACACCAGGCGTGACACTTATTTCGCCTCCGCCACACCACGATATTTACTCTATTGAAGATTTGGCACAGCTAATCTATGATCTAAAAAATGCTAATTCTCAAGCAAGCATTTCGGTAAAATTGGTCGCAGAATCTGGAATTGGTACGGTAGCAGCAGGTGTCGCAAAAGCTGGCGCGAATATTATCCTTGTTTCTGGATATGATGGTGGGACAGGAGCTAGCCCCAAAACAAGTATTGCAAATGCGGGCATTCCTTGGGAGCTCGGGCTTGCTGAAACTCATCAAACATTAATCCTCAATGGCTTGCGAGATCGCGTGCGTATTGAGACAGATGGTAAGCTTTTAAGCGGACGAGATTTAGCGATTGCGACATTGCTTGGGGCAGAGGAGTTTGGATTTGCCACTGCGCCTTTGATTGTTCTTGGTTGTACGATGATGCGCGTGTGCCATCTTAATACCTGTCCTTTTGGGATCGCCACACAAGATAGAGAACTTCGAGAGCGTTTTAATGCAAAGCCCGAATATGTTATTAATTTTATGTATTTTATTGCGCAAGAACTCCGTGAATATATGGCAAAGCTTGGATTTAGAACGATTGATGAAATGGTGGGACGTGTCGATAAGCTGCGCCAAAAAAGCCTAAACCCAAAGGCAGATAAAATCAATCTCAATCGTATGATACAAGACCTTTCAACTTATAATCAAACGGCTGTACATTTTAAAGATTTTAAAGACAATAAGCTAGAGAGAACACTTGATTATAGGATTCTCCTGCCACTGTGCAAAAAGGCGATAAGCGAGGGCAAAAAGGTAAGTCTAAGCCTTGAAGTAAGCAACCTTAGTCGCACTTTTGCTACTATGCTTTCAAGCCAGATTACAAGAATCTATGGTGCAAAAGGATTGCCAGACAATACGATTCATATCAAAGCTATTGGCAATGCAGGCAATAGCTTTGGTGCATTTTTGAACTATGGGATTTTGTTAGAGATTATTGGTGATGCGAACGACTATTTGGGTAAGGGGCTAAGCGGTGGCAAGATTATTGCTAAAACTGCACAAGATTCTAGCTTTAGTCCTGAAGAAAATATTATTGTGGGGAACGCCTGTCTTTATGGCGCAACTTGCGGTGAAGTGTATTTGGATGGGATTGCAGGAGAGCGTTTTTGTGTGCGCAATTCTGGGGTGAGCGCGGTGGTGTTAGGAATGGGCGTTCATGGGTGTGAATATATGACCGGAGGACGTGTACTTTGTCTTGGCGATGTTGGCGAAAACTTTGCGGCAGGTATGAGTGGCGGATATGCTTATATCTTGGGGCAGCACAATCGTGCGCGTATCAATGCTGAATTAGTTGATGTCCGAGAGATCACCAAATCTGATGAAAAAGAAATTCGCAAAATGTTAGAATCACATATCCACTATACCGGATCAAAAAAGGCACGTGAGGTGCTTGATCGCTTCAACAAAAATGATTTTTTCAAAGTAATGCCGCGTGATTATGAGGTTGCCCTAAAAACACTACAAATGTGCAAAAATGCCAAAGATCCAGAGCTTGAAGCATTTATAAAAATCACAAGCAATGCCAAATGATATGTGCAAATATGCTACAACAATTTATACAAAGGAGCAATAATGGGTAATCCACGAGGGTTTTTAGACTACAAACGGGCAAAAAAACAAGAAATACCACCAAAAGAGCGCATAAAACATTACAAAGAATTTAGCATTCCTTTTAGCACAAAGGAAGTACAAATCCAAGCGGGGCGCTGTATGGATTGTGGTATTCCATTTTGCCAAACAGGTATTATTGCTAAAAATCAAAAAACAACACTCTATCAAAGCAGCGATACAATAGCTTGCCAACAACACAATGCGCCTATTGAGGGAGGTGATGTGGGGTGTCCGTTGCATAATCTCATCCCAGAGTGGAATGACCTAGTATATCGTGGGCATTTTGAGGAGGCTTATGAGCGACTAAGCCTTACAAATCCTTTTCCAGATTTTACTGGTAGGGTTTGCCCAGCACCTTGTGAAGATTCGTGTGTGTGTGCTATTCATACACAAGCAGTGATGATAAAAAATACCGAGCTTACAATCATTGAGCACGCTTTTAGCAAAAATCTTGTACATCCTTTTGTTCCAGAATCTTATAGCGATAAGAAGATTGCTATCATAGGGAGTGGTCCAGCTGGGCTTGCTTGTGCTTGGGAGCTAAATAAGGCAGGGTATAAAGTAGTTGTATTTGAGCGAAGCGATCGAGTTGGCGGGCTTTTGATGTATGGAATCCCTGATATGAAGCTTGATAAAACTTTCATCAAAAGGCGCATAGAGATTCTGCAAGCAAGTGGTATCACATTTAAGCCAAACACACCAATAGATTCTAGTAAAAAGGCAAAACAACTTCTAAAAGATTTTGATAGGGTTGTGCTTGCTACTGGGGCTAGCAAACCTATCGATCTTGCTATTAAGGGGCGGTTTGTAGAGACTGATAAGAAAGCTAAGTGTGCTAGTGAGGGGATAATGTTTGCGCTTGATTTTCTTACCGCAAACACAAAGAGTCTGCTAGATTCTGGGAAGCAAGATATGATTGCTAAAGGCAAAGATGTGCTAATCATTGGGAGTGGCGATACGAGTGTGGATTGTGTAGCGGTAGCGCTTAGACAAGGGGCGAAATCTATCACGCGTTTTGAGCGCAGCCCCAAGCGCCCAAAAGAGCGCAAAGCCTCCAACCCTTGGCCCCTAAAAAAGGCGACTTTCACCACGGATTATGGTTTGCAAGAAGCCTTGGAGGTGTATGGAAAAGATGTGCGCGAGTATCAAAAGCTCACAAAAGAATTTGTGATAAAAAACGGCAAGGTTGCAGGCGTTGTGGCAGTGGATTTGGAATGGAGCGAGCAAGAAGGAAAGCGTATAAGCAAAGAAGTGCAAGGTAGCGCGAAAGAATACAAGGCGGATTTGGTGCTGCTTGCTATGGGGTTTAGCGGTAGTGAAGAGAGTATCGCAAGCGATTTTGGTGTGGAGCTAGATTCTGCTACAAATATTAAAACCACAAACAATAGCTACACCACAAGCATATCTAGAATCTATACTTGTGGCGATGCACGCATAGGACAGAGCCTTGTGGTGTGGGCGATAAAAGACGGCATAGAATGTGCTAGGGCGATTTGTAACGATCTTGCAGATATATAAATATGTTTGCCATAGCAGCTCTTTTTTATCTGCCTTTTTTTGTGGTTCTTGCACCGATTAATTATGGCGTTAAGTTTTTTGATGCGGACTACTATCGGTATAAAGCGATGTGTATGTCCTATCCTGTACTAACTATTCATGATAAATCGCTGTATAAAGCCTATATCTCCCAAAACAAGAATCTAAGAAAATACAACAAACAAATTAAGAAATTTAACAAACAAATTAAGAAATTCAATAAGCCTATTTACAAACATAATGAGATGGTACGCGCAATTAAAACTATCACATCATCACTTATTTATACTCTTATTGATGATACAATATACATCTATTCATACGCATATTCATATCCTCTTGAAGATGAGGCAAGGTTTATATGGCATGCTATGCAAGCTGGAGGCTGGAGTCCTGCCTATCTATCTTATGGGGAATATAGGAAACATTGGCACTATTCTGAAATATTCATTGATGCTATGGGGATTGCATCTTCAATCGCCGATGAGGCAACACTAAATGCTATTGTTATTGAATGGCAGCAAATATGGCATAATAAAACCACACAAGAAAAATTCGCATATCTTGATAGCCAAAATATGTTAAGCGAATATGACAAACAAAACTACATACCAGAGTGCTTAAAAAAGCAAGACTGTTTCCCAGAAAAAGAAGGCAGAGAGCGGTTTACATATCACCTGCAAAGAACCTATGCGGATCGTAAGGCAGAAGAGCTTTTGCAGAAGTCTATGTTTCAAACTATACCCTACTATAAACGCTACCCACTACGCAAGTTAAAAAACGAAAACTACAGCTGGGCATACTGCAGTGATAACAATCAATACATCAAAGAAAAACACCAAAAAAGACTTTCAAACAATGGAACAAAGGTGGGTGTGGATTGCCGCGAGCTAAAAAGAAACAATGATGATGCATTGGTAGCAACATTTTTGAGGTTTGGGTATAGCCATAAAACCTTTTGGATTTATCCACCTGCTGATTCTGGTCCCGGTGGCGCTGGTTTTTCTGAGCGAGATTTTAGATGTCCGGGACGTTTGAAAGAGTTTATTTTTTATAGAAAAAATTTTTTGTGGTAAAATGTGCAAGATATTAAGGGGGCTAGTATGAATGTTTTTAGCAAGATTATAAAGGGAGAGATTCCCTGCAATAAAGTTTATGAAAACGAGGATTTTTTGGCGTTTTATGATATAGCACCTAAGGCTAAAGTGCATATTTTGGCTATTCCCAAAAAAGAAATCAAAGATTTTAACGGCATAGATGCAAAGCTTCTTGGAAAAATGGGAGAGTTTATTTTAGAGGTTGTTAGTATCGCAGGGATAAAAGAAAGCGGCTATCGCCTTGTTACCAATATCGGAGCAGACGGCAGGCAGGAAGTGCCGCATTTGCATTTTCATATCTTAGGTGGCGAACCATTAGGTACATTTTAAGGTATATTCAGCCGATGAAGCCTTCAAACAATACCCCAAAACCAAAAGATTCAGCTACTAGAATCCAGAGCCCAAAGAGCCAAAACACAAGCGCGCCCAAAGAGGCAAAGATATTTTTCGCCATTGCTTTTATTATCGCGCTTATTTTGATTGTTTGGCTGTATTATGCGTTTTTGAAAGATATAATCATCGCGACACTGCTATGTATCGCAACCTATTGGATTAAAGACTTTTTTTACAAATATAGCAAAAACAATCTTATCGCCTCAATTCTTAGTGTGCTTACTTTGCTAGCACTTTTTATTATTCCACTTTATTTTGTGATTCATCGTGGAACACTCTCACTTCTTGGCATAGATTGGAAACAGACAGAAATGTGGCTTCTTCAGATTCGTCAATTGCTTATACATCTTTCAAGCTATGTTCCGTTTTTTCATTTTAGTGATGTGCTGCAAAACTTTTCTATTTCTTCTGTAGCTACCTATGCGACCAAAATCAGCACATATATTGGTAAAAGTAGCGTGGGGTTTGTGGTGGATTTGTGTTTGATTGTGTTGTTTTTGTCTGTGTTTTTCTTTTATGGTGGGAGTTGGTATGCTTATTTCAAATCACTCCTACCCATGCGCTCAGAGCAAAGCGATCTCATCGCGCTTGATATTAGCGGCGTACTTCGTGTGGTGTTTTTCTCAACGATTCTAAACATCTGTTTGCAGGGTTTTGCTTTTGGTGTGGTAGCTCAAATATTTGGGTTTGATGGAATCTTGCTTGGTGTGCTTTATGGGCTTTGCTCGATGATTCCAATCGTTGGTGGCGTACTTGTTTGGCTGCCCATAAGCTTGATACTCTATGTACAGGGCAATGCTTTTAGTGCAATATTTTTGGCGGTTTATAGTATGGTGTTTATTGGCTTTATTATCGATAATATTATTAAACCCTTTCTCATACGCATAGTAAATCGCAAGCTTTTAGAAACACCACTTAATATCAATGAGTTTGTAATATTTTTTGCTATTTTTGCGGGGCTTGGGGCATTTGGATTCTGGGGTATTATTATTGGTCCAGCGATTACGGCATTTTTTTGGGTGATGTTGCGCATTTATGAGCGTGATTTTGCCAAGCATCTCACATATTCGCCATAGAAAGGCTAAGTGCTAAAAGTGCGCACCACATTAGTTCTGGTGTTTTTTCTAAAAGGGTGGCATTTGGTTTGTGTGTTTTGAGTGATGTGAGAATTTCTTGTAGATCTTGGAGGTGTTGTGGGTTTAGATTTGTAGGCGTATTTTGGCTTGTGAGGAGGTTGTCGTGCGAGAGGTGTAGCGCATTTGTAGCAGAATCTAGCACATCATTGACTTTCCATACCTTTAAATCATCATAGCAAAATACCTCCATAAACCCTTCAAGAAGCGCTATGCCTATGTCTTGCAGGGTTGGTTTTTGGTGGTTATGTTGTGTTGCGAGTATCAGAAGCTTGTCGCAAAAGGGAGTGCTAGAAGTGATTTTAGAGAGTATCCCAGTACGTGCCATTTGATCACTAAGGAGCGATGAGAGTGTTGGTGGGGTGGTATTTGTATCTAGCTCTTTTGTTAGGAGAAAACATAAAAGTTTTTTGGCGATAGATTCTAGCATACTAGATTCCGCTGCACTCATCGTATAAAAGGCAAAATATTTACCACAATAATAAGAAAGCGCGCGTTTCATATCTAAGTAGCCAATACGCATATTGCGCTTAATATTATTTGGTGTAAAATCTAGCATAGTGCCAAGATAGTGTGAAGGACGAAGGTGTTGTACGAGTGGATTTTTATCATATTTTGTCTCGCAGTCTGGATTAAGTGAGATAGCAACAATATCGCTCGCTCCCATTTTGAATGCAAGATCAATAGGGAGATTGTCATAATAGCCGCCATCGATATATTTTTGCCCTGCAATTTCATAGATAGGAAATGCTGGGAAACAGGAGGCAGAAGCAAGTAGCCAATGCAATAAGGAGTTTTCATCCATTTGTGCTTTTTGTTTTTCACAAGGGTTAAATGATGGAACTTCAAGGCACAATAATCCAAAATCTATCGGAGAATTAGCAAGCTTGTTGTAGTCTATATATGCAGCGATTGTATTTTGCAAAGGCGTTATGTCCATACCTTTGTTTTGTGTGTAGGTTTTTAGAAAAGGCAGAATTTTTTGTGTATTGTCAAAATAATAATCCATATCAAAGGTAAGATTTAATCCTTTATCAATGACGTCTTCAAGAGTTAGATTAAGCCATAATTCTTTTGCTTTAGCAAAATCACCTTGCGCAATCATTGCACCATTTATAGCGCCAATACTTACTCCAACAACAAGATCAAACTCAAAGCCCTCCTCGCATAGTGCTTCATATGCACCAATTTGGTATGCTCCTTTTGATCCACCACCACCAAGCACAAGTGCTTTTTTACTAGATGGGTTTTTTTGTTTCGAGAGGCTAGAATCTAGCTCAAATGGAGATTGTGTCTTTAGAGTGTCTTTTTTCATTGCATACCAAAAGTATCCATATAAAGATTAAGCGGTATCCCGAGTGTTATGCATCCTTGAATCACAAGTAATGAAGCAATCCCCGCTAAAATCCCCGCTACAAAATCATCACCAACAACCCCAAGCCCTCCGGGTACTTGTCGATCTATGCGACCGATAATTGAAGGTTTCCAAACATCAAATATGCGAAATAACACAAATGCACTTGCAATCCCTATGATATGAATTCCAAAACTAAGGCTTGCTAGCGCCATAGCTATCCATACACCGACAAGTTCATCGATTACGATCCATTTTTCATCGTGTTTTTGTGTATAGTTCTCCCAGATAGTAATCTCTCTGATTGCAATAAGTCCTATCAAAACTGCGAGCAAAAAAAATGTATTTATTGAATAGTACAGGATTGGCAAGCCTAATAATACGCTTACAAAACTACCTATTGTGCCTGGTATTTTGGGGCATTTACCGCTAAAGAGTACGCTTAAAAATGCAATACGTAATATGTGTTTTGGTAGGAGGTTTTGGTCTTTTGACATCACACTCCTTTTATTGAGAAAAATATGAGTGGAGACGCTGCTTGCCAAACTCTACGCCAGGCTGATCATAGGTATTGATTCCAAGCGCTATACCAACACAAGAAGTTAAAAGCTCAAAATATACAATAAGCGCACCGATATGCCACTCATCAAGTGCTTGCAAGGTAATAGAATCCAAAGGAATATTTGCTTCCTGTAATGTTTCCAATGTAGCTTGTTTTTGTAGATTTAGTAAGGCAAGAAAACTGGTTTTATTGACAAAATTGGTAGATTCTAAAAACGCAAGATTGGATTCTGGAATTTGTATGAAATACTGACTATCTTGATCGCTACAAGCATTATCAAGCGATAAAAAACTTACAAATTTATCACGCGCTCCTTGAATGATAAGCTGTAAAAACGAGTGCTGATCAATGCTCCCAACTAGCGCAATAGGAGTAAGCCCAACATACTGCTTATCACTATTGATTTTACCTAAGCTTTCACCCCAAAGTTGCACAAACCAGCGGTTCAAATCAGTAAAAATACTGCTATATGAAAAGAGCACATTCATCGGAAAATTAACGCGTTGTTTAGCTAAAAATAGGGCTTTGTGCAAGATATGCTCTTCTTGGCGAGCAAAAAATCGCTCCATCATCGCACGAGCCCCTTGTAGTAGCGTAGCCACATCGTAGCCAAGCAAACACAATGGCAGCAAGCCAACAAAGCTTAATACCGAGAATCTACCACCTACATTGCTTTGTATGCAAAATGCCTCAAATCCCTCTTGTAAAGCGAGTTTATGCAGGGGTGAATGCTCATCAGTAATACAACAAAGATGATGTTTGTTATCGGGTGATAGTAAATTATAGCGTGAGATGAGGTATTTAAATAGTGATGAAGTCTCGATAGTTGTACCGGATTTGGAGATAATAATAAAATGTGTGTGTTTAGGATTGATAGATTCTAGGATAGATTTAGTTTCAAAAGGATCGGTGTGTTCAAGAAAGGAGATATTAATATGGTTGCGCTTAGCAAGAGTTTTTAGCGTAGAATCTATGGCGCGAATCCCAAGTGAGCTACCACCAATACCTACAATTACTAAATCCGTAATATTATTAAAATATTGCTTATTGCGCTCTTTGTATGCAAGGGCTTGTTGCAGTGCCATAGTATCAAATGGCAATTTATAATACCCACTTGCTTGTTTATTGCGCTCCTCTTGTATCGTCGCAAAAAGTGTATTAGCAGAATCTACAAAGATATTAGATTCTGCTATGCCCTCGTATTGTTGGTAGAATGATTCAAAGACAATCATTGTTATGCCTAATGCGTTAGTGCATAAATACTCATATCGACAAGTCGATTGCTATACCCCATTTCATTATCATACCACGCTAAAATCTTAGCAAAGCGCTCGTGGATAAGTGTTGTTTTATCCGGTATAATGATAGCACTATATGGAGCACCAATAAAATCACTAGAAACGCGTTGCTCCTCATCTACATAAAAAATGTGCGGCTCTTTTTTTGCTTGTTCGCGAAACAAATTATTTAGTGCTTCTTTTGTTGTGGGGCTTTTGAGATTGACACTTAAATCCACCACGCTTACATCGGGTGTTGGCACTCGCATAGAATATCCACTGAAACGCCCCTCAAGCTCAGGGATCACCAGCGCAACAGCCTTAGCCGCACCTGTAGAGGTGGGGATCATACTAAGATTTGCAGCACGTGCGCGGCGCAAGTCTTTGTGTTTTACATCAAGAAGATTTTGATCGTTTGTGTAGCTGTGAATTGTTGTCATCAATGCGGATTCTATGCCAAATTGCTTATGCAGCACATTGGCAATAGGTGCTAGGCAATTTGTGGTGCAAGAAGCGTTTGAAATCACTTCTTCACCCTTGTAGGTTTTTTCATTCACACCATATACAAATGTTGGCGTATCGCTTGCAGGTGCAGAAATAATAACTTTTTTTACATTACCCTTGAGATGCAAACTAGCTTTTTGTAGCGCATTGAATTTTCCTGTGCATTCTATTACGCCTTGTGCGCTCCCAAAATCTAGCTCATTTGGGTCGCGACTGCTTAGTATCTTTACGCGTTTAGAGTTGCCAATCTCAAGTGTTTCATCATCGATTTTGCGCGCTTGATAGTTACCATGGATAGAATCATAACGCAGCAAATGCAAAAGTGTATCAATATCGGCTGTTGTATTCATCGCCACAAGCTCAATATCATCGCGCTCACCAATAATCCTTGCAGTACAAAGCCCTATACGCCCTGTACCATTTATGGCTACTTGTATCATTATATGTCCTTTTTGGCATTGGGTTTTGAAGATGGTGTTGTGGGTTTGTTTTGTTCAGTTTTGGTGTCTTCTTCAGTTTCTATTACTTCCTCTTTTTCGGTATTCATAAGTTCTTCTTCGAATTTATGAGGGTATTTTTCTTTGCCTTTGAATTCTATGATTGTACATTCTGGATAGACTTCAATGAGGTGAAAAATATTATCAATGCGTTTTTTAAGCTTACCAGCAGTTTCAGGGATACATTTTGGATTCTCAGCAAGCTTGTTAAAATCTTCAGAATCAACCAAGACATTGGGTTGTTCTTCGGGTACATCGCCCCACCCATAATGCTTCATAGCAGTGCGTACCCAGTATTTGCCATCGGTAATTTTTACAAGGCGCTTCATAAGAGGATTATGTTTTGATGAATTTTCAAGCACAGGAGAAGAAGTGACCCAGCCTTTTATGCGGAATGTATAGTCTTTGTAACTTTTTTGTTTTGGCATAACGCTTACCAAATCATCAAGCAGAATCGTAAAGCGGAAGTTTTGATATTTATCTTGTTGCGAGAGAGCATTGCCATAAGCATTAGCAAACACCACAAGTGACCAAGAGAAAAATCCAACCACCACAGCTGAAGCGACAAAAAATAATCGTGCAGTAAAGGATCTAGTAACGATATTAGAGGAGTTTGTTCGCTGCTGATCTTCTTGTTTATACGCCCAGCCACGCCAAGCACTTACGACATATATCGCAAGTGCCGCACTCCAAACACCTATTCCAATAAACGCACGTGGTCTTTGCAGAGGCTCAACAAGCACCAAATACACGCCATAAGAAAGCATAATTCCAATCGCAAGCACGATTGCACCAAGTACAAAGGCAAGGAGTTTGTCGATTTTTGATTGATAAGTAACTGAAATTAAGAAAAATAGCATAAGAGCGAAGAAGCAGATTTTAATACCCGTCCAATCAAAATCATTCCACAAATAACCAAGATACATCTGCATATTATTAAGTACACCACTTGGCATATTTGCAAGAGAAAACATTGAAGTACCAGCTTGCTCGTGCGCATAAGGGTGCATAATGAAAAACTTAAAAATTCCAAGTGCTATAAGGTAGTTTAGTAGCGATACACTCACAAAAATAACTGCTTTTTTAACCCCAGCATTTGTTTGGTTCAACATCAAAAAGCCAAAAAATATAACCAAAATAACTTCTATTCCACTGCTTGCTTGGTATGTCATACACATACCAAGTGATGAAAGGATTGCTACTGGAATATAAGCGCGAATATGATGAATAAAGATAAAAGGAATCACTGAAAACAGCACCGAAAGTGCCATATAAGGCGAATCATACTTAAACGAAAGCTCTTCAAGAAAATAAGGTGAGAGCCCAATAGGAAGTGAAGCAATAATTGCAAGCGTTGTCAGACGTTTTTTATTTGGTTGTTCATCAGATTCCCATTGGCTATCTTCGTTTTTCCAAATCACCTCACGAACACTCCATACCAAAATAAGTGAAGCAAAGCTTAAAAATGCTATTGCTACAAGTTGCGTAAGTGGTGAGACATCTGCAAGAATTGTGTCCATATGCATAAAGGTTGAAAGATAGTAGCTAATATAACGTGAGAAGTTATCCCATTCTTTATAACCGATGATAGAGCGATTTAAATCATCGATATAATATACATCAGCACGAATAATACTCATAATCCCAAGCAGATATAAACTAAATGCGATGAGGAAGTATTTCCAGAATCCTTGCGTATGGAAAAATGCCCAACAGGCTACTTTAAACTCATCTAAGGTTTTCGCAAAAATATTGTTTGGAGTTTTTTCTGAAAGAGAGGAATCACTATGTTGTGCCATTGTTATCCTTTTATAGAAGTATTTTTTGTATCCAAATGAGCACTTGTTTTGTCTTTTTGTTCATTTGGGCTATTATTTGGACGTTTATCAAGAATAAAGTGCGGGCGCATTTTTACTTGCTCATAGATTCTGGCGATATACTCACCAATCACACCAAGCAGCATAAGCTGAATCCCACCAATAAAGGTGATGATGACAATCAAACTAGGATAGCCCGCTACAGCATTTCCATACAAAACCGTATCCACAATGCGATAAATCCCTAGTATGACCGCAAAAGCTGAAATAAAAAATCCAAGCACGAAAGCTATACGCAAGGGCATCGTACTAAAGCTAACAATACCCTCGATAGCGTATTTAAATAGTTTCCAAAAGCTCCAACTTGATGATCCTTTAAAGTGCGGAATATATTCGTACTCAAGGCATTCTCGCTTGAAACCAACCCAAGCAAACATTGCCTTGGAAAAGCGGTGATACTCTTTCATTGTTAGCAGTGCTTGCACCACTTCTTTATCCATAAGACGAAAATCACGCACACCAGACTCGATTTTCACTTCCGAGACAAAATTAGAAATCTTATAAAACATCTCGCTCAGGCTTGCTCGGATTTTAGATTCTCCTGCGCGGGTGGTTCGGCGCGCGTAGATGACTTTGGTTTGACGTTTGGATTCTAGCCAAATTTTTGTCATTTGTGTAATCATATTTGGTGGGTCTTGCAAGTCTGCATCTAGCAGTACAACACCTTCTCCACGTGCGTGTTCAAGCCCTGCTAAAATTCCAGCTTCTTTGCCAAAATTGCGTGAAAAAGAATACACCTTTATGCGACGATTTTTGTTGGTATCTTTTGCTTGCATATCTTCAAGGATAGCAAGTGTTTTGTCGCGACTTCCATCATTGACAAAAATAAGTTCATAAGGGATAAAGCGTGCCGAATCTACAGAGAGCAAATCAATATGCGTATGCATAAGATCTGTAAGATTGTCCATTGTTTTTGTGATCTCATCAAAAAAAACTGGGAGAGAAACCTCTTCGTTATAACAAGGTACAACGATAGATATACCAATAGTGCAATTATCCATAGCCACACTCACTTAGGAAAGATTATCCTGCGCATTCGAAAGCGTATTGTAGTATAAGCAAATAAACCAAGATTAAATCCGCTTATACTTTAAGCTTTGTGCTGAACATTAAGCAGAATCTATACGCTAAGCATACCATTGAAATCATTATCAACTTTTAGTATATCAAGAGCGCCAGCTATCATACCTCGATGATGTGTAGCGTGGTTTAGAATACCAAGTATGAATTGAAAAATGGGCTTTTGCATAGCACCCCAAGGAAAATCTAATGTCCTTATCGCACCAATCTCACTTTCGCTGATATTTTCTACTACATCAATAATATAGTTATCAAGCACTTCACGCGCGGCAAAGAGATTGCTCACATCATCAATGATTTGTGTTTTGAAAGTAAAAGGTTCTGCAAGCATTGCTTCGATTTTAGACGCACTTGGGGCTTTGGTACAAAAAGAGGCAAAGTAATCTTTAAAGAAACTTGCGTCTCCTGCGCTGTAATGTACCATTGTGCCAATGATAGACTTATAATATAGCCCCATATCTTTAGTGAGCACATTTTCATCAAGTCCTTCTAATACGTGGATCATTTTTTTGTTTGCTTCTTTGTTATATAGGCTGCTTAAGCGGAGAATCTCTCTCATTTTCGCTCCTTAATTGTGTTTGATTTAGCTACAATTATGCAGTGCATTTTCTTAGATTTTGCTTATGTGGTAATAGAGCATTGCAAGAAGTGATATTAAGGATAAATTATGGTTGTATATAAATATTGTGCAAACGGCAATGATTTTTTATTGTTTCATACATTCATAGAGGGCGATTATGCACCATTGGCACGAACTTTGTGCCATCGCTTTAGTGGGATAGGTGCTGATGGGCTTGTTGTCGTGCTTCCTATTAGGCAGGCAGAATCTCGTTTGGAATGCTCGTATATGTGGGATTTTTATAATGCTGATGGCAGTAGGGCAGAAATGTGTGGTAATGCCTCTCGATGTGTAGCGTACTATGCATACTCTATGGGGCTAGCACCTGCTGCGCACCAGTTTTTAAGCACATTTGGTGTTATCAAGGTATCTGTCAAACACCACACAGTAGTGCCAATATCAGATACTAATATTTCTGCAAAAACCGCGCTTGTTGCTAGCAATCTTGGTAGGTATAAGAATCTAAAAATACTGGGTACGCTAGAGACATTGCTAGCAACCTTGCAGTCCGATCTCCTTAGCACACTAGATTCTATTAGGGCGCTTTTTGGTGAGTGGTACTTTTTAGATACAGGTGTGCCACATTTAGTATGCTTTGTGCAAGATAGCACTCTTGTTGCAGCTCTTGGCAATAAGGCTGCACCTTTGCATAAAACACTTTTTTTGCTTATGCAGCACTTGCGCAAACACTACAATGCTAATGTAAATCTTGCTTATATACAAGATCAAGCAACAATTGCTCTAGCAACATACGAAAGAGGTGTTGAGGACATCACACTTGCTTGTGGCACAGGAATGGCGGCTTGCTTTGTTGTCGGATACAAAGCCTACCATACAGCACAAAAAGCCACGCTTATACCGCCAAGCCTTGAACAAGTCGAGCTTTGGTGTGAGCCCACAAGAGACTTCATTCAAGCAGAATCTAACAAAGTCTTTTGCATAGAGGATTCTTGCTCTAATGTACTAGATCCTGTCGCTACAGAATCCACAACCATAAAATCTAGCATAGAGAATAGAGATGGCACAGAAGAGATATGCCTACAAGGTATGGTGCGCTGTGTAGCAATGTGTGAAGTGTAGATGGTTTAGGGATTTTGCTTATAGACCCCACCCAAATCCAACAAGATTTAGCGTATAATCTAGCAGTGTGGATTCTCCAACTTCAAAGTTTTCTTTGTCTGTAATGCCACAGGAATAGGTTTAGATTCTTCCCATTTATTAGGGCAATAATCACAAGCTTTAAAAAAGTCTTGCGCATAAAACCGCAAAATATCACTAGAGAGTTGCACAGAATCTAAACGTACAAAATCTCCCTCAAATTCTTGAGTGGATCGTAGTTTGATAAGACCAGAGGCAATGGCACATACAGAAATCGTACTTATAGATTCTTTTGTATTGTCCTTGCACAGCAAGCTCACACAAGGAATATCACACGCAATAAAATTACGCACAATATCTTGTTCATCGCGATTGCGCTTGTAGATTGTACCAATATCACGCCAAGCAGAATTTGAATGCCAAAAAATATACTTCACACCCTTTTGTTGCAAGGATTTGATAATGACTTCTTGTCTAAGAATAGGCTTTAACTCAACATTAGCACTATAATCTGAAATAATCACACGTGTTTTTTTATAGCACAATGACTCTAATAAATCTTTTGAAAATGGAATCGTAGCATTAGTGATTAATTCTATTGCTTTTATTTGTTTTTTAGAAGCAAGATAATGCATAACCTGTGGTAATTCTTTAAAAAGAAGTGGCTCACCACCAAGCACACGAAGCACCCGAACGCTTGAGATATGTTTAAGCAAGGTGTCTATATCGTTTTTGATAAGCGCGAAACTCGTGGTAAAATGGTGTGATGTGTCAAAATATTGCATAAGATTACTACAAGACTCACAGCGCAAAGAACATCGTGTCGTTAGTACAATTTCTAGCTGTGGCATATCCACAAACCCAAATAACACTCTCGCCTTAAAATACAACTTACCAACACGTTTCAAACAAGAACGAATAAATCGCGCTAGAATCTTACGTAAGATTCTAGCAATTTGTGAATCCCCCCCCCCTTCATTATACAGCACTACAAAGCCTATGAGATTAAGCAATTGTTCGTTGTTGCGTCTTATGTAGCGGTGGGTGAAAAGAGGATTATAGCAGAGCAATAAACGTTGCAAAAAAGAGAGCTTCATATGTTTTCCTTTCGCCATAATTTATATTTTTGTTTTAATTTTTTTCTAAAAGTCTTGAATTGGTTATATAGCAGTAGAATTTTTGTAAAAAGTCTCCCTAATTTGCAGTGGTATATTTGTAAATCTATCTCCATAAGTCGCTGTTGTATCGCAGTTAGGAAATCTTGTTCATAGTTTGTGTGCGGAATATTAAAGCTGGTATTTGTTTTTGCTGGGTTATTATCAAGCAGTTTGGCTAACTCAATGCAATAATCAATGCATATCTTGCCCGCAAGACAAAGTGTTAGAGCTTCTTGGGCTTGTTTGTGAATGCGTTTTAGTGTTAGATTATAGAGTGTGTCAAGATTGTTTGTTTTAGCAAGCGCAAGGATATCACTCATACTTTTTGCCTGATCGTGCCAATTTTTAGCACTCCAATGGATTTTTGTTTGGTGTCCTACTCGGTAGAGATAGGTAGGTTCTGTGAGTGCATAGAGACGCTTGGCTTCAAGCATAACGCGTACAAAAAACAAGGGGTCTTCGTATTTTGTATAAAGTGGTTGGTATAGATTGTGTTCGCGCAAAAATGATGTGCGATAGAGGAAGCGAATCCAGCCAAAATCAAACTGATATGATGCATAGTCGATAAACCCTTCCTTCTTGAAAGTATATCCAAAAAAATCTGAAGTATAGTGCGTATGGATTCTGCCATCTCTATATTCACTAAAACTTCCACCACACACAAGAGCATTATTTTGCTCTGCTTTTGTGCAAAGTGTTGCAATCGTTGTGGTATTTGGATAAAAATCATCTGGATCAATAAAGCACACCCACTCCCCATTAGCCTTTTCAAGTCCTTTATTGCGGGCACTTCCAGCACCTTGGTTTTCTTGGTAGAAATAGTGTATTCTTATGTCTTTGCTTGCATATTCTTTTGCAATAGCTCCACTAGAATCTGTACTACCATCATCGATTAAAATAACTTCTAGATTCTTATATGTTTGTGCTAGTATAGAATCTAAACATTCTCTAAGATAGGATTCTACATTATAGATAGGGATAATGATAGAGACAAGGCTAGACATCGCTATGCCTTATTGCTTTAGATTCCGTTTTATCTTTTGTAGCTTTATCTGCCACAAATGCTAGAAAAATACCAAAAAACATAAACAAAATATTTTGCCCCGCACGGTTTGGCAAAGCATCAAAGAAGTTTGCCACACTAAGCCCTATAAGCATTAGCGCTATTGCTAGCATAAAAGCGCGCAAGATAGGACTAGTTGATGTGTCATAATAGATTTTGCGTGCTTTTAGCAGTAGCCATAAATGCAGCCACACTACAAGCCCAAACCCAATTGCCCCAAGCTCAAACCACAGATACAAAATGCCATTATGGTTTGTCCAATAGTAAGGGAGTATCGAACCATCAGGCTGGATACTGATAAAATAAGGCAGCGCTTCAGAATCCTGCCCAAAAATACGCACGATGTTTTTTCCAAAAAGCGTAAGCCCAAACCCATTAGGACGCAAAGGATTGTCCAAAATAGCAAGTACAGTGGATTTGCTCATTGCAATACGCGAGAGTGAGGAGTGCTCCCATTGTATATGGCTGTCTTTGGGGAAAGAGCTTTTCATACAACGATTGAGACTTGTGCATTGTTTGTCAAATCTCCCCATAGCTGCCGGAGGGAGTTGTAGTACTTGAGTGATATTTTGTACCATATTTTGCATATTAAATCGCGCGCTAAAGTTTGCGCTGATATGATATAGCAGCACACAAGAAACCACCAAAATAGCCATGCTTATCGCGATAGTTGCAGCCCTGTATCGATACTTCAGTAACACCAAAGGTGCAAGACAAATAACACACATTGCTACATACAAAAACCTCGTACCAGAGAGCACACACGCAATAAGACTAAGAGCAACCACTAAGGCACAAGATTTTTTATAAGGTGTAGCGATGAAAAGAGCAATGGCAATGCTTAATGTAATAATAAGAAAAAATGCATAGCCAGTGCTTGCTTCAAAAAATAGATGAGGCATAGCCCGATAGGTACCAAGAATAAAAATGGGGTTTAAGCCCTTTTGTGCGTATGAGATTGCAGTGGTGAAAAAATCTAGGCTTGTTAGAATCGGATGGAGCAAAAACACAGCACAAAATGCGCTAAGAAAGATTGTTTTAGCTTTTTTATTAAGCATAGAGACATAGAGGCATACTGCTACAAGAAATAAGCTTGGCTCAAGAAGAAAGCGCCGTATTAGTCGAAAACTTTCTTTGCTTTCTTTTGTGTAGTAAAGTGCGATTAGGGCAAGGATTATCACAAGAAAAAGTGCAAGAAAAAACCCTCCATTCGCGCGTAGAATCTGATGTAGTGTATGATAAGGGGTCAAATATACACAAGCAAATGCTAGAGCAACAATTCCTGCATAGAGTATCCATATAGCGGGCTTAAAGAATGGATTTGGCTTTATCGTACCCTCTCCAGTGTGCAAAAGATACGCCCCAAGCACAAACAACACTCCAGCAAGCACAAACACATTTGAGACAATACTCTCTAAAACAGGCGATCTACGCACGGCGCGCCTTATTTTGTAGATTATGTAAGGCACGCAAGCTTCGCTGAATAGGTAGATTCTGCCAATTTAGTGGATTTTTTTGGTTTTGCAGAATCTGTTTCCAAGTAAAGTGGATACTTTTTAAATATAGATAATGCGTGGCGCTAGAATTTGCAATAGCATAGTGTGTAGTGGTTGTGCGCACTATACCCCAAACAAAATAACACCCTCGCCAAAAGACAAAAATACCAAAACATTTCGTCCAAATAATACAACCATCACCAAAAAAACTCACCAAAAGCGATGTTGTATCAGACGTTCTTACATTATATGCCCCCCCCCTTCATTAGAAGATTGATATAATGTTATGCCAAAGAGGCGAACAATATTTTGCTTTTTAAACAAACGAATGCGAAAAAAGTATTTCCACAGGCTTTTTATATCGGCATTGTGTGTAGGGTTGTATTTATGCAATCTAAGTGGTATATAGCGCAAATACAAAAAGCGTTTATAGTTTTTCTCACTGCGGAAGTAGCGCATAGAGGCAATGGTTATATCAAGCTCCTTTAAAGTTTTGCGCAAGGCTACAAATACACGATCTTTTGCTTGTGTACTATTAAGGCTCTCTAAATACCACATCGCAAAGTCAAAAGACCAATTTATATAGCTCTCTTTAACTTCCGCATATACCCCTGCACGTATGAGATTCTCTTTCCAAAGCCTTATTGCTTCAATGAAAGAGAGTGGGGTTTTATCGCGCGTGGATTCAAGAGATGTTGGGACATTGATTCTGTGTGTGAAAAGCACAGTATCAAGGCAAGTGATTGTATCTGCAAGTATGAGAGAAGTAAAGGTAAAACTCAGGTCATTTGTGCTTGGTAGATTTTGGAAGCTAAGATTGTGAGTGAGCAAAAAATCACGCCGATAAAGCTTATCCCACGCCCAGCCCACGCAGAATCCAAAAATATGTTTTGGCATATCCTTGTAGTTGAAAGTAGTCTTGTTTGGGATAAACTTAAACTGCAGCCACTTTGGCATAGGGATAATTTTTGTTTGGTGTAAGGCGTTTGAGGCAGCTATGGTGATTTGGGCATTTGTGGTGCGTGCGCGTTCTGCTAATAGTGCAATGCTATCAGCGCGCATAAAGTCATCAGAATCAAAAAACAATACCCACTCCCCATTAGCCTTTTCAAGTCCTTTATTGCGGGCACTTCCAGCACCTTGGTTTTCTTGGTAGAAATAGTGTATTCTTATGTCTTTGCTTGCATATTCTTTTGCAATAGCTCCACTAGAATCTGTACTACCATCATCGATTAAAATAACTTCTAGATTCTTATATGTTTGTGCTAGTATAGAATCTAAACATTCTCTAAGATAGGATTCTACATTATAGATAGGGATAATGATAGAGACAAGGCTAGGGGTCATAGCAAGAGTAGCTGTCTCTTTGCACATAGAATCTATACTCCTTGTTGTAGTGGATCGTATTCTAGCACAAAAAAAAAAAAACGAAAAATTATAGTTGCGATTTTGAGTGCAAATAGTATTCTAGTAAAGCAAAATCTAAGAAAAGAAATAAAAATGGAGTCCGGTAGAGATTAATTATTGAGCTTTTGAAGCAAATACTTTTTAGATTCTAGGTAAGCCTTGATTGTTTGGTAGATTTTTCATTTGCCAGTACAAGTTCAGAATGAATAAAATCATCACATTGAGGCGATAACCCAGATCCTAAAAATTTTTAGATTCTAAGCGCAGAATTGGCAGACCCCACCCAAATCCAACAAGATTTAGCGTATAATCTAGCAGTGTGGATTCTCCAACTTCAAAGTTTTCTTTGTCTGTAATGCCACAGGAATAGGTTTAGATTCTTCCCATTTATTAGGGCAATAATCACAAGCTTTAAAAAAGTCTTGCGCATAAAACCGCAAAATATCACTAGAGAGTTGCACAGAATCTAAACGTACAAAATCTCCCTCAAATTCTTGAGTGGATCGTAGTTTGATAAGCGAGCTTGCTAAGGCACAGATAAATATCCCGCCAAATAATTTGCCATTTTGCGTTTCTTGCGCGCTATGACTTGCCCCAATCAAAGTAACACAGGGAATATCGCAAGCAAGGAAGTTTTTTCTGATGAGTTCTTTGGAGCGATTGCGTTTATAAATCTGTCCTGTATCGCGCCAAAGACTATCACTATGATAGAAAATATACTTCACACCCTTTTGTTGCAAGGATTTGATAATGACTTCTTGTCTAAGAATAGGCTTTAACTCAACATTAGCACTATAATCTGAAATAATCACACGTGTTTTTTTATAGCACAATGACTCTAATAAATCTTTTGAAAATGGAATCGTAGCATTAGTGATTAATTCTATTGCTTTTATTTGTTTTTTAGAAGCAAGATAATGCATAACCTGTGGTAATTCTTTAAAAAGAAGTGGCTCACCACCAAGCACACGAAGCACCCGAACGCTTGAGATATGTTTAAGCAAGGTGTCTATATCGTTTTTGATAAGCGCGAAACTCGTGGTAAAATGGTGTGATGTGTCAAAATATTGCATAAGATTACTACAAGACTCACAGCGCAAAGAACATCGTGTCGTTAGTACAATTTCTAGCTGTGGCATATCCACAAACCCAAATAACACTCTCGCCTTAAAATACAACTTACCAACACGTTTCAAACAAGAACGAATAAATCGCGCTAGAATCTTACGTAAGATTCTAGCAATTTGTGAATCCCCCCCCCCTTCATTATACAGCACTACAAAGCCTATGAGATTAAGTAATTGTTCGTTGTTGCGTTTTATGTAGCGGTGGGTGAAAACTTTATTTGTTAGGAGGTCATAACGCTGTTTGATTGTTTGTAGCATAGTTATCCTTTGAAGATTGTATGTTGGCAGGGTGTTGTAGTGCAAGCATAGTACCAAAAAGCAAAAACAATATCAAATGCCCATCACGCACCGGGATACAATCAAAAATATTTGCTACCACAAGCCCTACGATACTAAAACCAATACCACTTAGCATACACGCACGAAGCGGAGAGATTCTGGCTTGGTGAGGGTGTGTAAGTGGGATATGCAAAGTATAAAGATTGCGCAGCAAAACCCACACAACTAGCGCAACACAAAGAAACCCAATTGCTCCAAGCTCAAACCAAAAAGATACAATGTGGTTGTGGTTGTGTGCGTGCGGAAAGATACGCTCACCTCCCTTAGAGGCAATAGGGAAAGGGTGGTTTATGCTATCTAGTGGAAAGATGTTTTGTATATTATAAGGAAATTGCTGGAAATGAAAGCCATTGGGGCGCAAGGGGTTTTCTAAAATAGCAAGAATGCTAGATTTGAGCATAGAGATTCTTGATAGACTTGAGTATTCCATAGAAATGTCTGAAGGCTTATCAAGAGAATGTGGTGAGCAGTTGGTAGCCTTGCAGCCTTTGTTATACTTACCCATTTCAGCAGGGGGTGTGTTCCAAATGCTGTAGAAATTATTTATCATAGAATGAAAATTATAGCGCGCACCCCATTTTTCACTAACTGCATACAATGCACCAAACCCTACACACAATGCCACAAAAACACCTAGTACAATAGCGCGCTTGTGTGTGTAACTATAAAGCAAAAGAGGGCTAAGGAGTATAACAAGTGCTGATAAAAGCGCAAATCTTCCACCATTTGCGATGATTGCTCCAAAACAAAGCAGCACAAACCCAACTGCTGCCAATCGCCAAACACCTCGCATAAAAATAGCAAGTGATAAACTCATTCCAAGCGTAACAAGCAAATAAAACGCATACACTGTTGCTGGAGTATGGTAGTGCGGCAACATTGCACGATAATAGCCTATGGTGTTAAAGCCACTTTTAGCAAACGCTTTTGAGCTAAAAAAATCATACAAAGTAACTAAGGGGTGATAGCACAGCGCCACACAAAGCAGTACAAAAAATAGCATAAGCTCTTTGTCGTTTAGTCGCCTTACAATAAGATAACTCATCAGCAAGAACAGACTTGGCTCTAGCAAGTACTGTCGTATAGCTTGCTTGGTTGCTCCGATATTGTATGCAAAGTAGAGTGAAAGATAGGCTATGCCTATCACAAGAATCAAACACACAAGCACAAGCCAAATTGCTTTAAACTCCTGCATATTGATTGAGCGTGCATACACTATCACAAACAGCCCAAGCGCGATAAAAAGCAGATTCACAGGGAGTTTGATTGAAATATAGCTAAAGCAAAACGGCAGTATTGCCACGCTTAATGCTACGAGGATACAGCAAATCACAAGCACATAAGGGCGTATAGAAGATGCTTGAGTACTAAAAGTCAAAACAAAACCTTTGAGTAATTTTGAGAAATTATAACAAAATCTTGGTGCTTATTTGGTGTCATTTTAAGAGGCTTTGATTTATGTGCTACCTCTTGCTAGCTATGGGTTATAATCTGGCGTACTCCCTTCTAAATAACCACTAAATACACAAAAGATTCCAGTTTTAAGTAGTCATACATCTAGCATTGAGATATGTTGGATTTTGTCTTAGAATCTAAAAAGGCTAGGCTTGTATTTTGCTTTGTATTTATTTTGCAATAATTGCATTACGCCACCTTTTTAGAATCTGCTTTAGAATCTTAAATCAATGCAGTGCTTGGTTTAGCTCAATTTTTCTATTACTTCTAAAGGCTATCATTTTGCCGCTTTTTGCGTCTTGGCGGAAGTGGATACCATTTTTTCCAGAGAGATCGCGCCCTTTGTATAAGCCATTATCGTGAATATTGAAGCCTTCGTTGATTTGAGCTATCTTCTCGGCTTCTGCGCGCTCAATCGCAAAGATAGTCCCAGCAAGCACCGCAATACCACCATCGACAATGCACCCATCTCCAAGGCTGATGCCTGTTGAGCTATTCACGCCAAGCAGGCAGTTTTTTCCAATACTGATTGGCTCGCTGTTTCCACCGCTTAGCACACCCAAAATACTCGCTCCGCCACCAATATCGCTTCCTTCACCAACAACTACGCTTGAGCTAATACGCCCTTCATTCATACACGCTCCAAGCGCGCCTGCGTTGAAATTCACATAGCTTGCACCGGGCATTTGTGTATAGCCACCGCTTCCAAGATACGCTCCAAAGCGCGTTTTAGCAGAATCTAGGAGGCGGATATTGTCGTATTGCGGTAGTACTTGCATAAGGTAGCGCGGAAATTTATCAACAAAATCAATATTTGGTAGCTCACCACGCATTTTTAGTTCGATTTCATTGTCGCGTAACCATTCTAGCTCATAAGGTGTGTTGCCACTCCAAGCGACATTTTGCAAGAGCCCAAAGATTCCATCTAAATTCAACGAGCGCAAAGGAGCTTTGCCAAGTGAGAGGGCAAGAAGTTTCATATATGCACTCTCAACACTTGCACATTTACTATCTTGGTAGAGTACACAAAAATGGTAGCGTGCCTTGCCATTTGGCGCAAATAGCTCGCCTCGCGCGAGGGCTCTGTTTAGTTCAAGCGCGACTTGGATATTTTTGTGCGTGTTTTTGTTATTAAGCGATTCTGCTAAAAATGGCTCATACAGCTCTAATGCCTTTGCTACAAATTCTTGATTAATTGCGACAACTTTTTCGCTCTCACTCTCGCTTATAATCTCACCACACTGCATTGCCTCAAAAAACACCGCATAGCTCCCTAGATTCTCTCCTTTCCAATTTAGCAGAGGATATGTCGCGCTAAGAGTTGCACCACTTTTTTGCCCAAATTCCAAGCGTGCTATGCCAAACCCAAGTGGTTCTTTGTAATCGGGTAAGCTTTGTGTGCGTGCGACAAATGTTTTGAATTTTTCTTGCATCATACTAGCTCCTTTAGTAATTTTAGAGTTGGTATTATAGGTTGTTTTCACAAACAACTTAAATATTTCCATAAAGGCACATTGAGTGCGCTAAGTGCGATTCCTAAAACGATTGAGGCAATCGCGATTTTTTGGTTGAGCCCTGCTCGAGCAATAACCGCAGCAGAGCTGATAAGTGGAGGCATAGAAAGCTCGATAAGTGCCATTTGGTGGTCGCTGCTGATTGGAATATGTAAAATGTGTAGGCTAGCAAGATAGAGTGCTGGGGTTATGAGCATACTAAACACAAGCACAAGCAGGGCGTTTTTCCACTCTGTGCGCACTTCTTTGAAATTAAGCTGCACACCAATAGCAAAAAGTGCCACCGGCGTAGCACACGCTGCAAGCGCATTGATTGGCGCAAAGACATCCTCTGGAATTTCTATGGGCAGGAATTTTAGTGCAAGCCCACTAAGCATAGATAAAAATAGCGGGTTTGCAAATAGGCGTATCAGCACAGCACGTATATTGAATTTTCCTTTGCCATTTAGACTCATAAGAATTGGCGTGAGGATAGCAAGAGGTAAGCCTGTGCAGAGCTGATCAAACAAAATCGCTTTGTGAGATGCCTCAAGCCCAACAGCACCATACACCATAGGCACGCCAAGAAAGAGAGTATTATGTAAGGTTACAAGAAAGGCAAGTGTCAGTGCTACTGGTTGTATGCAACCAAAAAACTTGCGTGCTAGTACATACATAAGCGCTCCACACCCAAGCGAACAACATAGCGCGCCAAGAAGTGTAAGCACTAACTCAAGATTAATACTCGAATGATAAACACCTTTAAAAATCGCGCTAGGCAGGGCAAAGTTTAGTAAAAACCCAAGCAAAATATTGCCCTGTCGATTGCCAAGCATTCGCATTCTGCGCGCAAAGTATCCCAAAAAGATAAACACAAAAATACTATAAATAGCAACAAGCATTGTAAGCACCCTAGACTAAGCGATAAGATTCTACGCGATACAAGATTCTAGCGCGCTAATGTTTGGAATCTACTTAATATGCCACGTATATTGTAGAAAATTTATGCCACCTTGGAGCGCAAAATCTTAGCGATAGTAAGCAGCCAAGCTAGAATCTAGCATAGATTCTGTGTTGTGATTGTGTTTTTGATTTTGCTTAAATGGTGGTGAGTGGTTTTAATGTGGCTAAAAATAGATTCTAAGCCCGCTCTGAAGTGCGTAGTGGGAGGGATACTCTCTAGGCAAAATGTTAGATTCTAGCGTGAGAAATAACCCAAGATTTTGCCAAAGATTAAAAGAAGTGGTTGCACTTATATAATGTCCAAAAAGGGCGATATCATAGCCCTTTAGCTTGTATTCTAGGGCTAGCTTTGTGCGCTTATCGTTGCCTAGCACAAGCCCAAAGACATTTGAGAGTGCAAAACGTGGAAGCTGCAGGGCGTTTAGATACAGTGTGGGCTCTAAGAGATAATACACATAGCCACTACGTGTTATGCTAAATGTAGCTCCTATACTTGGTGCGAGGTAGTAGCGCAGCTCTGGCTGCAAAAACTGCCGAGAAAACCCTGTATCAATCCGATAAGAAAGTGGCGTGAAAAATTTGCTAATCATTCCAAAAGATGCGATAGAAAAAATAGTAGCACTATGGATTTTTGCATAGCTGTTGTTTGCAGAATCTAGCCCCGTGTGGGCGAGAACTTTTAGCAGCTCGATTTGCGCGCCCTTAAGATAGCCGATGTCATTGTCGCTTATATCGTGAAAAGTTAGGCGAAAATCTAGCCCCAAGCCCTGCGTAGTGTAGCCACTAGAATCTTGTGTCAAAACATACATCGGGCTTATGCGCAAGCCCTGATTGGCATAGAGTGGCGATCGAGGCTGTGGGATTTGGGGCGCTTCGCTCTCCCCAAGCTTTGATCGTGCAGAGGCACTCTCATAAATAATGCTTGTGTAGTTTTCGTTTGTGAGTTTGCTTTTCATATACCAATACTCACTCATTTCAAGACTAGATTCTAGAATGTATTGTTTTTGTATGAGACTTAGATGATTGTTATCAAGGATTGCTTGTGGGGCGAGCTTGCCACGCGCTACCTTTTTTGCTTTTATAACATCTTGTAGGCGCATTTTTTTCTCATACGCTAGGAGCTTTGAACGTTTGCTTGGTCGGTATGTTTCTTTGGTAATAAGATGTGCGTTTTGTATGACAAAGAGTGTTTCTGGTGGATTGACTTGATGTGCGAATTGTTGTCGTAGTCTTAAATTTGGGCGTGCCACCTCTAAAAGCCATAAAATATTATATGAGCAATTTCTGTGGAAAAAATAATACGCCGATGTGCTATCGCTAAGCTCCCAAATATGGCGGTACATCTGCGCAATTTCTTCTTGTGTTAGATTCAGATCAAACTCCCATATATCGCGGTTTTCTACATCTGCATACTCTTTGATTTTGTCATAATAAGGCAGGAGGGAATATTGCCCAGAATAAAGCCCAAAAAGCCCTTTAAAAGTAAAAATAAAAGCATTTTCTACTTTTGGATCAGCAGCAGCTTGATAATTTAATGCAAAGGCAAGCAAACGCGAGTCAAAACTAGAATTAAGCAGTAAAAATGTATGCCCAAACATTGATGCAGGTGAATTAATATGAGCAGAAGGAAAGATTAGGCTTGCACTTTTAGGATTGATATAAGCGCGCATTGTATTAAACTCATCGCATTCCAAATGTGGCAAGCTATCAAAATTGAGGATAGAATTTAGATAAAAAAAACGTGCGGGAAAACGACAGAGTGCGTGGTAGTCTTCTTTGAGTACTGATCGCTTGGGAAGTGAGGTGGTGGCAGAATCTAACAAGGTGTTTGCTTTAGAGATTTTTTGTATGAAATCTTGTGGTACAACGACAGAATCCACCTCCTGATAAAACGCTTTAATCGTGGCTATAAGCTCTGCCTTTGGATCGCGGTGTCCATTTGGTGCATAAAAAAAGTCAGCAGAATCTATCTCGCTTTTTCTACCATTAAAGTGTAGCAAATCAAGCCATTGTTTTGAACTATAGAGCTGTAATTTAAGAGCTTTTTGGATTGCTTCATCTTGAGAGAGGGCAAAAAGCTGCAGTGTACAAAATAGCAATAATATGCATAGCTTCATTAGACAAAGTGTGCTAAAAAAAGGGCTAGATTCTATGGCAGAATCTAGAAAGAGGGATTAGAGTTGTGCTACATTATCAAGCACATCTGCCATTTCCGCATCCTTGCTTGTGTAGAGTTTATTGTAGTTTTCTTGAAGGGCAACTTTAAAAGCTTTTTTATCAGCTACATTAAGAAGTTCTACAAGCGTATCGAGCGATTCGCCTTTGCCTTGTGCGATTTCTTTAGAAAGTGCGTCCATATTGGAAGCGACAAATTCTTGCACCCTTGAATCCATAACAAGTTTTGCTTCTTTGCAACCAAGTGTTCCCGAAGAAATACCGAATGTTTGTGTTCCAGAAGAGTTGTTTGTTGTATATTGCAGTACATACCATACAAGCCCTTCTTGATCGATGAGGTATGACCCTAGACCGCAACCTGTTTGTTTATTGGCTTCCGCAAACACTCCACTCACTAAAGCACCTGCAAGTGCAACACTTAATGCAATTTTTTTCATCAGCTATCCTTTGTTGTGTATTCCGAACTTAACGACCCAGCTATTCTAACGTACATTCTGCTATTTTTTGCCGTAAGCAATCCTCTAACCACTATCATTTTACTAAAAGTAGCACGATCTTAGCAAATAATCATACTTTTTTCTTTCGTACAAAGGGATTTTGCCCTAAATAATTAATGATATAAATACTTCCAACTGCTAGAATTCCACCTAAAATTGTGTGCCAATGTGGTACTTCACCAAGCAAAATATACGAAAAAAATAGTGCAAAAACTGGCACAAGCAAAGCATAAATACCACCTTCTACTACACCAAGTACAAATAATGCTTTATAGAAAATTGTTGTAGAAAATACCGTACAAAACACTGCCACAAGCAAGAGCCAAATCCAAAACTCATATGATGCTGAAAGAATTTGGTCGCTTGAGTTGGATATAAGCGATGGGCAAAGCAGAATAAATGTAATAAGACTCGCATAAAAGTTTAGTGATATTGCATTTATAGATTCTGTCGCAAGGCGCGAAGTGATCATTAAAAACGCCCAATCAAGCGCGGCAAGTAAATAAACAATATGAAAGATATGCAAAAGCGAAGTAATATCACCAAATAAATTTACAAGTATGGCTCCTGCAAGTACACCAAGCAATAATCCCCACCGTTTGCGCACACTTAAATGCTCTTTGCGATAGGCACTCCATAAAAATGCTGCCATAATCGGTGCTAGTACTTCTGTGATAACACCCGCATTGCCTGCATCTCCATAGGGCATACCCACATACATCAAATACGAATAAAGTGCATTAAGCACACCTGTTAGTAATGTAGGAATAAGTGCTTTAAGTGGTATTACAAAAGAAATCCTAAAAATAAATATAATAGGCAAAAAACATAGAGAAACAAGTAAAAATCGAAGTGCAGCAATTTGTTCAGGTGTTCCATAATCAATAAGCATTTTTGAAAGTGGCCATACAAGCCCCCAACCCATCATCGCCACAATCATCAATATTCGCATTGTGCTATCCCTAGTAGATTCTACTCTATACCAAAGGCTTTACGTTGCTCTTGAATTTTTTGGTATTTAGCACGCACTTCTTCTAGTGCATTTTGATTGGATTCTAACACTTGTTTTGGTGCATTTGCGCGGAATTTTTCATTTCCAAGCATTCCTTCTAGCTTGGTGATTTCTTTTGCGAGTTTTGTGCCTTGTGTATTGAGGCGTGCTATGATTTGTGAAAGATCAATATCTTTTAGTGGAATGTAGCTTTTTGTATATGTGCTAATATCTACTACACACTCTTTGTCCATAGAATCTAAATTGCTTGCATTAGATTCTAGTAGCTCTATACGCTCGCAGCGCGCGAGTTTTTGGATAGATTCTAGGGCGCGTGGCTTGTCATCAAAATGTGCCACAACATACGCGCAGGCAATGGGTTTGTTGGCAAGCTCAATGAGTGCTTTGGCACGGCGCAAGGAGATGATAGCATCTTTTATGCGATCAAACTCCGCTTCAAGTGCGCTATCATTACTATAATCACTAGGAAAGCGCGCAATCATAATTGATTCGCTCTGTTCAATATCTTTGCCAATAAGCAGATGATAGAGCGCATCTGTTACAAAAGGCATATAAGGGTGCAAAAGTTTTAGCCCTTCCATAAGCACGCTTCCAAGCTCGTTTATGGATTCTTTTTGCGCTTTGGCAAGCTCAATGCACCAATCACAAAATTCTCCCCACAAAAATCGATATACTACGCTTGCACCATCGTTGAAGCGGTAGTTTTCAAGTGCTTCAACCATTTCTTTTGTCGCGGTATTAAGACGTGATTTGGCATAACGTCCAAGCGGCGTACTATAAGTGTTTAAGTCATTGCGCTCTAAAAACCCACTAAAACCGCTATCAGCTTGCTTTGCGTATAATAATAAAAATTGTGTGGCATTATAAAGCTTATTGGCGAAGTTTTTGGAAATTTCAAGCTGTGTCCGAGAAAGTCGCACATCGCGCCCTTGCGCACACAAATATGCCAAAGAAAAACGTAGAGAATCTGCCCCAAATTCTTCAATCATTTCAAGAGGATCGATCGCGTTGCCTTTTGATTTGCTCATTTTTTGCCCATGCTCATCACGCACAAGTGCGTGCAAATAAATATCTTTAAAAGGAAGTTTGCCAAGCAATGATTCGCCACTAAATAACATTCTTGCAACCCAGAAAAACAAAATATCAAACCCCGTAATTAGCAAGGAATTAGGATAGAAATGTTCAAGATCTTGTTGTTGATAAGTATTGCTAGATTCTTGTTTATTCCCCCAGCCAAGCGTACTAAATGCCCAAAGTCCAGAGCTAAACCAAGTATCAAGCACATCATTATCTTGCACGACTTTTCCCCCACATTTTGGACATACATTCTCCACTTCATTTTTTGAGGCGAAAGTATGGTTACAAGAGGGGCTTTGACAATACCAAATTGGAATCCTATGTCCCCACCACAACTGTCTTGAAATACACCAAGGACGCAGATCGCGCATCCACGCATTAAAATTATTCAGCCAAGAAGCAGGATAGAAATGCCCGCCTTCATCTGCTTTTTGCTTACTTGCATTGACTTTCTGGATTGTATTTGTAGCGATTTTTGCATCAATAAACCATTGTTTAGAAATATAAGGCTCGATGATATTACCACATCGATAGCATACTCCCACTTGGTTGGTGTAGGGCTCGATTTTTTCTATCGCACCACAATCTTGTAATGCCTGCACAATATCTTTTCGTGCTTCAAGTCGCTCACGTCCCTTAAATCCTGTGGCATATTCATTAAAAATACCCTTCTCATCAAAAATCACAAGAGATTCTAGTTTGTGCTTTTTACCAACTTCATAGTCATTTATATCGTGAGCGGGTGTAACTTTTACCACCCCTGTCCCAAATTCCATATCCACGCTCTCATCACAGATAATAGGAATCTTGCGCCCAATAAGAGGTAGCACAACTTCTTGCCCAATAAGATGCGCATAGCGAGAATCTGAAGGATGTACCATAACCGCACTATCACCAAAAAATGTTTCTGGTCTTGTCGTTGCTACAACAAGATATTCGCAAGGTTCTCTAGTAGAATCTTGCGAAGCTTTGGCAAGATGGTAGCGCAAATGGTATAGATTTGTATTTTGTTGGTTATATTCTACTTCAATATCAGAGAGTGCGCCATCGTGTGTGCACCAATTCACCATATAATCCCCCTGATAAATAAACCCTTTTTCATACCAAGTAACAAACGCTTCACGCACTGCATTTTGCAATCCGCTATCCATCGTAAAACGTGTGCGTGACCACGCTGGGGTAATGCCAAGCGCTTCCATTTGCTCTAAAATCTTCCCTCCAGATTCTTCTTTCCACTCCCATACCTTTTGAATGAATGCCTCACGTCCTATGTCTTCTTTGCGGATACCACGCTCAAGCAGACGTTTTTCTACGACATTTTGTGTTGCAATACCTGCGTGATCAAGCCCGGGCTGATAAAGCGTGATAAACCCTTGCATACGCTTATAACGCGTGATAATATCTTGAAGTGAAAAAGTTAGCGCATGTCCTATGTGTAGCACACCAGTAACATTTGGGGGCGGCATCATTAGTGAAAAATATTTGTCGTTATGGGCGATTGGTGCATTTCCTTCTATCTCGAAATATCCTCGCTCCTTACAAAGTGTATAGATTTTTTTTTCTATTGCCTTAGGATCATAACTCATAGTATTCCTTATTGTTTGGGTTGCAGCGAACTTTTGACATACTGTTTAAACAACTCTCCACGTTCTTTGTAGGAGCTAAATTGGTCAAGACTTGCTGCTGCTGGCGATAAAAGCCCGACAAATGTTTCTGATACAGTGCTTTTTATGGCATTTTTTGAGAGTGTAGAGTTACTAGATTCTAGGAGTGCAAGCAGGTTTTGGCGCGCATTTTTTATCGAAAATACTGCATTTTGTAGTATGCTGCATTGTATGGCATTTATTTGGTATTGTTGAGCGAAGGCTAGGAGCTTTTTTTCGTTGCTTCCTATAGTAAAAATCTGCACACTTGGTGCTATGGTGGGATTGTTTGTTGTTGTTGGTGTGGGATTTGAAAAAAGCCCTGCAAGCAGCACAAAAATTGCCTCACAATCTGCACCTTTATCATCACCACCTAGAATCAAAAATAATGCCCTATCGTGATATCGTTTGATAGCTTGCAAAGTCGCATCAATGTTTGTGCCTTTAGAGTCATCAACCCACAGCCATTTTGTACTATCAGATTCTAGCTCATAAAACTCCTCGATTCTGTGTGCGCCAATTGTGAATGTGTTGAGATGTGCGCAGTATGCAGATATATCGTGCGTTGTGTTTTGCGCAGGAGAATCTAGCAGAGAATCCAGTTTGGTAGAATCTAGATTCTTATCCAAAGCTTTTGGTAAGGCTTTGTGCAACATCTCCACCCCACACAGCGCCACAAGCCCATCAAGCAAAAATGGTTCATCAAAGGTAAGCGCTTTGCGATCTAGCGCTAGATATGTAAGCAAATCATAAGAATCTTTATAAAACACAGCTTTGCCGAGATAGGATCGTACAAAGCGGTGTGTGCGCACAGAATCTGGGAGGAGTGCGTATGTTGTAGAATCCATACGGGTTAGCACGCTAAGCTTATCATCGACATAGTTTTCAAACCCATTATGCCAGCTAATATGATCTTGGCTCAAAGGCAACAGCAAATACACTTTTGGGTAGGCAGTTTTAGTATAGTGCAGGGTGAAAGAGCTTGTCTCTAATATCCAGATTCTGGCACATTGTGAGAAAAGTGTGGCAAGTGGTGTGCCGATATTTCCCCCTGCTTGTGCGCCAAAAGGAGCGAGTAGAAATGTGAGCATTTGGGTCGTTGTGGTTTTACCATTAGTGCCACTTATCCAAATCATAGGTATCACATCTTGTGCGCAATCACAAGCGGGATTATTGGCTATGGGAGAAGGTGTGGTGTTTTGTGTATTATTTATTGGCAGTAAATCTTTGTGTCGTAAAAGGCTATAAATAAAATCATATTCGCTTATTGCATTGTGTGCTTGTGCAAAATATGGGTGTGTAGGTAGGATTCCAGGGCTAAGAATCTCCAATGCAGAATCCTCGCTGCAAAAAGCACTTGGAGATAAAAAAAGATTTGTATATGCTGCTCTTTTGCTATTTTTGTCACTAGATTCTAGGATAGAATCCAGTACATTGTGATCTTTGATATTTGCTAGCTTATCATCATAAATCGTGCAAGAAAAGCTTCTTGCATTGAGCAAAGCTACAATGGGCTTAGTCGTAACACCATAGCCAAAAACACTAATTGCACCATTTTTGGCAAAAGCATCGCGCAAGGCGTTTATTTGTGCGCTAGATTCTAGGGGAATGATGTTTTTTGGTATTGTTTTTGTGCGCCCTTGTTTTTTGTGCGGAGAATCCATTTTAGTCCTTAGCGCACCTTAATACTTAGCAGTGCAATGATATTGCTAAGAATGGCGATAATCCAAAACCGAACGATAATTTTATTTTCTGCCCAGCCTTTTTGTTCAAAGTGATGATGGATTGGTGCCATAAGAAAAATTCTTTTTTTACGTGCTTTGTAGCTGCCAATCTGGAGCATAACAGAGAGAGTTTCTATTACAAAAATAGAGCCAATTACAAGGAGTAAAACTTCATTGTTTGAAACGATCGCCATATATGCCATAAACCCACCAATTGACAGACTACCACTATCGCCCATAAACACTTGTGCTGGGTGGCAGTTATACCACAAAAACCCAAGAAGTGCGCCAATAAATCCGGCTCCAACTACGACAAGCTCACCCGCATTAACTTTGGGTAGAAAAAGGTATCTTCCAAACTCGGCATTTCCAGCAAGATACACAAACACACATAGAGTAAAAATTGCACAAATGCTTGGCACACTTGCTAAACCATCAAGTCCATCAGTAATATTAACCGCATTGCTTGTAGCAAGAAAAACTAAAATCCAAAATGCAAGCATAAGTACTGGATATTCACTCAGTGAAAAAAGCGGAGTTTTTACAAAAGGGATATAAAAATCTGAAGTCAATCCTGCGCCATAATATAATGCTAAGCTAATGCCTAGTGCGCTTAAAAAGAGCAAAAGCATTTTGGTGCGCGCATTCATTCCAGCATTTGATTTTGTCGCAATTTTCATATAGTCATCGCGTGCGCCAATGCCACCAAAAACAAGCAGGCTTATAATCCCAAGGATTGCAAAGAGGTTGTTTAATTGTACACAAAGTAGTGAAGCAATAACCGCACTTGCGATAAAGATACTTCCACCCATAGTAGGCGTGTTGGTTTTGCATTGGTGTGCTGGAACAAAGCTGGAAATAGGTTGGTTTGCTTTGCGCGCTTTTGCCCAAAGAATAAAGCGCGGCATAAGGAACACGCAAAGAAAAAATGCCATAGAAAAACTAAGTCCTGCGCGAAATGTGAGGTATTTGAAAATATTAATGTCAAAATACGAATACAGATAGTATAACACAGCGACTCCTTGGATTTGTTAAGCACTCAATCTAAAAGCAAAAGCGTATTATACACAGAAACCAATGGAGAATGTACTAAAATAGTTTATGGAAGTCTTTTCAAGCATTTATGCTCTAGATCTAGCTTATGTCCAAGTAGGTGAAATTAAGTAAAAAATGCTACAATTACCCCTAATACTTATATACACCATCAAAGGAGTTTCAAATGTTCCACGAATACCGCGAAGAAATCACTAAACTAAAAACAACAAACGCTCATTTTGAGAAAATTTTTGATGAACACAATGCGCTTGATGAAAAAATAAAAAATGCTGAAGATGGCATCGAGCTTCTTCCACCTATGGAAATAGAAGTTCTCAAAAAGCAAAAACTTCGCCTAAAAGATGAGGTGTATGCGATGATTCTAGAATATCGCAAGAACCACCACTAATCTACCTATTACTCTACGCACGTAGGGTTGCTATGCACAATCCCGCACAATCATCTAGTAGTGAAACAGAAGCGCTAGATTCTCTCTATCGTGCATATGAGGCGTGTGATTTTCGGCTCTGCCTTTCACTAGCTAGTCAGATTCTCACTCACTCGCCAAACAATGTGGAGGCGTGGTTTATTTGTGCGATGAGTTTGTATTATTTAGGGGATATAACACGTGCTATAGACTATCTTTTGGGTGCGCATCAAATTGCTCCAAAACGTGAAGATATCATCATAAACCTCGCCGAACTCTTGCGTTTGCAGAATAGGGCACAAGAAGCGATAAGATTATTGCAGCCATTTTTGCCAACAAAAAATCCTAATCTTTATTTCAATCTCGCTCGTGCTTTAAGTCAAGTGGGTGATCGCACAAATGCTATCAAAGCCTACCAAGAAGTACTAAAAATCACGCCAGATGATACAGATGCAGCATACAATCTTGCCAACTTATATGCAGAAGAAGGTGCTTATACGCAAGCTATTGCCCTTTATAAAACTTGTCCAACATTAAAAGCGCGCTTTAATCTTGCCCAAACCTACACATTGATTGATGATACTACTTCAGCACTTGCACTTTATAAGGCTTTGGAGTCAAATTTTGTGCCACGTCCAAAAGCTCAAACAGAGTCTGAAACAGCCTATCAAGAATACCAGCAATCACGTGCGGAATTTTACTTTAACTATGCAAACGCTATGCGCTATGCTGGGCGGTCTCGTGAGGCAGAACGTTTTTATCAGATGGCATATACGATTATGCCAAGTCCTTTGTATGTGCTCAATTATGCGCATTTATTGCTAAGTGTTGGGGTATTTGAGCGAGGGTTTAGTTATTATCAAGAACGTTTGCGCCTACCCAAGCAAGAAATGGATAATACGAGATTTTTCACTTCACCAAAACACATTGCTACATTACAGAATCCAGAACAAATTCGAGAACGCATCAAAAATGCGCGCGTACTTATATTTTATGAACAAGGTTTTGGCGACAGCTTGATGTTTGGGCGTTTTATTGATATGCTAGTATGTGCAAAAAAGTTTGTGTATGTGCAGGGAGCATTGCAAAGTTTGTTCGCTTTGCATTATGAGATTGTAGGGAACGATTTTGAGGATTTTGATTATTGTATTAGCTTTCCGAGCCTGCCTTATGTGCTACAAATTACGCTTGTAGAGGATTTTATGCATAACGCTATGTATTTGCGCAATATTTTTTGGAATATTTGGCACCTTAATTTTCGTTCTAATCTTGCAGCTAAACTTTTTGATGAGGTTGAGAAATCTTTTGAAAATGATGTGGAATCCAGCATTCGCCATACATTGCAAGATGCACAAAATATCGCTCATAGCTCAAGTCTTGGTGCAATTATGGATTCTGTTTCTGGGGTAAAACTTGGAATATCAAATGCGCAAAAACAACTAAAAATTGGACTATTTTTTCACTCAAATCCTCACTTTGCCTATGCCAATTATAAATCGATAAAACTTTCGATTTTGATTGATTTTTTCAAGCGATGTGCAGGGCTAGGGCTTGATTTTACACTGCATTGTGTGCAACCAGAACCGCTAGAATCTATTGCAGACAAGCAGTGTGTGCAGGAGTGTGCGAGTAGCATTCAAGCACTTGAGGAAAATGCAATAGAACTTTGTAGGGAATCTAAAGATTCTAGTCTCAATCTTTACACATATCCTTTGCATAATTTCCTTGATGCAGCGCGAGTGGTACGACAAATGGATATTGTGGTAAGTGTAGATTCTGCTGTAGCACATCTAGCTATAGCGCTTGGCGTGCCGTGTGCGACGTTGGTCTATAAGCGCTATGATTGGCGGTGGGGTGAGCTTGGACGCACAAGGTTTCAGGGGTTTTGCGGGGGTGAGGTATTTGCACAGTCTGTGTATGGAGATTGGAGAAATGTTTTGCAAGAATTAGAAGTATATTTGTTAAATTTTACGCAAGCCTAGGTGTATGCTTTTTATTTTTAAGCTAGCGTTAGCAAATAAGCGTCTTTGCCAGCCCTCCAAGAGATGTCTCTCGGTATTTTACATTCATATCTTTGCCCGTTTGGTACATTGTCTCAATCACCTCATCAAGACTTACAATTGGAATACTTTTGCGCGTCATCGCCATACGAGCCGCCGAAATAGCTTTTATTGCACCAAAGGCATTACGTTCAATGCAGGGGATTTGCACGAGTCCGCCTACTGGGTCACAGGTTAGCCCCAAATGATGTTCCATTGCTACTTCTGCAGCGTTACAGGCTTTACGAGCCTCTGCTCCAAGTACGGTTGCCATTGCGGCTGCTGCCATAGAGCTAGCTGATCCTATTTCAGCTTGACATCCAGCCTCTGCGCCGCTAATACTTGCATTTTTTTTATAAAAAGAACCAATTAACATTGCAGTGAGTAAAAAATCAATTGCTTGGTTATCATTAAAGCCTATAGTGTGGTTTTTTAGATACAACATAACTGCCGGTACAACTGCGCAAGCACCATTTGTGGGTGCAGTAACAACCTTTGCTCCACTTGCATTTTCCTCTGCAATAGCGATTGCATACAGAGAAATAAAATCAATAATGCCCATAGGGTCTGTTGTGGCATGCACGCGCTCAAATAATCCTTTCGCACGTCTTTTTAGATGGAGTTTGCCGGGTAGATATATGTCTTTTGGTTTAGTGCCATTATCATAGACTTCTTGCATCACTTGCCAAATTTCAAGGCAGTAGTTGCGAATATCTTGCTCTGAAAGAAATTGTTTTTCATATTCAAGCGAGAGTTGCGCGAGATTATAGTTTTTTTCATCGCAGAGATAAAGTGCCTTTGTAGCATTTTCGATAGAGAAATATCCAGAATCTAAAGTGTTTGAGGTATCGCTAGCATTTTCAAAATCTTCTTGTGTTTTAACAAACCCTCCACCAATAGAATAATACACTTGAGAATCTAGCTCTTTGCCATTTTTATCAAAGACTGCAATGCGCAAGCCATTTTCGTGCAATGACAAAAACTCTTCACTAAAAATAACATCTTCTTCGTATGTAAAAGAGATTTCTTTTTTACCACAGAGATTAAGAGTATGATCTTGTAGGGCGCGAGCGTTGATTTCTTCTTGAAGGCTTGCTTTGAGATGTTTTGCTTCTATGCCGCTAAGCCCCCATAAGATCGCCCTATCTGTGAGGTGTCCTCTGCCTGTGAGTGAAAGCGAACCATAGAGCGTAACTTGCACGCGTGTTATTTGTGCTAGAAGCGGCAGAATCTTTTTGCAAAATAAATTTGCTGCAACCAGAGGTCCAAGTGTATGGGAAGAAGAAGGTCCAACACCAATTTTAAAAATATTAAGATTGCTCATTGCCTATCCTTTACCACAGAATCTACTTAACCAGAAGTCCGTGTATTGCAGCAGAAACAGAGACAAGCCCCATAACTACAATAAAAATGTCACTCTTGGCGTTGCGGTATTTTTTCAAGACATCAAAGCGATAAATACAATACACAGGCATAAGAAAGAGTAAAATTGCAAGCACGGGTCCTCCGATAGATTCTATAATAGTAATAACACTTGGATTTTTGTATGCTACAATCCAAGCAATCAAAAATGTAGCACTACCTGTGATAGTGTTAGCTATACGCCCAGTGATTTTGCCATTTGAAGCTTTATATAAAATGCCATTGAGTCCTTCTTGCGAGCCCAGATAATGCCCTAAAAAGCTTTTGCTCATTGCAACAAAGGCGATAATTGGCGCAAAATAAGCAAGAAAGGTTGCTTCTGGGAATTTATTGGCAATATAGGTTAAAATATTGACATTTTGGGCTTTCGCAGCAGCAAAATCTTCTGGTACAAGGCAAAGTGCGCAAGAAAATACAAAAAACATCACCACTACAGCCATCATAATCACAGCATAGGAAATGATTTTTGAAGCTTTTTGCTCTGCACAATCTGGGTATTTTTCTTTGCAATGGCAGGCTAATGAGGAAATAATGGGCGAGTGGTTAAAGCTAAAAACAAGAACTGGGAAGACAAGCCAAAGTGTAATGATAAAACTTTGTCCAGTGTTTGCATCACCAAGATGAATATTATCAAAAATTGTGCTATTCCAGTATGGAATCAGCAAAAGTGCAATAAATATAAGAGCAATAATAAAAGGAAATACAAGTGCGCTCATAGCTTTTGTAACAATATTTGAACCCGATATGGAGATGAGCATTAAAATAGCAACAATCAAAAACGAACTAAGCAAGCGATTGGGTGCTTCAAGCCCAAGTTGATGAACAAAAAATTCACTAAGCGTTGTTGTGAGATTTGCGCTATAAACTAAAAGAATGGGTAAAATTGCAAAGAAATAAAGCAATGTAATTAAAAATCCACCACCTTTACCAAAATATGTTTCTGCAACAAATGTAATGTCATCGCTTGGTTTGGAGCTGCCAAGTACGAATCGGCAAAGCCCCCTGTGTGCAAGATATGTCATCGGATAAACAAGTACCAAGATGACTAGAATTGGAATAAGACCGCCCATTCCAGCATTGATTGGCAGAAGCAAAACGCCTGCGCCAATGGCTGTGCCAAATAAACTTAAAACCCATATAAAATCGCTTTTGTTAAGCTTGGTTTTGTTTGTTTCCATTGCTTTCTCCTTGTTTTTGTTATTTAAGCTAGTAGTAATTATAATACAATGTGCTTCAAGAACGTAATTACAATATGAAAATAGGGCTATAAAATTTGTGTTGTTTGTGTAGAAATGAAATAGAGATGCGATCAAGAATCATTGGTGCTAACAACATTTATTCATAAATTTTGATAATATTTGTCCATTTTAATCTTTAAAAAAGATGAAATTTAGTAGGTAATATTTAGATATTTTGGTCTTGTTGGGTTTGTCAGGTTTGTACCGATGCATTATGCTTCAGAACCTATGGTGATAGAATGTTGAGATTCTAAGCCAGAGACAAGAGTTTTGAGCTTCTTAAGATTTATGTATGTAGTGACACAATTTGAATGATATTTTAGATTCAAAGATATTTGGTTCTATTATGTTGAAGTCATTCTAGGACAATTCAAAGTTTTGTACATAATTTTTGGTTAGTATTTGCCTTACATTAATATTAAAAGGAGTTGTATGAAATTTAGTGGTAAAAATGTTCTTGTAACAGGAGCTTCTCGCAGTATAGGTGCAGAGATTGCTAAAGTTTTGGCAGGATATGGACTCAAGGTATGGATCAACTATCGTTCAAAGCCAGAGCTTGCTGATGCGCTAAAAAGTGAAATAGAATCCAAAGGAGGCAAGGCAGCCGTTATTAAGTTTGATGTTACTGATGAAGAAGCTTTCATGCAGGGGATCCAGGCAATTATTCAGAGTGATGGCGAACTTAGCTATCTTGTAAATAATGCTGGTATCACAAATGATAAGCTCGCATTGCGTATGAAAACTGATGAATTTATGGGGGTAGTTGATGCAAATTTAAAATCGTGTTTCATTGGTTGTCGTGAAGGGTTAAAGATTATGAGCAAGCAGCGATTTGGTGCGGTTGTTAATATCGCTTCTATTATCGGTGAACGTGGGAATGCTGGGCAGACGAACTATGCAGCCAGCAAAGGGGGAATGATTGCTATGAGCAAAAGTTTTGCTTATGAAGGAGCCCCAAGGAATGTACGTTTTAATTGTATAACACCGGGCTTTATTCAGACAGATATGACTGATGCGCTTAATGATGCAACAAAAGAGGAGTATAAAAAAACTATTCCTCTTGGACGTTTTGGGCAAAGTAATGAGGTAGCTGAAGCAGTGGCATTTTTGTTGAGTGATTGCGCCAGCTATATTACAGGTGAGGTACTCAAGGTTAATGGCGGTTTATATATGTAATTTATTCTTTTTGGATTGATTTTTTTAAAAAAATTGTCTAAAATTGCAAATTACCAAAAAATCAAAGGAGTAAATATGGCACTATTTGATGAAGTGAAAGAAGTAATCGTAAAAGAGTTGAGTGTTGAGGCAGATAAGGTAACACCTGAAGCAGAATTTGTAAAAGATTTGAATGCAGATTCTCTTGATGTGGTCGAGCTTATTATGGCACTTGAAGAAAAGTTTGGTGTAGAGATTCCAGACGAAGAAGCAAACAAAATTCAAAAAGTTAGTGATGTGGTAGAGTTCATTGAGGCTAACAAAAAATAACTTTTGTGAGAGTGCATAAAATATAGAAATACAATAATTACTTGCTCTATTTAGAGCAAGACATAAGGAGTATTATGCGTCGCGTAGTCATTACGGGTATTGGCATGATTAATGCGGTGGGGCTCAAGAAAGATGATTCTTTTCAGGCTATCGTTGATGGGAAATGTGGAGTTAAAAGAATAAGCCTTTTTGATGCAAGCGAGTTTCCTGTTCGTATTGCTGCAGAGATTGAAGGGTTTAATCCAGAAGAGGTACTCAACCCCAAAGAGGTTAAAAAGACTGATCGTTTTATCCAGCTTGGGCTCAAAGCAAGTAAAGAAGCTATGCTTGATAGTGGAATGTTAGAGAGTGATGGAAAATGCAACGAGAAGTTAGCCAGTCGTTTTGGTGTGAGCTCTGGTGCAGGGATAGGGGGGCTTATTAACATCGAGAAGAATTCTATTACTTGTTTTGAGAAAGGTCCAAAACGCATTACGCCATTTTTTATTCCATCAGCACTTATAAATATGCTTGGTGGTTTTACCTCAATAGAATTTGGTATAAAAGGACCAAACCTTGCTAGTGTAACTGCTTGTGCTGCTGGAACTCACGCTATTATCGAGGCAGCAAAGACGATTATGCTAAATGGTGCAGATGCAATGCTTGTGATCGGTGCAGAATCTACTATATGTCCGGTTGGTATCGGTGGCTTTGCAGCGATGAAAGCATTGAGCGAACGTAACGATGAGCCACAAAAGGCTTCACGGCCATTTGATAAAGAACGCAGTGGATTTGTTATGGGCGAAGGTGCTGGGGCATTAGTACTTGAAGAATATGAACACGCCAAGGCGCGTGGTGCAGAAATTTATGCTGAAGTTGCTGGGTTTGGCGAGAGTGGTGATGCAAATCACATTACCACTCCAGCTCCCGAAGGAGAAGGCGCAGCACGCGCTATGAGGGCTGCACTTGATATGGCAAAGATTAGGGTTGATTATGTTAATGCGCATGGCACAAGTACCGCATATAATGATTTGTTTGAAACAATGGCACTTAAGAAAGTATTTGGGGGAAAAGAAAATGTTCCTCCTGTTAGCTCGACAAAAGGACAAATAGGACATTGTCTTGGCGCAGCTGGTGCTATTGAGGCAGTAATTTCTATTATGGCTATGAATAAAAACATACTCCCGCCAACTATTAATCAGGAGTACAAAGATCCAGAATGTGATCTTGACTATATTCCAAATATCGCTCGTGAAGCCAAAATTAATGCTGTTATGAGTAATTCTTTTGGTTTTGGTGGAACAAATGGGGTTATTATATTTAAAAAATTATAGTTTCACGCTTTTAAGTGTGATGGTAGAGTGAGGTAAGTATGGCGACTTGTCTAGATTTTGAGAGGCAAATAAAGAGCATTCAAGATGATATAGAAATGGCAACTATGCGTGGGGATTTAGCAGCAAAGGAAATCCTGCAACAAGATCTAGAAAAAGAGCTAAAAAAAGTTTATGGCAATATGAGCGATTACCAGAAGCTCCAGTTGGCGCGCCATCCTGATAGACCTTATGCACTCGATTATATAGAGATTATTCTCAAAGATTCTTACGAGATTTGCGGTGATAGGCATTTTCGCGATGATAAGGCGATTGTGTGTATGATTGGCAAAATTGATGATCAGCCAGTACTTGTTATCGGAGAAGAGAAAGGTAGAGGGACAAAGAACAAAATTACGCGTAATTTTGGTATGCCAAACCCAGAAGGATACCGCAAGGCTTTAAAAGCGGCTAAACTCGCAGAAAAATTCAAACTTCCCATTCTTATGTTAGTTGATACGGCTGGAGCGTATCCGGGTATTGGGGCAGAAGAGCGCGGACAAAGTGAGGCTATAGCTAAAAATCTGCAAGAGTTTTCTTCTTTACGCACACCTACAATTTCTGTTGTGATTGGTGAAGGTGGTAGTGGTGGCGCACTTGCTATTGCTGTGGCTGATAGACTTGCAATGATGCAATATTCAATCTTTAGTGTTATCTCACCCGAAGGGTGCGCAGCTATTCTTTGGAACGATCCGGCTAAGATAGAATCTGCTACAAAGGCGATGAAAATTACTCCTGATGAACTCAAAAAAGCTAATCTTATAGATGATATTATTCCAGAGCCACTAAGTGGTGCGCATCGCGATAAAGAAAGTGCAGCACAAAACATTAAGCAGTATTTTCTACAAAGTCTTAGCGAAATTCTTAAGGACAAAGACTATCTCAAAAAGCGTTATGAAAAAATTATGCGTTATGGAGCTTTTGAGGAGCGCTTGTAATATCTTGCTTAGCAAAAACCTTTAGGCAGTGGTTCTTATAGGATATTCTGCTATACAGATTATATCTAGATTCTAGTATGGTTTTTGTAGTTCTAGAAGCTTTTTCTTTTTCTCTGTTTAGCCCTTTTTCTATACAGAGGTACTAGCAAATTTCGCAGTGATTATTATATGTTTGCTTTAGATTGTTCTTTAAGAAATTGTGCGCGTAGAGCAACAAGACTCATACGCTCTAATTTCTCAAAACCATATTTGTCAATCCTTTCAGCAATATATTTTAAAAAAGCGCTCTCAAGATTAGATATTTCAATACTAGTATGGCATTTGGAAGGCTTTGGAAGTGTCCGTGTGCATAATGCTTTTTCTATTTTTGTACGCAATTCTTTCCAGAAGCGATAGTATGGAGTTTTATATTTAAACATAAACCCTGTGTTATCTTCCAAAACAAACCCTTCAATAAATCCACGCTCGCGCTCCCCAGAATCTAGTAAATGTACTACAAAAGCGTTAGATTCTGTGGTTGGTGAGGTGGTATCTAATATACTATCATCGTACACTTGGTATTTAGATTCTGCTTGTACGTATTTTAGATTTTGCAAAAATATTTCTAATTCTTCCCACGATGCGAGAGAGGCTATATGTTGCTTACAGGGCAATCCAAATTCTCTACCAAGTGCGCACAGTTCGTTATATGGAAGTTTTTTGTATGTGAGTGTATTGTATATCGCATCGAGCAGTATGATTTGTGGCTTATTGTATGCGATGATATGGGGGTCTTTTTCTGGGTGGATAACCTCAACAACAAGACTTAGATTCTGCTTTTTTAGGTGTTTGCAGAGCTTGTACTCTAAGGTGCTTGCTGTGCAGTTTATGGTATTTGCATGGGAGTAGAGTGTTTGCTGTATCAGGGCGCGTGCTATGCCGGCATACTCGCTTGTAGGGTCAGATTTAGAGGTAACAAAAAGGCTATCATCTTCAACACTTATAATTCCCAAAAATCCATTTTCTTTAGCAAATACTTCAATAGGATAAGATAGGTGCTCTTTGAGGTATTCTTTTGTTGTGGTCGCACACTCTTGATAGTTAAAAAATTTGTCATAACTGCGCGCTAAAATCTTCATATCGCGCGTATTGATAAACAATCCCCGCGCTTTGCATACAATCTCATTCCAATGCTTATCAAAAAAGGCTTGCTTGGTGAAATTGAAGCTAGAAATATGCTTGAACTCGCGCTCTTTGATATATTTATTAGAACGTAGTTTGTCAAGTAGTTTAAAGATAGAACGCGCTTGGTGGCGCTCGTTTTGCTGCATAAGATTGCTACGGTTTTGCACATAAATTTCAGTAAATTTATCATTTCGCCATATCACTCCTATAAAGGAATTTTGCTTGATATGTTGTGTTTCGCAGGAGTTGGTTATTAGTTTATTGTTTGTTGTAAAAGGAGAGTTTATAAGAACAGAATCCGTGCAGTGTGATTGGCTAGTGTACGATCGACAAGGGTGGTGCTCAAGTATTGCAACACGCAATGCTCCACCAAACTCCACGCTTCCTTCTAGGACAAGATTGCGCTCATATATGCGCATAGGAAGCTTTTCTTTGTTGCGATGACCAAAAGCCTGATAAATATGCTTAGGAGTACTTAGGGTAAAGCTTTGCGCACATTGTTGTGTATTACTATATTCACCAACACCATAAATCATTTGGTGCGTTGCTACGAGGAGTAAGTTTGGGGGAAGTGTAGATAAACCTCCGTGTGTACTAAGTACAAGTTTATCATCATATATATAGTAGGCGCATTGGCGCAATTTGGCATACAACCTATGTGTATCTTTGGGTGATAGGGCAGCGTTTGCAAGATCTTGTGCGCTGAATGTGCTAAATTCATTTTCTCCAAGATCCTCTCTTCCCCATTTATTAAGCCAGCGTTCGTGATTGCCCTCAAGTAAGCAAACATTAGGTAGATCCATAATGCCTAGCAAAAATTGTATAACTTCTGCATTTTGTACACCCCTATCAATATAATCCCCAAGAAAGATATAGTATTCATTGGGCTGGATAAGCTTTACACATTCTTCCTTGGCAAAGTTTGTTGTTTGTAAAGTTTTTAGAATATCAGAGATATTGGGGATATTGGGATTGTTTTGTGAAAGTGTTGTGCTAAAGAGTAAATATGTCAAAAGGACATTAAAACAACCATGGATATCACCAATATGGTGAATTTTCTTATAGCTATTAAGGTTTGTTGGAGCAAAGATTAAGGGATTAAAGGATACATTTTTTGAGCTAGAAGACATTGCATCAAGCTGTTGCAAATATGTGGTGACATTGTTTTGTTCATTGTAGAGTACGAGAGGCGATATTGTATCTGATCGCAATATATTATAGCGAGTGTTCAAAGGGTTTTTAATAGACTCTTGCAAGCGAATATGCATAGATTCTATAACAGAATCTGGTACGCTTTTAAAGCCTCGCATACGATTTTGGCGTTTTGCAGTTTCTAGAGGAATATGACTAAAGTCAATAACTACAATGCGATAGCGGTATTTACTTGCTAGCACTTCGTATGCACGCAATGCATCATGACTTATGTGTGTAGCATCGATGATTGTAAAATTCCCTCGCTCGAGGCGCGATTCTAGTATGGTAAAAAGAGTTTTCCATACTTGTTTATCATATTGCTGTGCAATTGCTTGAAAAACAGAAGAATCTTTATTTTCTTCATTTTTTGGTAATATGAGCAGTGAGGGAGCTTCAAACATAAGTCGTATAGCATCAGGGCTTAATGCATAATCTTCAAGTCCAAATTGCTTAATCCAAGAACTCTTACCACTACCTGGGATACCTCGCATCAAAACCAAAACGCGCATATATACTCCTTGATTTGAGAAGAACATTATAGTATAAAGTTTCATAAAATAATTGTAATGAGAAAGCCCACTCCCTTGGCTTGGGAGAGAGTGGGTACAGAAAGGAACTTAAAAAGTCTTTTGTCACTTGTCCCTGCTTAGGTGGGCAAAACAGGGACAAGTGAATTTATATCATTAATTAGTTAATATTTAATAGCTATTAATAATTTTTTTTATCTAAAGTAAAAAATTTCAGAAATTACCCTAAAACAATGTGAAGTTTAGTTTGCAAGTAAAGAAAGATATAAAAAGTTTAATGTGGTGGATCTTGTAGGATTTGAACCTACGACCAATCGGTTATGAGCCGAGTGCTCTGACCAGCTGAGCTAAAGATCCAATTTAGCGTCGTCTAGGATTGCGCAGAATCGCTTTAAGAGGATTGCGATTATAGCCAAAATTGAACCTAAACGCAAGAAGATTCTCTAAGATGCCAAAAAGCACCATAAAAGTAATAAAACTTGTACCTCCATAACTAAATAATGGTAAGGGTATGCCCACTACTGGTGCAAGCCCAATTGTCATACCAACATTGACAGTTACATAAAAAAATAGCAATAAAGCTAATCCACACGAATGGGTGCGCAAGCGATAATCTTTTGATTCTTGTAACGAAAAGGATAAAATGTGTAGGATTAAAAAATAATAGAGCATAAGCAAAAACAGACTTCCTAAGAATCCATATCTTTCTGCAAAGTAGGCAAAGATAAAATCACTTGTAGCAATAGGCAAGAATTTGAGTTGTGTTTGTGATGATTCTTCTTTTTTCTTGCCAAGCAAGCCTCCAGAACCAATCGTAATAATAGATTGTTGGACATGATAACTTGGCTTTTCTGATATAAAATCACTAATACGTTTAAGCTGGTAGCCTTTGAGTGATCCATAAATAAGAGGTGAAGCTAGTGCTATCAGCACAGCGAGTGTTACCCAGATTTTATAATTAACCCCAATCAAAAAGAGTGTTCCAAAGCCCATAAAAAGAACTACAAGAGCAGTTCCCAAATCTGGTTGTTTGAGAATAAGTACAAAAGGAAGCAAAATATAAAAACTTAGTACAGCAAACTGTTTCGCTCCATAACCTTCAGGTGGTGGTGGATTATTATGGATATGGAGTCCCAATAGTAAGATGATAGCAATTTTTACGGGTTCGCTTGGCTGAATTGAAAAAGAGCCAATCATAATCCAACGTTGTGCGCCAAGTTGTTTTGTACCAATAAAATACACAAGGATTAGCAAGACAATACATACCCAATAAAATAACCAAATGGTTCTATCAAGCTGACGTATTGGAATAAAAAATACGATCAAAAAAGCTACAAGTCCAAAGCTAATATATACGGTTTGCTTGAGATTGAGTGTAGCATTGACTTCGCCAATGAGAAAATATGATAATGCAATAATAGGAGTAATCAAAATTGGTAGCAAAAAATCAAAGTGCGTGAAGATTCTGCGATCAAACATTGCGCTTCCTTGCTTCCTATATAATAAGAGGGGTTATTATAGCATAGGTTTGCTTGGGAATAGCTTGGCAAAAGATTGTTATAAACGCAATGATTTATCACAAACAAGCCTATCTAAAGCTTATCAAGTGTACAATAGCAAGCTTTGGTAGTATTTATGACGACAATCTAAATATTGTATCATAAGGAAGGTGTATAAATATGCAAGAGTTGCAAAATAAAGCAAAAATTCTTATCGAAGCTCTTCCCTATATCCAGCGTTTTAGCGGCAAGATTATTGTTGTAAAATATGGTGGTAGTGCTATGGAAGATGAAATGCTCAAAAAAAGTGTGATTCTTGATATTGCTCTTTTAAAAAGTATTGGTTTTAAGCCTATTATCGTTCATGGAGGCGGCAAAGAAATCAATAAATGGCTTGAGCTATCTGGCTCTACACCACACTTTGAATGCGGTCTGCGGGTAACCGATGAGCATACACTAGAAATTGCCCAAATGGTACTTAATGCTATTAATAAGGGTCTTGTAGGTTATATGTCGAGTTTTGGTGTTCGTGCAGTAGGAATAAGTGGCAAAGATGGCAACACCTTGCTTGCCAAAAAACACACGCCAAATGGAGTGGATATCGGCTATGTTGGGGAGATTACAGATGTAGATACCAAGCTTATTCTTAGTCTAATTGAAAGTGATTTTGTTCCAGTAGTTTGTCCTATTGGTATGGATACGCACGCGCAGACTTATAATATCAATGCTGATGATGCAGCTTATGCGCTTGCCCAAGCATTAGATGCAGAAAAACTTGTGTTCCTTAGCGATATAGAAGGAATTTATCGCGATTTTAATGACAAAGAAAGTCTTATAAGTATGCTAACTATAAGTGAAGCAAAATACTTGTTGAATAGTGGTGGAATTAGAGGTGGTATGTTGCCAAAGCTGCAAAACTGTATAAAAGCCATAGAAAATGGTGTCTCACGTGTTCATATTATTGATGGGCGCATACAGCATTGCTTGCTTTTAGAATTTTTTACTGATAGAGGGATAGGCACAGCAATTTTACAAGATAAAAATATATAAAAGCTGATAGAATCTGCAACAAAGGAAGGTTATGAAAACTGCGTTTTTGGATATTTATGCTCGCCAGCCTGTTACATTTGAATGGGGAGAAGGAGTTTATTTGTATGATAGTGCGGATAAACAATATCTTGATTTTGGTGCCGGTATCGCAGTAAATGGGCTAGGCTATGGCAACAAAGCACTAAATAATGCTCTAAAACAACAAATTGACAAGCTTATCCATATTTCTAATCTATACTACAGCAAACCTGCCATAGAAGCTGCCCAAAAGCTTGTTCGTGCTTGCGGGCTTGATAGAGTGTTTTTCACAAATAGCGGTACAGAATCTATAGAGGGCGCACTCAAAGTTGCCAAGAAATATGCTTACCAAAAGGGCATTGCATCACCCCAAATTATTGCTATGCATAATTCTTTTCATGGGCGCACACTTGGGGCACTCTCTGTTACGGGTAATAAAGCCTATCAAAAACCCTTCAAGCCCTTGCTTAGCGGCGTTAAATTTGCACATTTTAACGACATAAAAAGCGTAGAATCTCTCGTTACCCCACGTACGAGTGCTATTATCCTTGAAACAATACAAGGTGAAGGCGGTGTTATGCCAGCACAGAAGCAGTTTTTACGCCAATTGCGCACTTTGTGCGATAGATATGATATATTATTGATTCTTGATGAAATCCAATGTGGTATGGGTAGAAGTGGAAAAATGTTTGCTTATGAACACTATGGAATTCTGCCCGATATTATTACTTCTGCTAAGGCTCTTGGCTGTGGCATTCCTGTTGGAGCTTTTGTAGTGAGCGAGCGTGTGGCAAACGCTTCATTACAAATAGGAGATCATGGGAGTACTTATGGTGGGAATCCTCTTGCGTGCGCTGCAGTAAGCAAGGTATTTGACTTATTTGAAGAACTTGGGATTCTTGAGAATGTTGCAAAAGTTGCACCACTTTTGCAACAAAGCCTATGCGATTTGCAATCGCGTTATGGATTTTTGTGTGATGTTCGTGGAATGGGGCTTTTACAAGGTATTGAGGTAGTATCTAGTGGGCGCAACAAGCTAGAAGCTAAGCGGATTGTTAGCGCAGCGCTTAAGCAGGGGCTTGTGATACTTGCTGCAGGAGGAAATACATTGCGTTTTGCACCACCACTCATCATTACCCCTAAACATATTGAACAAATGCATGACAAACTGCACAAAGTATTAGCAACCTTTTAAGCAAAATCTCTAAGGAAAGAAAACTATGAAAATCACCGCACATATTGCTCATTGCAAAGATTTTGCTAAAAGATCAATATTCTTTTTTGGTGTTGCATATCGATTTTTAACGTATCGACAAGAGATGTTCTATTATGCTGCATCGCTTAGTTTTTATACGATTTTTGCGTTAATCCCAATACTGTTTATCACATTTTCTATACTGCTTGCATTTTCGCATTTTCAAGATAAAATCGAAGATATTCAAGGCTTGATTCTATCGAGTCTCCTACCCACCAATGCAGAAATTGTGGTTAATTTTATGCATACCTTTTTAGAAAATGGATCAAAAATGGGAATAATTGGCGTAGTTTCTATTTTTATAGTTTCGCTACTTTTTTTTCGCAATTATGAATTTATCACTTCCAAAATGTTCAATTCAAAACCACGCAAATTTTTTGATTCACTTGTAATGTATTGGACAATGATCACGCTTTTTCCATTAGGAATTGCTGCGATATTTTATTTCAGTATGAGCGCACAGCAGATTCTAGATGAGCATTCTAGATTACCAATTTATTCAGATTTGTTTTCGTGGTTTGCTGCTTGTGTACTGTTTTTGGTACTTTTTCGCATTTCGGCAAATAAACCTCTGCACAAAAAGACATTGATTGTTTCGTCTTTTATCTCTGGGAGCATTTGGTTTTTATTAAAAAATATTTTTGTATATTATGTAACGCTTAATAAAACATATACAACCTTGTATGGTTCGGTTTCTGTTATATTATTTTTAATGGCATGGATTTATCTTTCTTGGCTTGTTATGCTCTTTGGTATGCGTTCGTGTCAGGGTATATTGCAGTGTTTTAAGCTTGAAAAAAATATAGAATCCATCAACGAAGATGAAATGCTTTGATAGAATTTATGCAGTCCGTGGATTTTAAAAATTGCAACCATCGCCTCAATGCAACAGAATCTAAATTCTTGATCTTTGGCGCTTAAATCACACAAAACAAGAGCATTATACAGAATCTAAAATGTGGGCAAAGCTGCGCCAAATCTGAATCTATCTACCTAAAATATATGCAGCCATATCAAGGATTCTGTGCGAATAGCCCCATTCATTATCATACCAAGCCATAACCTTGCACATCTTATCAAGCACAAAAGTCAAGTCTTGTGCCACAATTGCACTGCGTGAATCGTTCAAAAAGTCACTACTTACACCAAAATCATCATCTACACCAAGAATTCCGCGTAAATTTCCGTTGGATTCTGCAATAAAAAGCTCATTAAGTGTCTTCGCACTCACACTTTTTGCCAAATATGCATTAAGATCCACCATAGAGACATCTGCCACCGGAACACGCAAGCTATGTCCGTGGATTTTGCCTCTTAGTGAAGGAATAACTTTATACAAAGCTTTTGCTGCACCGGTTGAAGTCGGAATGATGTTTATTCCTGCTGCGCGCGATCGGCGCTTATCACTTCGATGTGGAACATCAAGTAGGTTTTGGTCGTTGGTATAACTATGGATTGTGCTTAATGTAGCTTCACAAATCCCAAACTCTCGTTCCAAAATCATAGCAATTGGTGCAAGACAATTCGTTGTGCAAGAAGCATTTGAAATAATAGATTCTCCAGCGTAGTTGTGATGATTAACACCAAGTACAAATGTTTTTGTATCATCGCTAGCTGGTGCAGAAATAATTACGCGTCGCACACCCTTTTTAAGATGATGTGCTACATCTTTGGTTTGTAAAAATTGACCACTAGATTCTATCACAACATCAGCTCCAAGTGCGCCAAAATCTAATTCCTCTGGGTTTTTATGGGCAAACATAGGAATAGTTTTTTTGTATTTATAGGGGTGGCTTGCACTGGTAAGTTCTTGATTGTTTGTTTTTGTGTTACTATCTTTAGCGGCTATGTTTAAGGAGTCATTTTCTAGCCAAACCTTGGCGTTAAGTGCGCCATGCATAGAATCTTTTTCTAGTAAATAGGCAAGATTTTGGTGGTTTGCTACATCGTTTATGCCTACAATTTGGATATCTCGCATAAGTGCTATGCGGGCGATACAGCGCCCCAAACGCCCAAAACCATTAATGGCTATTTTCATAATATCCCTTTGCAACAATATGGTGTAATTGTACTACTGTTTTGTGTAATTGTAGATAGTCTTGGCTAATTTTATCAGTTGTAGTACAATGCTCTAGCATAAATTTGGAACAAGGATCTTGACAATGATCCCAAAAACCTTAGATAAAGAATGGATTGAGCTTCTGGGTGATGAATTTACCAAACCCTATTTTGCACAAATTATTGCGCACTACAAGGCTGCTCTAGAATCTAAGCAGATAATTTTTCCACAAGCTAAGCATACATTTTATGCTCTCAATCTTACACCACCATCACGTGTTCGTATTGTTATTATTGGGCAGGATCCTTATCACGGAAGTGTTATGGTGCAAGGGCAAGAGATTCCTCAGGCTATGGGGTTAAGCTTTAGCGTACCAAATGGCGTACCACCGCCACCAAGCTTACGCAATATTTATCAAGAGCTCCACAAAACACTTGGTATAAAGATTCCAAACACAGGTGATTTAAGTGTATGGGCAAAGCGAGGGGCGCTTATGCTTAATGCAATTTTAAGTGTAGAAAAAGGCAAAGCAGGCTCACATAGGCATTTTGGTTGGGAACATTTCACAAATGCAATTATTACTAAGCTTTGCGCAGCACGACAGGGGATAGTATTTATGTTATGGGGAAACTATGCACGATCAAAAGCCCATCTTATTGATGAGCGTATGCATAAAATTATCCAAGCTCCACATCCAAGTCCGCTTGCAAAGGGATTTATAGGAAGTGGTGTGTTTGTTCAAGCGCAAAAGGCTTTTTTATCGATGGGGCAAGAGCCTTTTGACTGGAATCTGGAATCATAATTTGAATTCTATTTTGTGTTAAGATTCTAGCTATCCTTGTAGATTCTAGAATCTCTTGGTCTTTTGGAGACAAATTCTTACATACTATCCCCTGTGCTTCTTGTAGATTTTGAAGCATAGAATTGAAGGTAGTTTAGGCTATGCATTGCAAGCTAATTATGACAGAATCCAATCAATGTAAGCTTGTTTAATTATTTACTTTTGCTGCATAGCTTTTTACCAAATGCTATGCAGGGTTGTTCTATGTATTTGTGTAAAACATAGGCAACAAGCACGACAATACAGAGATTTAGTACTAGATAAAGGTTTGCAAAGATTGGGTTATGAAAATCTATGTAGAATCTCTCGCCTATATATTTCATCTCGTAATACCCGTATTTTGTGAAAAATCTTAGGGGTATATTTATAAGAGCAATCACAAAAGAATGTGAGATATAAATACTATATGAGAGAGTGCCAAAGAAAAACAAAGGTTTAGATTCTAACACAAAGGTTATTAGCCCCCCCCCCCCTTAGAAGTCGCAATATTGGCGTGTGATGAAAGGGCAAACACCAAAATAAGCGCACTAAAGGCAAGCACAGCATATTTTCCAGCACCACTATACACCACCCAAATACCCACAACAAGCGCACATAGTTCAAGTAGCGTGAGTGTTAAAGGTGCGAGGTTTTTGTTTTTGCACAAACTAAACATAAGATAGATAAGCATACCGCTACCAAAGTGCAAGATACCACTAATACTTTCATTGGTCAAAAAACCAAACCAATGCAAATACGCACCAACTACACACAATAGCACTATACTATAGCGCATAAGCCTTGGCGCAAACATCGCAAGTCCAAAAAGTATGTAAAGATACCACTCGACACTCAAACTCCAAGCGGGGGCGTTAAAAGAAAGCGGATATGTCCAAGAAAGCCATGATTGGAGTAGTAGGATATTTGGCAGAATCTGCTCTATGCCATTTTTATCGCTAAAGGGAGTGTTGTTGAAGATTCCAAGTTTATGGTATAGCACATATTTAAGACACTCTAGGATAAGAAAAGCAAAAAGTAACACATAATATAAAGGCAAGATTCTAAAGCTTCGTGCAATCATAAAGTTTTTCATACTAAAAGAAGCCTTATCATACACATAGGCGATGACAAAGCCACTTAGCACAAAGAAAAATGGCACAAACAAGCCAGAATGCCTAAAAAACTCCCATTCACTAATAGCACCAACGATAGATAAATGAAACACCACTACACTGAGTGCCGCAATCCCTCGAAAACTATCTAGTGCCCCTAAATGCGAATTTCTGCTCACCATAATTACTAAGCTTCTTTATATCGGAAACACACGGATACTTGGGTCAAGATTCTCTTGCAAGACAGATTCTATAGCATACAACGTACCTGTCGCCCCACTCGCACAGCCACTGCACGCCCCAAGATAGCGGATATACACATCAATATGCCCATCACTAGAATCTTTAATATCCAAAATCTCCATATTCCCCCCATCCATCATAAGCATCGGACGCACCTGCTCATCGATAATAGAATCTACTGCCTTAACTTTTTGCACCATTGTCATATCTTTAAACGCTAGCTCGCCACTTGCACTCTTAGCGACATTGTCCTTGAGGGCTTCGCGATCCATCTCTGCACGCACATCGGCTAAAATATCCACGAGATAATATTCTCTTTTCTCATGCCCACCGGGTTTAACACAGCTTTTGCAAAACGCCCCAGCTTTGGTGTAGTTTGTGATATCCTCCACGGTTTTTAGGTCATTAAGCTTAATCACCTCTTTAATCGTTGAAAGGCTCACGCGTGCGCACTCACACACGATGATTTCATCTTCAAAATCCTCTTCACTCTTGCCTAGATACATACCCGCTGCCTTTTTTATCACATCATACGCCATTACCGAGCAATGCATTTTTTGCCCCGGTACTGCAGGTGTATCGGGATCATCACGCAATGCCCTCTCCACATCAAGATTGGTGATTTTTACCGCGTCTTGCACCTTTTTGCCAAGGCAAAGCTCCACCATCATATCCGAGCTTGCAATCGCTGTCCCACAACCAAAGCTCTTAAACTTCGCATCGATAATCACATCATTAGAATCCACCAGCCAATACAATCGCACTGCATCGCCACAAGATTCTGCACCATAGTCTGCTACGATGAGTTTTGCCCCCCTAGCCTCTGCGTCCTTTTGTGTCAGCACGCCCAAATGTGTGGGGTTGTCCATTCTTTCACTAACTTTTTTGCTATATGCGTCCCAGAGGGCGCCACCAAGTAAGTCGTTTTTTGCCATATTTCTTCCTTTTATGTTGTGTTAGTTTGCCATTTGTTTGACAAGAGTTATTGCGAACAAATTATCGCTGTTTAGACAATTTTATCTAATACCACGCACAAGCGCGATAGTCTTTAAAATTCAAATTCTTTGGGGTCTCACTCGAAAATATTATCAAGGTGTCGTATATCTCATCAATCTCTACTCGTATGAACTGGAGATATTGCGCAACCTTTCCACTGCTTTTTTAAACACCTCAATTGTGTAGTCGATTTCAGCTTGTGTATTAAAACGACTAAGTGAGATACGAATAGCAGTGTGGGCAAGCTCTTTGTCTGCACCTACTGCCACCATTATAGGGTTTGCTTCTAAATCTTCGCTCGCACAAGCACTCCCTGTGGAGCAGGCAACCCCTGCTTTATTGAGATCCCAAAGCATAGCTTCGCCCTCAATCCCTTTAACACTAATTAGAATCGTGTTTGGTACGCGATGTGTTATATCACCTATTACGCGTATATCCTCAATTTCTAGCAAACGCTTTTCTAAATCATCACGCAATGCTTTTACATAAGTGTTTTCATAATCAAGAAAATCATTTGCTAGTTGCATAGCTTCACCCATACCAACGATATAGGGGACATTAAGCGTTCCGCTACGGCGTCCTCGCATATGTTCGCCTCCGTGTAAAAGCGGAGTAAGTTCTACACCCTTACGGATATACAGCCCACCTACACCCTTTGGTCCGTGGAATTTGTGTGCGCTAAAGCTTAGAAAATCTACATTTGCTTGTTGCACATCGACAGGAATTTTGCCGATAGCTTGCACTGCGTCTGTATGGAACAACACACCTTTTTCCTTACAGATAGCACCTATTTCTTCGATAGGAAAAATAGCACCAGTTTCGTTGTTTGCCCACATCACACTAACAAGCGCAGTATCATCGGTTATAGCTTCACGTACCTGATTAGCAAAGATAGCGCCGTGCCGATTGACATTAATGCGTGTTATGCGCACACCAAGAGATTCTAAAAAGTCGCAAGTTGCACCTACAGCTGGGTGCTCAACCTCTGTAGTGATAATATGATTTTTCTTGCCATTATGAATGAGATCAAAATACACTCCTTTTAGCACCCAATTGTTAGATTCTGTCGCACAAGATGTGATAACGATATCATCTTTGTCGTGAGCATTTATCCCATTATAAAGCTTTTCAAGCGCATCAGTTATAGCTGGATGTGTTTGCGTACCAAATTGGTGCAATGAATTTGGATTCCCATAGTATTCGCAGAAAAATGGGTCCATAATTTCTTTTACTTTCGGATCAACCATAGTTGTAGCATTGTTATCAAGGTAAATCTTTGTACTCATTAAATTTCTCCCTAAACATATTAAGCCACCCAATAATCGTGGCAAACTGCTAATAATGATATAATTGCATAATGTTTGAATTAAAAAAACTTTAAGATTTCGCGGATTGTAACACAGATTTTCTAAAGTGTAGCCAAAAAAATATGGGGTATAGTAAGACTCTATCTCATAATATATACTCTTTCTGTTTGTTCTTATTTTTTGTGGAATTTGAGATTGGTTTGCATTTGATCGACAAGATGATTCATCGTTATTTGTGATACAATGATTGTCTAAATAGTGGGCTGTATAGGCTAAAAGATTATTTGTTTTTGTGATTTTTTGGTTTGGTATTGTTATCGCCGCCTTTGCGCCGATAAAACTATAGATGCAGGGGCAAAACCTTTTAAAAGCAGAGAATCTAAAAAAATTAAGCGATACAGAATAATAAGTTTCATCGCTTGATAATTAAGGTAGAATCAATAGAGAATAGCTAACATAATCCAAGCAAAGCTCTCTGTATATGACTTCCTGCAATGTTTGCAGAGATGATGCCTTTTGTATTGTGCCTTTATCCCCAAAACTAATTAAGATAATCTATAGGGCATATTTATAGAGTGCAATCGGCGTGTTGATGAGCATTATGAGCAGTTTGTTATTTATTCTTTTAGTTATACCAGAATCTATGGAGTTATGATCGAAGCTAATAAGTTGCTTTTTGTTTAATAAAAACTTATTGTAAAGATTAGTGTGTATCGCATTCCTCACACACACCTTTTATAAGCACACTCTTGACTTTGCCTTTTATTGGAGGAACTTCAACATCTTTTATCTCGTGGCACACATCGCATACAAAATGTGCCTTTGCCATATCGGCAAGCTCATAAAAAAATTTGCGCTGCAATTCGGATTTTATCACAATGTTATTTTTTTCAAACAATTCCATATTGCGATAAAAAGTCGTTTTATTAGCATTGAGCGCAAAACTCTCAAAGCTTAATGGTTGCTTGGCTTTAGCGAGTATCTCGAGCATTTCTAGACGTAGGTCTGTGATATGAATATGATGATTTCGCAACAATTGTACAGCATCCATACATAACCCCATAGTTTTATTATGCATTATAACAAAATTTATGGCAAACAAATAGATATTACTTTGCATATTTGCAAATTCATATTTTTTAAACAACTAAATTTTTAATATGCAACTAAGTTGTTTTTATTATAATTTGTTGTTTTATAAAAGTTTAGGGGCTAGTATGAAGGCAATGAAGTTTTGTTTGATATGGATTGTTTTGTTTGGTGTTATGTATGCACAAATAGATTCTGAACCAGAATCTAAGAAGCTAGATTCTACTGATATGGATGAAAAGACTCTTCCTGCTGTACGTGCTCAAGCAAAGCGCGAGCGCTTACGCGAGCACGAATATGCCAATACTACGACATTGACTGCGCAGTCTTTGCAAGAACGTCAGGCAACAAGCTTGCGTGATGTTTTTGCACTCGATCCGAGTATTAGCGTGGGTGGGGCAAATACAACATCGCAAAAGGTCTATATACGAGGACTTGAAGATAGGCTTTATAGCGTGAGTATTGATAATGCTAGTCAATATGGTAACATTTTTCATCATCAGGGCAATATCACTATAGATCCCCTTATGCTAAAACAAATTTCTGTTCAAAAGGGTGTGCCCAGTGTGTATAATGGTGCAGGTGCTCTAGCTGGCTCTATTAGTATGCAAACAAAAGATGCACGCGATTTTCTCGCAACAGGTGAAAAATATGGTGCTCTTTTAGGGCTTGGAGGGTATAGCAATTTGGGGTATCGAGTAAATCTAGCTGGGTTTTTTGCTACAACAAAAACAGATGCATTGCTATATGTAAATCAAACAAATATCCTTGGATTCTATGATGGCAATGGCAATAAAGTAACTGGGTCATCAAGCAACAATAAAAGTATGCTATTTAAGATTAATCAGAATCTAGGGCGCAACAACAAACTTACTTTGTCTTATAGCGGGCTTAACGAAACATCAACTGCGCCATTCGCGACCAATCTAGCAGACAGAATGCTTACGCTTTTTGCGCACAGAAATTGGAATCATACAGCCTCTCTTGGTTTTGAGCATATAGGTGAGCAAGTAGGTGCGCTTGGTATAAAAAGCAATCTTTATTTTAATCAACGCTCTTTGAATCTAACGCCTTTATCTTCTTTATCTTCAAGTGATCATAGTGAGGTTAATAGCAAAGATATTGCCTTTAGTAATGTTGGCTATAATCTCGGATTTAGTAATCAATTTGATTTTTTTGGGCTTGAGTATGGACTAAATTATCAAGGTATTTTTGTCGCAGATAAAGCCGCTATCCCAAACTCTATCAACAAAGCAAGGGAGAGCGGACATATTTATGGAGGTTTCATCAAAACAGATTTTATGCCCAGTACACATTGGATTTTGAGCGCACAGAGTCGTTATGATGTGTTTAGCTATATGGACAAAAATGCCAACCATCACCTTACAAATGGATTCTCTCCTTCCATAAGCACAACATATCTGCCGCTTGATAGCCTTAGTTTTAGGCTTTCGTATTCTTATTTAACACGTGGTGCACTTCCGGGTGATGCAACATTGCTTGGTGAAGATGAGGTGCTAATTCAGCAAAATTTAAAACCTGAACATATTCACAATGTAGAATTTAATACGGACTTTAGTGGTAAGATATTTTGCGCACGATTCGCAGTATATTATTCGCGACTTGAAAACTTTATCAATAGCTATGCACACGATCATTCCCATGATGGTAATCATAACCATGAGGGTGAGACACATACGCATTCTGGTGTGCGATCCAATATGAGCTCACCTATGGATATTTTTGGTTATGAAGGAGGTACTGGCGCGGATTATAAAGGGTTTGGAGTCTATGCTTCTATTGCGCGAAGCTTTCCTACATACAAGGGCTATCTTTTGCAAGATACGTGGGAGCTTGGCGCGGTTTCTGGCACGATTTATAATCTTTCTTTGCATTATGAAATCGAGCGTTTTGCTTTAAAATTTACTTGGCTTAGCCAATTTACTCAAAGAATTCGTTATGAGGGCTATGATATTTATAATGATGAAATTGGATTTGTGGATAAAGCAGGATATAGTATCCATAACCTTTATATTAACTGGGAACCATTAAATAGGCGTTTAAATATGCGCCTAAGCATAAATAATATCTTTAATACATTTTACATTGCACAAACAAGCCCCTTTAAAAATGAAGCGACAATGCGCCTAAGTGATGCTACGGTGAGAAGTGCTATGCCAAATCCCGGGATTGATGCAAGGTTTGAGGTTAGCTATAGGTTTTAGCTGCGCTTAGATATGTGGTGCATCTAGGTATTAGAGATATGAGATTACAAGTTGTTTATTATATTTTGTGTGCGATTCTGCCAGAGCAGAATCCACTTTTTAGTTGATTTAGAGTTTGCAGTTAATTAAAGCGAGAATAGATCGCTAAATTCATTGAATGGCATAGATTCTAAGCTCGCTTGATTTGCGCATACCTCTTTTATTTTGGCACATTTTTTAGGGCTTAGTTTGCGTGCGATGTTGCGCTCAAATTTTGCCACAAGCACAGGGATCCCCTCATCTCTGCGACGTCTATGCCCGATAGGATATTCCACTTCTACCTTTTGGCTTTGGCTACCGTCTTTGTAGAAAATCTGCACGGCATTGGCGATAGAGCGTTTATCAGATTCTAAATATTCTTTAGTGTAGCGATCATCAACTTCTACCACCATTTTATCGCGCAATGCATCAATTCGCGGATCATTTGCCACGCTATCTTCATAATCATCTGCAGTCAATCGTCCAAAGATAAGCGGCACAGCCACCATATACTGAATGCAGTGGTCTCTGTCGGCTGGATTAGCGAGTGGTCCTACTTTGTTGATGATTCTATGTCCAGATTCTTGGGTAGTGATGACGATCTTCTCGATAGAATCTAGCCTATCTTTGACTTCATCATGAAGCTTTAGGGCGCACTCAACCGCAGTTTGCGCGTGGAATTCCGCCGGGAAGCTGATTTTAAATAGCACATTTTCCATTACATAGCTGCCAAATTCTTGTGGGATAGTAAGTTTAGCTCCTCGCATTTTCACATCTTCAAATCCCCAGAACTTCGCACTTAGCGCGCTTGGGTAGCCCATCTCGCCACTTAGTGCTTTAAGCGCTAGATTCACACCTCTGCTACTTGCATCGCCCGCTGCCCAGCTTTTGCGAGAGCCTGTGTTTGGTGCGTGACGATATGTTCGCAATGCGCCACCATCAATAAATGCGTGGCTTACAGCATTGCGCACTTCTTCAAAAGTCCCGCCAAGCATCGCACACGCTACTGCTGTAGAAGCGATACGCACAAGCAGCACATGATCAAGCCCAACTTTGTTAAAGCAATTATCAAGTGCTAAAACTCCTTGAATCTCATGGGCTTTTATCATCGCACTTAGCGCGTCTTTTACGGTAAGAGGGGCTTTGCCTTCAGCGATGTTTTTGCGGCTTAAATAATCTGCCACTGCCCAAATTGCTCCAAGATTATCGCTTGGGTGTCCCCATTCTGCCGCAAGCCAAGTATCATTAAAGTCTAGCCATCGCACCATCGCACCGACATTAAATGCCGCTCTCTCTGGCTCTAGCTGATAGCTTGTTCCGGGGATTTTCGCTCCTAGTGGGCGAAACTCTGCTCCCTCTACCACTGGTCCTAATAGCTTGGTGCAAGCAGGAAACTCTAGTGCTAAAAGCCCACATCCAATAGTATCCATAAGGCAGTAGCGCGCGGTTTCATACGCGAGTTTGGAATCTATCTTGTATTCTAGTGCGTATTTCGCGATTTTTGTAAGCAGTTCGTCAAACTCCGGTCGTTTGGTGTCTAAGATTCCCATATCAGCACTCATTGTGTTCTCCTTGTGATGTAATGAATTTAAGGTAAATTCGGCTTGCACACAATATTTGAATATTGTTGGCGCGGCGGCTTGGTCACATACGCTCTAGTATGCTCCCTGCGCCGCCGCTTAAAAATATCCAAATCTTGCGCACAATCCTAGAATTTCGTGTCAGCCCTTATGGGCAAGCATCGCCTAACTATAGAATTTAGATTCTGTATTGGCATTCTCGCTCAAAACCCCAAATGCCCATACTTTAGAGTCTAGCGATCCTCGATTTTCACATACGCCTTATTTTCTGGTCCTGTGTATTCTGAGCTTGGGCGTATGAGCTTGTTATCAGCGCGTTGTTCATAGATATGTGCGAGCCAGCCACTGGTGCGACTCATAATGAAAATCGGCGTGAAATACGAGGTCGGAATCCCCATAAAGTGATACGCTGATGCACTATAAAAGTCAAGATTTGGGAAGAGTTTTTTCTCGTCCCACATAATTTTTTCAATCGCCTCACTAATAGGATAAAGCAATTTCGTATCGCCTACATCATCGCCAAGTTTTTTGCTCCACTCTTTGATGACAACATTGCGTGGATCTGCCTTGACATACACACGATGCCCAAATCCCATAATCTTAGCTTTATTAGCAAGCTTTTCATAAATGCCTTTTGTGGCTTCCTCCACGCTTTTGAATTCCTCTAAAAGCTCCATAGCTGCTTCGTTTGCTCCACCATGCAATGGTCCTCGCAACGCTCCAATCGCTGCAGTGATCGCTGAATATACATCAGAGAGAGTCGCACTCACCACGCGTGAAGTGAAGGTCGAGGCGTTGAACTCATGCTCAGCATAGAGGATAAGGCTCACATGCATGGCACGCACCCACAGATCTTTTGGCTCTTTGTTGTGGAGTTTTTCTAGGAAATACCCACCGATAGAATCTTGCTTAGATTCTGTATCCATCTCTGTGCCGCTTTTGTGCCAATGATGCCAAAATAGTAGAATGGAGGGGAATATCCCAAGCAAACGAATACCGATTTTGAGCTGATCTGGGAAGCTCATTTTTGCTACGCTCAAGTGCTCTTGCTCCAGGCAGCCCAAAATCGAGCAGCCCGTCCTCATCACATCCATTGGATGCGCGTCTTTAGGCAAAAGCTTGAGTGCTTCGCGCATTTCTTTGGGCAGTGCGCGCGCTTTGATAAGCTCGGCTTTAAAATCCGCCAACTCCGCTTTGGTGGGCAATGTGCCCTTTAGTAGCAAATAGGCTACCTCCTCAAACTCCGCGTGTTTTGCTAGATCATAAATATCATAGCCACGATAATTTAGCCCATGTCCTGTGCCAACGGTGCAGATCGCAGATTTTCCAGCGATAACACCTGCTAGTCCTCCAACTTTTCCTTTTGCCGCTTCTCCCATAGTTTCTCCTTTGTGTTTAAGATTATTTTTTAAACAACGCATCGAGTTTTTGCTCATAGGCGTGATAGCCTAGCATTTCATACAACTCTTCGCGTGTTTGCATTTTTTCGATACTTGCTTTTTGTGAGCCGTTTTTGAGAATGTCGTTAAAGACTTCAAGCGCGGCTTTATTCATCGCGCGTGCAGCACTTAGAGGGTAGAGCACCATAGAGATTCCCACACTTTTTAGCTCATCTGTTGTGAAATATGGTGTCTTACCAAATTCTGTGATATTTGCTAACACAGGGACTTTGATCACATCTGTGAATTGCTTATACTCCTCAAGTGTATGGATTGCCTCAGCAAAGATCATATCTGCCCCTGCTTCCACATAGGCTAACGCTCTTTCAATCGCTGCTTGTTGCCCTTCACTTGCGTGTGCATCAGTGCGTGCCATTACGACAAATTCAGAATCTATCTTGCCATCAATGGCGGCTTTAATCCTATCGCACATTTCATCTTTGCTTACAAGCTCTTTGTTTGGGCGGTGTCCGCAACGCTTTTGGGCGACTTGGTCTTCTATATGGCAGCCTGCAGCACCCGAACGCGTGAGGTCTTTGATGGTGCGTGCGATATTAAACGCTCCGCCCCAGCCCGTATCAGCATCCACAAGTAGTGGCAAATCACTCACATTGGTAATTCTGCGTACATCAATGCAGACATCTTCGAGTGAGCTAATGCCAAGATCTGGCACACCCAAGCTCATAGCAGCCAATGCCCCACCACTTAGGTATAATGCCTTGGCACCGCTTTTTTGTGCTTGTATGGCAGAATAGGCATTGATCACGCCCAGAATCTGCAGGGGGTGATTGTTTTTGACTGCTTCTCTGAATTTTTTTCCAGCACTCATTTTTACTCCTTAATTATAGTGGTCAGTTATTGTTCTGTACCAGCTTTTTATTACCAAAGAAAAATACAAAGATATTTTTTATTCTTTGTATGAATTTTCTCCTTATTCTTAGTATAAAACTTTTACATTAACAATGTAAAACTCTTTATATTATGGTAACTAAGGTGATGTTACTTTTAGAAAAGCTTTTATAATATACCATAGATATATTTGGTATTGTGCTACCACTTTTACGCGCTAAAAGCCACTTTTAAACATTAGCGGATTTTGTTGCTTTGTCTCCAGATTTTCATCTCTTGGGCTTTTTGAATGAGATTTTCTCTAAAATCTGGATGGGCGATTGAGATGATTGCCTCGCATTTTTCCCAAGTGGAAAGTCCTTTGAGATGAACCTTACCATATTCTGTAACAAGATATTGTACGCTAGCTCTTGTAGCAGTTACTATACTACCTTCTTGCAGAGTCGGCAGAATCCTAGATTTTAGTGAGCCATCTTTTGCTTGCATAGTCGAAGAGCAGCATATAAAACTCTTGCCGTTTTTTGCCAAATATGCACCAAGCACAAAATCAAGCTGCCCGCCTGTTCCGCTTATGTGTCTTGTTCCGGCAGATTCTGAATTGACCTGCCCAAAGAGATCAATATCTACGGCATTATTAATCGATATAAAATTATCAAGCGAGGCGATTGTGCGCACATCGTTGGTATAACTAACAGGGGCACTCATACATTCTGGATTATCATCTAAAAACTCATATAGCTTTTTGCTTCCCATTGCAAAGGAATAGGTTTGCCTGCCTGTGTCGATGTTTTTCCGTTTGCCATTGATTTTGCCAGCAAGGCTCATTTCTACAAATGCATCTGCATACATTTCGGTGTGTACGCCTAGGTCTTTTAAATCGGATTTGGCGATAAAAGATCCTATGACATTGGGCATACCGCCTATACCTAGTTGTATGCAAGAGCCGTTGCGAATTTCTTCAACAACAAACTGCGCTATCATACTATCTGCTTGGGTAATTGGTGGCTTTTGGATTTCGATAAGGGGTGGGTTCTCTCCTTCTACAATCATATCAACTTGGGAGATATGAACTTCTGTCCCAAAGCCTCCAAGACATCTTGGTATATTCGTATTTACTTCTACAATAACCTTTTTTGCTTGTTTTATGCAGGCAGCTAAATGCGAAGCGCTTGGTCCAAAATTGAAATATCCATGCTTATCCATAGGTGCAACTTGCAACATTGCTACATCAGGTGTGGCAGCGGTTTCTTCATAGTAGCGGGGTAATTCGGAGTAGCGCATAGGGATATAAAATCCAACCCCCTGATCGATAAGCTTTCTTCCAATACCACTTGCATGCCACGTATTCCATAAAAAGTGTTCGCCTTTTGGATCAACTTTGAACACTTCTGGCATTTGCACTAAAATCCCACCACGAAGTTTGACATCTTCTAGCTCATTAGCGCGCTCACTCAAAGCCTTATCAAGTGCTATGGGTGTTGTAACAGCCCAGCCATAATCCACCCAATCACCTGATTTAATAACTTGTACGGCTTCTTTGGCACTCGTTAGTTTTTGTTTGTACAACTCTTGTATATTCATTTATAAGTCTCCTTTATTACGCTTTGTCGCAGTATTTAGATTCTGCTTTTTCTGTAAGCCTGTTTATTCTACATTGATTCTTATGTTTTGATTTGCACGATTTTTGCTGACGTTTATGCAGTTTTTGTGTAGTAAATAGTATTTTTGTATAAAAATTGTGCATTTTTTATACAAAAATACTGCTATATGCTCATTTTAAGGAATCTTAGTTGTAAAAGTTAAAGATTTTAGAATATGCTTTGTTTGATGCAATGGCACCTTAATGAGGAGATGATATGAAGCTTAGTATTTTAGAAAAGCTAATAACTATTTATGAACGTTCAGGAATGAGTGTTTCACGCTTTGCAAATATTATTGGCAAAGATAGGCGCACACTAACATCATGGATCAACAAAAGTGTAACAAAAGATCCGCCAAAGGAAGTACTAGATTCTGTGGCAAGGTTTTTTCGATATCCAGAGAGAATCTGGGATACGCAATGCGATAAGGACGAATTTTTTACGTTGCTAACTTATGTTCCTAAAAGTGAAATAGCTATCATTGATAGAGGCTATGAAGGAGGCTTGGAGTACATTTTAGAGAAAGAATACGAGAGGCGTTTTGTTATTCACCCACGTTTCCCAGGTCCTGCTTACCGCGATAAAATCATAGCATTTCCCTATAAGTTTGGTAATTCGCAGAGGGCAAAAAACTTACGCCAAGAACGTTGCAATAGGATTCTAGATGCTAGTTTTGAAAGTGTTGAGTGGTATAGTATAGAATCTTTGCTGCATTTTGCATTTTCTCCAATTGGCAATTTTTACACACAAACCCAAAAAAAAGATGTTTTAGCACTGATGATAGAGACTTTTGAGGATAATTACAATAAAAGTCTCTATCTTTTTGATGCACAAAACAACGATGTGTTAGGCATAGACACAACCTATGCTTCGATAAATCCCATAAACAATTTGATGTTTTTCAAAATGCCGATAGAATCGCTTATTTTGGAGGTTTGCAACAAGCAGCTTGTGAGCAGAATCCACAAGCATTTTACTACTCCATCAAATGCACCAAAACATATTGCAACAAAGGAATCTTTAGCAATCCTAAGATCTTTGCAAAAATGCCTAAAAAACAACCAAACTCTCTATGATTTTTACCATTATATACGCACAAATACAGCACTTGCACCTTTTTTTGCGTGTGCTATTTCCGCAGAATATCGCACGCAAACTTCATTTAACTATTAGGTTTTTCTATACCCTGTATAAAAAATTCTTTTTCATCACAGGTGATTTGATATTTTTCGCCGCTTGTAAGATCGATAAGATAACATTGCTCAAGGGTTTCGGCTTGGGCGCGTTGGGTTGGGATTTGTCGTATGCGCATATACACCTCATCAAGATCTTCACACAAAGCCGGGAATCCAAACATAACAAGTTTATAGCCAAATGTCATACTGATACCTTTTTTCAAGATTCTAGTTGCAATCTAAATGGTAGCACGTTATTGTATTTAAATTGTGAAATATACACCTAAAATTTATAATATTTGTTAAAATAATGTGATACAGGTTCTTTGCAAGGATAATTATGAATGTTTTTATTTCGACACGCAATGCTGCTGCCTCTCCTGTGGATTTTGCAAATGCTATCCTCTCGCCGACAGCTTCTGAAAATGGACTCTATACTTTACGCACATTGCCTCATATAGATTTTGAGCAGTTTTTAGGTTTAGACTATGGTGAGCAGTGTCAGCGTCTGTTTAATATGCTTGACTTAGGGATTAGTGATGAGATTCTACAAAAAGCTTTGCAGAGTTATCAGAGTTTTGATACTCCTGCTAATCCAGCACCACTGCATAGACTTGATAGGGCATTTTTTCTTGAGCTTTATCACGGACCAACGCGAGCATTCAAAGATATGGCGCTTTGCCCTTTTGGTGAAATTTTTAGCACATTTGCACGCAAGAACAACCAACAATATCTTATTCTTACTGCAACAAGTGGTGATACAGGTCCTGCTACCCTACGGAGTTTTGCCAATAAACAAAATATAAAGGTTGTTTGTCTCTATCCGAAGGGTGGCACAAGCCAAGTGCAAGCTTTGCAAATGATGACTGCTAGTGCAAAAAATCTCAAGGTATTTGGGATTGAAGGCAATTTTGATGATGCACAAAGTTTGCTCAAGGCATTGTTGGTTGATAAAGATTTTAATAATACACTAGAATCTAAAGGTTATGCGCTTTCTGCAGCAAACTCTGTGAATTTTGGACGGATAGCATTTCAGATTGTTTATTACATTTGGGGATATTGCACTCTTGTGCAACAAAAGCATATCGTATGGGGTGAAGAGGTGTATGCTGTTGTTCCAAGTGGCAATTTTGGCAATGCTCTTGGTGCATTTTTTGCAAAACTTATGGGTTTACCATTAAAGAAGATTATTGTTGCAAGCAATCAAAATAATATTCTTACAGAATTTATCCAAACAGGTGTTTATGACATTACAACCAAGACTCTTGCAAAGACTCTAGCACCTGCTATGGATATTCTCAAGAGCTCCAATGTCGAGCGCGTTTTGTTTGCACTTTTTGGTGATAAGCGAACAAAAGAATTGTTATATAGACTTGATGTAAGCGGTCGCTATGTGTTGGATTCTAATGAGCTTATGTGTTTGCAGGATTATTTTGGTGCGTGGTGGGGAGATGATATACAAACTAAGCAATATATAAAAGCAGCCTATGACAAGGGATATATTATCGATCCACACACTGCGCTTGCCTATGGCGCATATTTGCAATGTTGTCAAAGTAGTACAGCACTTATTTGTTCAACCGCAGAATGGAGCAAGTTTGCACCAAGTGTTGTGAACGCAATTTTTGGCAAAATATGTGATGATTTTGAAGCGATAGAGATAATGTTAGCAAATGGTGCAAGCATTGGCAAACATATCCAAGAGCTTTCCTATCAACCTATCTTGCACAACCAAGTTTTTGCGCCAAGTGCCTTGCCAGAAGTGATTGCCCAATGGCTCTAGATTCCGCTTTGCAAAATATAAACATTATTTATCTTGCTGGTGGTTGTTTTTGGGGTGTGCAAGCGTATTTTGATCGAGTACAAGGCGTGGTAGAATCTGAAGTAGGCTATGCCAACTCTATTGTACCAAACCCTAGTTACGAGCTTGTATGCTCAGGATATACTAACGCTGCTGAAGCGCTTAGATTGGTTTTTAATGCAGAGATTTTGACACTACCTGAGATTTTCGCACGTTTTTTTAGTATTGTTGATCCTACGTTGTTAAATAAACAGGGCAATGATGAAGGCACACAATATCGTAGTGGTATTTATGCACAGGAGAATGCTGTATTAGATAATGCTAGAGACTTTATTATGCGCTATATTGCTCCAAAATATGTGGCAGATATTTGTACAGAAGTGTGTTTATTACAAAATTTTTATCCTGCAGAATCTTATCATCAAAAATATCTTGACAAAAATCCGCATGGATATTGTCATATTGATATTATGGGTGCTTCAAGACCAATTCATTTTAAGGAATAGAACCCTAGTTAGCCTAGTATTAAGCGAGTTTTGATAAAAATTAGCTATAATCTCCGCAGCTACGTATAATCTTTACAAAAAATTTAAGGATACAAATGACGGTTGATGAAAACAAAAAGAAAGCAATAGAATTAGCACTTAAACAGATTGACAAGGCATTTGGCAAAGGTGCGCTTGTACGTTTGGGAGATAAACAAGTTGAGAAGGTTGATGCGATTGCGACTGGTTCTCTTGGGCTTGATATGGCGCTTGGGATTGGCGGTATTCCAAAGGGGAGAATTATTGAGATCTATGGACCAGAATCGAGTGGTAAAACTACGCTTTCTTTACAAATTGTTGCAGAGTGCCAAAAGAATGGTGGTATAGCAGCATTTATCGATGCAGAACACGCACTTGATGTGTATTATGCAAAAAAACTTGGAGTTGATACGGAGAATCTTCTTGTTTCTCAGCCTGATAATGGTGAGCAAGCTTTAGAGATCCTAGAAACACTAACAAGAAGTGGCGCAGTGGATTTGGTAGTAATAGATTCTGTAGCTGCTTTGACACCAAAGGCGGAAATTGATGGCGATATGGGCGATCAGCACGTTGGTTTGCAAGCTCGCCTTATGAGCCACGCATTGCGTAAGATAACAGGCGCACTGCACAAGATGAATACAACATTGATTTTTATCAACCAAATTCGTATGAAAATCGGTACTATGGGTTATGGAAGTCCAGAGACAACTACAGGAGGCAATGCGCTCAAGTTTTATGCGAGTGTACGGATTGATATTCGTCGTATTGCATCTTTAAAGCAAAATGAGCAACACATTGGAAATCGCGTTAAGGCAAAGGTTGTTAAGAACAAAGTTGCACCACCTTTTCGCGAAGCAGAATTTGATATTATGTTTGGAGAGGGAATTAGCCGTGAAGGCGAAATTATCGATTATGGTGTAAAACTTGACATTATCGATAAAAGTGGGGCGTGGCTTAGCTACAATGATCAAAAGCTTGGGCAAGGGCGCGAGAATGCTAAGCTATTACTCAAAGAAAACAAGCTGCTAGCTCAAGAAATTACAAATAAAATCAAGGAGCAAATTGGTACAAGCGAGGAGATCCTACCTTTGCCAGATGAGCCAGAGTAGGATAAACTTTTTAAGGAGATGAATGTGATTTATATTGATAATATCTATGCACAAGAAGTGTTTGATTCTCGTGGTAACCCCACAGTGCAGGCAAGCGTTTTTTTAAGCGATGGTACGTGTGCAAGCGCTATTGTTCCAAGTGGTGCTAGCACTGGCAAGCGTGAGGCTGTTGAGCTACGTGATGGTGATAAAAAGCGGTTTTTAGGAAAGGGCGTACTAAAAGCTTGTGAAAATGTCGATACCACCATTTCTGATGCGCTAGTTGGTTCTACACCTTTTGATCAAGGACTTATTGATGGAATCTTAAAAGACCTTGATGGAACTTCTAATTATAGTAATTTAGGTGCTAACGCGACACTTGGTGTGTCTATGGCGGTGGCTCGTGCCGCAGCCAAAAGCTTAAACATTCCTCTTTATCGTTATCTTGGTGGGAGCAATGCTATCACATTCCCAGTGCCGATGCTTAATATTATCAATGGTGGAAGTCACGCCGATAACACGGTGGATTTTCAAGAATATATGATTATGCCTTTAGGATTTGAAACATTTGATGAAGGCTTACGAGCAAGTGCAGAGGTGTATCAACATCTCAAACAGATTCTCAAAGATTCTGGACATATTACGAGTATTGGTGATGAGGGGGGATTTGCGCCAAATCTTACAACAAACGCAGAACCTATAGAGGTGATTTTGCGAGCTGTTGAAAAGGCTGGTTATAAGCCGGGAGATCAAATTGCTATTGCACTTGATGTGGCAAGTAGTGAGCTTGTAGATGAAAAGGGCGTTTATCATCTTAAAGGAGAAGGTATAAGTTTAGATTCTGCTGGACTTGTGGAGTACTATGAAGCATTATGCGCAAAATACCCTATTGTTTCAATCGAAGATGGTTTGAGTGAAGATGATTGGGAAGGCTGGAAGCTTCTTACCCAAAAATTAGGGAAAAAGATTCAGCTTGTAGGTGATGATTTGTTTGTTACAAATTATGAGATTCTAGCACAGGGCATTAAGCAGGGCATTGCAAATGCAATTTTGATTAAACCAAATCAAATCGGTACTGTGAGTGAAACTATGGAGACAGTGCGACTGGCACAGCGATATGGATACAAATGCATTATGAGTCATCGAAGTGGTGAAAGCGAAGATAGTTTCATTGCGGATTTTGCTGTTGCACTTAATACTGGTGAGATCAAAACAGGTTCGACTGCCCGAAGTGAGCGTATGAGCAAATATAATCGATTACTTGCAATACAAAAAGATATTGCTAATCCAAAATATCTAGGGCGTACATTATTTGACAAAACATTTTTGTAGGATCGGGAGGTGGCTATGCGCAAAATCTTTGCTGCATTAACTAGTCATACGTTTTGGTATAAGGTATATGCGCATAGAATCTATGTATATGGTTTTATAGGATTTGTTGGCATTGGCATATATGTTGGTTTTTTGCTTGTTGGAGAAAATTCGCTTGATGTTCTACTAAAAAACATTACACAACGTGATGAGCTGATTGATGAGGTGAATGAATTGCAAGCTCGCAATGCGCGTCTACAAAAAGATCTATTTGAGTTGCGAGGGCTTGAACCATGAGGAGGTTTAGTACTAAGTGGGCTTATATATGCGGTGCTTTATTGGCGCTATTTTGTATAAGTGTGTTATTTGTACAGGCGAGGCAAAATCCATTTGAACCAGTGGTGCGACCACAAGAAGACAATTTCATATCAGGTAATGCAAAGGATTATTTTAAGGACTTTGATTTTAAGCTTCCAAGCACCGCCAGAATCTTAAAAAGTATTACGATTACTTATCAAAATATTGATGGTAGTGTAGAAAGCAAAACCATTCCAATTGATGAAAGTATTGATTGGCACTATCCACTTTTGCTTACTCAAAGAGATGCTATTATTAATGATAATGTGAAGTATTTTGCTATTAAACCTTTTGAGTTTTTTACACAGGGCAATAAGTTCTATCTCTATGCTGATGCAACAATGATTCGTTCATTTGTGTTGCCAACACCATATAGGATTGTACTTGATATAGAAAAAAAGAGTGATCAAGAAGGAGGGACAGTGCAGCTTGGTGTAAAATACTTTACAAAGGTGGCAGTTGGTGTGCATAAGGACTTTTATCGTTTTGTACTAACGCTTGATGGACAATACCCCTATGAAATTGAAAAAGATGGGGATTATTATGTAATTTCTGTAAAATGATACAAAATAACATTGTTCTTATTGGATTTATGGGCAGTGGCAAAACAACACTTGCTCGCGAGCTTTCTAAGATTTGTGATGCTTTTGTGCTTGATTCTGATTGTTTGATCGAACAGCGTGTTGGAATGTGTATAAGCGAATATTTTGAATATTTTGGTGAAAAGGCATTTCGAGAGCAGGAGAGATTGTTTATAGAATGGGCAAGTATAAGCGTGCAAAATTGTGTTATTGCAACAGGTGGAGGAATGCCTATTTATAATGATGTACATCCGATGGGGCAAGTAGTTTTTCTTTCTCTTGATTTTGAAACAATATGTAGGCGTATGGTGGATTCTGAATGTGCTAAGCGACCACTTTTTTCTAATATCGATGAAGCGCGTCAGCTTTTTTATTCACGCCAAAAGTATTATGAGCAAAGTGCTAATATCATTGTTGATGCTGCTATACCACCAAAGAGGCTTGCCAAAGAGATTCTTACATTACTCTAAAAGTATGATTTAGAATATAAGTAATATATAACAAATTTCTTGTTTTTTGTACAAAAATTTTATACAATCAGTACTGCTCGAAAGATAATGTGATCAAGGGGAGAGCAGAAATGAACAAAAAAGTCTCTACTATCATTATTGTAGTAGTGTTTGCGGTGGGTTTTATTGTAGGAAATGGTGTTTATAGTCTTTATAATGCTGATGCTTTGAGCTATCTCTCACAAGATTCATCACAATGCAACAATTGCCATGTTATGAATGAGGTGTATGCAGACTACACAAAAAGTTCGCATAAAAATGTGGGGTGTGCAGATTGCCACTTGCCCCACTCATTTGCTAGAAAGTGGGTGGCAAAAGCACAGACAGGCTTAGGGCACGCCTATCACTTCACATTTGACAAGCATTTACCGCCTAATTTCACAGCCAATGAAAATACAAGAGCTTGGGTACAGGAGAATTGCATTCGTTGCCACGGAGATTATGTGCAGAATGTTATTGACCCTACTATAAATAGTAAGCATAGCCAAGAGGCTTTAGACTGCACTTCTTGCCACAAAGATGTTGGGCATTTGCGAAGCTTTTAGGCTACATTATCATAAAAGGAGATGACAATGAGTAAAAAAATGATGTGGATTGTTCTTGTGATTGCCATAGTTATTGGAGCAGTTGTAGCGTATATTAGTGCAGATATTGGGGAAAAAAGGGGAGAACAGAATGCACTTAATAAAAACTCTTCACTTGGTCTTAGTGATAGCGATCCACGATTGACTACTTGGGGTTCTCGTTTTCAAGATTACTTAGATATGTATTTGAGCGGTGCGAACTATACGCTTAAATCCACAGATTTTGGTGGAAATATTTCATACAATAAGCTTGATAGATATCCACAATTAGTAAAAATGTGGGCAGGTTATCCGTTTTCATTTGATTTCAATGAGGAGCGACATCATTTTTTTATTCAATCTGATCAAATGAAGACTGCGCGTAATAACAAGGACTTTCTTAATGCTTCCGGACTTAAAGCATTTGCAGGGCAGCCAACCGCCTGTATGAACTGTCATAGTGGTTGGACGAATTGGCTGCTTGAAAATGTCTCTAAAAACGATTTTGTGGCATTTAATAGCGCAAAATATTGGACTATGATAAAAAACGTGCCAGCTCTAGATAATGAAGCTTTAGACAGCAAGGAACACACAGGACTTCATAGTGGCACAAGAATGGGGCTTACTTGTGCAGACTGCCACTCTCCAGAAGATATGAGTTTGCGTATTACGCGTCCGGCACTTGTTAATGCGCTCATATCTCGCGGATATGAAGCAGATAAAACACAAGGCGTGAAAGCAACGCGACAAGAAATGCGAACACTTGTATGCGCGCAGTGCCATACAGAATATTATTTTGCTCCAGCTGGTAGGGTAACAACTATTGGAGAGAGCATAGCAAGTGATCCAAGTGCAAAATGGCTTGATGGTACGCAAAAAACTTATGATCAAATTGATTATTGGCGCAATGGCAACAAGCCTACGCAGATAGAAGTAGATGGTGTCATACTTGCTTTTCCTTGGAGTGAGTGGAAGAAAGGTGAGCCTTTTAGAATTGAAATGTTTGATGATTATTACGAAAAAGTTAGGGATAAATTTCCACAAGATTGGATTCATAAAGAAACAAAAGCACCTATGATAAAAATTCAACACCCAGAAACAGAGCTTGCCAGTGGTGGAATTCACGCTCAAAATGGTGTAAGCTGTGCAGACTGCCATATGCCATACGTGCGTAATGGTGCCAAAAAAGTTTCAAACCATCAATTTATTTCGCCACTTAATGATGTCAATGCTTCTTGCAAAACTTGCCATAACCAATCAGAAGACTATCTGAAAAAGCAGGTTTATAACATTCAAACTTCTATTGCTTCTATGCAAAGAAATGCAGAATATACTATTGTGAGTTTAATTGAAGATGTTAAGAAGGTGCGCGAACAAATGGGCACTATGCCAAAATATCAAACCGATGGCAAAGCTGATGATGGCAAAATCTCCCAAGCCTTGAAGGCTGTGCTTGAGTTGCATCGCAAATCACAATTGCGTGCTGATTTTGTGAATGCAGAGAATTCGACTGGATTCCATAATCCAACTGAAGCAGCTAGAATTATGGGGCAATCAATTGCAATGGCAAAAGAAGCCCAAGCACTTCTTACGGCGATTGCTGCAAAAGATGGAATTAGTATTATGCCTTCAAATCTTGGTTTTAAAGACATTCAAAAGTTTGCACCAGGCGAACTTCGCTATCCTGTAGATATGGAAGGACACAAGAAGGGTGATCTTTATTACCACGAAGAAGATGAAAAAGATATTAATAGATCTCCAAGTAAGAATTTGCTTGAGCTTGATGAAAGTCTTGTTCCTTATGATTACAATAAGGTCAATAAGCCGCTTACAAAAAAATAGTGTCGCTAAAACCAATGAAGCCTTTGCAAGCTGCAAGGGTTCTCCTAGAATTTAGATATTGTAGTTTAATGTCCATAGCTATAAAAGTATGTGGGATAATAAGAGAGTTTAAGGGGATAAGATCGGATAGATTTTGTAGCATAGATTCTATAATTGGATTTTGGATTATACTTTATAATTTAGCCCCTGTTTTATTGACTTAGATTTTATTGATTTTCAAAGTTTTATCCCAACTATTATGGTTCATTTCGCTAATGTAACTGCTTGAGGTTTATTGCTATGCTACAAAGTTTTGTCCAAAAGACAAGGATTTATTTGTGCTTTTGGAATACTTCTTTAAAAACTTCGTTAATAGTTTTTACAGGAATGATTTTTATGCTATTTAGTACTTCTTTTGGGATTTCAGCCAAATCGCGTTCAAAGTTTTTGCTTGGGATAAGAACACGCTTAATTGAAGCCTTGTGTGCAGCGATAAGTTTTTCTTTTAGCCCACCAATAGCGAGTACATCGCCAGTAAGCGTAAGTTCTCCTGTCATAGCAATTTCTCCACTGATTGGTTTTTGGCATAAAATAGAAGCAATCACACAAGCCATAGCAATCCCAGCACTTGGTCCGTCTTTGGGTGTTGCACCTTCTGGAAGATGAAGGTGAATATTATATTGATCATAAAGCGCAGGTTCTTTTTTGCCTTTTTTCGATTTTAGCATAGCATTATCAGAATCTAGTGTGCCATTATCAATAAGTACTTTCACCACAGAGTGTGCAATTTGTGCAGACTCTTTCATCACATCACCAAGACTCCCTGTCAGCATCAAATCGCCCTTTCCACGTAGTCTAATTGCTTCAATTTTTAGCACATCACCTCCAACGCTTGTCCAAGCAAGCCCGTTGATAACACCTATGCGTGATATTTTTTGTGCTGGGTCAATCTCAAAAACAATTTTATCAAGAAAGTTCGGAATCTGTTTTGATGTGAGCTTTATGGGATTAAATTTTGGGTTACTTAGAACCTGGGTTGCAACCTTACGCATAATCGTAGCAAGCACGCGGCGTAGATTGCGCACCCCGGCTTCGCGTGTGTAGCGCTCGATTAATGTCTTTATGCACTCTTTTGTAAAGCTTAGTTGTTTTTGGGTTAGCCCATGCTTTTTTAGCTCTTGTGGAATTAGATATTTATTAGCAATCTGCTCTTTTTCTTGTGGTGTATAGCTAGAAATCGCAATAAATTCCATCCTGTCGCGCAAAGGAGCTGGAATCGAAGTAATATCATTAGCGGTTGCAATAAAAATTACTTGCGAGAGATCGATACTAAAGTTTGTATAATAATCACGGAATTCAATATTTTGCTCCGGATCAAGAATCTCAAGTAAAACACTTGTGGGGTCGCCACGTACTCCACGCGCAACCTTGTCTATCTCATCAAGCACCATAACTGGATTCATTTCTTTTGCGTCAATAAGCCCTTGTACGATTCTACCAGGCATAGCACCAATATATGTACGTCTATGTCCGCGCAGTTCATTCACATCTTCAAGCCCTCCTAGTGCTATACGCACAAGCTGCCTCCCCATAGCCTTTGCAATTGAATTTGCAAGGCTTGTTTTTCCAACACCCGGTGGTCCATAGAAGCACAAAATTGTACCTCGAGCACCTTGCTCATCATCTTTTTCTGCGGCGGATTGGGTGTTTTGTTTGGTTGTCTTTGGGTGCTTTTTATTTTTAGCCAGCAATTCGCGTACTGCAAAATATTCAATAATACGCTCCTTTGGTTTTATGAGTGAGCAATGATCGATATCAAGCTGTTTTTGCACATTTTTTATGGAAAGCTCGCCTTTGGCATACGTTCCAAATGGAATTTCAAGCACCCATTCAACATAGTTTTGTAAAAGATTTGCGTCTGCACTTTCTTGGTGCATTTTAGAGAGGCGATTAATTTGCTTTTTGATTTCTTTGTAAGCGTCTTTGTTGAGAAAATCTTTAATAGATTCAAGCTTTTTAGAAAACTCATCAATTTCTTCATCACGCTGCTTATCTATTCCTAACTCTTTTTGGATTTGACGCAATTGCTCTTTGAGAAAATATTCACGATTGACTTGATCCATTTTGTTATGTACGCGCGATTTGATTTCTTTTTGAAGTTTTAAGACTTGAATTTCTTGAGTAATCAGATCGATGATCTTCATCATTCTTTCTTCAATCTTATTGCTTGCAAAAAGCCTATAAATAACATCTTTTTTGAGATGCAATGTAGAAGCAACAAGATTAATAAGACGATTAGGTTCGCTTGTCTCTTCAAGAGTTTTTAACATTTCTGGTGGAAATTGGCTTAGGTTGGCATAATTTTGTACATTTTCACGTAAAAACATAATCATTGCTTCTACGCGTTCAACATTATATGCTTCGTATCTAATAATGTCTGTCATAACCTCAATAGCCTCTTGTGTATCATTGCTTTGTACTTCTAGAATCTTTGCGATTGCAACACCTTGCACAAGGATTTTGGTGCGACCATCTGGAAGCGATACTTTGCGTACAATTTCACACACGACACCTACATCATAGAATTCACCCTCTTCGCGCTTTTCTTCATCGCGCGCTGTCTTTGAGCAGCATACAAGTACTAGACGATTGGTTTCTGCAGCTTTATTTGCAGCTTTGATATTTTTTTCATCGTACGTGAAAATAGGAATAATCCCAAATGGATATACAAATTCTTCTTCAACAAGTATTGGCAGGACTCTAGGAAAATCATCAGCAATATGCATTTATACTCCTTCTGTTTTGATCACCAATTAAACATACGCACATACCAAGGTATATGTGACGGTTTGGGCTTTGCATTAGATGTTAGTTCTTCATCGATTCTATCTAGGTATTTTTGCGTAGCTTCTGTTTTTCTTTGTTTTTTATAAACATTTACTATTCCTTTATTGAGCTCATTTTGACCAAGTACGAAACGCACCTGCATAGTTTGTACAAAAGGCACATAACGACTATTTGGAAAACGCTCAAGAAATGTATCAAATTCCCCAAGGCTTGCCGAGAAAAATTCTTGATCTTTGCTATAATTTTTCAATCCATAATAGCGGCTTTGTAACTTCAGGTACATAACATAATCGGCATTTTGCATAGTAGAAAAACGCTTCAAATACTCATCAAAATAAAATTCAGCAAGCAAATATTCTTCCTTTTTCATATGTGCTTGTCCAAGTATAAGCATAGATTCTGGTAATAAGGGAGAGTTGATATGCTCGCTTTGGAGTGAAGCGTAGAAATTATCTGCACTTTCTAGATTTCCAAATTTAATCTCTTTAAAAATACTTTGATACCAATACATTGCGGGCTTATTAAATTCATTGTTGTTTTTTTTGTCGCACGCATTTAGGGTGAGGATAATTAGCCCCATACATAATATTGCGCATAGCTTCAAAAAATATATGAAAAATATTGCATATATGGTTTTATCTCTTTTTAGGGCTTTAAAAGCAGTAGTGCAAGAAATATCCATAAATAGCCTTTATCAGAATAGGGAATTATAACCAAAAGAATTTAAATAGCACACGTTTTCTATGCTTAGGTCTGTGGGAGTTTGCCACAATATCATTCTACTTTTTCCCATATTGTTCCATTTGGTGTATCACTTAATAATATTCCCATCTTTTCAAGTTCTACTCGCAAGGAGTCAGCACGCGCATAGTCTTTGTTTTGTTTGGCTCTTGTGCGCTCTTTTAGAATTGTTTCTATATGCTCTTTTTGTGCAGTATCGACACCTTGCTGAAAATAGCTCACCTCGTCGCTCCCACCAATGCCCAGCAAGCGGGATAAAAAATCTAAATTTGCTAGCAATTTTACCTTGAGCATTTTATCTTTTGGAGATGCATCAAGTGCTATGTTGGCAGCATTGAGCATTTCTTCTACGATGCTTAAAGCCTTTGAGATATTTAGATCATCACACATTGCTCCAAGTATTGCCTCACAAAATGCCGTATCTACCATATCTTTAGATTCTACTTGCTTTTTTAGATATTCGTGTGCTTCAATTATACCATTAGGAAAACCGCTTGCTATACGTTTTTTAAGACGATAAATTTTGTCAAGTCGTTTTTTGGCAGTAAGTAAATCTTCTTCGTTGAAATGCAGGATGGCACGATAATGTACTCCTAAAAGATAATTACGCAACACTTCACCACTATATACTTTAAGCGCATCTTTGATAAAAAAACTATTCCCAAGACTCTTACTCATTTTTTCGCCATTGATATTGACAAAGCCATTATGCATCCAATACTTAGCAAGCTCGTGCCCTGTTGCACAACGTGTTTGGCTCGCTTCATTTTCGTGATGAGGAAATAGCAAATCTACACCACCTCCGTGAATATCGATAGCATACGGCTCATCTTGGTAGGCTAGCACTTCTTCTATCATCGCCGAACATTCAATATGCCAACCTGGTCGTCCCCTACCAAAAGGACTTTCATAGCCAACATCATTTGTACCTTTGTAGCTTTTCCACAGAGCAAAATCGCGTAAGTCTTTTTTGTGTTCATCATTAGTGATTCTAGCTTGATTTTCATCATCAATCCCTCGCGAAGAAATACTCCCATAATGTGTATCTTTAGGCACATTAAGGTAAATGTCTCCGTTTTCGAGCTGATAGGCTATATTGTTTGCAAGCAGTTTTTTAATAAGCATAATGATTTGATCAAGATTCTCTGTGGCTTTTGGCATACTATCTGGAGGCAGCACACCTAGTGCTTCCATATCATTAAGATAGCTTTGCGTGTATCGCTGTGCTATTGCCTCTGGAGTGCAGTTGTTGGCGTTGGCTTTGTTGATGATTTTGTCATCAATATCGGTAAAGTTTTTGACAAACAACACCTTGTAGCCAAGTGCCATAAAGGTTCTTCGGAGAAGATCAAAGACTATAGAGCTACGTGCATGTCCTAGATGCGCGTCATCATACACAGTAGGACCACAAACATAGATTCTGACTTGCTTTGACTTGATTGGTATAAAATCTACCTTTTGTTTATATCGTGTATCATAAATTTTCATAACCTCTCCTTGAATAATTTAGTTGTCATTATGTAGGAATCTGCACGACATATCGCCACCCTAGTAGTAGCATAATTTCAATCATAATTGCTAAGATAGTATATAATGCATACTTTGCAGAACGCATTGTAGTCCAAAACTTATTTAGCCCAAAAGCCCTAATTGTGAGCCCAAAGAGCACAAACCCACTTAGACTTCCAGCAAGAGCTAGCCCAAATGCACCTAAAAACTGCATAAAAATCAAAGAAAACACCACTCCTATACCCAAAGAAATAGCAGAAATTTTTGCAGCGAGTGCTTGGGCATTGTAGGAATAGAGATAAAGAGAAAAGATTCTAGCACACCCAAAAGGAAGCAGCCCAATCATATATGCACTAAATACTGCTGCACTCTCAAGTGTGTCAGAACGAGTGAATTTACCATGTTCATAGAGCAACCAAATAATTTGGTCGCTAAGCATAATGCCCCCAATCGAACACAATGCAAGCATACTAAGCAGAAACCAAAATGCATTTTTCATTGTTGCAAGCGCTTGTTGCTCTTGTTTTGCTTTGATTGCCTTTGCTACCATAGGAAAAAGTGCAGTAGAAATGGCAATTGCAAAAATTGCTAGTGGGAGTTGAAAAATACGATTTGCATAATACAAATACGAAATGGATCCACTTGCTAAAAATGAGGCAAGCAATGTATCAACAAATGAGGCGAGCTGTGCCGTTGAGCTCCCTAGCATTGCTGGAAAAAATTGCGTAAAAAATCTTTTTAGGTCTAGTCGTATGCGATATGCTAGAATCTTAGCTTTTTCGGAGGCTTGTGTGGCGCATATCATTTTTATAAGACCCCCATTCAATGCCATTTTTATTTCTCCTAAACCGCATAAAAATAGCCGCACGAAACCCAAACGATAGAGAGGATAAAAATGCAAACAAATCTGTGCAACTCCACCAAAAAGTACACCATAGCTAACAAAATAAACAATCTCCAACTCTTCTTGGTTGCGTGCCAAAAATAACGCACAAATCATCGCAATGTTAAGCAGCGCAGTGTTATAAGCACTTACCCAAAAACTTTGCTTATACTGCAAAAGCGTACTCAAAAAAGTTACAATAAAAACGAGGAATAAATACCAAAAGTGGATAGCTACGATTGGTTTTGTGATTTCAATAAGTTGTGCATCAAATCCTAATGCCAAAAGTCGCGTAAAACCTCCGCTAAATATCATAACAAGCAGGCAGAATCCAATCAGAAATAGCGAGAAGATTGCTAATACTAATACGCTAAATGCCCCTTTTTTGCTACTAGCAATGAAACTTGGTAGAAAGCTCTGCGTAAAAGCACCTTCTCCAAATATTCTGCGAAATAAATTGGGGAATTTGAATGCAACAAAAAAGATATCACTATAAATGCCAGCACCTAAAATATTTGCCATACTCAAGTCACGTAAAAACCCAAAAATACGCGAACATAAAATACCACTACTATTTGTAAAAAATGCTTTTTTTAACAAAAATATCCTTAATTGTTATAGTATTAAGAAGATTGTAGCTAAAAGAAGTTTGATATACTATAAAACAATAACCCTCTTAAGCCTAAGGTTGAGATAGAGTCTATAACAAGGGAAGCCCAATGTCTTTTACGCCATTTTGTATTGTGGGTTGTGAGGATATAACTGCCAGTATTCATAAGCATTGTAAATTGCAAGGAATTGACTCGAGTATAACACGATGTATTGTGCAAGATTTTACGCTGTTTGTTCGTATAGATACGCCCGAAGAAAGTATATCTTGGCTGCATAGTAAGCATTTACAAGCAAATTCCCAATCTATGACAAAAACTGCAAATGAGTTTATGCCCTTAAGCAGAGAGGAAGCTTTGCAGCTAGATATCTCTGCACAATATAATCAGCAACATTTTTCTATTAAGCAAGTCTGCGATGTGCTTGTTGTGCCCAAAGAATTCGAGTGTCCATTTTTTCTTGAGGTATCAGAGTATAAGGATAAAGTGTTGTTGCATTTTGATGATAGTTTTATCGCGTTTGATGAGACAGAATTCTTTGAAGATTTTTACACAGAGATCATAACGCTTATGGCGCTTGAGGGCATTATTTTGTGTAACCTAAAAACCCTCCGTTTGCGCTTACAAGAAATACTTACACAAATCAAATCTGATCCAAAGGCGAAGCAGCATTCTTTCTGTATTAAACAGAGTGAGTTATTTATCCCACCAAAGCCAGCACGCTTTGTGTTTTTACCACAAGAGCGTTACCAAACCTTGCTAACTTCTCATCATTTAGAATCTAAGCAAGATTCTAAACTAGATTCTGCATACTATGCCTCTGTGATAGAACAATTTGAGAGTGCATTTTTTGGTGTTGCAGTTGATGAAGTTGTTGGCGTGTATGAGTTTGGCGATGTGGGCAGGGCAGGGCGGAATCTAGCTGGAGTTTATATGTCTGTACCGAACCCTTCTAGTCGTGTTATACCCACAGACCAGCAGCATATTTATTATCAAGTTTTTGCAGATAAAATCCAATACCACTCTAAAATACAAGGTTTTATAGCGCTTAACACTAAGCATACTGCTAGATATGCCACACCACCAGATCGCGTGTATTCTTTAGATTCTAGCCAAAAAGATATTGCAGAATCCAACAAGAATTTAGCGCTGCAACCAGATTTTCATAAACTATTAGATTCCAACAAAGACAATGCCAATATCTCTAGCATAAGCTCTGCAAATAGTTGCAATGATATGTTTGTTTTTTTTCAGCCACCTGCCACATCATATAATGCTGCTACTACACCACCTCTACTTGGCGGAATAGAAGCGGGCATAGAGCTTAGAATCATCTCTGATGATAGTAGCGTTGATGCGGTTGGAGATAATCTTCATATCGAAGCCAAAACGCTATATGTCTTGGGTATGCTTGGTAGTAATACCACGTTAAAAGCCTCTTATCTTTCTCTTGATGGTGCAAGTCACCATAATTCTAATATTTTTGCTACAAATGCCAAGATTCTAACACATAGGGGTTTTTTGTTGTGTGAAAAGTGCATAATAAATACCGCAGAATCTGCCAAGATCTATGCAGACAATGCTCGTATTGTTTGTACAAATGGTAGTCATATCACGGCGCAAACTATGCAAATAAAGACTTTACGCAGTAATAATGTTTGCTATTTTTCAAAATCTCTTAATATTGAAGAAATTCCACATAAAAAGGGCAGAGATAATACACTAATCTGTACCATACAAGCTAATAAGGCATATAGAGAGTACATTACCAACGTATTTGCATATATCCACAAAAAGCAACAAACTATTACTAAAAGCGCAGCAATGCTAGTATATTATACTAAGCGAGCTAGGGAAGCACAGATATTTTTACAAAAGTTACAAGGCTTTACGAAGCCCCAACTCGAAATGGCACTCAATAATCAAGACTATGCACAAAAGTATCGCCAAGCATTCTTGCATACAAAACTTTATAAAACATTCAAAGCGCGCCAAGAATCTTTGCTACAGAGCATACAAACGCTTAATGATATAACACTCCCCAAGCTACAAAATATGTTAAAAACTGCTACAATACACATCGGATTTGTGGGAGGCTTTGATGATAATTATGCCTCTTTGGCTTGCGATTTTCCTCCTTATAAGAACAATATACCCCTAAAAGAGGGTATGAATATTCGCATAGTTGTAGATTCTGGGGAGAATCTGCATTCTAGTGCATCAGGTGATATGGCAGATTTAGAGAGGGACATTGTTGTACCACAACTTAAACTAAAGGTTATGTAATGATTTGCGGACTTATTGGCAGTGTTTTTAGGCTTGAAGCTATGCGTGTTGAGCTCAATGTACAAGGAGTTGTTTATGAGGTTGCTATTAGTGTGCAAACAAGCGCAAAAATTCGAACTATGCTAGAATCTGGTGGGGCTAGTGTGGCCATACAAAATGCTGGAATCATCGCTTTAACCGACAAGGAAAATATAGCCATATATTTGCTAATCACCCATCTTATCCGAGAGGATTCACAATTGCTTTTTGGGTTTTTAGATCATCTTGAGCGCGCGACATTTGAGCGTTTGCTAAAAATAAATGGTGTAGGTCCTAAGGTTGCTCTAGCAATTTTAAGTACCTTTAGCGCTCAAAATTTCGCACAAATTGTGCGAAACAAAGATATGCAACTTCTCCAAAAAGTACCGGGCGTTGGCGCAAAAAGTGCTGGAAAAATTCTACTTGATTTGGCTGGGTTTTGCAAAGAGATTTTAGAATCTAGTTTTGATGAAACTACAAACCAAGCACCCTCCAGCGATTCTGCAAAAAATGAGGCATCTAGCGCACTTGAAGCGCTAGGTTATAAAAGTGCAGAGATAAAAAAAGTTTTAGCGCGCATACAAGGGGAAGATACACAAACACTTATAAAAGAAGCCCTAAAATTTCTTTCTCAAGGTGTTGTTCGCTAATATTAGAGAGCCACATTAGCGTTTAGAGTGCTTCATTTGGATTCTGTGTTTTAGTGTATGTTTTGGATTTGCTAGAATCTAAAATGCACGGCATATATTGGCTATTTAATTGCTATAAGTGTTCCAAAATTCACCCACTTGAACAGTACTTCTATTTGTGTAAATCCAGCTTCCTTGAGGAGAGTGATATTTTCTTCCAAGCTGTAGGGAACAAGTACATTCTCTAATGCCTCACGCTTGGTTGTGATTTCGTTTTTGGTGTAGCCATTGCCAGCCTTGTAGGCATAGTAGTAGTTTATCATTTGTTTATCAAGTATAGGGTGTGTGCTTGCCATTTTCTCACTAATGATGAGTACTCCACAGGATTCTAGTGCGTTATAGATTTTTTTAAGTAGTTTTAAACGCAGTGGAGGGCGAATGAATTGTAAGGTATAGTTTGCGATAAATCCGCGTGCTTGTTCAAACTCTATCTCCATACAATCTGCGCAAATAAATGTAATATCTGCACTATATGCTTTTGCTTTAAGCTGTGCTTTATTGATCATTGCCAATGAGGAATCAATCCCAACAAGCACACCTTTTACTTTGTTGTGCAATGCTAAGAGGGTATTGCCTGTTGAACAACCAATATCATAGATTCTGCCTTCTTGTACATTTTGTGCCAAAAAATCCACACAAAGTTTTAGCGTATCTTTGTAGTAAGGAATCGAGCGTTCAAGCATATCATCAAACACACTAGCAACCTGCTCATCAAAGCTAAATTGCTTGTAAGATGGGGATTGAAAAATCGTATCTTTCTGCATAGCCACTCGTCCTTTACAGCGGTTTTATTTATCATTATACAACTTTAGAGTATAATAAAATTTTATCTTTGGAGGAGTTTTATGAAGTTTATGGCAAATTTCAAATGTAATCATACAGCTAGCTCAGTACGCTCTTATTTTCAGATTTTTAATCGCTATGCTTTCCCTGCAACCTTTTTTACTAAGCATTCACTTATTTTTTTTCCTTCATTTCTTGCACTAGAAGCTGCGCAAGATAGTATTCAGTTTGGTAGCGTGGGTACGCAGAATGCCTATCCAGCTTACAATGGAGCATTTAGCGGTGAAGTAGGGCTTGAAGCACTAGAATCTATTGGCATTTCTACTATTATGATAGGGCATAGTGAGCGGCGCATACTCCTTAAAGAGTCGCAAGATTGCATTGCACAAAAATTTGATTTTTTTGCGCGTGCTGGGTTTGAGATTGTGTATTGTGTAGGGGAAAATCTAGAAGTTCGCAAGCAAGGAGAAGCAGCACTGCAGGCATATTTGCGTGATCAGTTTGTGGGGATTGATACGAGTTACTCTAAGCTTAATATTGCCTATGAGCCGATATGGGCAATTGGTACGGGTGTAAGTGCCGATATAGAATCCATAACAAATACACATTGTTTTTTGCGCACGCTTAGTGCTGCTCCTTTGCTTTATGGAGGCAGTGTAAATCCACAAAATGCAAGCAGTATTCTTGCAATAAACAATGTCGATGGAGTGCTTGTGGGTAGTGCTGCTCTTACCCCAGAGAGTTTTTATGGGATTTTGAAAGCTACTAAAGACATCTAAGACATAAGGAATATCTAATGAGTACAATTACCCTCTCACATATCAAAGATGCTATAGGTATAACAAATACTATCACGAGAGATTTTGCCATTAATGCTTTAACTCCGCTAGAGTTTGGTGAGCAAAATGATGTAAGCTATATTGATCAACCCAAATATTTTGCTGCCTTACGAGAATCTAAAGTTGGTGCGGTTTTGGTGCGTGAGAAGGACTATATCACTTATAAAGAGAGATTCCCTGCATCTATCCAACCTCTTTTTGTTGCTAATCCTCATCTTGCTTTTGCGCTTTTATCGCAATACTTTACACAGAGCGAGTTTGCCAATCCAAATGCTTCAAGTGCACATATCGAAACTTCTACAGGTATTCATAAAAGCGCACAAATTATGCAGGGTGCATATATTGGCGCAAATGTGCGTATTGGCGCTGGGACAATTATTATGCCCGGTAGCGTGATTAGTGATGATGTACAAATAGGTGATGAGTGTAGAATCTATCCAAATGTCGTTATTTATCGCAAAAGTATTATTGGCAATCGTGTTGCTATTCACGCAGGCAGTGTGATAGGGAGCGATGGGTTTGGTTATGCACATACACAAGCTGGCGAACATATCAAGATTGAACATAATGGTATTGTGCAAATTGAAGATGATGTAGAGATCGGGGCAAATACCACAATTGATAGAGCGGTTTTTGGCACAACACTTATCAAAAAAGGCACAAAGATAGATAATCTTGTCCAGATTGGTCATAATTGTGTTATTGGTGAGCATACGTTGCTTGTTGCACAGGTTGGGCTTGCTGGTTCAACGACTACGGGGCGTAATGTTGTATTTGGAGGGCAATCAGGTACAGGTGGGCATATTCACATTGATGATTTTGTACAGATTGCAGGGAGAGGTGCTGTTGGTAAAAATCTTCCGCCAAACACCAAATGGGGTGGTCACCCATTGATGCCACTTGATGAGTGGATGAAGTTTTATGTTTCTTTGCGACGTATGATCAAAAACAAAAAGCTTTAGCAGAATATAAGGATTGATACCCTTTTAAGTCCCATGATTAGGGCTATTAACTCAATATTTGTATATACAAATATTTAATACTATATTAAAGATTTTGCGCTATACTTCCCCTATTTAAACTTTATAGTTAGTTTAGTATCTGTGAAGTTTTTCAATACAATGAGGTGATTTTATGAGATTTATTATCTTTAGGGTACTTGTGCCCCTTTGGGTATTTTGTGGATTGTGTTTGGGTGTTGTACCAGAATCTGGCGGCACTACATTTGGAGCACGCTCTACACCTTCTCCATTTGATTTAGATTCTGCGAAGAATCGACAGCAAAGAGCATTGATAAATATTCCTCAAGATGATGATATGGACATAAATGAGGCACCACGTGATACAAATGAATTGCTTACACAAATCGAATCTTTAACAAAGGATTCTACAAATGCAGTAGGGCTTTTGGATCTCCTAAATGCAGCAGAGAACAACCATTCATTACAAGCTCAAATGCTCACTGCAGAATCTAACAGAAAGCTTGCTGCTGTCGCTAAAGCGGCATTTTTACCGCGCTTTGATATCGACTATGGATATCAGTACAACTACAGTAGTCTTAAAGGTTTTAGCCACCCATTTAATCCGAGTGCAAATTTGATGGAGTTTGGACAAATGGGGAACTACCAAACTCAAGTGGCAAATGCTAGATTCTCATTGGACTTGTTTAGTGGGTTTAGCACGATTAATATGATTCGCGAGCGCAATGCTAGCTATCGCTCTTCGGTGGCAGATTTAGAATATGCAAGACAAAGCATTTATTTACAGGTAATTCAACAGTATTATAGTTATTTCAACAATCTATCGCAGCTTCTTGCTCTAAAACGACAGTTAGAAGAAGTGCAATCAGACTTAAAACGTGTAGAACAACTCTATAGTGCCGGACTTTCAACAATTGATGACTTAGAATCTATGCGCTCACAAATGCACTCGAGCGAATATCAGATTGCAAGTATGACAAGAAATGTTGAAGAGAATATTCTTATGCTTAAATATCTTACCAACATTGAGTTTGATGGGCTAAAACGAGAAGATATAAATACTCCAACGATTCGAGACGACCTTGATCGCCAAGATATTGTATCATTACGCGAGCAAGTAAATGTTTTGAAATTTCAAAACAAGCAGCAGCATTACTATCCCACAATTTCTTTGAGCGATACTTATACGTTGCGACTTCAAAATCCTGCTTATGTTAATCAAAATTCGTTTTATCAAATTATGTATCCAACGCATGCCAATGTATTAAGCCTGACAGTTACATTAAAAATCTTTGATGATATTGGACTGACATTTCAAAAACAATCTTTGCGCCTCTCGCAGCTTGCTCAAGAAAAGCAGCTTGCTTACAAACAGGCTGAAAAGACAAAAGATGAACTACTATATCGCAAGGCGTTAGATGTGGCGCGCAGCCAGATTGCTTCTTCAGAGGCAAGTCTAAGATCTGCTAATATTTCTTTTGAAAATGTGCGCAAGCGTTATAATAATCAGCTTGTAAATTTCACAGACTATCTTCGGGCACTAACAACCAAATACGATGCTGAAGCCACTTATAATCAAGCTTTAAACAACTATGAATTACAAAAGGCAAACTATATTTTCTATAGCGGACAGCAAATGCAGGACTTTATCAAAAAATAGGAGCGTTGCAATGAAAAAAATTATATTTGGATTCTTTATTTGCGCCACTTTTCTTTGTGGCGAGGAGGTCTATGCAATTTTTAATATTAGAGCGGTACAAGATGCAAACTTGGCATTAGATTCTGGTGGCATTGTGGATAAAATTTTTGTAGATGTTGATAGTGTCGTCAAAAAAGGCGATGAACTTCTAATACTTGCAAACAGAGATAAAGCCTCACAACTCCAGTCTGTCAAAGAAGAATATGCATTTGCCAAGAAGCAATATGAACGTTATAATAAGAGTCGAGGTGTTGTCGATAAAAACACGCTCGATCAATATTATTCAAGCTATAAAAAGCTTGAAGCAGATTATAGCTACTACCAATCTATGTATGAAAAAAGTGTTTTGCGTGCTCCCTTTGATGGTGTTATAGCAGAAAAGAAAATAGAAGTAGGTGATGGCGTTACGGGTGCAGGCACAACACTTTTTCGTCTTGTGAGCAATAATAAAAAAATTGTCTTACAGTTTGATTCTAAATATCAGGACAAAGTGCGTGTAGGGGATTTGTATGAGTATGCTATTGATGGTACTGGTGCAAAAAAGACCGCTACAATCACCAAAATCTATCCGACTATTGATGATACTACGCGCAAGGTTACCGCGGAGGCAGCGGTAGATAATTCTATGAAGCCCGGATTGTTTGGTGATGGCTTTATCAAGACACGTTAGATTCTCCTAGCTTAAGGATTCAAGATGTATAAATTTGCCATTAATCGTCCAATTACAACCTTGATGTTTGCGCTTGGAGTCATTTTTTTTGGTGTACTTGGACTAAAAAAGATTCCAACAGCACTTTTTCCTAATATTGATTTTCCAATTGTTCTTGTTAGCACGGTGTATCCGGGCGCTTCTGCTTTAACGATTGAAAGCAAAGTAACAGATAAAATCGAAGAGCAAGTGCTTGGGATTGATGGAATCAAGCGTGTTAGCTCCACAAGTGTGCGCAATACGAGTCTTGTTATCATTGAGTTTCAACTTGAAAAACCCGTTAATGAAGCGGTGAGCGATGTTGTTAATAAGGTATCATCTGTGTATTTTACGGATTCTGATATTCGTAAGCCTGCGATAGATAAGGTGGATACTAATTCTCAAGCGATTATTTCTGTTTTTCTAAGTAGCGATACACATCCCCTATCTGCCCTAATGAAGCACGCAGATAACACACTAAAGCCCTTTTTGCAAAAAATTTCCGGGGTTGGTTATGTACAACTCAATGGTTATAGAGAGCGCCAAATAAGAATCTATCCTGATCCAACACTTATGGCAAAATACAACATTACTTATACGCAAATTTCTAGTATTATTGGGCAGGAGAATCTAGAACCAGATGGTGGGAGGATTTTAAACGATAAAAATGATTTTACAATTACAATTGATGGTAATGCCACAAGTGTAGATCAGGTAGGTAATATTCGTATCACTTCCAACACGTTATTGCGCGATATTGCAGTCATAGAAGATGGGCTTGAGGAGTACCGAACTTATGCGGCGTTTGGGCAAAAAACAGGCGTTATTATGGAAGTTCAAAAGATTGCTGGCGCAAATGATATAGCAATTGCTGATGGTGTGTATGCAGCTATACCAAAAATGGAGGCTGTCAGCCCAGGCTATGAATTACGAACATTTTTGGATACAACGCAGTTTATACGAGGTTCTTTGCACGATATTGAGGTGGATTTAATTTTGGGAGGGATTTTGGCGGTTTCTATTGTTTTTCTTTTCTTGCGCAATATTACTATCACCATTGTATCAGCTATTTCCATTCCGATTTCAGTACTAGGGACATTTGCACTTGTGCAGCTTATGGGCTTTAGTCTTAATATGCTTACAATGATGGCTATTACGCTTTCAATTGGGATTATTATCGATGATGCAATTGTTGTGATTGAAAATATCCATAAAAAGCTAGAAGCAGGAATGAGCAAGCGTGAGGCGGCGTATGAAGGTGTTCGCGAGATTGCTTTTGCTATTTTTGCTATTTCTGCAATGCTACTTTCTGTGTTTATTCCAGTAGGCAATATGACAGGAATTATTGGGCAATTTTTCCAAAGCTTTGGTATCACCGTTGCGCTTGCTATTGGCGTTTCGTATGTTGTTGTGATGACAGTTATTCCTATGGTAAGCTCATTGATTGTAAGCCCCAAGCAGTCGGCATTTTATTATTGGAGTGAGCCGTTTTTTGTTGCAATGCAAAATGCGTATGCGCGTACCCTAAAAGTAGTGATGAACCAAAAAATCCTTGTTACTATTCTTGTGGTTGCTGTTTTTATGGGATCAATTTTTGTGCTATCAAAGCTTGGTATGGAATTTATGCTCAAAGAAGACAGATCGCAGGTATATTTTTGGATTGAAGCGCCAACTGATATTAGCATCTATGAAATGCGCAAAAAAACTGAAGCTTTAGAAAAAGAGATTGCCGCTGATAGCGAAAATGTCGAATACACAACAATACAAGTTGCTTATGGTCGCACAAAAAGCACCAATAAATCCAAAATTTATGTACGCCTTAAAGATGAGAAACAACGCAAGAAAGATCAATTCACTTGGATGCGCGAAATGGGCAACAAACTACGCTCACACCCTGAAGCACAAGGGCTAAAATCTATCATTCCAGCAGAAGTTCCCCTTATTGGTGGAGGCGATAACTCTGCATTGCAAGTGGTTATTTATGCACCAAATCAAAAAGCTGTCGATGAGAGTGCCGCAAAGCTAAAGCATATGCTTTTAGAAGGAAAGTTTAAAGGCTGGGTCACAGACTATCACGAGAGTGTATCAGAATGGCAACCAGAGTATCGCTTGCATATTTTGCGTCAGAACGCAAATCAGTATGGCATTACTACGCAAGATATTGGACAGGTTATTAGTGCTGCATTTTCTGGGGAGACTACGATAGGCTATTATAGAGAGGAGGGTAAAGAGTATAATATTACATTACGTGTACCAGACAATCGCCGTGTGAGTGTTGAAGACATAAAACGCATACAAATTCGTAATGCACAGGGTGATATGATGTTTCTTGATGGCTTTATAGAAATAGAAGAAACCGCGCTTCCCTCTACAATTAGCCGATATAATCGTCAGCGCAGTATTACAATTTATGGAAACCCGGCTGTGAAAGAAAATGGTAAAAAAGCCGATCTTGGCTCATTGTTAAGAATGATCGATCAAGAGAAGGGCGAATGGTTAAGTGGCGAAGCGACATTTGCATTTAGCGGTGAAGCCGATAACCTTGCAGAAACCCAACAAGCCTTTGCAATTGCAGTCGCAACTGCTTTTGTGCTTATCTATCTTATTTTGGCAGCCCTTTATGAGTCGATTTTGGAGCCCATCATTATTATGGCGACAATGCCACTTAGTTTTTCGGGTGCATTCTATGCGCTTGGGCTTGTGGGGCAGCCTTTGAGTATGTTTTCTCTTATGGGGCTTATTTTACTTATTGGAATGGTTGGAAAAAATGCCACACTACTAATTGATGTAGCAAATGAAAAGCGTGAGGAGGGGCTTAGTATAAGCGAAGCGATTTTGCTTGCTGGCGAGTTGCGATTACGCCCTATTTTGATGACAACTATTGCTATGGTGTTTGGTATGTTGCCACTTGCTATTGCAACTGGACAAGGTTCATCAATGAAATCTGCAATAGGTATTTGTATGGTGGGTGGTCTTATCGTTTCTATGTTCTTAAGCCTACTTATTGTACCAGTGTTTTATCGCATTTTAGCACCCATTGATGATTTCATAAAACGTTTTTATAGAGTTCCAAAAACTCAAAAACTACAATAAGCATAAGGTTAGCTATAATGGTATCCAATATGACATATCACAATAATCTAGATAAGCATAGAGTCTTGCAACAATGCCTTATAAACGCTTTTTTATTATGTGGATTAATCTATGCTACACCAAATTTAAACCAAACAGAATCGGTAAGAGAATCTTACACATATCTTGCTCAAGCTTCTACACAGAATGACTCTAGTATGGACTCCACTTTTGTTGCGAAATCTAGCACTACAAGTACGCCCAAAAATTACCATACAAATTCACTACTTTTTATAGGTGCTGGTGCTGGTGTTGCCTTCAATCAGCACGCTAGCACAAATAGTACCGAGAGTTTGTTTCTACCAGCACTTGATTTTGGTGTTCGCGGTGGCTATCAGCACGGATTCCTCCATAGGTTTGCTGGCAGAATCTATCTGGATTATGTGATGAGCATTCGTCCGGTGGATTTGGAGACAGTTACCACATCACAGTTTGTTGTCAATCTTGATATGATGTATAACTTCTACAGGCTTGAAAAAGTAACCTTTGGTGTATTTGGTGGGGCAGGGGTTGGCTATGGAACACACGGCAAAGAGACGGTTGAAGATAGAGATGCAAGCGATTCAATTACTGCGCAAGGACTTAGCGCTTTTGTCAATGTGGGGCTTAATATTGTTGTAGAATCTATGCATCGTGTAGAGATTGGCGCTAAAATCCCATTTGTCAGCTTGTATGATTCTACTTCACAGCAAATGTATCGTGATTTTTATTTGTTGCTTTCCTATGATTATTTATTTTAAAATAGAAGCGTAGATTCTGGCATTGATGAGTTCAACGCGCACTAGACTTGCTTCATAGAGTTTATGGCACTCTAACTCTAGTGGAGTATGCTCAATAAAAATTCTGGCACCAATGATGAGAGATTCTGCTACGCACATCGCAGGATATTTTTCATCTACTACGCGTACAAGCAGTTTCTCTCCAATATGTTTTTGTGCAAATCGTACATACTTTCTATCCTTAAAATACATTTCCATTTTAGCAATTTTACGCTCTTGCTCGTTGATAATGGGAATAATAGCATTGCTAGATTCTAGGATAAATGCGATTTGTCTTTGGGCTTTTTGGGTGAGGTGTATGGGTGGAGGCGTTTTGTTTGGTTGTATGTGGAGTGTGTGCTCTAGCATGACATGCAAAATAGTCTTTAAAAGGCGGTGCGCAATAATATCACTATAACGGCGTATGGGGGAAGTGAAATGTGTATAAGCCTCAAATCCAAGCCCAAAATGCGGTTGTACATTTGGTGAGTAGTGGGCTTCTTTTTGCGCTTTGATAATGAGGCGATCAAGGATTTTTTGATGAGTTTTTGTGTTTGGTTTAGATTCTGCTTCATCGCGTTTTTTAGCTTCTTTTTGTAGGTGTTGGATTTGGGCGTGCAAACTATCTTTTGGGTATGTGTAGCCAAGCTCTTTGAGTGTATGAAAAAGCGTGCAGATTCTCTCTTTTGTCGGCATTTGGTGGGTGCGATAGATTCCATTGCCTTTAAGCGTGTGTGATAAAGCCTGCGCACTTAGTGTGTTTGCAAGCAACATAGCCTCTTCGATAAGGCTGTGGCTTGGGGTTGGCTCTTCAAGGCTGAGAGATTCTAGTTCGCTTTGTTCATTGAGATGCAAAACAACTTCTTGCGTATAAAAATCATAGCCAAATTGCAAGCGCCTATGTTTAAGCACTTGTGTAAGATCATAGAGACTATGTATCCATTGTGGAATCTTTGAGTTAGGAGTTTTTGTACTAAGTGCTGTATCAATCGTATCATAATCCAAATTCGCCCTAGGAGTAATGAGGGCTTCATAAAGTTTGGCGTGTAGTGGGGTTTTTGTGCGTTTATTAAAGCGTATTTCCCACACAAGCGCAAGTTTTGTTGTATTGGCACGTAAAGAGCACAGCGACTCACTTAGTTCTTTAGGAAGCATAGGGTGGCATATGTGTGGGAGATACAGGCTAAAACAACGCTCTTTTGCTGCTTTATCAAGCGATGTATTTGGGCTCACATACTCGCTCACATCTGCTATAGCGACATAAAGCGTACTAGCTGCTTGATCCCAAAAAATCGCATCATCAAAATCTTTGGCTTGCACAGGATCAATTGTAATAAACTCTTTATCGCATAAGTCTTTATAGGATGGATAGAGACTTGGATCGATTGTTGTGCCAAAACTTTGGGCAAGATGTAAAGTTTCTTCAGAAAAGTTTCTAGGGTGCTTGCCCATAAAAAGTACAATTTGCTCATCTACATTTGGATCTTCTAAACTCCCAATGATTCGCAGAATCTTATGGGAATCTATCTCAAGTACGCAGTGTCTTGGCAGACCTTTTAAGGATTTTTGAGAAAAGGACAGAGGGATAGATTCTAAGGTTATGCAATCAATTGCAACAATGCGCCCTCTTTTTTGTTTGAGATAAACAAGGCGGTGGTGTGTGCTAGGTGCAGAGAGAGTTGTTATAAATTTTGGGCTTTTAGTGGCTATGAGTAGCAGCACAATATCATTTTGAGCAAGATGATACCGACATTTTAGGCGAAATGCTTGATCTTTTGGTTTGGTGATGTCTTTAGCAAAAAGTTTGTTAGAACTTGTGCTGATTTGTGCTACCATAAATTTATTAGAGAGTTTATAGCGATTTTTTTTGCTATCTTTTGTGATAGCTCCGCAAGATTTTAGTTTTTCATAAAGTGATGTGTATTGTCTAGGAATATCACGTCTTCCAGAAACAAGACTTAGTAAAAATTCCTTCAAAATACACTCTTTTATGCTTTAAATACAGAACGCATAATGGTATATGATCGGATCTCATCGCGTATTTGAGGGCAAAAAAGCTTTTGTGCATACACAGCTTGCATAATGAGCATATCTGCTCCATCTTGGCTGGCAATACCAAGCGAATCGCTCAAACAAAGAAAGGGTGTTTTTCTACCATACATAAGATCATAGGCGAGTTTTGTGTTTGAGAGCAACGGGCGCAGACTAGATTCTGGAAGGGGAAGAGTGTTTTTAAGACTAGCACTTGTGGCATTAATGATAATATCAAAATGTTTGTTGGATTCTAGTGTGTCAAATGTGCAAAAAGGTATGGCTTGGCTAGTAAAAAATGACTCTTGCGTATTTGAGCGATTGGCGACCATAACCTGTACGCCACAATCATGCAGCACACACGCAAGTGCTTTGGCGCTACCTCCTGCTCCAAGAATCAATGCAGAATTTATGCGATCTTTGGTGGGTATATGACTAGGCAGTGTCATTTGTCCTTGTGGCATTTTAGAGCCCACTTCAAAGCCTGCCATAACGAGCGTAGCAAGAAAGCCTGTGGCATCAGTATTATAGCCGATGATTGTGCCATTTTGCGCGCGCACAAGGGTATTGACAGCTCCAATATTTTTTGCAAGAGGATCGATTATATCAGCTTGATGATAAGCATATTCTTTGAAAGGAAGCGTGATGTTTGCTCCACAAAGATTAAGCATATCAAAGCTTTCGCGCAAGCACTCACCGCTTTGTAAGCAAAATCTACCATAGATATAAGGAAGGGCTAAAGACTCAAAAACAGCATTGTGCAGAAGTGGAGAAAGAGAGTGGGCAATTGGATTGCCAAAGACACAAAGATAGTTCATTGCACTTCTTTGATAAACCTTGAGGCAACCCACCCACCAGAATCTAGTTGCGCCCATTCGCCTTGAATTTGTATGATACGGATTTGTTGATTTTTATGAAGCAAACCTATTACACGAGCATCTGAAAGAGCATTCTCTCGAACATTTAGTCGATCAATTAATACAAAATAGGGTTTTTGGTTTGGCTCAACTGCTGAAAGGAGCGTTTTGCTTATCCACCCACCAGAATCTAGTTGCGCCCATTCGCCTTGAATTTGCGCAACAACCACTTTTTGCCCTAAAGTTTTTTTGTCGATAACCTTGCTTTTTATTGAAGGTGCTAAACGCACATTAACGCTTGTTGCCTGCACATAATACACTGCTTCAATATTGTTTTGACTCAAGGATACCGAAGGTGTATGTGTTTCATTACCTGCTGTTTGTGTGCTTGTAGTTTGCTGTACTTCTGTTGGAGTTTGTGTATCCTGATTGTTGTTAGTATCAATTTGATTGTTTATGTCTTTTGTTCGCGCAAGGGTATCTATATTTATTTGCTCTATAATACCAATATTAGTCGCATTATCTTTATCTTTGCTTGTACTTATACTTGTTTGTGTGGTTTTTTCAAGATGGCGCATTGCATTTTTAGAAAACATCACGTAGTATAATCCGATGCCAATCAAGAGTATAAGAGTGGGAAGAGCATAAGCTTTAAATAAAGAGCTCAATTTATCCCCTTTCGTTTAAATTATGGTAATATCACTGCCCTGTACGACTTCTCCCAACAGGAAGCCATTTGTTTCTGTAAGGATTGTGTTGGCATTTTCTCGAGCTACAGCAAAAACCATACCAACTCCCATATTAAACACACGGTAAGCTTCTTTAAGATCAATATGAGCACTAAGTAGAGCAAATATTGCTTGCTTTGGAATTGCTTCTGTATAGATATGTGCGCCAAGACCTTTGGGGAGAGCGCGCGGTAGATTTTCAATGATACCACCGCCTGTAATGTGTGCTAGAGATTTGATAAGGTGTTTATAAGTCTTAAACACAGAAACATAAATGGTTGTTGGTTCTAAGAGGGTTTGCAATAGATTTTTATCAGAATCTATATGTGGTAAGGCATTTTGCACTTCTTTGCGCTCGCATAATTTGTCACTAAAGCGCATTGCTAGCTTTTCAAACAATACTTTACGCGCTAATGAATAGCCATTGCTATGCAAGCCACTACTTGGCAAGCCAATAAGCACATCACCAGCTTGCACCTTTGATGGCGCTTCTAACTCACTTTTTTCAGCTATCCCCACTGCAAATCCTGCAATATCAAAGTCTTTGTTATGGTACATTCCGGGCATTTCTGCACTTTCACCGCCAATAAGCGCACAGCCTGCCTGCTTGCAACCCTGAACAATTCCTTTAATCACCTCAAGAGCAAGCATTTTGTCAAGTTTGCCTGTAGCATAGTAGTCTAGAAAAAATGCTGGCGTGGCGAAGTTGCAAATCAAATCATTAACACACATTGCCACAAGGTCGATCCCTACAGAATCTAGTTTCATTGCATCAATAGCAAGGCGCAGTTTTGTGCCTACACCATCGGTTGCAGCAAGTAGTACAGGTTCTTTATAGCCACTAGGGAGTGCATAAGCACCAGCAAACGATCCAATACCACCAATAACTTGCGTATCAAAGGTGCTTGCAACAAGCGGTTTTAGTGCTTCTACAAGTGCATTGCCCTCATCTATATTGACACCAGAATCTTTGTATGTATATTGTTTTGATGTTGGCATACCCATCCCTTTATGCAATAAAAGTTCGTAATTATAGCTAAAAGTATAAAAAAGTAGAGGGGAGATTCCAGATGTGTTGTAAATAACATAACACTAAAAGATAATGAGATTTGGTCTTTGATATTTGCTTCACAGTTATGGTTTAAAGACACCAAAATGTGACTCAAAACCAGAAAATGAATACAAAACAAAAAACAAAGTTCTATTCCTCGATATAATTTTTCAGTTTGCGTCCAACTTTTGGATGCTTTAGTTTTTTTATCGCGCTAGATTCTATTTGGCGCACACGTTCTCGCGTTACATTGAGTTCTTTGCCGATTTCTTCTAGTGTGCGATCGCTTTCATCATCAAGCAGTCCAAAGCGCATTTTAATCACGGATTGTTCGCGTTCGTTAAGCTGGGCAAGTACCTCATCAATTTGTGCGCGCAAATCTTCTTTAAGAATATAGTCCATAGCGCTTAGCGAGGTTCTATCTTCGACAAAATCTCCAAACTTTCCATCATCATCGTTGCCTATAGGCGCTTCAAGACTTACTGGTTCCTTAGTGATTTTAATCACATTTTTTACCTTATCGACACTGAGCCCAACCTCTTTTGCGATAATTTCCACATCTGGTTCTTTACCAGTTTCTTGGACATATTTGCGCATAATTTTATGGATTCTGTTAATGGTTTCTATCATATGGATAGGAATTCGGATTGTGCGGGCTTGGTCGGCAATAGCACGTGAAATAGCTTGGCGAATCCACCAAGTTGCATATGTTGAAAATTTGAAACCCTTTTCATATTCAAACTTATCAACTGCCTTCATAAGCCCGATATTTCCCTCTTGAATCAAATCCAAAAAGGGTAATCCACGATTAGTATAACGTTTGGCAATACTTACAACCAAACGAAGGTTGGATTTTGCCATTTTTGTTTTTGCTTTGTCTGATATAGACTTACCACGTTTGATTTGCTCAAGAATTTCTTTGAGTTTTTCAGGGTCAAGATTAAAACCTCCTTCGCTTGCTTCTTTGGTTTGAAAGAGTTTTTTTAGTTCCATATAGACACTCACCATTGTAGTTTCTGGTACAGCATTCACAATATCATCACGGCTCATATTCGTGATATTAGCAAGGATTTTTTGATGGTTTTGAATCAGTATGTCGTTAAAAAGTGGCAATTTATACTCAAGGCGTGCTAATTCACGCTCAAAACCATCACCATTTTTGAGGCTGTTTTCCATAGCCTTGACAATCTCATTAATAAGCTTGCTTGTTGGTCCTAAGTCAAGCAGCCTACCCTTTAACAATTCTTTTTTGTGTGCAAGTGTCAAAATATAGACTAGATTCTCCACTTCATCTGTGGTATCCATAGTTGTCTCACGCACTTTGAGCCATTCTTTTTTCGCTTTATCAAGAGCCTTGAAGCTTTCAAGTACTTTATCCACGCGGCGCTGGTCTTTTTTGGAAATAGGGCGCTTGCTCTCTTCACCATCTTCCTCTTCAAGCTCTTCAAGCTCTTCAAGCTCTTCGTCTGATTCAAAGCTTTTGCCCTCACCCTCATCATCAAAGCTTTTAAAGAGCTCTTTCACACGGCGCTCTCGATTGATGAGGGCTTCTTTGTAGTCATAAATGAAATCGATGAGGTATGGTACTGAGCAAATCGCATCAAGAATAATATTTTCACCAAATTCAATCTGCTTGCTAAGCTCGACTTCCTCCTCTTTGGTGAGTAGCTCGATTTGCCCCATTTCGCGCAGATACATTCGCACTGGGCTATCGCTTCTGCTCCACTCAAGCAATTCGCGCTCTTTCATAAAGTCAAATTCCTCTTCAAGCTCCTCATCAAGAATCTTTTTGCGCTCCTCTTCAAGCTTGATTTTATCTTGTGTATTGAGTGTTTTGGCAAGTTCAGAGGCGCTAACAAGCTCACACTTATACTTTTTGGCAAATTCTAAGATTTTTTTTGCTTGAGGCAGTGTAGGTGGTTTTTTGAGAATTTGGGCTAGAGCTTCGTGGGAGACCATTTTTTGTTCAGAAGTTTTAAAGAGTTCTTCAAGTTGTTGATTGGTAGTTTTTGCAGACATTTAATAGCCTTTTTATAGAATCTAGTAACTTGTAACAATCGGCAAAAAATTAAAATTTTACAAAAATTTTGTATAATTTGCCAAGCATTCACGAAATTAGGAGTTTTTATGATAGGTGTATGGATAACATTTGGCATAGTGGTTTTGTTGCTATTGTATGGAATAAGTATTTATAACCAGCTTGTAAGCCTGCTAAACCGAGCTCAAAATGCCTTTTCACAAATTGATGTACAGCTTAAACGCCGCTATGACCTTATCCCAAATCTTGTGGAGGTAGCAAAAAAATATATGTCCCACGAAGAGCAAACCTTGCTTAAGGTTATAAATGCGCGCAATTCCGCTTCAAGCGCGCTTCAAGTGCTTAATACCAATGGACTAGATTCTGCTAAAGTTGCAGAATTTAGCAAAGCAGAAGGTGAGCTAACCAATGCGCTAAAAGGTTTTAATATTATGGTGGAGGCATACCCCGATTTAAAAGCTAGCCAGAATCTTATGCAGCTTAACGAAGAGATTGCTAGCACAGAGAATAAAATCGCTTTTTCGCGCCAAGCATACAATGACAGCGTGATGAATTATAATACCTATAAGCAGAGCTTTCCTAATGTGGTTATTGCCTCGATGTTTGCGAGGTTTCAGTCAGATTGTGGGTTGCTTGAGTTTGAAGAAGATAGGGCAACTTTGACAACCTCGCCAAAAGTGAGCTTTGAATAGCCACCTCGCAATATACGTGTTCTAGCAACGTTTGGATTCTGCTATCAGAATCTAAGCCTAGCTTGGTTTGGTGTTTTTGCACCAATTATACTTAAAGGACTATTATGCCCATACTTAATCTTCATACAGATTCCGCTTCGTATCCTATTGTGATTGATGATTTTTTGAACAACGAAAAAGCTCATATACAATGCGCTTCAAAGGCTTTGCTTGTGAGCAATCCCAAAGTTGCTGGATTATACCTTCATCGTGTGCTACCAAAAATACGCGCACAAGAGGTGTATGTTTGTGTTGTTCCAGATGGCGAAGAGTATAAAACAATGCAATACATTGATCAGATTCTCTCTTGTGCGTTTGCGCATAGACTTGATAGAAAGTCTCTAATGATAGCTCTTGGTGGCGGAGTGATAAGCGATATGGTTGGGTTTGCGAGTGGGATTTTTGAGCGAGGCATTGATTTTGTCTCCATACCAACAACCCTACTAGCCCAAGTAGATGCTTCTGTGGGTGGAAAATGTGGCATAAACAATATGTATGGCAAAAATCTTGTTGGGCTGTTTCATCAGCCAAAAGCAGTGTATATAGATTCTACTTTTCTTGCTACGTTGCCATTACGCGAGTTAAAAGCTGGACTTGCAGAAATGCTAAAAATCGCTATTTGCTTTGATAAAGAGGGTTTTGAGGCGCTTGAAAAAGCAGATTCTGCATTGCTAACACAAAATGCGGCTGCTATCAAGGCATTTGAGCCCTATATTTACAAAGCCATTAAAACAAAAGCAGAGGTTGTGGCGCAAGATGAGCGCGAGAGTGGCATACGAGCTGGGCTAAATTATGGGCATACATTTGGGCATGTGATCGAAAAAATCACAAACTATACGCAGTTTTTGCACGGCGAGGCAGTGGCAATAGGTATGAAAATGGCAAATGCACTCGCACTCAAACTCTCACTCCTAAATACAGCAGAATCTAAGCGTATAGATTCTGCTTTTAAACGCTTTGGGCTTGATATGACATATACGATAGACGATGTTGCGGCATTTTATGAGCAGTTTTTTTTGGACAAAAAATCCACACAGGGCAAGATTACATTCATACTTCCAAAGGGTATCGGGCAGTGTGTTATTCGCGATGATATTGCAAAAGATGAGGTGCTTAACACATTAGCAATGTGGCAAAAGCACTAAGCATATAATGTGTGCACAAAGTGCTTGGGTGTTGCCCTTATCTCTTCATTGCTTCGATAAAAGTCAAACGCGCGCTCTTTTAGGTCAAAAAGCAGATCTTCATTGCTTCCTTCCCCAAAGGTACATTGTCGCACATTCACAAACCCAATAGAATCCAGCTCATACGCTAATCTTTCATAATCCCATACGCTTAGGTGCAAAAATTCTTGCGTAAGAAGCCTAACTCTCTCAGCACCAAGATAGGCGTTGCTTTATTTGCTTTTAGCTGCAGATATTCTTGTATGCACAAGTGTAAATCCGGAATGCTTAGTTGTATGTAGCATTGTGGTTTTAGGATTCTATAACACTCTTTCAAAATATTTTTTGCGTCATCAACGTAAAAGTGTTCTAACACATGCTCACTAAAAATATCATCAAAACTATTATCATCACATTTGAAAGGATAGCACATATCAAGCTGTCATTGTGGCTTTGGGGTAGTATATCGTTTGTAAAATTTAGATGAGAGAAAAAATCAGCATTTATAACGTGTATATGGCTATATTGCGCCCCCCCCCCAATCGGATATAACATTATTTCCACAGCTTAAATGCAAATAATTTTTGCTCTCTGATTTGAGCGTGGGTTTGCGCCCTAAAGAGATTCTGCCATAGAGGCTTATGCACTCAAACTTCAAAAGCCCCAAAAGGGTTGTTTTGTACTCTTGGTTTCGCAATTTTTCTAGTATTATGACTCCTTGCGCAATATGGGCATATTGTAGTGTATTAGCCGATATTTTTCAAGCATTGCTGTGTTTGCTTGGAATGCCGATACTATGAGCTATTGTCATCTAGGCTGTATTTGCGCATTACCTGCTAGATTCTGGCGCTCTACGTGGGCTAGGAAATCTAGCAGGGTGTTTGCTGTTTTTCTATACGCCTTGGCAGTTGGTGTATCAGGCATAAAATACACAATAGGCTTGCCATTGTCCCCTCCTTCTCGGATACTTGGTTCTAGAGGGATTTTGGCAAGGACTTGCGTGTTGTATTTTTGTGCAAGAGGCAGAGTTGTGTCTTTACCAAATATATCATATTCGTTACCACATTCTGGGCAAATAAAACTGCTCATATTTTCGATAATACCAGCAATAGGAATGGAGAGTTTGTTAAACATATCAAGTGCGCGCGCACCATCATCGAGGCTTACAAGTTGTGGCGTACTCACAACTATACCTGCACTCACTGGCAGACTTTGTGCGATAGAGAGTTGCGCATCGCCTGTACCCGGTGGCATATCAAGCACCAAAACATCAAGCTCCTGCCATACTACATCGCTAAACATTTGAGCAATCGCTCGCATAAGCATGGGTCCGCGCCAAATGAGACTCTCCCCCTCATCAAAAAGCATTCCCATACTCATAATATCCACACCAAAAGCATTAAGCGGTATAAGGCGTTTGCCACTTGCATCAAGTGATGGTTTTTTGCCTTGTAAGCCAAACATTCTTGGAATATTTGGTCCATAAATATCCGCATCAAGCAATCCCACTTTTTTACCCTCCATAGCAAGTGCGATAGCAAGGTTGGTAGAAGCTGTGGATTTGCCCACACCGCCTTTTCCGGAGCTTACCATAATGAAGTGTTTTACTTGGGGGAGCGCATTTTTGGTTTGTGGAGTGGGTGTTTGCTTGGGAGTTGGGGTTTGTATTGAGATAGAGGCTTGTATGCCAGCGTTTGAAAGCACATTATCAATCTTGTCATAAAGGGCTTTTGCTACATTTGGATCGCTTGAAGGGATAGCTAAACAAATCGCGAATTTATCGTCTTCTTGGCGAATTTCTTTGAGAAAGCCATAGCTTACAATATCTTTTTGAAAATTAGGATAGAGGACTTGTGAAAGAAGTTGTGTGATTTTTTCTTGCATTTGTATCCTTTGTTAGTGATAGTTTGGACTCATCATAGAGCAGGGCAGAGTATAAAGAAAATCCATTAAACTACACTTAAAAGTTTAGAGTACCATTTTGATTTCTGGGTGGGTTGCTAGCTTGGCATAGATAGTATCACGTTCGTGTTCATCTTGCACTTTTGTGAGTAAGTGCATAGAAACAAAACGCCCCTTTTGGGAGTGGTTTTTTAACTCAAGGAGATATGCTTTGTGCATAATATCGCCTACAATTTCCTCGATTCTATGCTGATTTTCTCCGATGATTCTGTATTCCCATTGGGTTGGATAGGTAATATCAGGCTTGCCTTCGATATGTCGCATTGTAGTCCTTGTTAGTGAAGTTTTTGAAGCAGTGTGCGGAAGTCATCAGGAATAATTATGGGCTTTTGGCTTATAACATCTACATAGCCCAAACGCGCTTGGGCTTCAAAAACGCACACTTCTTGCGCGCTAGAATCTTGATTTGTGTTGTTGCTAGATTCTAGCAGAGTGGCTTGCTTATTTAGCTGATAGATTACAAAGATTTTATGCTCTAGCACAAGCTGTACTTTGCCGATTTTTAGCACCTTTGTGCGCACTTCAAGTATGTCGCCAAGCTTTGCAAAGCCCAAAAACTTTGCCTCTAGCGCACTCACGACAAAGCCACAAGTAGCGTGCGAAGGTGGTGTTCCTTGTGCAAAAAACAGCTCACTGCGCGCTCGTTCGCAGTATTTTATATAGTTTGTATGATAGACGATTCCTCCGCAATCGGTATCTTCATAATACACTCGTATGCGCATATAAATCCTAGAATCTACTTTTTCTTGAAGCTACCATCAGCACTAAGACAGCGTGTAGAACATTCGTTTTTTTCGCAGATTGTTTTGCATTCTAGGGCTTGAAAGCTCCCTTGCGCCTTTGGCTTACTTGAGCAAGCACCCAAGCCAAAAGCAAGCAAAATAGACAAAACATATAACATATAATATGGTCGCATACAAACTCCTTGCTAGAATCTACTTCTTCTCAAATACTTTTAGCGCCTCATTAATTGTGGCTTGGATAGCCTTTGTAATAAGATTGTGTTTATCGTTTTCATCAAGATGTATTGTGCCAATATCAAGCACTTTCTTGCTGCTTATTTCCATAGTCGCATTGCCTTTAAATGTATGGGCGACATTTGGGAGGAGAAATTTAAGTTCTATAGTTAAAACAGCGGTTTTTGTCTCTGTTGAAGTGATTTTATTGCCAACTTGTTTTGTATCAAGCTTGCTCTCAAATATCACATCAACAACCCAGGCTTGATCAGCAATCTTTGGGCATATTTCATTGAGTTTGGGGAAGAGTACTTCAGCGATTTGATCGCCACTTATGTTAAGGTCATTTGCCTTTTCCTCATCGTTTGCTCCTTCGTTGCTGATTACTATCGCGCTGATTTGCTTGCATTGTAATTCAACTTTCGGTTTTTTGGGGGTTGGCTGTTTTGCACACGCACTCAAAGCAATACTAGCAAACGCAAGAACAAGACCAGCACAACATAAAGTGACGACTTTTACAAGGGTTTTCATAGCGACTCCTTAGTTTAAACTTAAAATACCATTATACACAAAAACCATAAAACTTGCAGTTTTTAGCACACTATTTTGATATTGCTGGTGGGGCTTGTGTAGTGTAGATTTGCTCACACGCAGCATTATCCCCCATCATACAGGCTTTTTGCAGGGCTTTAAACGCCTCCTTGCGTTTTGTGGCGTCTTGTTGTAGCTCTTGGAATTGGTAGGTATAAACAAAATAAAGCACGATACACATAAGTGTCATAAAGATAAGATCAGTTGGTCGGACTTTGAGCCGCTTGCAGAAATTGCACAATGCCATAATTCCCCCTAAACCTTGTATGGTGGAGTTATACTATAACTTTTCAAACAATAATCCGTTATAACTAGAAAATACGAGTCGTATAAATCGGAATGATTTTTGCTTTGTTTAGAATCAACAAAAGGCATTTAGGAGATACTATGAGTACTATTACAAATACCAATCCTACCACACAAGCATTGAGTGATTTGTTTGCAAATAGGACAAGCTTACACCCTCAATCAGAATCAAAAGAAATGCAAGCAAAGAATCCAGCTCCTACAGATAATGCCAAACCAGATATGCTTGAGTTTTTGCAAAATCTCGCGCCAAGTGCGCCGGTTTCTAGTGTTTCTGGAGTGGGGCAAACAAATAGCGAAGTGCCAGTAAGTAGCGAGGATTCTTATGTTTCTTTGAGCAGAATCCAAGATGTCTTCACGCCTTCTAAGGAGCTAAGTGCTGCGATGAATGCCAAGTCGTATGTACAAGATGGATTTGCAGATGTGGATAAGTTTAAATCTATGGCAAAACAACTACAATCTGATGGGGTGTTAAACCACGATGATATGATGGCGGTGGATTTTTTGAGTGCTAAATCGCCAAATATTAGTTTCAAAGATTTTGATGCGATGATAAGAAACGACAATTTGAGCCGAGAAATGCGCACACTCATCGCCCAACTTGTACAAAAGCTCCATATGGTAAATTATGTGAGTGGTGGCATTATGAATGCTTAAGCCTTGTGCCAGTCATAAACAGATTTTTCGTGTGCTAAATCTCCATAATTTTGCTTTTCAAGCAGAATCCTATGCTGCCCTTATGAGCTCTTGCTTAGGCAAGCCACAAAGCCATGAAACACAACAAGTGTAAATGCAGCTTTGTAGTCAAGACAAGTGAAGTTTCTTTAGTGTTCTAAATTTTGCACGCACTTTGAGGGCTTTAGATTCTGAGGAAAATTTGGAATCTATTTTCTTGCAATCACTTGATTCACTCTAGATTCTCTCATTTATAAAATTGAGCATTCACCTTTAGTCTTAAGTAGTATTGGCTTATGATAATTGAGTAAGGGAAAGGCGATTGGTTTGGTAAAGACTGTCGGAGGATTGTCTTGAGAGTGGAGAAGTGTATGAATATTTGTTGGGGCGCACGCTCTCAAAGCTTTATAGTATTAGTTGGAGGAGGGGTTATGGGTATTTTGCTTGCGATAGAGATTTCTTATAATAATGAGGCATTGCATTTTGTGAAGCAGTGGATACCTTATATATGCGTTATAGAGCCACTCGCACTGCGTCAAAAGCTCCACCCTCATTATTAGTAGCATGCAGAGATATGAGCTTAGCGGTGTACTTTTGGCGTTTGGATTTATGGGCTAGATTCTAGATTCTCTGTGTTGAGCCCTTGAGGCGAAATGTCTTGAAAGAATTTTGCAGATTCTAGAATCCACTATGCCTTTGATAAATCTACCACAACTAGAATCTAATTAACCTTCACAGAATCTATTTGGCGATAAATTTTTCAACACCAAAAACTCTAGCATAAGTTGTATTAGGCCATTTCTCTGGATCTTCTCCCGGATTCCCCCAGTCGCAGTAGTGTTTGTAGTAGGATTTAAAGGTTTGTGCTTCTACTATGAGTTCTGTGACACCTAAAGCCTTTTGCGCTGCGATTGAAGCAAGCATACGCTCCCATTTTAGGCGCATATCCGCACAAGCCATAAGCACATACGCACCATAGCATATACATACGATAATAAGTAGTTTTTGGAAGCGTTCTTGTGCGCGCTGCAAGAAAGTATCTTTTAAAAACTTGCCAACAAACACTAAGAGTACAATATCAAAGATAGCATAGTGCATTTCTGCTCTACGAGGCAGGTACATATACTGCAGTGTCGCCACAATACTCAAAAAATACGCAAACACACAACACGCTATAACAAATGCATAAAACGCCTTTTCTTTCTCTTGGTTTTTGTAGAAAGAATAAGCAGTGTATATGCTAAAGCAAAGTATAAGTGGCGCAATCAAAAACCCAAGCGTTTTAGAGTATATATCTAGCAATGCTACAACACAAATCCCAAGCGCGATATATGGTATTTTTAGCGTATATGTTTTGCACGCATACGAGCTATGCACCCATATAAGCACTATAAATGCGATTATTTGCGTTGTATAAAGATTGCGCGGGCTAAAGACTTTCTGCCAACGTTCAAATTGCCCGCTAAAAGACATCGCAAGAAAATCCTTGGGGCTCATATACGCACCAGATTCTTGGAAGTGATTTACCATACGCTCCTTAGAGCCCGGCGATACAAAAAGCACAATCCAGCCAGCCACAAACCCAACAATCCCAGCATAATACCACAAAGGTAGCCGCACACCACGCCATAAACCATACGCAAGAAGCGCGAATTGAAACACAATGATAACAATACCCGTTTCATAGCTCCACCCAGCAATGATCCCATATATCAGCATTCCCAGTGCTTTTGGGAGCGAGAATCTAGATTTTGCGGTGGGGTTTTGCCAAAAGATTCTATAAGGCAGTAGATAAAGAAGCATAAAAGAGTACGCCCAAAGATAGTTCATCGCTCCCGTTGTCCAAAAGAACATCGCCCCAAACGCTCTAAATGCCATAAACAAAAACAGCATAAATGCGATAGTCGCGCAGTCTGCAAGGTTTGGTATAGGGAATCTTCCAAAGAGCAAAACAAACAAAAGATACAAAAAGCCCACGCCAAAAAACGCATTGACAAAGGCAAAGTAGGGTGTGTGTGCCAGAGGTGAGCCAAACCAAACTCTAAGCAGCTCGCCAAAGCGTCCATTCCAGTGCATATAAGAGTGGATAGCTGCATTTATATTGACTGAAGTTATACCAAAATCATCGCTTTGTGTAGGGAACATTGCATTAAGCACAAAGAAAAATACATAAAGCACAAGAGCGAGACTTAGTGTGTTTCTTGGGATTGCAAGAGTGATACTTTGGTTTTTGTGTGAAGGGTTAGCGGTAGTTTTTAGATGTGGTGCGCTCTCGGGGGGGGGGGGGAAACCTGCATATTATTCCTTTTTTAAATATTTTATTATACATAAAAATATCAAAAATTAACAAAGTTGCAAGGGACACCTTGCAGTGCAATCTAAATTTGCATAAAGTCTGTGTTTTAGTTGTCTAGAGTATAGATTCTGCTAAATTTTATGGCTTAGTTAGTGTTTTAGTCGCGTATGAGCTTGGCATTTTTGGTGCAGATATTATTTTTCATATCAATGTTATTTTCTAGAAGGTATTTATCAATAGGGACTTGCTTAGTGGTGTTTAGGATTTTTACTTCGATTGTATCGCCTAGTCCAAAGTATTTAATCATTTCAGCATTGCTATTTTTATCCACAACACAATAAGGAGGTTTGCCCTCTTGGTAGAGAATATATTGTGCATCGGCAATACCTTGTTCTGAAGCAGAATCTAAAGCCTCAAGATTGAGAAGGTATTTGTGGTTAAAATCAAGCAGTTTGTAGTCTCCATTGTAGATAGCGGGTTTAATGCCAATATCATACTGCGCGAAAAAACTTTTGTCTAAGTCTTTATAGCTCATTTTGTCATAAAACTTCTCATCACTTAATGCCTTGCGTAGTAGGAGTGTTTGTTCGTGGGTATAGAGTGTGGCAATAGCACATTTGGTGCATTCTAAATAGAGAGTATCAAGCGCGGTATTATGGGGTGCTGGACCTTGTGCATTTGCAATTAGCTGGTAGATAGGACTATTTTTGTCGATAAGATTTTTCATCTCATAAAATCCAAACTCAAGCTGTATCTCACCACATTGATATGTTCCAAGGGTAGAGGGAATATAGACAAAAGATATACTGTCATAATTAAGTGCTATGTGCAGCGTCTTTGGATTATCATAAATGAATTCTTGTGGAGCGTTTGGGACACAACCAGGATTATTCTTTAGAAACTCTGTATGTTTTGTGCGCAAGGTTTGTATGAGATCATCTTTTGTAGGGGACAAAAAGAATGTGTCATATAGGGAAATACGCTTACCTTTGTGATCATAGAGACGGAATTCAGAAGCATTGGTGAAATGTTTATCATCTGTGCTTAGAAAAGTGTCTTTGCGGATTTGTATCAAGCTTTCATCGAAAAAATCTACGCTAAAAGCATTATACTCCATAGAGTATATTTCGTGTTGTAAGTTTGTCAGCATTGCACGTATGAGTGGAGAAAACTTTGCTTTTGTTTCTTGGCAGTTTTTTGGTGTATCGATATGAAGTGCTAGAAGATAGTTTGCCATAGCATTATTAAGCCATTGTTGTGTGTGTTCTTCGTCTGAGCACAAAAAATCAATCCGAACAGCTTTTAGTGTGATTGTGTTGTTTGTATGTACTTTTATCGTATCAAGAAAACTATATGATGTGAGGTTAAAGACAGAGATAGGCTCTAAGCGCGCACTTTTTGGCGTGGAGGCTGCAGCGATTTTGCTAATGTTTTTTTGGTCGAGAATCTCACTTAAGTTGTGTGCAATTATCTTTGGTTGGATAATTGTATTTTGTTCAATTTTTGCGCTAAATTGTTTTTTGCAATCTATTTCTCCATTGAGTACTGCTTCGCTATCTTTTTGCATATTGCGTAAAGAACAGGCAATCCTAGCTCCATTTAGCTCAAAGGCTGCTTGTACAATGCCTGTATCTAGTTTTTGAATATAGAGTTTTGCTTTTGTAGTGGGCTGCTTTTTTGCGGTATTGTCTAGCTGTGGTGTATCCTCTTCGCTAACTGCATAGATTATATAGGAAATATTTTGCCCATTTTGAATTGGTTTAAGATCGAGTAGTGCTTGTAGCTGTTGAGATTCTTGTGGTGGGGTGGTATCTGGTGATTCTTCCACAGAGGTATCACGACACCCACCAAGTACAAAGAGTACTATAACAAATAATCTTGCTATAAACATTAGATTCTAGACAACTCCTTGATCGATCATAGAATCTGCTACTTTCCTGAAACCTGCGATATTCGCACCCATTACAAGATTTGTTGGGTCGCCAAACTCTTTTGCTGTTTGTGCCGCATTTTGGTAGATATTGGTCATAATCTCGTGCAAACGAGAATCTACAACTTCAAAGCTCCAAGGATTCATACTTGCATTTTGTGCCATTTCTAGACCGCTTACTGCCACACCACCAGCGTTTGCTGCCTTACCCGGACCATAGCAGATTTTGGCTTGGAGAAAAATATCTATGGCTTCGTTAGTTGAAGGCATATTTGCTCCTTCACTCACACATTTGCAACCATTCTTGAGCAGAATCTGCGCATCTTTTGCACTTAACTCGTTTTGTGTAGCGCTTGGAAATGCAGCAAAACAAGGCACACTCCATACACCATTGCAATCTTTGTCATACGCACTCACTGCCGTATATTGCGCACTTTTTTTAGCTTTAACATAAGATTCTAGGGATTCTCTGCGTACTTCTTTGATTTCTTTAAGTAGGGCAAGATCAATGCCTTCTTTGTCATAAATCATACCTTTAGAATCGCTTGCAGTTACGGGTATAGCACCGACTTGATAGAGCTTTTCTATTGTATAGATTGCCACATTACCTGCTCCAGAAACTGCACAAACCTTGCCTTCTAGGCTCTCACCACGCTCTTTGAGCATTTCTTGTGCAAAATATACGCAGCCATATCCAGTAGCTTCTGTGCGTGCAAGGCTTCCACCCCAATTGAGTCCTTTACCTGTTAATACACCATCAAAGCGATTTGTGAGTTTTTTGTATTGCCCAAAGAGATAACCAATCTCGCGTCCTCCTACACCTATATCGCCTGCAGGCACATCAGTATGTGCGCCAATATGACGATATAGTTCATTCATAAAGCTTTGGCAAAAACGCATAATCTCATTATCACTTTTGCCCTTTGGATCAAAGTCGCTTCCACCCTTGCCTCCACCCATAGCAAGTGTTGTAAGAGAATTTTTAAACACTTGTTCAAAACCGAGAAACTTGATCACGCCTACATTCACACTTGGGTGGAATCTAAGCCCACCCTTATAGGGTCCTATGGCAGTGTTAAATTGGATTCTATAGCCATAATTTACGCAAATCTTACCATTATCATCGACCCACGGGACACGAAAGATGATCTGTCGCTCTGGCACAACAAGTCGCTCAAGAATAGCGTATTTTTCATACTTTTTTTCCTTGTCAAGCAAAGGCTGGAGGGACGTAAGTACTTCTTGGACGGCTTGGTGGAATTCATTTTGGGATGGATTTTTTTCTTTAAGTGAGGCAATCACTTGCGCAGAATAAGACATATAATCTCCTTAAGCTAAAATATGTACACGAACAAGTGTAGCTTACACATTCTTAAAAAGAGGTAATTACGCCCTCCTTGCGCGGAAATATCTAATAGGTGCTACCAAATAGTACCAAGACAGAATAGCTAGAATCTATCTTAGCACCATTAGCGGATTTTCGCTTGGTTTTGTGCTAGATTCTGGGTGCTTATGTGTAGAAATAGTATGTTTTGGCAAGAGTGCGTATATGCTTAGAGGGGTTGTGCGCTATAACCAAGATCTTGGAGGGATTCAACGATTGTTTGCGTATTTGCCGGTTCTTCATACTGTACTTCTATGGTTTTTTGTGCAAGATTAACTTGTATATTTTGCACACCTTGTATCTCACTCACAAATGTTTTAACTTTGTTTTCACAGTTTTTGCAGTGCATACCTTCTACTTGAAATGTTGTTTGCATAGATAATCCTTTTAGACTAGAGTTGGGTAGAGTTTTGATTATAAAATAGTTTTTTAAACTACAAATAACTCATAGCAATTATTTAAACTTCCAGAGACGTTGAGCATTGAGCACTACACTAACACTGCTTAAACTCATTGCAAAAGCAGCAATCATAGGGTTTAGCAAAATTCCAGCTCCATATAGTGCGCCACACGCAAGGGGAATACAAATGATATTGTAACAAAATGCCCAAAACAGATTCTCTTTAATATTTTTAACCACTGCACGTGATAGGCGCAAAATATAATCAATGCGCATAAGATCGTGGTTATAAATGACAATATTAGCACTTTTTTCACTTACATCAGATGCGTTTGAAAAGCTCACAGAAATATCTGCTGCTTCAAGTGCTCCGACATCATTGATGCCATCGCCAACCATAATCACAACCTCGCCTTGTTGTTGCAGTTTTTGAATAAATGCAAGCTTATCGTTGGGTTTTGCGCCTGCTTTGTAGTGTTCTATGCCAAGGGTATCTGCTATGCGCTTGGTGTTTGCTTGATTGTCGCCACTTACGATATAAGGCGTGATATGATGCTCTTTTAGGGTTTGTATGATGCTTGGTGCTGATTGTTTAATCGTATCTTCAAGCCAGAGTGCGCCAAGTACTTGGTAGGTGCTGTCTTGGTTTTTAATCCCAAGATAAACACACAATAATGCATTGGTGTTATGAGAATCTAAAATAGCGCCATCTATCTTAGATGTAGCAAACATTTCATCATTGCCAAGCGCATAGATTCTGCCTGTACTCTCAAGAGAAGTTGCCTCAATCCCAAATCCAGCCTTTGCCTCAAAATTATCAAAAGATACTGCCTGTATGCCTCGTGAATTAGATTCTGCAAGGATTGCTTTGGCGATGAGGTGCTCACTTCCTTTTTCTATGCCAGCACTTAGAGCAAGAATCTCTGCTTCATCTAAAGTGCTAAAACTTTTTATCGCAACAACTTTCAAGGTAGCATTAGTGAGTGTGCCTGTTTTGTCAAATACAATGCTGCTCGCTTTGTGTGCATTTTCAAAGGTTTGGGCTTGCCTGAGAAACACGCCTGCTCTGTTGGCTATGGCATTTCCTATCATTACTGCCATAGGTGTGGCAAGTCCGAGCGCACAAGGGCATGAGATAACAAGCACACCAATAAAAATCTCAAACCCAAATGATAAATCTTTCATCACACTCCAAACAAGCCCTGCGGCAAAAGCGATAAAGATTACACTTGGGACAAAGATTGATGAGATTTTATCTGCAAGGGAGGCAATTTTTGGTTTAGAGGTGATTGCTTCTTCTATGAGGGCAGCCATTGCACTAAGAGTGCTTTGTGCAGAAGTGCTTGTAGCTTGTATTAAAAAGGTACGATTAGTATTGGTGCTGCCGGCGAACACACGATCATTTTGTTTTTTATAAACTGGTATAACTTCTCCTGTTAGCATTGATTCATCAACGCCTCCCTCGCCATTTACAAGTACACCATCAACAGGTATTGTGCTGCCAGGTAGAATCTTTAAAACATCTCCCTTTTGTATCGTATCAACAGGGATTTCCATTTCATTGTTTGCAGAATCTATACGGATCGCTTGCTTAGAAGATCGCGATAGTAATGCGTTTATCACATCATTGGCGTGGTCTTTAGCGCTTTGTTCAATTGTTTTGCCAATAAGCACAAAGGTTAAAATTACGCAAATACTTTCAAAATACCAGTGAGTCTCGCCATAGTATGCGCTATAAAGGCTATAGACAAGTGCAGCACTCGTGCTTATAGCAATCAAGGTATCCATTGTTGGAGTTTTAGCAAAGAGAGTTTTAAATCCTTTAAGGTAAAAATCTCGCCCCATATGCATAGCAATTAGCGCAAGAAAAAACTGAGCGTAAAAGTTTGCCCATTGCTTATCAAAAGGTGGTATTAGCACTTGTACATCGTGTGGGACAAGCATAGGTAACATTGCAAGATATAGTACAGCTACACTACATAAAATGCTTATAGCAAGACGGATTTTTGGAGGAAAAATTCGCTTATCAAGCGTGCCAAAATCGCGCTGTTTAATAAGATCGATTAAAGATTTGTTTTGATTAGTGTTTGGATTATGTGTGCTTGGAGCGTAGCCAAGCTTTTTGATAAATGCAAAAATATCTTGGAGGTTTGTGGTTTTTGGATCATATTCAAGCAATGCAGTTTTAGCGATAAGATTGACCTCTATATGAGAGACAAACCCTTTTTTTATAAGACTTTTTTCTATACCAGATGAGCAAGCCGAACACGTCATTCCTTCAATGAAAATTTTTGCTTTTTTCATTCTTATTCCTTGGTGGTAGTGTATGGTTAAGACTATTTAGGAAAAAATAGTAAATAAAATATTAATATGGAGTGCGGTTTAGATTCTGGGTATGCCCCCAGAATCTAGAAGATGGAGTTATTTTTTGTGGATTCCATTGATATAAAATCGTATCGAGCTTGTACCTTCTTTTTGTGCCCATTCAAATGCGCTTGAAGCAAATGCCCAATTAATGTGTTCAAAAAACTTTTCCAAATATGCAGGGCGCGCGTTTTTATGGTCAATATAGTACGCATGCTCCCACACATCTACCACAAGAAGTGGCACTTTGTCATCGGCAATAGGAGTTGCAGCGTTGCTTGTTTGGACAATTTCTAGTTTGCTTGTTTTTGGATCAAACACGAGCCAACACCACCCAGAGCCAAAAAGTGTTGTAGCAGCTTGAATAAATTTTTCTTTAAAACCATCGATACTACCGAAATCCTGCTCAATTTTTGCTTTTAGCTCGCCACTCATATCAGTTGCTTTTGGTGCGATACAATCCCAATAAAAATCGTGATTATATACTTGTGCAGCATTATTGAATACGCCACCACTTGATTTTTTGATAATATCATACAGCTCGGCGTTTGCAAATTCACTATCCTTAATGAGGTTGTTGAGATTGTTGATATAAGTTTGGTGATGCTTACCATAATGAAAATCAAACGTTAATGGGCTTAAAAAATCGCCAAAAGCATCTTTTGTATAAGGTAATTTACGTAATTCAAACATAGTTTCTCCTTGAGTTTGTTGTTGCGCACGCGCACACAAAGATTATAATAAATTTTATCTTGCACAAATATAAATACCAACCACTTATGGTATGCATAGTGTTTTATTTGTTTGGCTTGAGAATCTTTAGTAGTTTTGCTATGATTTCTAACACAAAGAATTAAGCAGAATCTACCACATCACATAGGGTTTATTATGAAAACGATTGCTATCATTGGGAAGCCAAATGTCGGTAAATCCTCGTTATTCAATCGCCTCGCCAAGCAAAGAATTGCTATTACTTCCGAGATTGCTGGCACTACCCGAGATACTAAAGTCGCTCAAATTACAATTAATGATAATATTGTGCGTCTTATTGATACAGGCGGGATAGAATCTAGCAATGATGAGTTGTTTGTAAAAATAGCCCAAAACGCTATAGAAGCAGCCAAAAGTGCTGATGCTGTGCTTTATGTCGTTGATGGCAAGGAGATTCCAAGTCTTGAGGATAAAAAGCTGTTTTTTAAGATTAGCAAGCAAACTCCCTGCCTGCTTGTTGTAAATAAAATCGACAATGATGCACAAAAAGAGTTTGGCTATGCATTTTTTGAATTTGGCACACAAGAGGTGTATTGTATTTCAGTAACGCATAATCGTGGGATAAGCATTTTACTCAATGCTCTTCATAAGTTATTATTTAGCATATCTAATGAGACACCACAGAGTATGGAGGAGGAGTTACTCTATCAGTTAGAAGATATGCTAGAGCCAGAATCTAGCCAAGAGGTTTTAAAAAAAGCTAAAGCAGAATCTAGTGGGCTAGATTCTAGCGAGTTAGATTCTAAAGAGATTCGCGTAGGGATTATTGGGCGCGTAAATGTTGGTAAGTCCTCCTTGCTTAATGCACTTGTTGGCAAAGAGCGCAGTATCACAAGCCCAACAGCTGGCACAACGATTGATCCAGTCGATGAGCAGATTACTTTCCAAGATAGAACTATTCTTTTTGTCGATACAGCGGGGATTCGCAGGCGCGGTAAAATCCAATCGCTTGAAAAGTTTGCGCTAGATCGCACCAATAAAGTGCTTGAAGCAGCAGATATTGCTATTTTGGTGCTTGATGCAAGCGAGCCTCTTGTACAACTTGATGAGCGAATCTTTTCTTTGGTAGAAAAGCATATGCTTGGTGTGATTGTTGTGTGGAATAAATGGGATATTAAATACGCAGATTTCACCACAATACGCAATGCATTCGCACAGAGGTTTAGGTTTTTGGAATATGCGCCATTTCTCACGCTTAGTGCGCTTACAGGGCGGCATATTGTCGAGCTTAAGCAAAAGATTCTTGAAGTGTATGATAACTACACCTTGCATATTCCCACCGCGAAACTCAATGAAAGTATCGCAAATGCAATAAAAGCACACCCCATTCCTAGCGATCACGGCAAGATTGTAAAAATTTATTATGCTACCCAGTATGCTACCAAACCGCCCCAAATCGCGCTTATTTCAAACCGCCCAAATGCACTGCACTTTAGCTACAAGCGATTTTTAGTCAATCGTTTGCGCAAGGAGTTTGGCTTTTCTGGCGTGCCAATTCTCCTTAAAGCGCGTGCCAAAAACCAAGGCAACAATCAATAACCACAAACAGCAGCCACAGAATCTAATTACCCCATAACTCTCCCACTGCATTTAAGCAAAATCAAAAAAAAAAAAAAAACGTACAATTCAATGTGTAGGGCTTGCTAGAACTTAAGTGTTTTGCGCCCTAGCCAGCGCCTACTAAAGTGGTGGCTTAGTATCAGTGGCGGTGAGATTCTCTGAATCTCTAGCAATGTAAGGAGCTTACAAGGAGCTTACAATGGCAGATAAAAAAATAACACCACAAAATAATGCGGCAAATATGCAAAACGCCAATAAAGGCACAAGTGGAACAAATAAGCAATACGACCAAAATCAAGGTAACAGGGGCAAGCAGCTAAACCCCAACCAAACAGGCAAAAAATAAGAAGGTTTGTATGGAATACGATCCTAGTGATGATGAGTGGAAAGACCCTTCTTGCTGCAAACATCCAGCCCCTTGTACTTGTCCAGATTGTGAGCATAATGAGTATTTGGTTTGGTGGAATAATATCGGAAGATTTGAGTATGGTTTGGCTTTAGAATAGCTAAGTCCATCTAGCACAACTACTAGATTCTAGTAGCCCTTTTGGGCTTAAGAATGTAGCAATACCACCGCGCTAAGAACAGCTACAACCCCTACATATCCGATTGTATTAAGCCGCTCATCAAAAAACAATCGTCCTCCTAGAATTGTTCCTATAATCCCTATCGCACCCCAGCTTGAGTATGCCACTGCCAAATCCATAAAATTCAGCGCAAGACTCAAAAGATAAAAAGCAATAACAACCATTACAATCGAGCTAATTCCATAACCAATCTTTCGGAATCCATTTGAGGCTTTTAGCAAAAGATTTGCTATCACATCAATCAGTGCCGCACCAAATACAAGCAGCAACCCAAGCAGGGCGCTAGATTCTGGGAAAAGCATATAAAGCGTAATTATGCTAAGTAGAATCAAAGCTCCAAGTGTCGCAGAGAGGATTATTTTCATCGCGGTGGTTTTGGGGTTATTTTGGGGCGATGAGTTGTGTGCCAAGCTATGGTTTGGCACGTTTGTAGGCATTTGCAAGCTAGAATCCAAAGATTCTGTATTATGGGTGTGCTCTTCTCCAATATTGATAAGAACAATTCCTAAAATTGCAAGTCCTATACCTATAAATTGCATATTTGAGAGATCTTCATCAAAATAAAAAATCCCAATGGGTATGATACATAGTACACCAAGTACTTCCCACATTGCATAGGCGACACTAACGCTAATACGTTTTATGGCAAGCCCAATAAAATAGTATGAAATACAAATAAGTGCGGCTGTTATGACAAATCCAAATTGCATATTTGCTCCAAGTTTTAGAAAACTTGAGCCAAGCACTTCAGTAATAATGGCTAATAACAAATAAAACCAAGCGAAGATAATGGCTTTTTTATGCATAGAATTTTGCGTGGTATGCTGCATATTTACTCCTTTATGCCGAGCTGGTTGCGCTTATATTGCGTAGCAATCACATAAGCACCAAAGATAATCATAAGTGCGCATAGAATCTGCCCCATACTGAATCCGCCAAAAAGCCCCATTTGTGGGTCTGGTTCGCGCCAATACTCTGCGACAAAACGCATAACTCCATAGCTTAGCGCATATACGCCAATGAGTGTATTATTAAGCTTTTTGTAGCACGCACAAACTGCAACAATTATAAAGGTAATAATTCCCTCCAGAAATGCTTCTAATAGTTGGCTTGGATAGCGCAAAGCACCATCGACAAAAATCCCTATCATCTGCCCAAACCTATCAGATTCACTAATGATACGTCCATAAAGTTCTTGGTTCAAAAAATTGCCTACACGCCCAAACACGTAAGCAAGAGGTACGCTTATTGCCACCAAATCCATAAGGGGCAAAAAGGCGATTTTTTTTACCTTGACAAACCAATATGAGGCAAGCAAAAATCCAAGCACACCTCCATGAAAGCTCATACCTCGAATACCTATAAATTCACCATTGCTATCAAAGGGATTAAATATTTCCCAAGGATTAGCAAGATACCAAAGCCGTGCTGGGTCATAGATGAGAATATACCCAATACGCGCGCCAAGCAATACACCTATTTCTGCCCATATGAAATAACTATCAATCACATCTGCAGCGATACCAAAACGTTTGGGAAAACGAGCAGCAATAAAACGCGCAATAAAAAGTGCTGATATAAGCGCGCATACATAGGCAATTCCATACCAATGTACGCTAAAACTGCCTATACTAAAAGCGATAGGATCAAATTTATCATAAATCATATTCCACGTGCTAGCAATTCTTTCGTCCATTCATTCTCCTGAAATTATGCTTTATAAATGCGAGGATCGTGCTCGACACTTAACTCAAAAAGCAAGTGAAATTGTACAGATTCAAGCAACGCAAGTAAGCGGTGGTCATTGGTAGCAATTCCAAATGCATAGTTGTTATGCGCTTTAAGGCGTAGCAAATGTCCAAGCGCATAAGTATTTAGCGGAAATGCATTAAGAAACATAAACTTCCATTTGCTAAATTTTTGGGGAGATTTTTGCTCCTCTATGTATTCTTGGATAATACCATCTACTCCAGCGACAAAAAATTCGTACTCCTCATAGGTTTTTACACTGCCATCGCAACAAATATAAAGTACATCGCTTTTAAATGCCGTACTTATGTGCAAGATATGCTCCTTTGATCCGAACGCATAGGGTGCGTTTTGTGGCAGATAGTATGAAAATTTTTGGCATATCATAGCAGAAATTTTGCACAAAATATTTAATCACCTTATGCCCAAGCCCATTGTGGTGCGGTACGGCTTTGGGAGTGTAGGATTCTGCAGTATCTATGTAGCAAATCCTAAGTATAGGGGGGTTTGTATATATGAAAGAATATGGGGTTTGTATATGGTTTTGTGGCAGTATGTAGTATTTGGTATCTAGCGGAGTTTGGTAAGAACATAGAATTTGCAAAAATATAGGGCGTACTTTTTTGGTTTGTATATCGTTAGAGAAATAATAACGCATCTCAAAATATATAATATTGGAATCTAGGCTGCTGTAATCGTTTGTAGGTTTAGGAAAGGTCTTTGTCCCATACTTTAACACATTACTCCCAAGCTCCCATAAAAGTGCATAGATATTTGGACGCGCTTGTGGAATAATTTGCTTACAGAGGATTTCTAGGCTAGATTCTAGCGCATTAATTGAGGCAAAACTCTTGTGGTAGCTTGGAGCAGAAAACATAGTCTAAAACTTTAAGTTTATGGGCATGCAGCATAAGCCGTTTTGCAGAAGCTCCCCCATAAAGTGTGTCTCCAAGTATGGGGTAGCCGATATGAGCGAGATGAACACGAATTTGGTGTGTTCTACCACTTTCTATACGCACTTCAAGCAGAGTTTGTTTGCCCCTAATAGATTCTGGTTTGATGTGTGTTATAGCACTAAGTCCATTTTTATGAACCTTACTTTTTGCAGAAGCCCCCTTTTTAGTCAGTATGGGCGCATCGATACATATTTCATCTGCGACAATTCCATTTACGAGTGCATAGTATAGTTTTTGCGCTTTGCGTTGTTTAAAGGCTTCTTTGACCTTTGGTATAAGTGGATTCTCACGCCTGCCAAGTAGTAGCACACCACTTGTTTCTTTGTCTAGTCTGTGGAGCAGTTGGTAACCTGCAAAACGTTTTTCTATCTCATAGCTTTCAAGGAATGTTGGTTTGTCTAGTGCAATCAATGCTTCTTCTTGATGGAGAATTTGCAAAGGAGCGATTTCTTGTACGACAAAGTGCGTATTTTCTGAAAGCAATGTGCGTGCTAGCGTAAGCCTTTTACCATTGGCGCTTACAAGTCCTCTATCAATAAGGGCTTTTGCTTTGTTGTGTGATATATAATGTTTTTGACTTAAGAGCTTATAGGCTTTTTCCATAAATATCCTTAGTTTTGGATTGTTTGTGTGATGAGATTAGTAATTTGGGCGAGTTTAGATTCTGTATCCTTGATTGTTGCATTTGGAAGCGCAGAGTGATTTAGTAGAGTTTGTTCTAGCGCATTGGCTTCAAGCAAAATATAGCCATCTATACACGCAAAGAGAGTTTGTTGGTTGAAAATATGAATCCCACTAAGAAGTTTTGTATGAAAAAATGCTGGCTCAAGAGGATTGTGTCCTCCTGCAGGTACAAATGACCCTCCTAAAATGACGATATCACTGATGGCATAGAAGTTATTTAGCTCTAAAAGTCTATCAATAAGCAATATATCTATAGTATCAAAGCCATTTTGTGCGGCAATCATAGATAATCTTGCACATTGGATTGGGTACGATTCTAGCATATCCCAGATAGCATTAAAACGTTCAGGGTGACGCGGTGCAAGCACTAACATACAGGGTTCTTGTTTGCGTAAAGCAAGAAATGCGCTAACGATAATCTCTTCTTCACCTTGATGTGTCGAAGCCCCAACAAGCAGAAGTTTATTGGGTTTTGGATACGTTCTGCTAATAACTGGTGCGCTCAAAAGTTTAAGATTACCAAATACCTCAATATTGTGTGCGCCAAGCGATTCTAAACGTGTTTTGTCATCTTGGCTTTGTGCAAGTATATGATCAATATGAGCAAATAATAAACGATAAAATGATGAAAAACGCTTATAGCGAGGATAGGATCGAATCGAGATTCTGGCGTTGATAAGGAGTGTATAGGCACGCACGCTGTGTGCGCACCAAAAGAGTTCATACCACAGTTCTGCTTCTGTTACAATAAGCATTTGTAAAGAATGGAATCGGTGGCGATATAATGGTAAAAAAAATTCAAAGGGCAAAAAATGGATACGAATATGTTTTGCACCAGCATAGGTGGTGCAAGCTAGGTCGTAACCGGTTTGTGTGGTGGTAGTGATAAGAATTTTTGGTGAAAGTGTAGGGCTTGTTTGATAGGCTTTAGTGTCAATGGGCACATTTTCTTTAGATTCTGATGGTTTAGAAATAGCACAAATGATTGGTTCTAGGGATTTGATCTCGCCAAATGAACAGGCGTGAATCCAAATATCTGGAGCAAAATCCTTGCAAAATTCTTGTGTACATTCTGGTATAGAGCCTTTAAAGCGGCGTAAAAAAGGTACAAGAAAAGGAAAAAACCGCGCTGGAATTGAGAGGTGATATTTAGTTTTAGTTTGTGCAAAAAACAAAAAAGGAAGGCTTATCACCCAAACAAATACACACACCAATCGGTATAGTCCAATAAACAGCAGTGCTTTTAGCGTGGGCTTAGGATAAGATATTTGTCGCATATAGGCACTTAGGAGTCTGCACTATTTAGGATTCTGGATAGAGAATCCTCCCGCAATGTGGGCAAGTGATAATATCTTTACTGTGCTTTATTTCGCTAAGTAATTTGTCATTGAGTCGAATAAAACATCCTCCACAGGCTTGACGCCTAATAGGAACAACACTTGTATTTTTTGCCCAACGGCGGATTTTTTCATAAAAAGTAATGATTTTTTGATCCATAGTAGCGATGCATTGTTCTTTTTTGGCAAAGATTGCTTGTTGCGCTTGCTTGATTTCATTAATTGCTGCTTCTGCCTCAGTGTTTGCCTCTTTAATTTGTGATTCTAGTTCTGTGAGTTGTTGTGCTATCTCTTCTTCATAAGGTGCTTTAGCTTCTATTTCTTTATGGAGACGTTCAATTTCTTGATTTGCGTGTTTTATTTGTTCTTTTGCTAGGTCTTCTTCAAGAGTAAGTGCTCGTGCTTCCCTATCAGAGCAACCTCCTTTTATACGCTTGGTGATATTTTCAATTTTTTGATCGTTTTCTTGGATTCCTGCCTCATTGCGTGCTATGGCAAGTTGCATTTCTTCTTTTTCTTCTGCGATACGTATTTTAGCGTTGTTTAGCTCATTTTTTTGCGCAAGCAAACTGTCAAGCTTGGCACGCTTCTCCAAGATAGCCGGCTCGAGCGCATCAGATTCTTTATCAATTTGAGAAATCTCTATAAGTTGCTGTAAATGCTTGTTCATTACTATCCTTCACAAATAAGAAAATGGAGAAAAATTAGGCGCTATTGTAGCATTAAGGTTCTTAATTTGCAAAATGCCTTGCAAGATTTTTGCAAATTCCCGTTCGCTTGTATAGTGTTCTACATCGATGAAACCAATTTCATTGCATTGTCCTATCATCGCATCGTGGTATTTAACATCACCACAAATAAGGCAACTTTTGGGAGTGTAGATCTCACGCGCATAGCTTGCCCCAGCTCCACATACTATAAAAACATTTTCAACTAAGAAATTATATGGTGTATAGCGAATATGGCTAAGCGATAGTTTTTCTTTGCATTTTTGAGCAAGATCAGCAATAGAGGTTGGCTCAATAGCGCACATTTGTGCTATACCAATGGATTGTGTGTCGCTAAACCCTAGTATTTCTTTGGCGAAGTGTTCATTGAGGTGTGTCGCATCAAAATTAGTATGCATAGCAATAAGCGCACAATGTTTTTCTAGCAGTGTTGCAATGAGTTTTGCTGGGTAGCGTGCGCTATCAAATGCCATAAGTGGTGAAAAAATCAGCGGATGGTGCGTGATAACAAGGGTATTTGGAGCAAGAGTGTTTGCTATACCAGAATCAAGCTCGAGTGCAAGCACAATAGAATCCACATTTTGGTGCATTGAGCCAATGTTAAGCCCCGAATTATCCCATTTTTCTTGCGCACTAAAGGGGCTAATACTATCAAGCAGTGCGTATATATCGCCAACTAGCATTTGTTCTGCTTACACGCTTGGTTTTGGTGCGTTGTTATAAGTTCTTGTGTATGAGATTTTAGTCGCTTAGCGCGCTCGTCTTCTTGTGATTTGTATAAAAGTGCGCAGTTTTTAGCAAGCTCACGGATTTTTAGGATATAGTTTTGGCGCTCTGCCACAGAAATGGCTTTACGCGCATCAAGGATATTAAAAAAATGTGAGGAAAACATCACACAATCGTACGCGGGCAATGGTAATAACGCTTCCAAACAGCGTTTGGCTTCATTTTGGGCTTGTTCGAAAGCATTAAAGAGCATAGTGGTATCAGCTACCTCAAAATGGTAGCGAGAGAACTCATATTCGCTTTGTAAATGTACATCTGCATAACTTATATTATTTTCATTCCAAGCGATTTCAAAAATAGATTCTACTTCTTGAATATACATTGCTAGCCGCTCTACCCCGTAAGTAATTTCTACCGCCACAGGATCGCAGGCAATTCCACCAACTTGTTGAAAATAAGTAAATTGCGTAACTTCCATTCCATCAAGCCATACTTCCCAGCCAAGCCCCCAAGCTCCAAGTGTTGGCGATTCCCAATTATCCTCAACAAAGCGAATATCGTGGTTTTTTCTCTCAATTCCCAGTGTCTCAAGCGATGCTAAATAAAGCTCTTGAATATTATTTGGGCTTGGCTTTATAAGCACTTGAAATTGATAGTAGCTACCTAATCGATTAGGATTTTGTCCATATCGTCCATCACTAGGACGACGAGAAGGAGCGACATATGCCACACTCCAAGGTTTAGAATCTAAAGAACGCAACAAGGTAGCTGGGTGGAATGTTCCAGCACCCGCTGGGATATCATAGGGCTGCACAATTGCACAGCCTTGGCTTTTCCAAAAATCTTGAAGTGTAAGTAAAATATCTGAGAATGTGTATGCCAAAATTATATCCTTAAAAAACAAAACATCTAAAAAGTAGATAGTGTATGACACTGTGCGTTATAACGCACAGATAATATGTCCAATTTTTTGCCAAAAACTAAAAGACGATACCAACAAATACCATAAATTTTTGAAAATCAATATTATAAATATCGCGTCCGCGTGCTGCTGTAATGCTATTGTCTGTTGTATCCAGGCTATCATTTATAGCAGATTGATCAAACGTTGTTTGTTCTTTGCGATTTGTCATATTGCCCATTGTCCAGCGAAAGCCGATATTGATGACATTGCTGACCTTGTAACCAAGTCCAGCACCATAGATAAGACCATCATATTGTGTTTGGACAGTCGGGTGTGCTCCTCTACCCGAGACTTTTGTATAAGTATCTTTCATAAGAAGCCAACTATATCCGACAAGTCCAACAATGTAAAATCCATTTTTCTCAAATCCAATCATTGCTGGAAGCTCTATTCCCCAACCTTTGATTCCTTCTGCTTCTTCAGTTTCAAATGTTCTATGATCTGCTAGAATATTGCTTCGTCCATTCACAGAGAGATAAATAGGAAAATTTAATTCTGCACCAATGAGAAAATTTAACCCAAGCACCGTGGATTCTATTGTGCGTAAATAAGCGTGGTACCCCAAATCTACTGCCCAATAGTTTGCTTGCCCTATGGTTGTATAGGAGCCACCAACTGACCCTTCGTTGAAAATATACCAGCGACGAGCAGAATTGCCCGATGAACTCGCAGAAATGATAGATCCGCTTGCAAAAGAGCGCGTTACTTTTGATTGCGCACTCTGAAGATTTCTATATGTTGTGTTAGCACTTGGTGCAGCGTTTGCAAGCTGCAGCATTGTCGTCATACCTACTAACATACTACAAACTAATACGGCGATTTTTTGGCTGGTACCTAGGTTCATTGTATCTCCTTTAGGTTTTTTTGCTATGATACCACATCGACAATAATAGGGTGTTATTAAAACAAAAGATTTTACAAGTAAGTGGTTTAAGAAAGAGAGTATGCAGATGAGTGCAGATGCTAAGGTCAATATTAAAACGCCATTTCTTGCGCTAAAGGCTTCTGCAGGCAGTGGCAAAACATTTATGTTGGCGATACGCTATATTGCTCTTCTTCTTCAGGGGGCAAAACCCGGAGAAATTTTAGCACTTACTTTTACTAAAAAAGCTACTAGGGAAATGTATGATCGCATAAAGATTGCATTAAAAGAGCTTGCAGATGCAAAACCAGATTCTCCCTTTTTAACAAAGCTACTTGATGAGGGATTTTCCTCTGAAGAGATCACTAGGCAAGCACCAAGAATCTACCGAGAGTTTTTGGATTCTAACGTGCGGATTATGACGCTAGACGCATTTTTTAATTTTGTCTTAAAAAAGTTTTGTTTTTTTGTAGGACTTAGTAGTGATTACACACTGCAAGAAGGCGATAACACAGAAGAAATACTAGAGGTTTTTCTTACAAATCTTATCAAAAAAGACAAGCGGGCACTTAACCATCTTGCGAGGCTTTGTACGTATTTTGAGCTTGATTTTTATGGATTTGCACACTTTGTACAGCAGTGCTATAGAGATAAAATCCATTTTTCAAAAGCATTTCTAGCACATCTTTTGGCATTAGATTCTGCCATACTAGAATCTACACAAAAACAGCTAGAAGAACAGGCTTTGACAATTCTTAACGAACTTTTGGCAATTATTCAAGAAGAACCCAATGAAAGTGCGATAAAAGCCCTTAGTGCCACAAGTTTTAGTGAGCTTTTAGCACTAAAATTTACTTGGTTAGAAAAAGATGAGCCAAGAGAGTATAAACACTTTAAAACGCCACTAAAAGACAATATGCGCAATGCACGTTTTTGTGCAAAGGTGAAAGAGTTTAAAGAGACTTTGAGTGCATATTGTCTTTGTCGAGAACAGCCACTTCTTCATCATATTGCCCAAGTATTAGATGCTTATGCACGCGCATATGATACGATTGTACAAAGAACTCAAAGCTTAACTTTTGATGACTGTAAGCTTAAAACCTACCAGCTTCTTGTAGAAGGTGGCAACAGTGATTTGACGCAGTTTTTTTACTTTCGTATGGACAATAAAATAGCACATATTCTCATTGATGAAGCTCAAGATACTACTCCACTAGAATATAGAATCATTAAACCATTAATTGATGAGATTTATGCTGGGATAGGAATACGCGATAAGCGTAGTTTTTTTGTTGTTGGTGATAGCAAGCAAAGTATTTATGGTTTTCGTGGGAGTAGTAGCGCATTTTTTCACAAACTTACTAGTAAAGGTGGAACAGATTCTAACGCCACATTGCTTACAGAGAATTTACCTTATAATTTTCGTACCTGTAAAGTTGTGCTAGATTTTGTCAATCAAGTATTTAAAGGGATCTTTAAACAAGATTATATTTCACAAAAGTTGCCACCAGATTCTAAGAATTTTGATGGTTTTGTGCGTATTCAAATCGCACAAGAATCAGATGACAAAAAAGAGGCAATCTTTTTATGTGTGTTAGAAAATCTTGCAAATCTTTTAGATTCTGGCGTGCGTGCAGATGATATAGCGATTTTATGTTTTGCAAATGATGAAATATTTGATCTAGCAGCAGAGATAAAAGAGCGTTTTCCTGCTCTAAAAATTACACCAGAGGCACGCTCACAGACTACCAACAAGCCAAGCACAAAGATTCTTTTAAGTGCTTTGGGGGCGATTGTAGCACTGCAAAATGCACTTGCTAAAGAGTCTAATTTCAATAATGAAAGCAAAACAAAAGAAGTGCCAGATTTTTTAGAGCTATTGCTTAGCGATAATTACACAAGATTTTATATCTATGAGCTTGCTGTGCTACTTGGTAAGCGGGCATTTAGTGATAAGCAAACGCCAAGCAATGTGGCAGAGAGTTTATCTAGTGTATTAAGCGATCTTGGCGTTTCTAAGCTTGCTGATTTTGCTTATGTGCGCCCAAGTCAATACCTACTTGCGCTCATACAGGAATTTGAGCTTGGTGATACGATTGCGCAGTTTTTGCTGGAATTAAGTATTGATTGTACTAATATATCGGAATTGTTTGCTACACTAGAATCTAACACTCAAAATGCACCAAAAGATAATCAAGAAGGGCTAAAAATACTAACAATCCACGCTTCTAAGGGTTTAGAATTTCCTTATGTAATTGTGCTTGATCGTTTGAAGAAGTCCCAAGCGAATTATAAGATTCTCTATGATGAGAAAGAGGAGCGTGTTTTTTTGCATCTCAAGGGGATAGGATCAAAAAAGCGTCGTTTGTTTGATGAGGCATACTCTCGTGCAGTAGATATACAAGATAGTAAGGATCAAGACGAAGCTAATAATGTCCTTTATGTAGCTTGTACACGCGCTAAAAAGGGCTTGATACTCATAGCAAAAGACAAGAACAATCAAAGTGCTTTTGGGGCAATACTCGCACAATATGAAGACATAGCAAATTCTACAGGATCTAGTATTACACCCAAAGCACAAACCAATACCAAAGCCCCAGGAATACTTGTAGAGTTTGGCACATTACCAGAAGGTTTTGCACCAGAATCTAGTAGCGATCATAGTTTAGTTGAACCAATTATTTTAAAACAACAGCATTTTGGAACACAGGTTATACCATTACAACAAGAAGCAAGTTTTTATACACCAAATATTGCAGGCATTGTTTTTGGTGAGGCACTTCACTTAGGGCTTGAGTATGCGATTGGATGTGGTGTCGATTCTACACGCATACGCGATATCATACGTAGTAATTATGCCATTACATACGATATGATTGAACAAATTTGCGTACGCATACAGAGTTTAGAGAGTGATCCCTTTATGTGCCAAATCTTTAATCGAGCTAAAGTTTTGATACAAACCACTCCAAATGCCATAAATGCACATAGCCTGGAGCGTGGGGTATTTGTTGAAGTACCTCTACTTGCAGACTCTATGTTAAAACGTCTTGATGTTTTGGCATTTTGTGCTCAACAAGATACTAAAGATGCTACACATTCTAAACAAACGCTTGTAGTGTTGGACTACAAAAGTGGTCTAAAAAAAGAAGAGCATATACAGCAGGTGCGTGATTATCTTAGGGTATTAGAGGATTTATATCCTGCGAATAAGTGTGAAGGATACATTGTGTACGTACACAAAGAGGTTGAGTGGGTGCAAGTTGGACTAGATTCTGAAGAGTTTAACTGATCACTTGTAGGTTTTACTGCGAGCAAAATAGTGCAATATTTGTACAAAAAGCATATAATACCGCAATAAGTAGCACAGTAAATAAGGGAAGGCTGATGAATCAGGGACTGTATCTGGAATCTATTAGTGCGATGACTAAGGAATTTTTAGGGCAGAAGGATTTTGAGGCGTTTGTGGGTGCTACAAAAACTACATTGTTAAGCTTACTGAACAAATCTCAAGATAAAGACACAATTCGTAGGGCAATCATTGATTTTATGGCGCAAAGAGGCATCAAGGCAATTGTGATTTTTGATAAGCAGATTATTGATATTAAAACCTCCATACAAAATCGCGAAAAGAATGCATATATAGACTTTTTGGTGCGCTATTTGGAAGGGCAAAATTATGCTAAAAAAATGCAAAACAACAAAAACTACCTCAAAGAAATCTTTACATATATGCAACAACACAGCACTATTAATGATGAATCTTTGATAAAAGATATTGTGCGCGGAGCTTTAAAAAAGATTCTCAAGCTTAATGAGCGAGATGGTTTGTTTTTCAACAATCTTGAGCCTTTTGTCAAAAACTTTGATTTTGAATTGGTTGAAAACAATACTAAGATTCGTAAGCTACAAAAATCTTCTCATATTGAAGCTCTACTTGATGATACTACAAAGGCTAAGATCAAAGCAGCACTTAAAAATACTCAGCTTGAAGCAATTTCTCGCCGAATTGTTCAAGAAATTATCAATGAGAAACTTTTTGGTATGAGTGTGATTGATTTTTTAAGATCTTTTTCATTTCTTTATATTCAAGCTCTTTCTAAAGAGATACTTCGGATTACATCTGGAGATTTCGAACAATATACGATTGATTGTTATTGTGTGGAGTCGTATCGCCTTAGTAAGAATTATATATGCGATATACTTTCAAGTGAAGTGCTAGGGTATCTTGAGCTTGATAAGCAAGCAGCGCGGGACTTTGTGATGTTTTTTAGCAAAAGAGAAATACGCTTAAATGGGCGATTAATTCATATTCCACTTATTCAAGATGCAGGCTCAAAAATTTGGAATTTAAACGATATAGAGGCAATTCTACATGCAGAGAGCAGTATAAATGGTGACATAAAAACACAGCGTGCAAAAATTGCACAAATTGAAGAACAAATTGTTGATATCCAGAAATCTCTGCATAAAAATGAAATGCTTATTGCAGAAAAGCAGCGTCAAATCCAGATTCTAAGTAATGAATATGACGCTAAAAAAGCACAAAGTATTGCCTATCAAAAGGCCGATGTCGAAACACGCAATGCAATGACTAAAATTATCAATGGTATTTTGCAAGATAAAATCCACGCGCTTGATGCGATCACTGTTTTCAAAACTAAAGAAACAACACTTAAAGAGAAAAAAAATGAGCTCGATGAAGCTAAAAAAGTTGCAGAGAATGATATAACACGCATTATACAAGAAAATAAAGAGGGTATCCAGCGACTTCAAAATTTATTAGATGCTTTTAGTTTTTGCATTGGCAAGGTTATAGAAGAACTAGATGATAATGTATAAGGCGCACAAAAATAAAAGTTTTGAATCGCAAGCCAAGATTCTTCTCTTTTTTATCGCATCGGGTTTTTTGCTTGTGTGTGTTACTGCTTTTTTGGCTCTTTTTGGACTTAAAGATGAGTATGATCATTCGCTTGGGCTTTATTTGCAAAAGACTCACTCTTTGCAACAGATTCAGCAGTTTTATGAAAAGATTGAAGCCAGCCAGAATCCTAGCGAGTTGCTCCAAAAATACTCTGAAATAGTTCTCCCAGAGTGGAAAATCTATAAACTTAATCCTGCACAAAAAGGTGTAATAGTCGCACTCAAAGAGTTTTATCAGGATTTATTTTTGCGTCAAGAGGTTGCGCATATAGAGCATCTGCATAGGCTTGAGCTAGAATCTATCAAAGCACTTGATGAGCAATTAAAATACACAGAATTATTACTTGAAAATATTCAAACCACAAAAGCAAGCTTTGATAGTATAAAGCAGCATTTACTGATACATAGTGTGCAAGTAGTGCAGTACTTGAAAGAACTTTTTCAGAATAATATGCAAATTGTGCTTATTGGCAGAACTATTACAGAATCTATCTATGATGTAACTTTGTGGCTATTGCTTATTTTTGCTGGTATTGTGAGTTTTGGGACGCTGTATTTTGCTGCAATGATCCTCTCATTTGTTCGCAGTATTTATCAGGATCTGCAAAAAACGATAGAAAACCAAACGCGAGAGCTCAAAACAACCAATCAGAATCTGCAAAAAACGATAGAATACGAAATTGAACAATCTCGTAAAAAAGACCAAATTATGTATCAACAAGCACGCCTTGCTTCTATGGGGGAGATGATCCAAAATATTGCACACCAATGGCGCCAACCTCTCAATTCGCTTACGATTCTTATTCAGAGTTTTCAGGTGAAGTACGATCACAATAAGCTTGATGATGCATTTGTAGCAAAGCAGACTGAAGATGGACTAAGGATTGCCAAAAATATGTCAGATACAATAGAGAATTTTCGTAATTTTTTTCAGCCAAATATTAAGCGCTCAATATTCTCTGTTCCAAAGAGCATTGAGGATTCTATCCGACTCATAAAACCTACACTAGAGCAAAACAATATTCAAGTGTTTTTTGAGCACACATCTAATATTGAGATTTTTGGCTATGAAAACGCTTTTAGTCAAGTAGTGCTTAATATTATCAAAAACTCCCAAGATGTACTAACCACCTTAGAGTTTAACACAAGCTCCTCAGATACGCAAGATATGACACAAGGTATTATTGAGATTATTTTGCGAAAAAGCGATTCTTTAGAAGATCAAAAGCTTTCTGAACAACCTGCTATGGCAGAACTCCTAATTATGGATAATGGTGGTGGTATTCAGATTCCAGAGATTGATAAAATTTTTGAACCATATTTTACCACCAAGCATAAATCTGTTGGTACAGGCATAGGACTTTATATGGTAAAGCAAATTGTTGAGCGCCAAATGGGTGGGAGTATTGAAGTAAAAAACGCTTTTTGGCGATGCTCAACACTACAGAAAAAGTGTTTTGGTGCAATTTTTATGATAAGATTTCCTCTATATTTAGAGCAGGATATGGAATGCAACAGTTTTTAGAACTTAAGCCATTAACGATTTTGTATGTCGAAGATAATGATGATGTTGCACGTATGACGGCTATGGTATTAGAAGATTATATGGATAGGATTCTGCTTGCAAAAAATGGGCTTGAAGCACTTGATATATTTAATACTCATAATATCGATATTGTGCTAACTGATATTCTTATGCCAAAAATGAGCGGCATAGAATTTGCACGAAAGGTGCGAGAGGGTAAGCATAATACACAATGTCCTATTGTGATTGCCACAGCCCACACAGAAGTACATTACTTGCTTGATGCGATTGGGCTTAGGGTTGATGGTTATATTTTAAAGCCTATTGATGTTCAAGAGTTGCTTGCTACTCTACATAAGGCTATTCTCCCTAGAATCCAAGCCAAAGAAATAAAGAGCAAAAACCTTTTACTTGGTGCAATTGCTACATTTGTGGGTGGTAAGAAAATTGAGATTATTAAATTTTTGTTTGATCATTGTGATGAGGACAATATGTTTTATGGCTCTTATGAAGATATTATTTCTGAACTCAATGTTAGCAAACCAACAATTGTCAAGACTTTCCATCAGCTTATGGAGGTTGGGCTTTTGGTCAAAATTCGCAACAAAGTTTATCGGATCAATACTCCAAGCAACTAGGATTTTCTATGCCAAAATTAGACGACAAACAATCCTATCGTACTAGCTTAGAACATCATACTTTATCAGATTCCAATACGACAAACACAATGCCTATTCGTGCATTGCTTACTTTTGCAGCAATGCTAGGCGGCATTGTGATTGTAGCAAACTACACCGTACAATTTCGTATAGGTGATACGCCTCTCACCTTCGGTGCGCTTACATATCCTTTTAGTTTCTTGCTTCTTGATATTTTAAGTGAAAAATATCCCAAAAAAGAAACAATCAAAGTGGTTGGACTTGGTATTATGATCGCTTTTTTGCCCTCATATTTTGCAGCGACTCCCCAGATTGCTTGCGCTTCTATTTTGGCATTTTGTATTTCTCAACCGCTCGATGTTGTTCTGTTTTATACGTTTAAGCGATTTTTTCCTAAGCTTTGGTGGCTGCGGAATGGCTGCTCAACAATTATTGCACAATTTTTTGATACGATGGTGTTTTTTAACCTTGCTTTTTTTGGTACGCAAGCGCTTGCAACATCAATGAATATGGCATTGGCAGATTATTCGCTTAAGGCTCTTGTAGGAATTGCTAATACGCCTATTTTTTATCTCTTTGCTATTCGTATTAAAAATGTATGGAAAAACATTACATAGGTTTTGATGGCAATGTTTGCTTGTGTGCTAAAGGAGCATTATAAAACTGACAATAAAGATAGGAGATCGCTTGAATACAATGTCTTTTGAGACAAGTGAAGCGCGATCATCTGGGTTATCTTCGCGCTCATAAGTTGCAGGCGATTCTAAGCCAAGTCGCAATTCAGAGGGAAGCCCAAGCTTATCAAGAGGGACTTTTGCGCCAATATCAAGTTTATAGCGTGAATAGCTAAAGCTAATACCAGCATTAAATCCATAATCAACTTGTAATTGATAATTCCACAATACATCTTTACTAGTGTAATTGTTTGTGTATTTTATAAGATTTTCGTTCGCTTTATCAAATAAAAGCATAACTCCAATATTAATACCTACATAACCACCTATAGAGAGTTTTTCGAAAAATCTAGAATGTGTAAAGGGTTTTAAGGGTATATCGCCTAGCAAATCAATATTCATTCCACCAAGAATATACCAAAAATCTCCAACAACCTCATTGTCTATTTTTTCACTCCCAGTACTTAAAAGCCCATCGCCATAAAGACGCGTACCAAAATATGGGTTAAAAAACTTCTGATACCCAAATCCACCACCAAATGCCCAAAGGGTAGAGGCTATCTTGATTCCATCGGCACGATTTATGAATACTCCTGTGGTTTTACACCCACTTTTATCATTATCATTACAAGTAGAACTATCTGTGTTGTCTGCCGGGACATTGTTGGTGCGATTATAGAGCCCATCAATATAGGTTTGGTCTATATTAGCTCTACCAAGAGTTATGCTCGCAAATGCACCACTTTTTTGGTCAGCCAATGTATAGCGCTTGCTAAGATTGTGTTTTTTACTTTGTGATCTATCACTAAAACGCCATTCGATATAGTCAGATTCTTTGTAGGGTGTTGGCTTAGGGGTGATACCATTATCGAGCAAAAGGTTTTCATAATGCTTAATTTTTTCATCAACACTTTTACCCTGCAGTGCTTCGCTTTGCGCTCGTAGCATATCACGCGCTTGGATACGTTTATTATCACTTAAATGCGTCGCATTGGATTCTGTATGTGCTAAAGTGGTACATACAGTCAATATGCCTAGAAGTTTTATGGCAATATTAAATGCTTTTGTTTTGGTAGTTTGTATTAGATTTTTTGATTGGTAATATAAAATCATATAAAACCTTAAAACAAGTATTGATAGCCTGCAAGGTACATTAACCCAAACGAGTAACTTTCATTATACACGTTTGGAGGCACTTTGATACCAGCCTCTATGCGATGTCGAAAATCCAGTGTGATAGAAATTCCTACATTAATCACGCTTCCCACATTTAACCTTGATATGGCGACATCATTGATACTATTTTGACGTGTTTGGGAGAAAGTTTGCACCCCGGCACCAATCCCCACATATGCTCCTAGATAATACCCCTCTTTTGCTATGGGCAAATCCCCAACAAGGTCAATATTAAAGCTTACAAGGTGTGTATTCACACTATCAGTGACATTACCCGAGAAGTTAAATGCACCTATATACTGTCCATATATACGCACACCCATAGGTGAAAAACCAATGAAGCGCAAATACCCACCACTCACACCAAAAGCAAGAGGGTTGATTGATGCGGGGAGAGTTCGATCAAGCGCATAAGAAGAGTTAAGGTTGATGTTGATCTGACTTGTGCCAAGTATAGCCCCTATGAACCAACCATTTCTTATGAGATTCTCCTGTTCTTGTGCTTTTTTGAGTAAAAATTGGTAGTACTGCGCGCGCAGGAAGTAGAGTTGCTTTTGTTTTTCTTGTTCAGTATCGTTTGTATTAGATTCTGCAAAGAGTGGGATAACACAAAGATATATAAGCAGACAAAAAGAAGCCACATATCGCATAATACTTAAGATACATAGCTTATATTTTAGCTTAGATTCTAAGAGGGCACACTTAAAACACATAGCTATATCCTGCCATAGTCATTGCTCCAAACCAATCAAGTTTATCATTAATGATAAACTTGATTTCTGCTTCTATGCGATGTTTTTGCGCTATTACAAAATCAAAACCTAGATTAATCATACCCCCTAGTACGGAGTTTGGCTTATCATCATAAATCATACTAAGTAGTCCAATCCCCATAATAGCGCCAGATTCTAGCCCCTGCATTACTGGTAAATCAATAAGTATATCCCCACTTATTCCTATACTACTAAACCCAAGATCGGCATAATTAAACTCTTTAGCATTACTGCCAAGATATTGTAGATAGATTCTGCTACCTACTTTGTTAGGAATTGAGAGAGTGTCGTAGAGAGAAGGAAAAAAGCTTTGATAACCAGCTTTGAGTCCGTAAGCAAACGCATTATCACTAAGATAAATAGGGTCATTCGTAGCATTATGAAAAATCCAACCCCCATATACGCCGACAAAAACCCCTGTTTTCTGTGATGATGCTTCAAGATCATTAACAAGCATTGCAATTTCTGCATCAGTTACTTTTTTGTACGCAATGATATAGGGGTAGTAGTAGAGATCAAGTGTACTGTAATCAATAGGTTTGCTTGGATCAAGAAATGGAGTTTTAGTGGCGTTGCCAGCTTGTATTTTTACAAAGATTAACGACACAATGCAGGTTATCTGCAAAAGTAACCTTATGATTTTATAGTTATGATTTTGTGTCATCTATGCTATCCTAAAAATAACTGGGTTCAACTACTAAAGAAGTTATTATAGCTTGTAATAAAGTTTATAGCAATATCAATTTTGCTAGAATGCCAATCATCAATATAAAAGGGGTATTTATGTCAAAAATGACACTAAAGGCTATTCAAGCAAAAAAAAATCACCAAAAAATTACTGCTCTTACTGCTTATGATGCGCTTTTTGCAGGAATATTTGATGGTGAAGTGGATATTCTTTTAGTTGGCGATAGTCTTAATATGAGTTTTAATGGGCGCAATGATACTACGAGTCTCTCACTTGATGCGATGATTTACCATACAAAAGCAGTATGTCAAAGGGCACATCAGTCTTTTTTGATTGCTGATATGCCCTTTGGTAGTTATGCTACACGCGATATGGCACTAAAAAATGCTATTAAACTTATCCGCCATACCAAAATTGATGCGATAAAAATCGAGCTAACACTCCATAAGCTTCCCATTTTGCGAGCTCTTATAGAGGAGGGTATAGCAGTTATGCCACACATAGGGCTTATGCCACAGCATATAAAGGCTGAAGGCGGCTATAAGGTAAAGGGAAAAGATGAGGAGCAGAGTAAATGGCTTTTAGATTCTGCGCTTGCATTTGAGGAGGCAGGGGCTTTTGGTCTTTTGCTGGAGGGTATAGTTGCACAAAGTGCGCGCCAAATTACTCAATCCGTACAGATTCCAACGATCGGGATTGGCTCTTCTGTGGATTGCGATGGGCAGATTCTGGTGTGGAGCGATATGCTTGGTTTATTTAATGATTTTACTCCAAAGTTTGTTCGACGCTATCTTGATGGGGTGAGTCTTATCAAAAATGCTGTGCGCGAATACACAAAAGATGTGCAAACGATGCGTTTCCCAAGCGATAAGGAGAGCTACTAACATAAATTGAGGGCAAAGTATGGAAAAGATCACGCTAAATTTTGAGGAAGCAAGTCCTAAAAAAACACATAAAAGAGAATCCATAAAGCCAGCAGTAGAGGAGATAGATGGAGCAGAATCTCGTGTGGTTTGTATGCAAGCAGCAAGCGATGAGGATCGCACAGAAATGTCTTTGCGCCCTAGTGTTTGGGAGGACTATATTGGGCAGGAACAAATCAAGCAGAATCTAAAAGTTGCCATACTTGGCGCAAAAAAGCGCAATGAATGCCTTATGCATACACTTCTGTTTGGTCCTCCCGGTCTTGGTAAAACCACATTGAGTCACATTATTGCTTATGAAATGGGGGCAAATATTAAGGTTTCTGCTGCTCCTATGATTGAGCGTGCTGGCGATCTTGCAGCAATTTTGACAAATCTTAATAGTGGCGATATTTTGTTTATTGATGAAATTCATCGCTTAAGTCCAGCGATTGAAGAAATGCTTTATCCAGCAATGGAGGATTTTAGACTAGATATTATCACGGGTTCTGGACCAGCCGCACAGACGATAAAGATCGATTTGCCACCTTTTATGTTGATTGGTGCTACAACACGCGCGGGTATGCTTTCAAGCCCACTTCGAGATAGGTTTGGAATGGATTTTCGCTTGCAATTTTATGATAATAATGAGCTTGGGCAAATTATACAAAAAGCTGCCAAAAAGCTGTCGCGCCAAATTGATAAACAAGCAAGTGATGAGATAGCTAAACGATCACGAGGTACACCGCGTATTGCCTTACGTCTTTTGCGTAGAGTGCGGGATTTTTCAGATGTGAATGATGAGGTGTGCATAACCCTTAAAACAACGCAATATGCGCTTGAAGCGCTTGGGGTGAATGAGCTTGGGTTTGATGCGCTTGATTTGCGCTATCTTAGCGCAATAGCACAGGTGAAGAAACCAATTGGGCTCAATACGATTGCAGCTATGATAAGCGAAGATGAGGACACTATCCAAGATTTGATTGAACCTTATTTGTTGGCAAATGGATTTGTGGAACGTTCTGCACGAGGCAGAGTAGCAACAACAAAAACCTATGAGCTTTTGAAGCTTTCAAGAGGGGGGTTGTTTTAGAATTTTAAGAGCTAAATATGCGCTATATTTAGCATTAGATTGTAGCAAGCATAGTAACAAATATTAGGTTTGATTTTGTAGCACTAACTTTTTCGTAGATATGTTAGGATTGTTTCTAATACATCATCATCATCTGCGCTTGGACTTTTTAGCGATATTTTTTCTCCAGAATCAAGTGTAATTTGGATATTTTGTCCAAAGTGTGCAATTGCTTTAAGATGTTTGTGGTTAGCTAGAATCTTAATGAGGATAAGTTGGAGAAATGCTATACTCATCGCATCAAGCTTGCCAAATCTATCTTGAATTTCTGATTCTATAAGTGCCACTTCTTGTATATCGTTACACAATGAAAGCCGCCTATAAAGCTCGAGTCGTAATGTATCACTTGCTATGAGCTCTGGACTAAGATATGCACTCACATTAAGGCGCAATTCCACACCCTTTTCATCGAGTTTTGCTTGCCCACTTAATGTATTGATTGCATCTTCAAGGAGATGCAAATAAAGTCCATAGCCAATATTTTTGATATGCCCACTTTGAGATTCTCCAATAAGATTGCCACCACCTCTAATCTCTAAATCGTGGTAGGCAATGCTTGCTCCACTACCAAGATAGGAATTGCGCTCTAGGGCAAGCAGTCGTTTGGTAGCTTCTTGCGTGATAGATTCTAGGGACTCAACAAGAAAATAGCAAAACCCCTCTTTATCCCCTCGACCCACGCGCCCTCGCAGTTGGTGCAAGTCAGCAAGTCCAAATTTATCTGCACTATCAATAATGATTGTATTGGCATTAGGGAGATGAATACCTGATTCAATAATAGCTGTACAAAGCAGAATCTGATATGCACCTTGCGCAAAATCATACATAATTTGTTCACTTTCTTTTGCGGATATTTGAGAGTGCAAAATAGCAGTTTGTACATTTGGCAATAATGAAGAGAGATGACTGTGTAGTGCTGGGATCGAAGCAATGTTGTTGTGGATATAAAATATCTGTCCTCCACGCCGAATTTCTCGCATAACCACTTCTTTGATGAGTTGATCAGATTTTGGTTTGATAAATGTGCGAGAATCTTTGCGCGAGATTGGTGGTGTCTCAAGCCTGCTCATTCCTTTAATATGTGAGAGTGCCATATTGAGTGTGCGAGGTATTGGTGTAGCTGACATACTAAGGATATGTACATTATTACTAAGTTCTTTGAGAGATTCTTTTTGTTTAACACCAAATTTATGTTCTTCATCAACAACAACCAGCCCCAATGCTTTAAATTCTGCGTTAAAAAGGCTGTGCGTACCAACGACAACATCAATTTTTCCTTCTTTTAGTGCTATAAGCAAATCACGCTTTGCTTTTGTACTTATAAAACGATCAAGCTTGCATACTTTAATATTAAATGGTGCAAATCGCGTGCTTAGTGTAGTAAAGTGCTGAATACTAAGAAGTGTTGTTGGAACAACAAGTGCGGCTTGAAATCCACTTTTGCATACAGCATAGATAGCATTCATCGCTACTTCTGTTTTGCCAAACCCGACATCGCCACTAAGAAGCCTATCCATAACACGTCCGCTTGAAAGATCTTTCATAATTGCAACTATGGCATTTTCTTGGTCTTTTGTTAGCTCAAATCCACAAGAATGCTTGAATACATTAAGTTCTGGATCATCTGTTTTGATGAGTGCGCCTCGCAAGAGATTACGCTTTGCAGCGAGTTGAATGATAGTATCTGCGATTTCAAATAATTTAGCCTTTGCTTTTTCTTTGAGTCGCATAAAACTACCTTTGCCAAGCCTATCAACTACTGGTATGCTACCACTTGTAGCAACATAACGATCAATTAGGTGGAGATTTTCAACAGGTAGTAACAGTTTATCATCGCCATAATATTGGATATAGACAAAATCGCGTACACTCCCCATAATTGTATTTTGCACAATACCACGAAAGATTCCTATGCCATAATCACTATGAACGATATAATCGCCATTTTTTAGTTCGTTGAGTGCAAATTTTGGGCGAGAAATGCGCTTTTTGGTTTTTGATAATGTGTCTAAGCTTAGGATTATTATATCTGGTGTTATAATGTGTATGTTTGCACTAGATTCTACTATGCGTACATTTTGTAGTATAGTAGAATCTAGTGTAGAAAGAATAGCTTTGCTTGTTGTAAGGAGGGTGATTTGTTTGTTGCTATGGTGTGTTATAAAGCTATTTAGGGCACTGAAATGAAAATCTATATCATTATAGCCTTGCTTTTCTTCAAGGATTGGCAGGTTTTGTGTATGCCAAAATGAGTCTAGATTCTCGCGGGTAGAGAGGATCTCACGAAGTTCTTGTGAGGCTTTTTGGGTAATGAGTGTCGGATATGTTGATGGTAGCAAACAACGTTCTTGTAAATACCACATTCCAAGCGAGAGAATATCCTTATTTAAAACCTCAAAATCGCTTTCTTGTATGATTTCTTGTAATTTTTCATATTCATGTTCATCAAGACTAAAAAGTGCGGGAGGGATAGTTAGTGTTGTAATATTTGTTGTGTTTTTCTGGCTTAGTTGGGTTTGCAGATCAAATGTGCGAATATCTTCACATTCATCTTCGAAAAAGCTGATACGATAAGGTTTATCTAGGGGTGGATAAATATCAATAATATCGCCACGAAAACTTACTTCTCCTTCCATTTCAATCATTTCAACTGTTTCATAACCAAAGCGTATAAGCATCTCTTGCAATGTGGAAAGATGATAGGATGTTTGTAAATTAAGTTGGATAGATTTGCAGTATTTTGGTGTTGGAAGAGGATAGAGCACAGAAAAAATAGGTGCTATTAGTAGGGAATTATTGTTTGCATAAAACGCACGCAATTGCGCTAAAAGTTCGATAAATTCTGTAAAAAAACTACGCAAATCGTCACCATAGGCAAAGCGCGCTTCTGGTAATAAGATAGGCTGTAAATGCAGGATATTAGCCTTGTTTGCGTAGCTAGCAATGTGATACGCACGAAGTGCTTCTGCGGAATCTTGGCATAGGAGGATTCTACTTGAAAATCCTTGCGAAAAAACTCTATACAGATTTGCTTGGAGCATTCTTTTGTGTGGCAGTAGCCTGTTGCGTTCCTTTTAGCTTGCTTTCGCCGACAAAGACACCTTTTTTCTCAATAATAAGTTCTGTGGAAGTAATCGTACCCTCAAAGCGACCAAGAGGAGCGATTTCCACAACTTCACTCTCTGTTGAGCCTTTAAATTTACCACTTACAATAAGTTTGCTTGAGTAAATTTCTCCTTTTACCAAGCCACTTTTGCCGATCAAAACCGTTGATTTAGAACGAATATTACCGTCAAAATCACCATCGATATGTAGATGACAATCGGTTTCAATCTCTCCTTTGATCTTTGTACCTTGTGCAATGATTGTCGCTGCCCCTGGTTTTAGTCCATTAGGTTGTTTATCGTCGTTAGTAAAGATTGCCATGCAATACTCCTTTCTTTGGTAAAAATAGAGTCAAAGTTTTTCATATCCCATTGCGCGAAATTCATAGGATTGATCGGCTGCTCCAAAAACCGTACTTCATAGTGTAAGTGTGGTCCTGTGCTGATGCCTGTATTACCCGTTTTGGCAATGAGCTGCCCCTTTTTGACAAATGATCCACTTTTGATGAGTACTTCATTAAGATGAGCATAATACGTCTTGAAACCAAATGAATGGGTAATCTTAACAAGTTTTCCATAGCCACCATTCCAACCAGAATCTGCTAAATCTACAACGCCATCAGCAGTTGCATAAACAGGTGTACCTATTTTTGCTGCAAAATCTGTGCCTGTATGCTGGCGAACGATACGAAGTACTGGGTGAAATCGCGTGCCATAAGGGTCAGTAATTCCTGAAAAGACTTCGAGAGGATAGCCATTTGGAATAAATTTCATAAAAAATGCTTTTTGCGCACCAGTAATGCTTGCTACATCGACTCGATCGACAAGGTTATCATTTGAATTATTAACACCTATTTCATTTTCTAGTGTATCGATTTTGTCGCTTGCAAGCGCTATCTCTTGCAAGCGTTGATTCATTTCATCATTAAGAATCGCATTACCAAGTATCATTGTCTCGTTACGTTCTTCAATCAGCATTGTTTTTGCATTGATATCAGCTATTTCAGAGCGAAATACACTAATAGAGAGAATGATGAAAAATACAAAGCTTAGAAAAAATAGCACGACATACAGAGTTACTTGCCGAAACACCATACTGACATTGACAAATTTGCTGCCGTCTTTGTGTGTTATCATCAAGACAAGACGACGATCAAAGATCATAATGCCTCTTTTTTATATTTTTCGCTAGAGCTTACTCGTAATGTTTGCAGTTTGGCTATATCTTCGATAGCCCACACCAAATTCTTCCAATCAATCCCATCTTCTTTGGAAAAAATTACATCGAAGTTGTCAAAATTCCAGCTTGCATATGCTAATGGATTAAGAGGAGTGCCTAAAAAGCTTACTTCATAGTACATTCTATCACCATTGGATCGACCGCTATTGCCACTGTATCCTATAACCTGTCCTTTTTGAACAAAGTCTCCCTTTTTAACCGCAAGAGTATCAAGGTGTCCATATACGGATGAGAATCCAAAAGAGTGTGTAAGTTTAATTACATTACCAAGACCTGTTTTGCCATTTTCTTGCACAAGGATAACAACGCCATCAGCAGTTGCATAAACAGGCGACTTTTTAGGCACCATATAGTCCATTCCTCCCTCAACTCCACTTGTGTTGTGAAGTGGGTGAAGTCGCTCTGAAGTTGGACTTTTTTTGGTGAAGTTTTTTAAGGGATTACCATTAGGTATAAGACTAAGTAGCAAAAGCTTGTGAGCACTACTGATGTTTTGTAGATCTACTTTTGTAATTTGTGGGTGCTTTATGACATTGGTTTTAATGCTAATAATATCTTCAAGTTTGTCAATTTTGGAATTTACAACCTCAAGCTCATCTGTTTTTTCGCGAATAGCATTTTTTAGCATAGCATTTTTCTGATAAATGGAATGGTATTGTATGATTGCTTCATTTTTTTGCTTGGTAATATCATTGATTTGATTCATTAAAAAACTCATTACAAAGAAACTTGCCAAAAGCAACACAAGCACGACTGTAACACCAATTAAGATAAGTTTTGTCGCACTGCGTGGCAAAGAAAATTGCTTTGAGCCTTTTTCATCAACAATGGAAATCACGAGTCTGTCTTGCATTCCATATTCTCCAAAAAGTTTCAATCACGCTAAATGAACCAAATACGACATATTCGCTCTTGTCTTGGATTTGTGTGAAATCCTCATATTCTATGCCAAGATCCTCACACGTCCGAATAAGATCTGCTTTTGGCAAGATTCTAGGATGTGTAACAGGGATAATGAGCAATTTGTCGATTATAGGTTTTAAAATATCCAAAATACTGCGTACATCTTTCTCCAAAAACGTATTATACACCAAATATACGCGTTTTGCACCAATAATTTTCAAAATGCAGCGCGCGCCATCGGCATTATGCCCAACATCAAGCAAGATATTAGGAGCAATCCACTGTGCTCGTGCTGGCAGATCAAAGGGTGCTAAATGAGCATAATCCACTTGGATCTGGAGAGATTCTAGCACTTTTTGTGCCACTGCAAGATTCTGGCGCAAAAATGGCGCAAAATTTGCCGCATATGCATTCATACTAGGGCAAAGCAGAATAGATTCTGTTTCATCGTGTGTGATATAGAATAGTTGGGCATTCCTTTTGTGTGCAATTTCTTGGGCAATAGTGATTGTTTGGGTAAAGCGCTGTGGTGCTATTAGGTTGTAAGAGCTCATTGCTTTGAGTTTGGTGGTAGCAATAGATTCTATGGTGTCTCCAAGCATTTCTTGATGATCATAAGAAATTGGCGTAAAAACGCTTATTTGCGTCATTGTTTGCAATATATTTGTGGAATCAAATTCGCCCCCAAGTCCTGCTTCACACACAAAATATGTGCAGTCCTGCGCTAAGACAAGGGCAAGCAGTGTTGTGTATTCAAAATAGCTTGCTTGCTTTGTTATTGTAAATTGTTGTAAAAATGTGTGTGCTTTTTGTAGCGCTTCGTCGCTTACGTGTGCGCCGTTTTTGTAAAAACGTTCATTGAAACAAAACAAATGAGGAGAGCTAAAATGCAATACACTAAACCCATGCTGCATAAGCCCCAGCGTAATAAAGCGCCCCGTACTGCCCTTGCCATTTGTTCCAAGAATGCGAATAATGTGTTTAGGAAAGACAATATGTGATTTGATCGAAGCGAAAATTTTTGGCATTCTTTCTTTATCAAAAGGTGCATACTCTATACCTTTAGAATCTAAATATTGTGTGAAAGTTTGGAATTTGGAATCTGGCATTTGGTTTAGTTGCTTGGTAGAATCTAAAAAAAGAGAATCTGTACTGGATTCTAATCGATGAAGACTTTGTGCTTGTGGAATTTGGAGTGGCGTGTTTTTCACTTATACCCTTACTTTTGCCCCTCAAAGGAGATTTGGGCAACAAACTTATCTAGTGTTTGCGTGAAGGCTTGGTTTATTGCATAGTAGCGATTATTGTAGGTTGCAAGGGGGTTTTCTATAGAGACATTGTAGTCAAAATAACCACTGCTATCAAACGTTCTGCGTGTTCCTTGTTTGTTGTCATATGTGTAAGAAACATCGGTTGTTACGCGATAGTAACTTGTAAAGGCAGTATCTCCAATCGAAAAGGTTGTATCAGAGATTTTGTTGATATTAATGATAATGATACTATCGGCTTCTTCTTTGCCAGCAATACGAGTCTGAAAGCGAGATAAAATAATTTTATTGAGCGCATCTTTAAGTTCGACTGAGTTTTCGGGGTTAGGTAGATTGATATTAAGTTGGACAAACACGCTCTCGCCAAGTGCTTTTTTGGCATATTCAGCTGATGGTATATAGCCGCAACCAGCTAACATAAGCATAGCGATCAATCCTAGTACTCTCAGCACGCTTTCACCACAAAGTTTATAAGTTTATTTGGGACAATTATTTCTTTTTTGATTTCGACATTATCTAGCCATTTTGCAACTGCCTTTTTACCAAGTGCTAAAAGCTCATCGTTTGTTAGATCTTTTGGCACACTGATTTCGGCACGCTTTTTGCCATTAATTGTGATTGCAAATGTGCATTCTTCGCTTATAAATGCACTAGAATCTATGGCAATTTCGCAGAAGTTCGCGCGACCAAACTTTTCTTCACTAAGCTCCCAGCAAATATGTGGAATAATTGGTTCTAGAATTGCAAGCAAAATAAAATATCCTTCTGTCCAAACATCTTTATGATCTTGCGCACTGAGCGCATTAAGCGCCTCCATACAAGCAGCAATAAGCGTGTTAAAATTATAGTTATGTTGGCGTTTGCTAAAAACTTCATTGCTTTTTTGCAACGCTTCATAGACTTTTTTTCGTGCAAGTTTTTGGCGAGAATTGAGGCTGTTAGAATCTAGTTTTGGCAGAGTAGATGTGGCATAGACATTTTTTGCACGTTCATAGAGTCTTTTAATAAAGCGATTTGCACCTTCAACCCCATTATCATTCCATTCTAGTTCTCGTATGGGAGGTGCCGCAAAGAGAATAAAAAGGCGTGCCGTATCAGAGCCATATTGCTTGATAATTTCGCTTGGATTGATAACATTGCCTTTAGATTTCGCCATTTTTTCGCCATTTTTTAGTACCATTCCTTGTGTGAGCAAGTGTGCAAAAGGTTCATCAAAATCAAGATACCCAAGATCACGTAACACCTTTGTGAAGAACCTTGCATACAGTAAATGTAAGATTGCGTGCTCAATACCGCCTATATATTCATCAACTTGCATCCAATATGCGATGCTTTTGCTATCAAATGCCTGCTTTTCCCACAGCGCGCTTGGTGTGGTATAGCGTAAAAAGTACCAGCTAGATTCCACAAATGTATCCATTGTGTCGGTTTCTCGTATCGCATCTTTGCCGCATTTTGGGCATTTAGTGTGTTTGTAAGAGGGGTGTTTATCAAGCGGATTCCCCTCACCATCAATAACAACATCTTCAGGTAGTGTAATGGGTAGATTCTCTAATGATTCTGGCACAGCTCCACAGCTGGGGCAATGCACAATAGGAATGGGCGTCCCCCAGTAGCGCTGTCTTGAGACCCCCCAATCACGCAAACGATAGTTTGTGATACGTTTGCCAATACCTTGCTGTTCAAAGTGTGCAATGATTGCTTCTCTTGCATTGTCTCCACTAAGATTATCAAATGCACCACTCTCCATAAGCACACCATCATCGGTATATGGTAAGGGCGTATTTGTGCGTAGAACCTGCTTAATAGGAAGGTCATACATCTTAGCAAACTCAAAATCTCGTTCATCGTGTGCTGGTACACTCATCACTGCTCCACTTCCATAATCCATAAGGACGAAGTTTGCTACCCACACTGGCAGAGGTTCTTGCGTAATTGGGTGAAGAACATTTATTCCTAATGGTACACCTTGTTTTTTGTTGATAGCACGATTGCGAGCCGAAACGTTTTGTAGTTCGCGAATAAGTTGTTGTTGTTCTCTTGGAAGGGTTGCTGCTATAGCTTTTGTAAGTGGGTGTTCGGGTGCGATAGCACAATATGTAACGCCAAAAATAGTATCAGGACGTGTAGTAAAAACCTCTAAAGATTTTATTCCACTTGATGCTTGTGCTGAAGATTCTAGGACAAAATGAAAACTCAAACCACTTGATTTGCCTATCCAGTTTTTTTGCATAATAAGTACTTGAGGTGACCACTTGCCTTCTAGTTTTTCTAAGTCTTGTAGTAATTCTTCCGCATAGTCTGTGATTTTGATATAGTATTGTTCCATTTCTTTTTGTATGACTTCTGTATCGCATCGCCAGCAGCGACCATCGATGACCTGTTCGTTGGCTAGCACAGTTTTATCGTTTGGACACCAATTTAAAAATGCTTTTTTGCGATAAATCATACCTTTTTGCCACATTTGGATAAAAAATTCCTGTTCCCATTTGGTATAGATAGGATCGCACGTAGCAAGCTCTTGTTCTTTAGAAAAGGAGAGCCCAAGTATTGCAAGTTCTTTGCGCATCGTATCCATATTGGCGTAGGTCCATACTTTTGGGTGGGTTTTGTGTTTGATCGCAGCATTTTCTGCAGGCATACCAAAGGCATCAAAACCTATGGGATGCAAAACATTAAACCCACGTATGCGATAAAACCGGGCAAGCGCATCGCCGATACAATAGTTGCGCACGTGCCCCATATGAATAGCACCACTAGGGTAGGGAAACATACTAAGAATGTATTTTTTTGGTTGCTGCAAATTCCAGCTAGGTTCGTAAAGACGCTCTTTTTCCCAGAAGTCTTGCCATTTTTTTTCTATGATTTTTGGATTATATTCACTCATCTTAAATCCTAAAAGTCTGTATCGTTCTTTTGTGCGCTTTCAATAAGTAGCAGAATCAGCGAAAAGATATTAGCAAGCATTGCTCCAATCACAAATACATATGCAAGCTTTTCATTATGCAGTACTTGCAAAATACCAAATGCCGGCAAGAGGTGTATATCTGCCACAATAGAGCTTGCAAATAGTTCAGAAGAGAGCTTTTTGCGCACGCCTATTTTTAGCGTTGTGGCAATAAGATTGAGTGCCACTGCGACAAACAAAATCGTAATATCAGGCGAGTATAAAAACCCCGCTGTTGAAGTTGCACTACTTAGCGTAAAAAAAATAAAAATAATCTTACCCCAATCCATCATTGCTCCTTAACTAGATTCTACCACCTTCGTATTGTTGGCGCATTTTTTGACGATCAGCTGCACGTTTGGCTTTAAGAGATTCTTTTTTGTGATATTCTTCAATGTTAAATCCTAGCAAAATTGCGAGTTTTGGTGCAACAAACATTGAGCTATATGTACCTACAATTACGCCAATCAACATAGGTAATGAGAATCCAACAATAATCGCACCCCCAAACATATAGAGGGTTAATACCACAAAAAACACCGTCAATGATGTTAATAATGTGCGCGAAAGCGTGCGAGATATGGCTTCATTGATAACGAGATTGATATTATTTGAGCGATCGGTGAGCATTTTTTCTCGGATTCTATCAAAGATAATAATTGTATCATTAATAGAGTATCCAATGAGTGTTAGTAGGGCAGCGATGACTTCAAGGTTGAGATCAATATCAAAGATAATAATGCTTGCCGCTGTGATGATAACATCGTGCACAAGTGCTAGAATCCCAGCCAAAGCAAACCGCCATTCATACCGAAAACTTACATAAGCCATCATTGCGATAAATGCAAGAATCAGAGAAACTATTCCCTTTTGACGTAGCTCTTCACCAACCTTTGCCCCTACAGAATCTAGTTTTCGTATTTCAAATATTCCACTTGGTGCGAGGACAGATTCTAGTATGGGTGCTAGATTCTCGCCTTCTAGTGCAGTGCTGTGAGGGATTTTTATGGATAGTTCATAAATCGAGTCAAATTCACTAACCTGCACACCTTTAAAGCGCGAGTCAGATTCAAGTAGTGTACGTACTTTTTCAATAGGTGCTTGGGTTTGATAACGTATCTGTGCTAAACTCCCTCCAGCGAAGTCAATACCGGGTGTAAAGCTGGGTTTGATAAAGAGAACTGCTGCTCCAATAAGTAGAATAAAACTCACCCATAAGCCATAGTTTGAGTATTTGACAAAATCAAAAATGCGTACTTTTTTGAAAATTTCCATAGCTTATCCTTTGGCTTTTGGAGTAGCTTGAGACAAAACTTGTCTTTTATGCTGTTTTTTAGCTTCATAAGATACCCCAAACCAAAAATACATTCGCTTTGTTTGTGCAATAAAGGGTATGAGCGCTTGATATATGCCGTGTGTACCAACAATAGCAGTGATGATAGAGGCAAGAATCCCAATCCCTGTGGTAATAGCAAACCCTTTGATCGCACCTGTTCCGTATGCATAGAGTAAAACAGAGGCAATAAGAGAGGTAATGTTAGAGTCAAAAATTGCCCTTGAAGCATTGATGTAGCCTATTTGTATGGAGCGTGCTATGCTTTCTCCAGCGCGTAAGGCTTCTCGGATACGCTCATTAATGATGATGTTTGCATCTACTGCAACTCCAACTGTTAGCACGATTCCTGCCATACCAGGTAATGTTAGAGTCGCATCAAAAATCGCCATAACAGCAATAATAAGTAAGAGATTGACAACAAGTGCCATTGAAGCAATAACGCCTGCCATAGAATAATACAGAATCATAAAGCCAACAACAAGCACAAAACCCCCAATCAAAGCGAGCATAGAAGCCTTGATGCTATCAGACCCAAGACTCGGTCCAACACTGCGCTTTTCAAGTACGCTTAGGGGAGCCGGAAGCGCACCACTTCGTAATGTTATGGCTAAATCCGTTGCTTCCTCTTCGGTAAAATCTCCACTAATCTGTCCGCTTGAGGCGATACGCGCCCTAATGGAAGGTGCAGAGTAGATTTTGCCATCAAGTACGATTGCCATACGCCTGTTGATATTGTTGCTTGAGAAATCTCCAAAACGCTTTGCCCCTTGTGAGTTTAATTCAAATGCCACGACTGGACGATGGTTTTCATCATAGGCTACACGCGCATCGCTTATCATACTGCCATCAAGGATTGGTACGGCTTTTAATAAAAGCTTTGGTGTCGCATCTCCTCTTTGTTTTGCACTTTGTGCTTCTTTGGTGGATTCTGCAAACTCCAAAATCACATCGTTGAAACTCTGCGCTTCAAAATCACTCATTGTATATACGCGATTTACGCGTTCTTCATCCACTGCCATCATCTGCAAAAATGCAGCTTTTGAAATAAGATCGCGCACACGATCTTCTTGTTGAGTGTTTTTAATACCAGGAAGTTCGACAAGAATATTATCTCTGCCCTGTTGTGTTACACTTGGTTCGCCAAGCCCAAATTCATTGAGGCGATTACGGATAGTGGCTATAGCTTGGGCTATAGCTTGTTTGCGCACTTCTTCTTGTTCAAATGGGGTAATTGCTACAATATAGTGCAATTGGCTAACTTCGTATTGTATTCCACGCATATTATCAAGCAATGCATTAAGCGTTCTCTCTCCATCAGAATCTATCAGATCAAATTGCACACTTGCTTCTTGGGTTTGGATAGGGGAGAGTAGAATCTGCTTTTGTGTTGTTTCGTATTCTATAGCAGAAGCGATAGAAGCATAGCGTGCCGTGATGGCCGCATCCGTATCGACATTAAGCAAGAGGTTAAGCCCGCCTTGCAAATCAAGCCCAAGAGTGATTTTAGAGCCTTTTGTGTCAAAAAAGCTTGGAATACTAAAGGCGATACCAAAGAGAATTGCTACGACAAAAACAAGCAATCTTGGATTGAGGAATTTCATTATTTTTTATCGGTTGTATCATCAAGTTTGTAAGCGATAAAATCTTTTGAGAGCCGCGCAGTATTATCATCGCTAAGACGCACACTAAAAAACTGCTCCTCTACTTTGATAATTTCGCAAATAAGACCTCCAGAAGACACGACTTTATCGCCTTTTTTTAAGGATTCTAGCATTTCTTTATGGCGCTTTGCTTGGACACGTTGTGGGCGGATTAAAAAGAAATAAAACACAGCAAAAAGTACGACAAGTGGTAGTAATGAGACAAGCAGATTGCTTTCAGCATTCGCATTCATAGCATTCCTTTTTTATAAAGTAAAGTGGTTATTGTAACACTCTGTTTATTTATTTTTTCTTTATTTTTGCAAGCAGAATCAAAAAAACTGCGCCCACAATGCCAGAAAGCAAAGAACCACTAAGAATAGCTATTTTAGATATTTCAGTAGCCTCTAGGGCGTGTGGTGTATTTTTGAAAGCCAAATCAGCAACAAAAATTGACATTGTAAAGCCAATACCTGCAAGCATTCCAGCCCCAAGAATCTGTGCCCAGCTTACACCTTGAGGGCGCATAGCAATACCAATTTTTTCAGAAATGAAAGTAATAAGAAAAATCCCCAGAGGTTTGCCAATAAGCAGCCCGAGTATCACACCCAAAAAGATATGATCAAGTGCTAAAATGCTATTAAAATTCATATTATCGTCAATACGCACCCCTGCATTTGCAAACCCAAACAATGGCATAATCATATAAGCACTCCACGGATGCAATGCGCGCTCAAGTCTGCCTAAAGGGCTTTGAACCATAGCAATACGATGTTGCATATCGCGTAGATTTCTTACTTGAGATTCGTTGAGAAAGTTTTGGGATTCTTTGGTGGTGCGCGCAAAGGCATCGGTAGTTGTTTTGATAAAGGGTGCAAATTCTTCGAGCGATACCTTAGGGCGTACAGGGATACAAAATGCCAATATTACTGCTGCGATTGTAGCGTGGATTCCGCTATTATGTACAGCAAACCAAAGTAATACGCCAATACCCAAATACGGCGCTAACCGCTTGACTCCAAAGCGATTGAGTCCAATGAGTATGCCCACGAGAAAGCACGCTAGCAGTAGCCATATTATGTGTAAATTGTCTGCATAAAATAGTGCGATCACAATGATTGCACCTAAGTCATCTACAACTGCAAGCGTTACTAGAAAAACCTTTAGTGCCATAGGGACACGTGATTTTAGAAGCATAATTACTCCAAGTGCAAATGCAATATCAGTTGCCATAGGAATCCCAAATCCGTGATCAGAAGGTGTCCCGGCATTAAGAGTGAAGTAGATAAGACCGGGTATAATCATTCCGCCAAGTGCTGCAAGAGCAGGAAAAATCGCCCTTTTGAAGTCTGCAAGCTCGCCAAAAAGTACTTCTCTCTTGATCTCTAGTCCAACCATTAGGAAGAAGAATGCCATTAATACATCACTAATCCAATGGTGTATGCTTAGCCCAATAAAAATATTTCCTGTTTCTCCTCCACTAAAGAAATATGCAAGGAATGGAAAAGAATGAAGAAGCCCTTGGATCTCTATGCCAAGATTGATATGCCAAAAATTAAAATACATATCGCTAAAAGGAGAGTTTGCAACAATCATTGCACCCACAGCGGCAAAAAACAAAAAAATTCCACCAAATGCTTCGCTTTTTAAAAAGTTTAAAAAAACATCTCTTAGCCCAATTGTTTCTAGATTCTGCCCTGTTTTTGTATCCACGTATGCTCCTTGCGGTTAAAAGCTACCAAAATTAGTGCAATCATAACAAAAAAATATTTTTTTTACCTGATACAAGTGATATTTTGGTAGAATCCACAACATTATAAATTCAGCGCAAGACTACACAATGATACAAGATTTACTCTATACATCTGCTATGCAGGCAGAATCTATTAGTGCCCTACAAGATTCTAAGAAAGAGTATATTAATGCTTTTTTTAGTATTGCTTATGATAGTGTATTATTAGATGAGGCTTTGTTGGAGACATTGCTAGATTCTCCGATCCAAGATACACTACCTACACTTGGTGTTCAAGCTTATGCTTTATTGCTTTCACATACGCAACATAACCACGTGCGTTATATGCATTCTAACGTTTTTCAAGCAGTACTTGCACTATGTGCTAAAGACTTTGAACACAAAGAAACAGAAACGCTCTCTTTTATTCAAGCATTGCAAGCATTAGTATTAAACACAATTACCATAGAGATGTTAAAACCACTAAAAGCGATGCTACTACGCATAAATGCTTCGGGATTACTTGATAATACACAGACACGCGCTTTGCTTGAACTATGTGATAATATGATGAGTGTCCCTAAAGAACATACACAAAATGATAGTACAAGTGCTTCCCTCAGCCTTTCATCTGAAGCGCTTGCAGATGAGCTTGATATAATTATAAAGACTATCATACAAAGTGTGCCAAGCACAAAGCTTGCTCTTGAAACTATTACTAAGAATCTTGCAGACAATCATTTTTCTATAGGTGTTGTTGGAATCTTGAGTGCTGGCAAAAGTACGTTCTTAAATGCACTCCTTGGCAAAGCACTGCTTGGCACTTCTACTATACCCGAGACAGCAAGCCTTACGATCTTAAAATATGCACCCAAAGAATATGCACAGATTTATTTTTGGAGTGAGCAGGAGTGGCGCGAGAGTAGAGAATCTTTTTTAGAATCTAGTGCCACACCCCCGCTAAGTGATGAGGCATTAGAGTTTCTTAAAGTAGGTACAAAGGACATAGATCTTAGTGAGCTTGCACGTTATACTTCTGCGAACCACCCATCGGCAATGTGTGATATAGTCGCAAGAGTGGAGATTTATACTCCGCTAACATTTTTGGAAAATAATGTCGAGATTGTCGATACGCCGGGGCTTGATGACCCTATCATCAAACGTGAGGAAATGACAAAAGATTATATGCAGCATTGTGATTTGCTTATTTATGTAATGAATGCAAGTTGTGCTGCCACCAAAAAAGATATGGATTTTATACTAGAAACACTGACAAGTGGGCATATTTCGCGTTTGCTTGTTGTGCTAACACGCTCTGATTTACTAAGTGAGAAAGAGTTAGAATCCAGTCTAGCCTATACGCGCGCTAGCCTTACTAAAGAACTCCAAAAAATGCACTATGAAGAAGATACCCAAGCCCTTCTTGATCGTATAGATTTTATTGCTTTGAGTGGATTTTATGCGCTTGCTTACAAAACCAAGGACCAAGCCGTTATAGCAGAGGCGCAGCAAAAGGGCTTTGATTTCGAGAAGACGGGGATTACAAAGATAGAATCCTATTTAGAATCTATGCTTTTGGGGAGTGATTCTAAAAAGCGTAAAGAGATGCTTTATAGTGCATATAAACAAGTAGCATTTCTTGTGCAAAAGGAGCTTTCAGCATTACAAGTTGAGATAGAGATTTTGCAAGCTTCATCTAAAGATCGTACAAAGATTCTTGATAATCTTGAAAAAGAGCATACAGCCCTGTTGGAATCTCAAGAAACTCTCAAATCAAGACTGCTTGAGATTGAGAGTGAGTTTAGTCGCTATCTTAACGATCTTGGTGCATTAATAACCGCACATTTGCGTGCACATATCCAGCGCTTACACACACAGCTTTATGATGATGCGCTCTATGAATATGCTCGCTCTAGCACTCCAAGCCTTGAACGCATACACTCTATCATTAAGCAAGCGCTAAGTGATAGCACAAGTGATTTGGTACGCGAATACAAATACAAAGTTGCTAAAAAAATCACTACACTTGGTGCTTTGCTAGAATCTATGATTGAGATAAAAGAAGACAATGCGCTTTGCCTGCCTAATATTACATACACCAACCAAACACCACATATTGCAAGTATAGCCCAAACCTTAAGCACGCAAATACACACCCTTTGTGCAAGCCATACAAAATCCACGCAGGAGCGTTTGCAGGGCGCGCTAGAATCTAGCCTTGTTCAAGGTATAGAAGCTTTAAGCACCCTTATCGCTCAAGAAAATGCACGCATACAAGCAAGCTTACAAGAAGGCTTTATGGCGTTTCAGGCGGCACAAGAATCCAAGCTTCAGGCTCGTATATCAGAAAGTAAAGATCGGCTAGATTCTGCTATCTCCCGAGCAAACAAAGGAGATACAAAGACATATATTGCCACCAATCTCACCACACAAAAAACCCTAAAAACCATTCAACACGAACTACAAATTATCATTGAGGCATTACGATGAGCACACCAACTATACAAGATTCTATCTTATCGCTTGGATCACTTTTATCAAAATCTACCGATTTTAGTATTTTATCGGATTCTACATCTTTGCTTGAGCGCTTTATCCAAGAATGCCTAGCAGACACAAACAAAGACCCACTCCAAAATCTGATTACCCAAGTGCGCTATGCCCTAAGCCACCAAGAGGTTCCACCAGATGATGTGCTATACCAGCTTAATGCCCTAGAATCCCTAGTGCAAAAGCCAATTACAATAGCGATTGTTGGGCAGTTTTCTAGCGGCAAGAGTACTTTTTTGAATGCACTTTTGGGGCGCGAGATTCTGCCAAGTGGGATTACGCCTATTACATCTAAGGTTTGTGAGATTTGCCATGGTGAGGATTATGAGCTTAAAGCGCGCTACCATAATGGTAGCATAAAGAGTAAGCCTTTGGAGTTTTTGCATACGCTTAATGAACTAGAAAATGCGCATATCAAAGATTTTAGACTGTATGCGCCAAACCCTCTACTTGAGCATATTCGTTTCCTCGATACACCGGGTTTTAATTCCCAAAATGAAGCCGATACAGATACAACAAATGCTATACTTGAAGAAGTCGAGGGAATTATTTGGCTTTCTTTGATTGATAATGTTGGCAAACAAAGTGAAAAAGATATTTTGCAAAATCATATCAGAAAATACGCCGCCAAAAGCCTTTGTGTACTCAACCAAAAAGACAGACTTAAAGACGAACAAGAAATTGCTACAAGCTTACAATATGCAAAGGAAGCTTTTAGGGGATTATTTAGTGAGGTTGTAGCGATTTCAGCAAAGCAAGCACTTGCAGCAGAGGATAAGACATTGTATGCGCACTCTAATATGCAATCAGTACTTGATTTTATCCATACACATCTTGCCCCTAATGCAGTCTCTTTAAAAAAGCAAAAGATTCTGCGTTCGTTAAAAACTTTGCTGATACAAGCTCTATACCATACTCATAAAGGTATATTTGCTCTTAATAATCTTGCTACAATGTTAGAGAAGCAAGATGGTAAAGTGCGTTTTTGTGCGATGCAAAGTGGGCTTGAAAAGCATTTTAACACTTTGTTTCTTTCTTATGATAGCGAACTAGAGAATCTTGCACAGAGTATTTTTGCCTCGCTAGATTCTCAAGAAATACAACTTCCTCTTGTGGTTAAAAACAAATTTGGACTACGCACTCAAATAACTCAAACAAAATCTGTACCTTTATTACCAAAAGATACACTCATTAGCAAACTTTGCAGTGAAGAGTCGCAGTATGTGCGTGATTTTCGCAAGCTTGGATTTGCGATGAGTGATTTTTCTATGACATTTGGCGCACTTTTGGCAAAGGAGCAAGAATCTTTGAAAGATAAGGTTTTTGATATTAGTACAAACAAGTCGCTCATAAAGTCTCTCTCGCAGGCAAAATTTCATAGCTTGCAGGAGACTCTTTTTGCGATTGTGCGTGATTATGAAAATGCTGGTTTAAAGGCGGTTGCAAATTTGCAAAGTGAGCTTATTATTTTAAGGCATTGTATCACGACCAATTATCGGGGGGCAATCACACTTGCGCTTACAAAACTAGATTCTACTATGCAGTATGCGCTTAAAAAACATCTACAAAATCCCAAGGACTTCGCGCTCTTTATCCCAACGCTTGAAAATGTGCGCGAAGAACTCAACATAAGCCTACATTTTTTACTATTCCAAGATAAACTCTTTTTACAAAATGCATTGTATAAAAAGGCGCTATGGGAAATAAGTGAAGCGTATGCACAGTGTTTTGAGCGATTCAACAGTATGCTTGAGCCATTTCAAGATGCTTTGATGGAATATTACAATATATTAAAATCTGAGCTATTGCGCATAAAACAATATAAATAAATTTAAGCAGTTGTAGTAAATCTGGTGGTTAAGCCCCAAATGGGGCAAAAGAGGTCAGAGAGAGTGTTGTTGCTATTTGTTGCTATTTATTGTGATTGGCTGACCTGTTGCTATAAAGCAATCTCTACCAAAGAATATTGCACTCCACGCACTATGTCGCACATCAACATTTACAAGTGCATCTGATGGTTTGCCATTCTTTGAAGCTTGATCAAGCGCGGCTCCAACAGCACCACTAACACGATTTTGCGTATTACCTAAGCCAAACCAAAAAATACGCGTAATACAATCTTTGCCCTTGACAGTATCGCCTTTTTCAACATTTTGCAATGGTAGATTCCCAGTTGTTGCTACCGAAAATCGTGCCACATTTTGCGAACAGCCTACTAGGGCAAACCCTCCTAGTGCTAATAGTGAAAAAAGTGCAAGTTTTTTTGCTACATTTGCTACCATTGTATCTCCTTGAATAAAATAGGACACAATCCTACAAAAAAAAAAAAATACGTCAAGTCAAGTCAAAGCAGAATCTAAATAGAGTATTGTTTTGGAAAAGCTTGCAATAAATTTGGTATAAAATATGCAACACTTAGCGTGGTAAAAGGTAGTAGAATCTTGGGCTAGCCTAGTCTGATAGCTAGACCAAGAGTATCAGAATTTAGGGTGCAGATGTTAGGGTAAATCAATCTTTGTTACTTTTTTATCTACCATACGTGGAATCCAAAGATGTTTGCCATCACTAAACATATCAGCAGGTCCGCCCATAGATTCTAGTTCGAGTTTGCTTACCTCGCCTTTAGAATCTATCTTATATACCACGCCTTGTAGATTTTCTCCCCAATCACTCACAAGCAAATCACCATTTTTGCTAAATACCACACCATCAAGTGCGCCAAGAGGCTCGGTAAGCTCGGTAACTTGTTTGCTTGTTATATCAATGCGCACAACACCCCCCTTTTTCTTACCGGCTGGGTCATAACCCACTACAATGAGGGTCTTTTTCTTGGGGTCAAGCAAAATCCCATTTGGTCCGCCATATTTAGAATCCAATGTTGTGAAAGTTTCATAGGTTTTTGCCTTGAGATTAAAAATATGAATAATCCCTGTTCCAGTGTCGCTAACAAGAAGTGTATTGTTATCAAGCACCGCAATATCATTTAGAAACATTCCGCCTTCTACAGGAATACTAAGCACTTCCTTTTTACTTTTTATATCAAAGCCTTTTAGTGTGTCAATATCCACAACATAGAGCGTATTACCAATGACATTCATACCTTTAGGAGCATTGAGATTTGCTATCCACTTGAGCTCAATAATTTTGCCATTTTTATCAAGCTTTGTAATAAAGCCATCGTTATCTTTGCCCATAGGGTCAAGCTTTTCTCCAAGATTGCTTACAAACACGTCGTTTTTATGCACAAACACACTTTCTGGGTGTGAGAAGCCTTCAAAATCTACCGCATTTGCGATTCCGCTAGTAAGTAAGCACCCAAGCATAAATTGTTTTATAGCTTTTAGCATTGCTGTATCCTTGTACGTAAGATCTCAAAGATTAGATTCTGGCAATTTTGAGATTACCATAAATTTAAACTTTGGTTGTGCAAGATTATAGGGCAAAAAATCATTTTTTTGTGTTATTTTTACGATAAAAAATACAAGTTTTTTGATTGTAAATGTTGCATATAATTTCTTAGCCTATCCGGAAAGCACTTTTGATTCTGCATAAGAGAGCTTAAAGCATAAATATTTTAAGCTACATAAATCTTGATTAAGGAGAATTGATGTCGGTAAAAATTGTCAATCTTGATGCGCAAACACTTGGTGATGCAGATTTGAGTGAGCTAGAGAGATTTGGAGAATATATAAGCTATCCACTTACAAGTTACGAACAAACATTAGAGCGCGCACAGGGTGCGCAGGTTATTCTCACCAACAAAGTCGTTCTTGATAAACCTTTACTGCAGCAACTAAAAAGCCTAGAGCTTATCTGTGTAACAGCGACGGGTACGAATATTATCGATATGGAATGCGCAAAAGAGCTTGGCATAGAAGTAAAAAATGTCGCTGGTTATTCGACATTAAGTGTCGCCCAGCACACCCTTACAATGGCGCTTGATTGCCTAAGCCAAATACACTATTATGATACGTATGTTAAAAGCGGGCAATGGTGCAAAAGCCCTATTTTTACACATCTTGCAAAGGGGCGCAGAGGGCTTGCAGGGCTTAAATGGGGGATTATTGGCTTTGGAAGCATTGGCAGGCGCGTAGCACATTTGGCAAGCGCATTTGATGCGCAGGTATGCTATGCTTCTACAAGTGGCAAAAACAATGATACAACCTACCCTCGACTAGAACTTGATGAACTTCTTAGCACAAGCGATATTATCAGTATCCACGCACCGCTCAACCAAGACACACTAAATCTTATCAATATAGACAAACTTGCACTACTCAAACAAGATGCTATCCTTATCAATGTTGGACGTGGTGGCATTGTCAATGAGACCGATCTTGCAACTGCACTAAAAAATGGCGCACAATTGTATTATGCTTGCGATGTTTTAGAGCAAGAGCCTATGCGCGCTGATCATTTGTTTTTAGATTCTAGTATCCAATCGCGCCTACTCATTACGCCACACATTGCTTATGCATACGGAGATTCGCTTAAGCAATTGATCGCTATAAGCATTGAAAATGTACGCTCATTTTTAGCAAATCGCTAGGGAAAAGGTGATGAAAAATCTTTATCCAACCACAGCAAATCTGGATAAGCGCGCCATAAGCAAATACAATCTTACTAGTGAGTTATTAATGGAGAATGCTGCTAGCGCACTAGCAGCACTTATAGAGCGTATCACGCATAAAATGAGCGTTATATGTATCGTGTGTGGTAGTGGAGATAATGGAGCAGATGGCTATGCGCTTGCACGTAAGTTGCACAAGGCATATCGCGTGCAAATCTATGTAGCTAAAGAGCCGCGATCAGAACTTTGTAAGCTTCAGAGTGAGCGAGCAGAACTGTGTGGTGTTGAACATATAAAGAAGATCTCTCCTTGCGATGTGATAGTGGATTGTTTGTTTGGAAGCGGTTTTAGCGGTACGCTTAATACTGAGTTTGAGACGCTTATTTTGCAAATGAATAAAAACGGGCGCATTCGCGTGGCGTGCGATATACCAAGTGGGCTTGATGGCTCTGGTAATATCGAAACGGTTGCGTTTTGTGCGCATTATACATTAAGTATGGGAGCATTAAAAACAGCTCTTTATAGTGATAGTGCAAAAGATGTTATAGGCGAGGTGGTAGTTGGAGATCTTGGTATTTCGCGTGGGCTTTATGAGGTGCATACACCTTTTTTCTTGCTTGAGCGCGAGGATTTGGTGCTGCCTAAGCGCACTTCTCAAAACTGCCATAAAGGTAAGTTTGGTCATCTTGTCGTGGTTGCAGGAGAAAAACAAGGAGCTGCACTCCTTGCGGCATTGAGTGGCTTGCGTATTGGCGCTGGGCTTGTGAGTATTATGAGTGCTCAAAGTGTTTTGGAATCTAGCACTCTAGATTCTGACAAAATAGATTCTAGTACTACTAAAACACCCTTTGTTTGTGATATAGATTCTGTTTTATCGTATGCACTAGGAGTATTCCCCGAGATTATGTATGCACATACCATACCGCATAATGCGAATGTATTTGTGGTGGGTATGGGGCTTGGCACGAATAAAATTCCATTACATAAGATATGGCAATCACATTATATGGTGCTTGATGCAGATATATTATATCAGCAAGAGGTTGTGGCAGCTCTTGCTGATTCTACTCTTGCTTCAAGAGTTGTGCTAACACCACACCCAAAAGAGTTTGCTGCTCTTTTTGGGCTATGTGGTCTTGGAGAAGTTTCTGTAGCAGAGGTGCAAGCACAACGTTTTGATCTAGCACTCCGTTTTAGCGAGGCATATCCAGAATCTGTATTGTTGCTTAAGGGCGCAAACACTATTATTGCCCATAAAAAACAGCTCTATGTCAATTCACTAGGTTCAAGTGCGCTTGCTAAAGGTGGTAGTGGCGATGTGCTAGCAGGGCTTATTGGAGGTTATCTTGCACAAGGATTTAGCCCCCTAGAAGCTGCCAAAAATGCAAGCCTAGCACACGCCCTCGCGGCACAAGCAGAAAAAAACAATTATGCCCTTACCCCACAAAGGCTAATAGAACATATTGGTGCTTTATAGAGGGATTGTTTTGGTGCGATCTATCGTGCTATTTAAGAAATGTATTTTGCGCAAAAAATAGGGTATTAAATGTTTTTGCAATAAGCGTATAGCCTTGCTCTTGTAGAAGTGTATAGATAGGGTTTGTAGAGATTGTTGTCATATCGCGATGATAACTTTCGGCTAATATAATCTTTGGACGATACATCTCCCAGTCATTAGAAGATAGAATATCAAAATCCAGCCCTTCCGCATCTACACTTAAGAAATCTATGCTAATTCCCTGTGGTAAGTTAGAATCAAGGATTTCTTTGAGGGTATAGATAGGGATTGTTTTTGTTGCGATAAGGTGGTGGGTCGGGTGCGTATCGTATTTGTGCGCAAGCTCCTTGGCAAAACCATTTAGCGCTGGCTCATTGAACATATAATATGTCATAAAGTGGTCTGCCCCCCCCCCAATCGCGCTTACTAGCAATACCACATTCAAGAGTAATATCTCTTGGACGAGTTGTATCAAATACCTTTTTTATGCCCGGCATAGCATCGACATTGATTCCCCTCCAACCACGCTTGTAGAACAAATATGTATTGGAGAACCTATATGGGTGGTGCGCCCCAATATCTACGTAGAATTTACTTGTCGCAGAGATTCCCTCAAAGATTCTAGCAAGCAAAATATCCTCGCCCTCTTGTGCGTAGGACTTGGTCGCAAAGTGTGTGATGTAGTGCTGTTTGAATTGGCTTAATCGCTCATAGAATCTAGGGGCGATAGTTTTAGCAAGTGATTTTACATAGCGCATATAAAACCTTTCTTTGTAAGATGAATTAGCAAAAATCTCGGAATAAAGCGCCAAGATCGACTCCATTAATAGCACTTTCTTGACGCCGTTGCAGTATGCCTTCTGCACCTTGTATGAGATCTTGGCTTGAGATACCATGTGAGATAGAAATTTTCGCTTCTAAATATGCACTCAAATGATCGCATATTTTTAAAAACTCACCACATACAGGGTTATGCTCATTGGTATTATAGTGGGAAAAAAGATCGCCAACATTTTTTGCATAGTGTGTGAAGCCTTCAATTTTATAGCGGTTTGCAAATTCATTTTGCGTGAAGTAGATAATATCAGCACTAATAGATTCTGGGAGATGAATTAAGATTTTTTCTTGTACAGCACGCTCCTCAATGTGTTTTATCTGCTCATCAAGCCCTACAATTGAACTTTTTATCGGGGAAATAATATCACGTGTGAGAATCTCTGGCAAATCGTGAAATAATCCTCCCAAAAAGTGATTAATACGCATTTGCTCACAAGCCCCAATATCTAAACTAAGTAGATATCCACACAGGGCAACTACAAGCGTATGTCCTAGTACGGAGGTCGCTGGCACACGCGGTGTCTGACTCCATCGCTTCTGAAATCTAAGCTGTCCAAACATTGTAATAAGCTCACTTTTTGTTTTAAAAAGTACGACTTGTTTCATACCGCTTAGGTTGTAGTGTTGTTCAACTTCTTTATCGATAGTAGCTTTTATGTTTGCTACATCAAACATATATGGATTAAAATGATAGATAATATCAAACTCCCATTTCGAGGCGTAATAATGTGCAGCGTGCAGAATCTGGGTTTCGATATTTTGGGGTGGGTGTTTGAGATAGTGCTCAAAATCTTCAAAAAACTCATACTCTCCCAAGTCGTCTTTTAGCTCTTGGAGTACAAATTTTGCAAGCTCTTTTCTGTGGTATTTTTGCAGTTCGTGAAAGACAGGTGGTTTTATATCAGTTAGCACCACACGCGCAAAAAAATCAAAACAAAAATACATTATTAGTCGTTCCCAATCAATCGCTTTACCATCGATTTGTTCATATTTAGCAAAAAGATAGGCAATCACCATTTTATGCGCTTGCTTGTCAAGCTCGACAAATTCTACCGGGCAGGCTTGGTCATTCCAGCGGCGAATTGAGGCTGCGACAAAGATTTTACGTAAGAGAGAAGATGTAAGTCGTGTAGGTTTCATACATAAGCCTAATTGGTTAGTTTAAGAATTGCATTAATTGCATCATCAACTGCTAATCCCATAGTAGTAATGCGTGCATTTTTGTTGATAGCTACTTTTATTGTCAGAATCTTAGATTTTATAAGCTGCTGGTGTTCAAAGAGCGCATAAGATAGTTTAATCACTGCAAATGTATCATCAAAGCTAAAATCTGTGATGTGCAAGTGCATAGTTTTAGAAGCTACGCTTGTGGTTGTTAGAAAGAGACAATGTTTTAGCGCCTTTTTTTGTAACTCTTCTTTGAATAGCACAGAGGGTAAATCCACCCACTTCACATTTTCTATAAAGTGAATCTGTCCATTTGATGTGCGTTGCAAGATATTTGTCGTATTGAGATAGGGTGGAATCTCTAGTTCAAGGCGCATTTTTTGGTCTTTGGTGCAGGTTGTTTTTATCTCATTGCTACTGCTAATATCATAGTATGAGATTTGAGGTAGAGTTGTTTTTATTTTGAGGCTAATGCACCCACTCATAAGGGCTGCCAATATAACTAGAGCGATTTTTATATAATGTTTCATTTATGTTCTCCAAAAATCGTAGCATAAGGATTGTCGCTAAATTTATCAAGCAGATTTGAGGTTTTTTGCAAAAGAGCATCCAGATTCTGCAAGCTTTTTTGCGTTTGGGTGAAAGTTGGGATAAGCATATTTTTTATTTCATTGCCACCAAGCTGTGCGTTAAGATTGTTTGCAAGGCTTGAAACAGAACTTAGTGTGTGGTTGAGGTTGGTGCTTAGTGTAGGGAGCTGCGCAGAAAAGGCACTAAGCGATTGCAACGTTTGGTTTAGATAGATGATATTTTGGTTGCTTAAAAGCTTATCAATATTGCTAAGTACCAAAGAAATATCTTCAAGCGCAGAATCTGCCCTATCACTTAATTTGCCTAAAAAGCTTTGTTCGAGTGTCAGGATAGCATCTTCGTCATTTTCAATGATAGTGCCATTGGTGTTTTGGCGCAGTGAGAGGTAGCTAAGCCCAGCAAGCCCTTGCGAATCAATGATAACACTTGAGCCTTTAGTAACAGGGAGTGTTTTTTGGATAAAAAGAATGATCTTAACAACCCCCACTTCTTTTTCATCAAATCCTATTGATTGTACACTGCCAATAGTGATGCCTTTGTATTTAATAGGCGTTTTGGGTGCAATGCCAGAAATATCGTGTGTAGTGCGAATCGTATAGGCGCGGAACTTGCTTTCATCAACACCAAGTCTGCCAAACCATATAATAAACACCACAAGCCCCACAAGGATCGCAAAAAATAACCCACCAATGGTGATATAATTTATATGTCTTTCCATAAATTTTTACCTCGTTTGCTAAACAAAAGATTGTCTGTTGAGAGCGTATCAATTTGTATTTTGAGCTCATCAAGGCTGCCCAAAAACTCTATTGTACCATTTTTCAACATCAAAAAACGATTGGTTGTATCGCGAATAGAGTCTAGATCGTGTGTGATCATTACAATAGTCATATTCATATCGGCTTGTAATTGACAAATCAACTCATCAAGCTGCTGCGCACTAGCTGGATCAAGCCCGCTTGAAGGCTCGTCTAAAAATAGTACTTCTGGATTGAGTGCTAGCGCACGCGCCAAGCCTACGCGTTTTTTCATACCACCACTAAGTTCGTGCGGATAGAGATAATACGAACGTTCAGTAAGCCCTACACGTGCGATGAGATATTTTGCCACTTCTGTAATGCTTGATTGAGGATAGTCGCTGTATTCTTCAAGTAGAATCCCAACATTTTCAAGCACATTGAGCGAGCTAAAGAGTGCGCCAAACTGAAACAAAACACCGCAGCGTGTGAGAATGTCTTTTGGGTTTTTAGTGCGCCAAATATCCTCTCCAAAAATCTTTATTGTGCCACTTTTTGGGCGATTTAACAGGATCATTGTACGTAAAAGGGTGGATTTTCCACTACCACTACCACCAAGAATCCCAAAAATCTCGCCTTGATAGATGTCAAAGCTGATATTGTTATGCACAATATGATCACCATAGGCAGTGTAAAGATTTTGCACTTGGATAATGGGGGATTGTGAGTGTATTTTTTTGTGAGGAGGCGCAGAATCTATATGGGAGGATTGCGAAGCGGTAGTATTAAGAGATTGCATATTATATTCCAAGCTTTGAAGTGATAAATGAGAACACCGCATCAATAGTGATAATCCAAAAAAGTGCATTAACAACACTAATTGTTGTTACGCGCCCAAGTTCTTGTGTGTCTTCTTTGATACAAAATCCTCGAAAACAGCCCACAAGTGCTATGGCTGCACCAAAAAATGGTGCCTTAACAATCCCTATCCAAAAGTGTGACCAATCTATTGTTTCATAGAAGCGCTCAATATAGGCATTTACATCAATTCCTAGTTGCATATAAACAGCCACCATACCGCCCGCAAGACTGCACGCATCAGCTAGAAACACCAATAAAGGCATAACAAGTATGAGGGCAAAAAGGCGCGGAATCACAAGAAAACTCACTGGATGAAAATGCATAGTTTTCATTGCGTCAATTTCTTCGGTGATTTGCATAACACCTATTTGTGCAGTAAAGCTAGAAGCACTCCTGCCTGCAATTATGAGAGCCAAAATAAAAGGTCCCATTTCACGCAAGGAGAGCTTGGCAGTTGTTTCTACACTAAGCATAGGCGCTCCCATAGATTCTAGTTGAATAGCACCTTGTAGAGCTATCGCAAAACCAACGATGGCTGCTGTGAGAAGGCTTACAGGCAAGGCTTTAAAACCAGACTCATTGATATGATAGAGCAAGGGAGCAATGCGGATTTCACCTCTACATAAACACATAAAGAGATAATAAAAACTCATTCCAACAAAATTTACAAAATCCAAAAAGCTTGTAAAAAACTTTTCAACTTCTTTGCCAAGTGTTTCAAAGAAGCGATATATCAAATTGGATTTTGGTGCAGGAGGGGTTTTTGTAATAATGCACTGCGCAAGGATTTCTTCTATGCGTTTTTGCGCAAGGATTTGTGGAGTATGTTTGGAAAGACTTTGTTTAAAGAAGATGCCAAATGCAAGATCGATTTTTGTGTCTGGCAAAAACTCAATAAATTGGATATTATTGTTAGATTCTAGGATATTTTTTAAGGCTTTTAGCGTGGCTTTTGGTACCCGAAAATCCCACACCCCTTCTAGGGTAAGTCGATTATGCTCAGGATAGTAATGAAAAATTGGTGGGTTTGTCATATGGAACAAGCCTTCTACAAAAATAAACTACCATTATACACTAATTGTGAGCATTGATTCTAGCAGATATTAGTCTTTTATAAGGGGCAAGCAACGAGCTAAATTTTGTTAGAATTTGAATCCATATTCTATCATCACAGCACCAAAAGGGCTAAAATCGTATGCTCTGCGGGCAGGTAAGAAGCGATAGATAATATTGATACGATTGTGTTTGCCCAACATTGTTGTAATACCTGCTTGCATAAAAACTTCGCCAACTTTTCGCATACGTGAGAAGCTATTATAATTCGCTGTGTCATAATAAATATATGCATCAGCACCAATGCCAAGCATACCACCCATAAAAACTAGGTGTTTTTTTGACAAAGAAAATTCAGCAATAGCATCAATACCTAGTGAGATCATACCAAGCACACCCGAATATCTTCCAAACCCCACATCAAGCCCGAAAAACCCACGAGCTCCAACATAGCGATTAAAAAAACTTATAGTGCCAGCACGTATGCCAATTGTAGGAACAATCATTATATCGCCATAGAGCTCGACATTGTCGCTTTTAATAAGATTTGTACCAGCACTTATGGTGATATGTGTACCGCTTTTTTTGCGACTTGTATCAAGACGATTCATTACTGCTTGGCATAAGTCATCACAATTATCTGCATCTTCTTTTGAAAGAATATTTGGTGCAGAATCTTTTGGGGGCACATCTAGGCGCAATGTCTCGCTTTGTACTTGTAAGAAGCCAAGTAGCAAGCAAACACATAAGCCTTTATAAAACCAGCGCCCATTCATTATAGTAATCCAAAAGTAAAAAGTGTCATACAACAAGATTGCGCATTGTAGCACAACAAGACTTAAGCGCCAATCACCCTAACAATACCGCCTTTATGCTTTGTGCCTAAAGCAAATTGGATTCTGCTAGATTCTGGCTAGAATCTAGTTTGGGGCTTGCTCGTTTTAGATTCTAGTTTGAAGCGTTGCTTTTTGTCTGCTTTTGAAAGTGTGCATTGGCTTGTACAAAGATTGATTCATCTTCACTTAAATCTGCAAAAACCCATTCTGCGCCACTTTGACGTTTGCCATTTAACAAATCTCCGCTTTTTCGGTATTTTAGATCGATTTGGGCAATATCAAACCCATCTAAATGTGCGGCAAATTCGTGCAAGCGCGCAGAATCTGGATGTTGAGTGTAAAGAAAACAATACCCTTTGAGTCCATTGCGACTTACCCGACCACGTAGTTGGTGGAGTGTGGCAAGCCCTAAGCGCTCTGGGGCAATAATTACGATTGTTGAGAGCTTGGGGAGAGAGATTCCTACTTCAATGAGTGTTGTTGCCAACAAAATACTGCCTTTTTGTGCAAATTCTTCTAGTACATTTTCTTTTTCTTTATCCTGTCCAGAGGTGCTATATACACCATTAAATCTAGTTTTCCAGAAATTTTCACCTTCTTTTATAGAGAGGTAATCAAGGCTTTGGCTTTCTTCTACAAGTGGATAAATAAGGGCAATTTGGTGTGCGTGCGCTACTTCTGTTTTGATATGTTCTAAAAGCTCTTTAAAATCTTTTTTGCCGATAATGCGCGTTGTAATATCCTTCGGATAGGGAAGCTCATCGATAATACTCACATCAATCAATTTAGATTCTAGCATTGCCATTGTGCGCGGGATAGGGGTAGCAGAAAACTGCAAAACGTGCGGTTTTTTTGTATCAGATGTATCCGATGAAGTAGCGATTTTTTCAAGATAATGGCGTTGTTTAGTACCAAAGCGATGCTGCTCATCGCTCATTACAAGCGCTAGTTCATCTGCACGAATATCGCGATATAGCAATGCTTGTGTGCCGATGATAAAATCAATATCATATCCAAAAAGCCCATTGAGGTCTTGTTTGGAATCCGCGCTAATAAGAACAGTGTTAATATGGCTTGGAAGATAGAGTTTGGCTTGTTCATAAAGCTGCTTGGCAAGAACGGTTGTGGGCGCCATAAGGAGAGATTTTTTGGGATATGCCATAAGAACGCTGGCTAAGATTATCATTGTTTTACCACAGCCGACATCACCCATTATGAGGCGTTTTGCTGCTTTTGTTTGAGATAAATCGTGTGCAATTTCTGCACATACGCGTTTTTGTGCATTTGTGAGTTGAAAAGGCAGAGATTGCACAAAGGTTGTGTAGTCCCCATTGCATATAAATTTCGCACTAAAACTATGACGTTTTTTTGCAAGCTGGGTGATATGGTAGAAAATCTCACTAAATTTAAGTGCATAAAGCCATTTGCCGCTAAAGGTTTTGCTAATACTAAAGGCTTCAAGGAGTGCTTTTGTTGGGTGGAAGATTTCGTTTAATGATGTTGCCACTTCATAGGGTAAGCCGATAGCTGTGAGGTTTTGAGTAGTAACGAGGTGCTGGGTGATTTTAATAAGCTTGTCGTTTTTGTGCTTAGTAGATTTAAATTGTGGCAGAATCTTGCCTATATCGTGCAAAATTTTTGGTTGAATCATTGTCGCCATAAACCCATTAAGGCGTACTGTACCTTGTATGATGAGTGTGGTATTTTTCGCAAAAAGCTTTTTGACAAAGGGTTTTGCGTGAAAAAATACAATTTCTATAGTCTCTTCCAAATCTAATGCTCTAGCATAGATTTTAAATACCTTTGGGTGGGTATGTGTGTCGACCACTTCGATACGCAGAGCCCCTTGCTCACCATCTCGCAGTGCTTGTATGGGCATAGTGTTAAGGTAGCTGTGTGGCACAAAGAGTGCAAGTTCAAGCAGATGTGAAAACCCAAGCTCTTTGAGTGTTTGGGCAAGTGTTGGCGAGGCTTTTTGCGATGTTGTGCTTGGTGTAGGCGTTTGCATAGTGTATCCATTTGGGCTTAACTCGTCCTGTTAGGCTGTGATTATAGTATTTCGCAAGGATTATAGCAAGAGGAGTTTAGTGTAGTTATTTTGTTATAATATACAAACTTAGAATTTCATAAAGGATACTTTATGCGAGTAACGGTTGTTGGAAGTGGCTATGTTGGCTTGGTAACTGGCGTATGTATTGCCCAAATGGGCAATACAACAATTTGTCTTGATGTTGATAGTACAAAAATAGCCAGACTTAAAGAGGGGATTGTGCCAATATATGAGCCCGGTTTAGGTGAAATGATACGCGAGAATCTAGCAAGGGGAGCATTGCATTTTACGGATTCCAAACAAGAAGCTTTGCAGCAAGCAGAAGTGATTTTTATAGCGGTAGGAACGCCTATGGGCGAAGATGGTGGGGCGGATTTGAGTGCTGTGTATGCAGTCGCTAAAGATATAGGAGAACATTTGAATGCTTATAGCATAGTGGTTGATAAATCCACTGTGCCAGTAGGAACGGCAAAACAAGTACGCGCGATTATCCAAAAAACTTTAGATTCTCGGGGCGTTAATATCGCATTTGATGTCGTAAGCAACCCAGAGTTTCTTAAAGAAGGTGCAGCGATAAAAGACTTTATAAGCCCAGATCGAGTTGTGATTGGCAGTGATTCACAGAAGGCAATAAGGATTATGAAAGAGTTGTATGCGCCGTTTTTGGTTAAATCAGATAGGTTTATTACTATGAGTATAGAATCTGCTGAAATGACTAAGTATGCGGCAAATGCAATGCTTGCAACAAAGATTAGCTTTATCAATGAAATGAGCAGAATCTGTGAGCGTGTGGGTGCTAATATCAACGATGTGCGCTTAGGGATCGGTTCAGATTCTCGGATTGGTTATAGTTTCATCTATCCGGGTTGTGGCTATGGGGGAAGTTGTTTTCCAAAAGATGTCAAAGCACTTGCAAAGACAGCACTAGATTCTGGCTATACTCCAAAGATTTTGCAGGCTATAGATTGTATTAATACCGAGCAAAAGCATTTTTTTGCACAAAAAATCATCACGCGTTTTGGGGAAAATCTGACAAATTGTGTGTTTGGCGTTTGGGGGCTTAGCTTTAAGCCTGAAACAGACGATGTCCGAGAGGCAAGCTCTCTTGTGCTAATCCGAGATCTTATAGCAAGGGGTGCTAGAATCCAAGCCTATGATCCAAAAGCTATGGAACAAGCGCGGGCTTATCTTGATGATGTGGCTTCTCATATCACATTTGTATCAAGCAAATACGAAGCACTTAAGGGTGCAGATTCTCTTATTCTTGTAACGGAGTGGCGTGAGTTTAGAAGCCCTGATTTTATGGAGATACAAGCATTGCTAAAAGCGCCTATTATTTTTGATGGGCGCAATATCTACCATAACCTCAACCTAGAATCTAAGGGTTTTGAGTATCATCAAATCGGCGTTGCAACCACCAGGGCATAAGTTGCTAGCACTACCATAAAGGGTGCGCAAATCCATAGTTAGATCCCTGCACAACTAAGAAAACTCCAAAGCGTAGGCACAGAATCTAAAACGCGCGATTGGATTCCGCACCTAGATTCTGTGGTGCAGATTTGTGATAGATTCTGCTAGAGCTTAGATTCTAGTATGATTATTTTTTGCACCCTAGTTGTAAGAAGTCTTGCTCTGGATAGGGTGCGATAGAGGTTTTTGCAAATGCTTTGCCGCTAGATTTTGTGATAATTTCTTGCAATATATCGTCTTTTACATAGTGCGCTAGGATTGGCTCATTACTTGCCATATCGCGTAAAATTCGTGCATAAAACGTATCACCTCCGTGAAATCCATCGAGAAATTCACAATCATCATTGTTTAAAACCGCAGGGTTATGGTAGTTAAACACCTTTAGCCCAAGCCTATCAAATTCCAAAAATAGCTTATCAATATACCTATACTTATCTCCTTTGGTATGCATCGCTGCATAAATACTTGGTGCAACCGGTGGAACAAAAAGCACCACATCTATATCATTTGTTTTAAGCAGTGCAAGAATTCTTAGAAAATCTTGCACCCTTGTAGTATCAAATGTCGTTGCGTACTCAAAGCGTCCATTGCCTTGCTCTATACGCTGTAATGTATCTATAAAATGTGCATCGTGTGCTGGTTTGTTTTGAAATACATCTCCATATACATACGACCCATCAGGCAGAAACCCTCTGCTATTATTGATCGCATTAAGTCCTAGAGAATCTAGCGTAAGATAAGGGCTAGGTATGAAGCTATTATCAAACAAATAGCGCGGATAAAACAGCTCGCCAAGCAATGTCATTTTAGCGATTGTAAGGAGTTTTTGTGAGGTGATGTTTGTGCCATTTATCTTATGATAGGGCAGGCTTGCAAGATTTGGAAAAGCCTCGTTAAAATGCCAAAGCGTTACGCCAAGAATCACAAGTTTTGGCTTGTGGGTTGTAAGCATTGCTTTAAGGAAAGCCTCTCCTTCTAGTAAATTATTCATCGCATTGCCGGCATTGATAAAAGGTGCGTTGAAGTACTCTTGCCGAAACTGCAGTACGCGCGAGCCACCAAGTGCGATAATATCGGGCTTATGCTGGTTAATAAGCGCAAGTTTGTAGCCAAAGATATTTTCATTAAGTGATGTGCCATAGATAGAATCTTTTTCTTTCTGGCGCAAGACAATCTCGCTAAAACTATTGTGCTCAAAAATAAGGCTAAGATAATACAGCAAAAAGCCGAAAACCCCGCATAAAAACACAAAAATACCACAACAAAGAAGCACAAAGCCTTTAGGCTGCATAGGATCTCCCAACAACAAAAAATACAGCTTTTTCATAATAATCCTTAGAAATTAAAATACAAAAATTGCTGCGCGCGATCAATGCAAGCAAGCCCAAGCACAAGACAGAAAAACAGATGCAGTGCGTAGTAAAGGTTGTATCGCATTGTGCGCATAAGCTCGATACTATTTTTGTAACCAAGACAAAGCACAAATGCACCAAAAATCCATAATATCGCAGTAAAATCCGCACCAATATTTGCAAGCCATTTGTCAAAGACGATCTCTTGCGCACCTAGCGGGGCGAGTTTAGATTCTAGAAATCTTGGTAGCGCGATATATGTTCCAAAAAACATTCCTTTAAACAGCTTTAGCGCGCTAGGAATAGAATCTGCGACATAAAATACCCGCGCAAACAATACAATAGAAAATGTCAAAAGCCAGCAGAGAAATGTATAGCAACGTGTTTTCATAAAAAGTCGATAGCGATGTGTGGGGGAGAGCTTTTTATAGGCGATTGTGTAGAGTTTATAGACACAGATTGCCACTCCGTGAATACAACCCCAGATAATAAACCCAAATCCAGCCCCATGCCAAATACCACTTAGAAGGAAGACGATAAACAGATTGCGCAGATGCTTTGGAATACCCACGCGCGAGCCACCAAGCGGAATATATACATAGTGCTTTAGGAATCTTCCAAGCGTGATATGCCACCTTCGCCAGAATTCCGCTATGTTTAGGGATTTGAAAGGGGAGTTAAAATTTACAGGAAGCACAATACCAAAAAGCAGCCCTAAACCTATTGCCATATCACAATACCCACTAAAATCAAAGTAGAATTCAAACATATGGCTAAAAGCCACAATCCAAGATTCAGCCACATTAAGCTCTACCCCAGACTTTATAGAATGCATACCAGATGCTGCCCAAATCGCAAAGGTATCTGCGATACACGTTTTTTTAAAGAGCCCAATAGAAAAGATAAACAGTCCCTTGGCGATTTTTTCGTAATCAAGCAAAAAATCAAACAGCCCCTTAGTGCTAGATTCTGGCTTAGTGGGGTGATAAGAATCTGATTTGAGTGGTTTTATGATTTGTGCTGTCTTTTCTTTCGTGTGATGGTTTTGTGTCGTTGGGTTTGGATTCTGTATTGTGTTTGGATTCTTGGGCATTGTATTTTTTGCTAGTTTTGCAAATTGTGGCATCATTTCTTGATGATGTACGATTGGTCCGGCAATAAGTTGTGGAAAAAATGTAATAAACAAACAATAATCAATAAAATCAATCGAGACGATCGGAGAGGTTTTGCTAGATTCTGTATGTGTGGCAAAATCAGGTGTTGGCTGTTTAGATTCTATAGAATTATTTTTGCGACTTTTATAACAATCAGTTAAAAATGCGATTTGTTGAAAGGTTACAAACGAAAGTGCTAAGGGTAGTACTATATGTGGCAGCGGAATATTAAAATCAAGCTTTGCAATTTGTGCAAAAAGATTGAAATTATCTAGTAAAAAATCAGTGTATTTAAACAACCCAAGTAAGCAGAGATTTAGGGTAATGCCAAGAATAAGCAGTATCCGTGCAGGAGCAAGACTAGATTCTAGTGTGTTCTTGCTATTTTTGCAAGACTTATTGCGCCCCCCCCCTTATCGCGTTTAGAGGATTTTTGCTCATCGCATTATGTGTCAAGATTGCTTTAGCAATCATATAATTTACCACAATTGATCCAAGTAAAATGGGCAAATATGCGAGCTTCCAATACGCATAGAAAAAAAGCGAGGCAAGCACCAAAAAAATCTTTGCCAATGTGTGAGAAGAAGCGATAGGTAAGGCTTTTAGCACAAAAAACGCAAGCCATACCAATGGCAAAAAAGCGAAAATAAAAAGATATGAAGAGAAAAGCATATGATTCCTTTGAATACTAGCATTATTTTTTCATAAGCGCACGCATTGACAGATAGCTATTTAGCGCAGAAATATAAGCTTTTGCGGTGGCATTCATCGTATCAATATCAATCCCATGCCCTATCATTGCCCTGCCAGAATCCTCAAATTCGACTTTGACAACAACCTTTGCTAGCGCGTCTTTACCGCTTGTAACTGCTTCTACTTTGTAGTCTTTAAGCTTGCCTTGTATATTGCTTATTCTATCAATACTTTTTAGCACAGAATCCACTGCACCATTACCAAGTGCCGAATCGCTTAACTCTTTGTTATCTTGGATAATGCTCACGGCTGCGCAATATTTCCCGCTTGAGCACGCACTTACTTGCACAATATGGAGTGTGAAAACCTGCGGAATATGCGTGGTTTCTTCGCTTATGATTGCGCGTAAGTCATCATCAAACACTTCCTTTTTACTATCGCAGAGTTGTTTAAATCTCTCAAACGCGCTGTTTAGTTCATCATCGCTAAGAACAAAGCCAAGTGCTTTGACTTTATCCCTAAAGGCTGCTCGTCCAGAATGTTTGCCAAGCACCAAGCCACTAGATTCTGGTATGCCAATATCACTTGGGCGCATAATTTCGTATGTTTCGCGGTGTTTTAGCATACCATCTTGGTGAATCCCACTTTCGTGTGCAAAGGCATTTTTGCCAACAATTGCTTTGTTGGGTTGGGGGCGGATTCCGGTGGTGTCTGCGACAAGCTTGCTTGCAGCATAGATTTCTTTGGTATTAATACGCGTATCGACACAAAAGAGATCCTTGCGTGTTTTGAGAATCATCACAACTTCTTCTAGTGCGGTATTTCCAGCACGCTCACCAAGCCCATTAATAGTGCATTCCACCTGTCTTGCTCCACCCTTTATGGCTGCTATGGAGTTTGCAACAGCAAGCCCTAAGTCATTGTGGCAATGGATTGAGAGAATCGCGCTTTCCCCCACAAAGTTATAAACTTCTTGCATAAAGGATTCTATTTCATAAGGCAGGCGGTATCCCACGGTATCAGGCAGGTTTATTGTGCGTGCTCCAGCTTCTATCACAGCAGGCAGAATCTCGCGTAAAAATCCCATATCACTGCGCAAGGCATCTTCACAACTGAACTCTACATCATCGCATAGACTTTTCGCGCATTTAACCGCTTCAACAGCTTTTTTGAGAACTTCATCGGGCGAGAGCTTAAGCTTGTAGCGCATATGGATAGGGCTTGTAGCGATAAATGTGTGGATTCTACGATGTTTAGCTTTAGCTATGGCTTTGGCAGCGGATTCTATATCGCTAGGGAGTGCTCGAGCAAGTGAGCAAACAGCCGTCGTTTCAAGGTGTTGTGCGATTTGAGATATGGCTTCAAAATCTCCTTTGCTTGAAGCTGCAAACCCCGCTTCGATAACATCAACGCCAAGCCGCTCAAGCTGTAGCGCGATCTTAATTTTTTCTTCAATATTCATTGAAGCACCTGGGCTTTGTTCTCCATCTCGAAGTGTTGTATCAAAGATAGTAATATAATTTTGCATTTGCAATCCTTCCAAAAAATATCAAACGAATACGCAAAAGCGCGCAAAGTAGCAGGTAAGTTATAGGCTGAAGATACGCAGAAGGAGCGCATAAAATGCTTTGATGATCCAAAAATGATTCCTAAAAAATTTTTGTTGTGGTGTTGTATTCATTACTATACCTTTTAAGCCTTTTTGAGAATAACTTTACCTATCAAAAAGATCCAGCGCACAATACCATAAAGCATATAAAGACTCATTAAGCAACAAAATACTTCTACATAAAATTTTGAGCCAATGATTGCTGCAAGTACAATGAGTAAAATGATAAATATTTTAAGATTCCATTGGATTTTTTTGAAGCTTGGATAGCGAATGTTACTCACCATAAGCACGCCAACAAGAAAAGTCAAGAGTAAAAGCGTGTATCCAAAATGTGGCATTAAAAAGTTGTAACGCAAATCAAGCAGAATCCAAAGTGCCACAATAACGGCTGCTGAAGGAATAGGCAAGCCAATAAAGGTATTTGGCTCGATATTGGAGGTTGTGATGTTAAAACGTGCAAGTCTAATAGCACCAAAAACTACAAACAAAGCGCACACAAGAATATGATAAAGCCCATAAGTGCCAGCAAAGCTGTAGTTTGTCCCGATAGTTGGTACATAATAATATACAAGCATAGCTGGTGCAACACCAAATGCTACAATATCAGCAAGAGAATCAAACTCTACGCCAAACTTACTTGATGTATTCGTAAGGCGCGCTACACGTCCATCAAGTCCATCAAAAATCATAGAAAGTATGATAAACCACGCTGCCCATTCAAACAAAGAGTTAGAGGAAAGCATAACACTAGTAACGCCAAAAAATATGCTCCCAGCAGTAAAGAGATTGGGCAACACATACAATGGATTAATATTCATTTGGTGTATCCTATCACGCTCATACCACCTTTGATTTTATCGCCGATATGTATCTGCAAATCTATGGGCGCTTCAATTTCTAGCTCGAGTTTTCCAAACTTCATAAACCCCATACGCTCCCCCAATCGAAAGGCTATAGGCGCATAAAAATTGCTGTGCTTAAAAATGCTTGGAAACAGGCGTATTATATAAGGATTTTTACCCGAGATTGTAGCGCTTAAATGCTCATTAAGACGCGTTTTTAGCGTAGAAAAGTAAGCAACAAGCCCTGATTTTTTATAGAGTGTAACCTCTTGTATAGCCTGTGGTGCTCGCACAAGACCACTATCAAACAGCCCAACATCTACGCAAATGCGTACACCTTTTTCAAATCGTTCAATATTGCTTATCTTACCATCAATAGGTGCCAAAAAGACATTCTCACCACGTTCAAAAGGAATTCGCTCTGGGTTTCTAAATGCCCACGCCCAAGCACAAAGCCCAATAATTCCTAAAAAAAGTCCAAAAGAAAAGTCAAACATTAGACAAAACAATATCCAGAATCCAAAGATCAACAAGCCTGAAAATGATTCTTTAACAACAATTTGGATACTATTCATCTATGCTTCCTCCTCTTCTTGTTCTTTGATAATGCGCGATGGCATATCGTGTTCTTTTTCATAGGATTCTATAATTTCACGCACTTTTGCGCCATCAATAACTTCTTTGTCAAAAAGCTCTTTTACCATAGATTCTATCGCTCCGCTATAGTCTTTAAGTGTTTGTTGTACGACTCTGAAGCGCTCATCAAGGGTTTTTCGCACAAAAGCATCTACATTTTCTGCGGTTTTTTCACTAAATTCTCGTGTATTGCCTATGCCTCCACCCAAAAATGCATTACGTTGTTTTTCAAGCACCATAAGCCCATTTTCATCTGTCATACCATAATAGCTAATCATTGCCTTAAGTATATCGGTTGCTCGTTCAAGGTCGTTACTAGCACCTGTAGAGATTTCTTTCAAAAACACAGCTTCGGCAGCTCTACCACCAAGCAATACATCAACTTCTGCAAGTAATTCGTGTTTTTGCATAAGATATTTGTTTTCTTCTGGGGTATTGAGCGTATAGCCAAGTGCAGCCATACCACGCGGGATAATAGAAACTTTATTGACTTTGGAAGCACCCTTGGTCATTTCAGCAATGAGCGCGTGTCCGCTTTCGTGGTAGGCTACAATTTTTTTCTCTTTGGGTGAGATTCTACGCGATTTTTTCTCCAAGCCAGCGATTCCTCGCTCTACCGCTTCTTTGAGGTTGGATTGGGAAACTTGCTTTTGGTTATTGCGTCCTGCAAGTAGTGCAGCTTCATTGATAATATTTGCCAAATCTGCTCCAGCAAGCCCAGCTGTAAGCTTGGCAATTTCTTCCAAATCAACATCGCGAGCAAGTTTTACGGATTTAATATGCACCCTTAAAATTTGCAAGCGTCCATTGAAGTCGGGCTTATCTACAAGCACTTGCCTATCAAAACGACCTGGACGCAATAGTGCAGGGTCTAATACTTCTGGGCGATTGGTGGCAGCAAGCACAATGACAGGAGCATTCTCGCTGCCAAAACCATCCATTTCGGCTAATAGCTGATTAAGCGTCTGTTCGCGCTCATCATTGCCACTTATCATACCTCCCGCAGCTCGCGATTTACCGATAGCATCGATTTCATCAATAAAAATAATACTTGGCGCTTCTTTTTTTGCCATTTCAAACAGATCTCGCACACGGCTCGCTCCAAGCCCTACAAACATCTCAATAAAGCTACTACCACTCATTGAAAAAAATGGTACATTTGCCTCCCCAGCAACTGCTTTTGCTAGGAGTGTCTTCCCAGTTCCCGGAGGACCCACAAGAAGTACACCTTTTGGAATCTTTGCGCCAACTGCAGCGTATCGATCTGGATATTTGAGAAAATCAACGATTTCTACTACTTCTTCCTTTGCCTCTTCATTGCCTGCCATATCATCAAACTTAACCTTTGGTTTTTCGGCATTGACAAGTTTTTTTGAGCTTCCCATACCGAAGATTCCACCACCCATATTTTTTTGCATACGACTTGCCAAAAATAGCCACAACCCTAAGAAAACAAAAATAGGCAATAGCCAACCGAGTGTTTCAGTGAAAAAGTTTGATTCGCTAAATCCGCCATAACTAATTTTATTTTCTTCAAGGAGTGGAACAAGTGATGGATCTGTAACTTTTCTTGCAATATAGGTTATTTTCATACCATTTGATTCGGTACCACTTGCTTTGATGATGGTTTGACCAATGCTAACATTCTGCACTTGCTTACTTGCAATAAGTTGCTTAAGCTCGTAGTATTCTATATTTTTGCTAGCACCCCCCACAAATGTACCACCAAACCCAGAATCAGAACTTGTGAATTTGACAATAAGCATTGCTACAATTGCAAATATTACAAATAGTAAAATAGGATTTTGTTTTGTAGGGGGTTTTTTTTCATTAGGATTGTTATTTTGTGCCATTGTTTCCTCGCAGTAATGTGATGAATATCTAATAAACAACTTTATGTTGCATTATAGTATATTTTCCATAATCTTATGCTATTAAAGCAAATTTTAGGCTTACCCATTCATCTTTATGCTTTGTTGCTATAAGTTGTAAATCATTAAACATTCTTTTGACTTGGGAGGCTTTTTCTTTTAGGATTCCAGAGAGAATGAGTATGCCTTTTGGTTGTAATCTTTTTTTGAGTTCATCGTGCAAAGATACAATCACATCAGCAACAATATTGGCGCAGATAACATCATATTGCTGTATGGATTGTGTGGTATTATCCATAAGGAGTACTTTTTGTCCTTGATCTACCTGTTGTGTAGTTTTTGGGCGATCTTGCAATGTCCCCTCCCAAATATTTGTGAGTAAAACATTATTGCTTATAAAATTTTTGCAACTTTCTTGTATAGCAAGGGGATCGGTATCACAAGATTCTACTATACCTCCTTGTTTTGCCATAATAATCCCTAAAATACCGCTTCCACAACCTACATCAAGACAAAGTTTGTTGGATAAATTCATATCTTTTAAAAATTCTATACACATAAATGTGCTAGCGTGATGCCCCGAACCAAAAGCAAGTGCTGGATCTATGATAATGTCAGTTTTGTGGGGTTGTGGAGTATGCCACGATGGGCGGATATAAAACTGCCCACAAGTAATTGGTTCAATACTTGCTTGATATCTGGCGATCCAATCGCAGTTGTATTGTGTGGTTGTTGTATAGGCAAAGCCTATTGGCTTTTGATTACGATTTGATAAAGTGTGGCTAAAGAGTTTGAGTGCTTCAATGAGTGAGAGAGAATCCGGTGCATTCTGGTGCGGGTCATTTTGTATGAGCGTTTGGGATAGTGGTTTTGCTAATGAGGGGATTTTTGGTATGCTTGGATCTTGTTCGGATCGCAAGATGATAGCAGTTGGTGCGATTGTGGCAGAGTCTTGTAGATTGTATGTTTGTATATGTTGCAGCTGTTCTTGTGAGAGTTTATTGGTGGGTATTTCCTCTAAAGCAAGATTCGTGAAATGGATAATAAAATCCATAAAAATTTCTAAACAATCACTCGGAATGATTATGGTTTCAAAATATGTTTGTGGCAATGCGATGTGATTTTTGGGGTTATTTTCTGGGCTAACTAAAGAATCCATATAAATTCTTAGAATCCAACGTTTTTAGGAGATTGTATGAGTGAGTTACTTTCTTTTGGTTAGTCATTGACCCCAAGTACGACTTCAAGTTTTTCTTTAAGAACTTGTGGGGTAAAGGGCTTCACGATGTAATTATTCACACCAGCTTTAAGTGCCGTGATAACTTCTGCTTTACCACCTTCGGTAGTAACCATAATGATCGGAATTTCTTTGTATCGGTCATCTGCACGTACTTTCTTGACAAGGTCAAGCCCATTCATTTCTGGCATATTCCAGTCTGTGATAAGTACTTGAATTCCTTCTTGAGAATCCATAAGCCCCCAAGCTTCCACACCATGCTCTGCCTCTAAAATATCTTCATACCCTAAACGTTGCAAAGTATTTTTAATGATTCTTCTCATAGTTGAGCTATCATCGACAACCAATAATTTCAAGTGTAACTCCTTCTGCTCTAATAAAACTTTCACTCTCTTCCGTTGATGAATGGCAATGTTATTAAGGTGCGTATATGCCGCTACTTCCTTTTGAGTGAAAGTCTATTAACAAGCGTAATCATAGCACAAAAATAGCAAAACTTTGTTTATTTTTTGTACTTGTGGTTATAATCGACAATAGATGAAAAAGCTTCTTGCAAATTTATTTTGTTCTCATAAAATGCTTTTCCAATGATGACACCACCTTGTATATTGTGTTCGTGAAATGCTTCATTGAGCAGAATAAGATCTTGTATGCTAGCAACTCCACCACTTGCGATAACACAACAACCACTTGCTTTTCCTATAGTGACACTAAAATCAATATTGACACCCTTTAGTGCGCCATCTCTTGTAATGTCTGTGCAAATGATCGCTTCAACAGAGCTTGCACTGAAGGTTTTTGCAAAACTTATAGCCTCCATTTTGCTAGATTCTACCCAGCCATTTGTGGCAACTAAACCATCGCGCGCGTCAATTCCTATGGCAATGGGGTATTTTTGTGCCATTTGTTTTGCAAAATTTGGATTGCTTGCTGCAACTGATCCAAGTATGATGCGGTCAATTCCCAGCTCAAGGTAAGCTTTAATACTCGCCTCATTGCGAATTCCGCCACCTAGTTGAATTTTTAGTGTTGTATTTTTGCGGATAGATTCTATGGTAGCAAGATTTTCTCTTTTGCCATTTAGTGCGCCATCTAGATCAACAATATGAACCCAGCGCGCCCCTATCTCTTCGAAATATCGTATAAACTTGTGTGGATCGCCATAGATTGTAGCATTTTGCATATTGCCTTTGTAGAGTCTGACTGCTTGTCCGTTTTGCAAATCAATAGCGGGAAAAATTTCTAACATAGCTCAGCAACCTTGTGTACTAAAAATTTTTGCAAATTATAGTCTTTTATTGAAATTATTGTTAGAATTTTACAACACATTCTTTGTGGAGAGGTTATGCAGAATTTACTAAAATGCTTTGAATATCTCAAGCCTTATCACATCGATATGCTTGATGCAATTGGTGTGATGATAGAACTTTTTTTATTTAGATCAAAAGATCAGAAAGCATTTTTGCAGATTCTATCGCTTGAAAAGCCCCAAGCTTATAATGCACTCACACAAGAGCTACAAAACATCATTGAGCCAGATCTATTTATCACACCAAGCCCAAAGATCAACACGCACAAAATTTTAAGGCTTCTTGCAGACGAGACATTATCATATGGCGTTATTGAACGTTTTTTGCACACGATTACGCAAAAACAAACCACCAATAAGCTTTATTTTTACTCTACACCTCTTGAGATCAATCAGCTTTTAGTTGGGATTTTGGATATTCAGACATACGATGAAGTTTATAATCCTTGCTATGGTATGGGCAGTGTGTTTTTAAGTATTGCTAATACTGCCCCAAGTACTATTAGTATTTATGGCGAAGAGTTGGATTCTAAGCTTTCTTCTATCGCTAAACTTATCGCTAAGCTTAGTGGATTGCAGTCGTATCATTTGTGCGTAAGTGATATTTTGGTAAATCCTATGTTTAAACAAAGCAACGAATATACTAAGTTTGATAAGATTCTCTGCAATCCCCCACTAAATGCTCACCTTGGCACAGAATTATTAAAAGATGATGAGCGTTTTAGTAGAGTTGGAATTTTGATAAAAACCTACCCAGAGCTCGTATTTCTTGTGCATTCTCTTGCGCACCTTAAAAACAAAGGCGTATTTATTGTGCGCAATCAAACTCTTATGAAGTCTTCATTAGAGGGCAAACTGCGCGAGAGACTTTGTGAAGAAGGAATGATAGAGTCTGTAATTGAACTTCCTAAAAATATTTTTCCCCATCAAAATTATGATTTTTCACTGCTTGTTATCTCGCACAACAACAAGCAGATTTTACACATCAATGCGAATAATGAACATTTTTATACTAAAGATGGTAAATACAATCGCCTCATTAATCTTGAAGAGATTATTCAGATTTATCGTACTAAAAAGATTACCCCTTATTCGAGCCTCACTCCCCTTGGTAATATCTCACCACAAGATTTGCGTGCCCATATTTATACATCTAAACATAATGTACTATCTTATAGTGCTACCAATTCCCATACGCTTACTACGCTTGGAGTGGAGATTTTCCGAGGGCAGAGAACGTATGGTACGCATAAAGACGAAGAGATTGATTTTTTTGATATTGGGATTGCAGATTTTGCACCTTGTGGCTATACACAGACATTTCAAACCAAAAGACAAAGCGGCAATAGAGAAAAGATTAAGAAATATCAGGTACGCTCTTATGATGTTCTGCTCTCTTTGCGGGGCATTATGCCAAAACTCACTATTCTTGGAATAGTAGATTCTGTTAGTGTTGTCAATGCTGGTATTATTGTCCTGCGCGCACCAAACAAACAAGTAGCAGAAGGTTTGTATTGTTATTTGTTCTCACAAGTTGGCGAGCAAGCTTTGGCACAGATTTATAAAGAAAGTGTGGATAGCACGCTTAATATTGAGAATCTAGCGCAGTTATTGATTCCTTGTGATTATACTAAGAATGCACCACAAATACTCGCAAGACTCAATGCTTTGCGCGATATGCTTTATACCACACAAGCCGAAATTCAAGCGCTTAAAGAATCTTATTAGTTTTAAGAAAAAGTCCAATAGCAATCTACTTATTTAAAGGAGAAAAATGCCGCCTTTTCAGGAGTGCTCAATAGCGATTTGTAATATCTCTTATGGAAAGAGATTTTGTGTGGTGCAGCCTGTAAATCTTTATGGGTGTGTTGTGGGCGATGATGTATTTGTTGGTCCATTTGTAGAGATACAAAGTGATGTTATCATAGGACATAGGTGCAGAATCCAAAGCCATAGTTTTTTGTGCTCTCTGACAAGAATTGGCAATGAGTGTTTTATTGGACATGGTGTGATGTTTGTCAATGATTTGTTTGAAGATGGTGTGCCAAATGCAGATAGCACAAAGTGGAGGGGCGCACATATAGGGAATAATGTTAGTATTGGTAGTAATGCCACTATTTTGCCTGTACACATTTGTGATAAGGTGGTAATCGGTGCTGGGAGTGTGGTTACTAAAGACATCTTAGAATCTGGCATTTATGCTGGGAATCCTGCTCGAAAAATACGCGATTTGTGAGATTATTTGGTCAGACGAATTTATGCATAGGTTCATCTTAGCGTGTTGTAATAAGCGATCAATAAGCCATTGTGTAGATTCTGCAACACATTTTCTAAGAGAGTTTAAGAGAGTTAAGGTATCAATCACTTAAACCCTATTTGGCGCAAAGCTTCATAGGCTACAATCCCAACGCTTGTAGCGAGATTGAGACTGCGCGCGTGCTTGGACATAGGGATAGTAAGAGTTTGTGTAGCATATGTTTTTAAGATTGTTTCGCTGATACCAGCGTCTTCTCGCCCAAAATACAAAAAACATTCTTTTTGAAAATTAGCTTGATAGTAAGGGGTTTTCGCTTTTGTGCTAAGAAAGAAATGTTTGGAATCTGGAGTATGATATTGCCAAAAATGCGTAATATTATCCCATTCATATTTTTCTAGGTGCTGCCAATAATCAAGCCCAGCACGTTTTAAATGTTTTTCATCAAGTGTGAAACCCAGTGGGTGAATGAGATGAAGGACCGCATTTGTTGCGACACAAAGTCTGCCAATATTCCCCGTATTTTGAGGGATTCTTGGCTCAATAAGAACAATATGAAGCATAAAAGAAAGGGGGGCAGAAGTACAACCCACCCAAAATGTACTTAGTTACGTGGTCCATCGATGATTTCATCAACAGCTTGAGAAAGTGCAGCCGCTGCAGCTTTATCAAGTGAGCGTGTATTGACAAGGTTATTTTTAAGCAGATCAGTGTTAAGTTTTTCTATTTTTACAAGCACCCAAAGCGTTCCATCTTCACTTACCCATTTGTTTGTAATTTTTGATCCAGCAAGCACCTGATCGACACTATTACGAATGGCTTGTACTGCTTCTTGATTAACGCTATCTTCGCTGCTTGTGGCAAGCTCTTTATATTTGCTTTCTATTCTTGTGGCAATCTGTGTTGCAAGCTCAACTCTTGCCGCTGCACCAGCTTGTGTTGTCGCAAAATTCAAGTTGTTATTTTTGATTTTTGCACTTCCTGTGGCACTAAGTAGGTCTCCATTAGATTCTGTAACCCACGAAGGTGCACCCTTAAGTGCCCTATTGACAGCCTCATTCTCGCCAAGCTTTTTATTACAACCGCTAAACCCTAGCATTGTTACAAGCCCTAGTGCAAGAACAGTATTTGTTAGACTTGATAGAGATATTTTCATTGCATTTCCTTTCAGTTTTTAGGATATGTCATTCTATAACAAAAAGATTAATGACTAGATAAATGCAAGTTCTGTATAATGCTGCCTTGAAAGGTTTAAAATCTTATAAAAGGATTCGTATGCGCACAAGAAAAAGAATTTTTTCCGGAATCCAACCTACGGGTAATATTCATTTAGGTAATTATCTAGGCGCTATTAAAAGTTGGGTGGATTCCCAAGAGGATTATGAAAATATCTTTTGTGTGGTAAATTCCCATGCTATTACGATTAGACAAGATCCAAAGGATCTGCGCCAAAAAACCTATGATCTCATCGCGTTATTACTAGCTTGCGGGATTGATCCTAAGAAGTCTCATCTTTTTATCCAAAGTCAAGTCGATGAGCACGCAGCACTTGCATGGATTCTCGATTGTAATATCCCAATGGGTGATATGAATCGTATGACACAATTTAAAGATAAATCCGCTAAGAATCCTAAAAATATTAATGTGGGATTGTTTAATTACCCAGCACTTATGGCAGCTGACATACTGCTCTATCAAGTCGATTGTGTACCAGTGGGTGAGGACCAAAAGCAGCATTTAGAGCTCACGCGAGATGTGGCTATGCGCTTTAATCGTGATTATGGAGAGTGTTTTAAGATTCCTGAAGCTTTGATTCCTAAGGTTGGAGCTCGGATTATGGGGTTAGATAATCCAGAATCTAAAATGAGCAAATCTAGCAGTGGTGAAAATCACGCGATATTTTTGCTTGATACACCAGAAACAATTATACGTAAATGCAAGAAAGCTGTCACAGATTCTAGTGGGGTTATTGCTTTTGATAAGCATCGTGCTGGAATCTATAATCTGCTCAATATATACCAAGCCCTTACACAAAAAACCCAAGAAGCCATTGAGTCTGAATTTGTTAATAAAGGATATGGTGTGCTCAAGACTACTCTTAGCGAGATAATCATTGAGACATTACGTCCCATTGCTAAACGTTACGCAGAGTTAAGTTCGGATAAGAGCTATCTTGATGAGGTATTAGCGCACAGTTTAGATAATGTACGCCCCATTGCCAAAGCTACTTATGAGCGCGCCAAAGAATTAGTAGGGCTTGTTTAAGTGCGGCTTTTGTTTGGAGTTTGCGTAGTTGTACTTGGCTGTGTTTATGGGGCTTCATTTATTGCTCTTGGCGAGGCGGCAAAGTATCCAAATCTTAAACACTTTGACTATGTTAATCCCAGTGCTCCAAAGGGTGGTGTTTTAAAAAGCTATGCGCTTGGGAGTTTTTCTTCACTCAACCCTTTTGTGTTAAATGGTGAGCCGGCTGCGGGGTTAGAGTTTCTTTATGATACGCTTATGGCACAGAGTATGGATGAGCCATATGCTCAATATGCGCTTGTTGCAAGCGATGTGGCAGTAGCACCTAGTGGAGATAGCGTTGTTTTTACGATAGATTCTCGTGCGCGCTTTAGCGATGGTGTGCCTATAACTGCGTATGATGTAGAATTTAGCTTTGAGATGATGCGCACTCTAGGCAGCCCTCTTTATAAACAATATTATGCAGATGTGCAATCTACGGAGGTGTTAGATTCTAGGCATATAAAGTTTATTTTTGCTACCAACAATAATAAAGAGTTACCACTTATTCTTGGGCAATTAAGTGTTTTACCAAAGCATTTTTATATGCGCAATGGTGTTAATACTTTCGGTAAGAATCCTCTTGAAATACCATTAGGAAGTGGTGCATATAAAATAGCGCGTTTTGAAGTTGGTAAATATATTGTCTATGAACGCAATCCAAACTACTGGGCGCGTGATTTGCCTTCTAGGATTGGGTATTTTAATTTTGATTCTATGCATTATGAATACTATCGTGATGATTCGGTAGCATTACAAGCATTTTTAAACCATCGTTATGATTGGCGACTTGAGACAGCTGCAAAGGTATGGGCACGCGGATATGAAGGTAAAGCACTACAAGAGGGTATGGTACGCAAAATCGTATTTGAGCATAGTCTTCCCAGTGGTATGCAAGGGTTTTTTATGAATATGCGTAAAAGTATTTTTCAAAACCCTCTTGTGCGAGAAGCGTTAATTTATGCCTTTAATTTTGAGTGGAGCAATGAGAATCTGTTTTTCTCGCAATATGAGCGCACACAAAGCTTTTTTAATCATTCCGTGTTTGCAAGTACTCACCCCCTTGCAAGCCCACAATTAAAAGCACTAGAACAATGTGGGGCATCTCCTGTTTTGTTGCAATCATTACAGACACCCTACAAGATTCCTAGTGCTCCTAACGCTACAAAAGAGCGTGAGAATCTAAAGTATGCTAGAGATCTGCTTATGCAAGCTGGTTTTATAGTGCATAATGGGGTTGCAAAAGATAGGAATTCCACACCGCTTCGTTTTACGCTTTTGCTTGATAATCCAGCATTTGAGCGACTTGCTGTACGCTATGAACGCAATTTAAAAATGCTAGGCATACAGCTTGAGATCCAAAAGCTGGACACGAGCCAATATATAAATCGCATTAAAGATTTTGATTTTGATATGATTGTTGGCATTATTCCACAGAGTCTTTTTCCTGGTAATGAGCAGCGGTATTTTTGGAGCTCGCAGAGCGCGCATATGCCTGGTTCAAAAAATTATAGTGGTATAGCATCTCCTATTGTAGATTGCTTGATAGAGCGCGTGATAGGGGCAAAAAATCGTAAGGAGCAAATACAAATGGTGCGCACACTTGATAGGGTATTGCTTGCATTTAATATGGTTGTGCCGCATTATTTTTTGCCTAGGTTTAGGGTCGCTATGTGGGATCATATAGGGGTTTGGGATACGTATCCAAGATATGATATAAATCCTGCAATTTGGTGGGATAGGAGACTTGAACATACTAATAAATAGAGATAATTTTTAAGTATTTGCTTACTGGGTATAATTTTTGCTTTGACTTTAGTTATAGTTTGATCATAATTTAAGGAGAGAAAGTGCTAGCTTATGCACAGAGATGTACACAGTTTATTAATATGGTTTTCTTAGTTTGCACACTAGGCATTTTTTTTGATATGAGGGGTGCTTCAAGGGGGCAAAGTACGGCTGCCGCAGAATCTAGACAATTTAATGACCCTATGGGTACAAGCCAAAAACCTGTAGCACCAGTGGATCAGAAAATTCCAAGTTTTGTGCATAATACACAATCAAAGCCGACCCCTCTTGTTGGTGATCCGCGCGATTTTGTTGCAGTGATGAATCAAGGTGGTGGTGTGCTGACTATATGGGCAAGTGAGCCTTCGAGTTGGGTTTGGGCACATTCTGCTGCTTTGTATGCAAACTTTGGTGATGCTTATAATTGGAGTTTGCAGTCTGTAAGCAATGGTTTTGTGCGCTTTGTTAATAAACTTACACGCACCTGTCTTAGTACGTATGGCACAGGGGTTACCCATCTTCCTTGTGATGACAAAAATTCTGCTCAATTTTTCCGCATACTACCTATGCAAAATGGTGCAATAGCCTTGCAGAGTGCAGCAACCCAACTTTGTCTCCAAACAAGCATACATAAAAAAACAAACTACCCCATTTTGCAGGGCAAGTGTCTAAATATTCCTAACTCTGAACAGCAATGGAATATTATACCGCCATTTTTGCAATCAAGCCCAATGATATATCCATAAATGGAGACAACAATGAAACAAGCCATTTTTCAAAAAACACCGCTTATCGTAGGGCTCACCCTGTTTTTGTTTGCCCAAATACTCAATGCTGATTTACGGAATCTAAGAATTGGTCTATGGAACTTTGGTACAACAGCACTCACAGAAACCCAGTGGAATACCACGATTCGGGGGCTTCTAGGTGGTAGCAATGGGGCAGATGTTTTGTTGCTTCAAAAAGTGCAAGGATTGCCTTCAAATGCCAGCTTTTTAAATACATTTGTTTTATCCTATGCAACTTCTTTGCCAATTCAAGAATACCAGTGGGATTTGGGCAGGGAGCTTGGTAAGGTGTTTGTGTATTTTGTTCGCAATGATATTAGTATGCGACCAATAAACCTTGCGATCGTGAGCAAGGTACGCGCGCAAGAAATGTTTATCATCAAGCCGGACTTTAAGCATACCCTACCTATATTTGGCATTCGTATCGATAATGATGTATTGCTTAGTATGGATTGTAGCAACGCCAAAAGCGATGTGTTACGAAGCATTAATGCTGTTTTTGATTTTTTTGGCGCAACCCCAAAATATAAGCAGTTGCACTGGCTTTTGGCAGGAAGTTTTAATGCGCACCCTCAGATTCTGCAAGAAGCACTTGCAACAAAATTACAAGAGCGCATAAGTATTATTGCTCCTGCTGTACCCACACGCAAAAGTGGTGGAATCTTTGATTATGCCATAAGTGGCAATTCATTTTATGAGCAGCCATATTTGGCACTACCGCTTAAGGCATATCTTGGCTATGGTGGTGTGCGTATGCAGTTTGGATCAGATTTTGTTCCGGTAATGATTAGCAAATAGGAGTCAAGCTATGGATATGGTAAATAGGACTATGTTGTTACGTATTGTTGGTATGCTTCTTGTTGTTTTGTTTGGAATAGTTGGCGTGGCTTGTTCATCAAAAAAACCACTACCCATAACAAGTACAACAACTTCTATACGCACAATGAGCACCGGAGAGCTTCTATATGCTGGGAATAAACTTGATGAAACCAATTGGGATATGGTAGAAGTGCTTTTGCCTGGATATCTCAGTAAAAAATTTCCTTTTGGTGCGGTACAATTTCGCCATACCACCAACAAAGATAAATGTCTTATGAGTAATGGGTTTTGGATGGCGCTTGGGGATTGCTCTTTGGTTGATTCTGGTGATTATCGTACGCTTTTTTCAATGCTCCCTACCTCAAGTGGGGCATTACAAATTCAATCTATAGCAAGTGATGGTTGTTTGGTTGTAGAATCTAGTGGTAAAAAAATTGCGCAGAGCTTGAGAATCAAACCCTGCTTTAGTGATAGACAAAGCACTATTGATTTGCGTTGGCTTTGGATATTGACCCCACCTATAATAGATGCAAAGCTTTCAGAAATATAGCTTATAAATTGGATTAGCCTGTGTAGTTTGGGGGTTTTGTTGTACGTGTAGCAAGATATGCTTCTGGGCAAAATAAGCTTTCCTTGTGGAGTGCAAGCACATCGTAATAATAGATATGTTGTTTTGAATGTATTGTATATTCTATAAGCAGAGTGAGATTGTTCGTATCCTTGCTTGATAGTTTGCATAGCAGTGTACCAAAATTATCAAATATCAAAAGCATATGATAACCTATCGTTTCTAAAAATGGAAAGATTGAGAGTGGATTTTCACCTTGTGCTTCTAGGTGTTGTCTATCCCACTCAAAGAACAAAACGGGCTTATGCTTAAGCAAAGTATTTTTTGCACCTCGTAAAATTTTAAAATCAAATCCATCGGTGTCTATTTTTATAAAATTTGGTACAAAGCCCGAAGTTGTGATAAGCTCATCAAGGGTTATTATCGATGTAGAATCTAGTGTTTTGCTTGGAATAAGCTTGCCGCTTCCATCTTGCAAATGCAATCTGTAAGCGGTATTTGAAGTATTTAGTGCGCTTTCACCCAATAATGCGGTATAGAGCAAAAAAGAAGGCTTGTTATGCCCCCCCCCCTATAGAAATATCACCTTTAAAGTTGTAAGCAAGATTTTTGGCAATGAGTCTCGCATAGCTTGGTTCTCCTTCGACCATAAGGTATGTGGCGTCCTGTATTTGGGTAAAACAGACCGTATCGCCAATATTTGCTCCAATATCTACCATATCGAGTCGCCCATATTGTTTATAAATATGCTTAGCAATCCCATAAAGTTGCATATCATAAGAAGGATAAGCCTTAAGACTGGCAAAGATCATGTGTGAAAAAGGCATAGCAAGCTTGAAACCTCGAAACTTCAAGACAATAACTGGATTTGCAAGCCTTAGGAGGATTTTGCGTGCAAAAAAGTAGCACTTGGCTAGAATTTTGGAATGTGTATTAAGATAACTTTGGTAGAGGAATTGCGCTAAATATTTCATAGATTCTCCTTGTTTTTGGGTGATTGTAGCATTTTATATTAAATTTTTAGGTTTTGTTAAGTGTGATACTATTTCTTTGTAGTGGTTTATAATGCGAGTCTTACTAAACCTATCAATCACATATTGCCTACCCATATTACCCATTTGTGCAAGTTGTGCTTTGGAGAGATTTTGCAAAATCTCCATAGCATTCACAAGAGATTTTGAATCTTTTGGTGGTATAAGGATTCCATTTTGTCCGATGAGTACATTATCTTTCTTTATAAATGGTGGCTTTATGCATTCTTTGCAGCCACTAACATTGGTGGTGATGATAGGTTTGCCCATACTCATCGCCTCAAGTAGGCTCATCGGCACGCCCTCTCTATAGCTAGGCAATACCACACAGGAGCTAGATTCTATAAATTCTCGTACATCAGAATGAAAACCAAGATAGTGTATAATGCCTTGCTTTTCCCAATCTTCAAGCTTGGAGCAAGGGATAGCTGAAGGATTTTGCGCATCACTTTTGCCAAGAAGATAAAAGCGCAATCTCATTTTATGCCCCCCCCCCTTAGTAGAATTTAAAAGTATTTTAGCTGCTTCTACAAACTCACCCACTCCTTTATCCCAAAGCATTCTTGCAATAAGTAGAAAACTTATATCTTGCGCGTTTTGATTATGTGGATTCTGCATATTTTGCGTATGGAGTTTGTGATAATTCGGGCTAAAGTGTTGTATGTCTACACCCTCACTATCAAGCAAAAAAGCTTGGTTTGGCATTATAAGCTTAGAGTCTAAAAACTGAGCTTTATCATCAGGGTTTAGAAACCATACTTGTTTAGTGCGTTTAAGCGCGATTTTATACATCATACATACAAGTGTGCGCAATATAGTTCGCTTATATCCCCTATCAATAAATACATAGCCAAGTCCAGTGATAACGGCAATATTTGGGATATGCAAGGTATTTGCTATCAATGAGCCATAAATTGCGGGTTTAATTGTGTAGTTAAACACCATAGAGGGCTGAAGATTTTTTAGGATTTTTCGTAGGTGTAGCGTGGTTTTAAAATCTTTGAATGGATTAAGTCCTTTAGAATCTATTACAATATGATGTGTGTAGAATCCGAATTCACGAAGAGTTTTAGCGTGTGAATCAAGTGGCGCAATGATATGGATTTCATACCCTTCTTTGCGCAGAGATTCTAAGACTTCGCGCCTAAAACAGAGCATTGCAAATGTGGTATTAGATATAAAGGCTATGCGCGCTTGTTGTGGCGCGTTGCAAAGCGCATTGTGATAAGAGGTAATTACACGCGTTATGTTAAACCTATCAATCACATATTGCCTACCCATATTACCCATTTGTGCAAGTTGTGCTTTGGAGAGATTTTGCAAAATCTCCATAGCATTCACAAGAGATTTTGAATCTTTTGGTGGTATAAGGATTCCATTTTGTCCGATGAGTACATTATCTTTCTTTATAAATGGTGGCTTTATGCATTCTTTGCAGCCACTAACATTGGTGGTGATGATAGGTTTGCCCATACTCATCGCCTCAAGTAGTACGCGTGGAACTCCCTCTTTGTAATAACTAGGCAATACCACACAGGAACAAGATTCTATAAACTCTCGCACATCACTAGATTCTCCGGCATAAGTGATGATACCTTGCGTCTCCCAAGTCTTTAGCTGCGAGTGTGTGATTGCTGATCTATTAGGGCAATCACTTGCTCCAAGAAGAATGAAGCGCAACATCATTGGATCCTCTTGCTAAATGTTTGCAGCACATATTTAGCGGTAATGACTAGGGCGACAGAATCTATACTTGCTAGTAGTATTATAGATTCTAAAAAGTTTAGTGTTTTAAATGCGGTTTGTGCAAAAGTATGCAGTAGATTAAAGTTAGAAATATTACCAAGAAATAAGTGGAGGCAGAGCTTTTGCAGTGCAATGCGAGAATCTAAAATTTTAGATTTTGTACTTAGAGCTTGATTCTGCCAAAACTGAATATATACATAATAATGCGCACATAGGTAAGCGAGCGATTCCAGAATTTGAGCGAGTCTAAGCATGCGCACAGATATGGCGATTTGCACCATTTGTGTGGGGGAGATGTGTGTATAGCCCCCCCCCCATTGCGATTTATGCAGTTATCAAAGCGAGATTCTAAGATAATAAGTGCTTGTAAATGAGAGATCATCGTTTCAGCAATGCGCATAGCATACGGAGCGTGAAGCTCTTTGCCTATCGCTTGCAATGCCTGTATGACATAACGCATATCGCGAATTTTTTTTGTGTGCGCACTTGAATTTTGTGTGATTGATGTAGTATTTAGACAATATACATACAGCCGAGAATCTACACCCACATAACTCTTAGCAAGGTTGGCAAGAACAAAAAACTTAAGCATATCTTCTGCCATATTAAGCGAGTCTTGGCAGTGTTTAAAGTAGGGTAGTGCTTGTTTGATAAGGGAAGCCTTATAGCACTTATCCCATAAGGTAAATTTCGGAAAATGCTTGCTTTTTAGAAAGAAATTATAAGCAATCGCAGTATTTTTTAGTGGTGTAGCACTCCATTGAGTAGGAAGAATATAACGCATTTTATGCTTGAGATTTTCTAGGGGGCTAGCATTTTTGTTTCCAAGATAAGTCGCCTTAAAATGCACAATATCTGGTAGTTGTTTATGCAGATCTGTTTCGTAGGTATTATTTTGTGCAGCTTGATAAGCCTGCTCGCATGCATTTAGCACAAGATAATCATCTGCATCAATAAACATAATATATGCACCGCTTGCTTGTTTCATACCCTTTAGGCGTGAAGCAAAAGTGCCAAGATTGCTCGGATTGCTTAGAATCTGTATGCGAGAATCTAAACGCGCATATTCTTTAGCAATCGCTATGCTATTATCACTTCCACAATCATCAACTACTAGAATCTCAATGTCTTTCAGGGTTTGGTCAATACAGGATTGTAGGCATCGTGCAATATGGTTTTGTACGTTGTAGGTAGGAATAATAAGGGAGATTTTAGGCATATTTATGCCCCCCCCCCCAAGATTCTTAAACAGCTGTTGTGATGGTGCGTAGAGATGAATCACTTGATAGAGTGCTGCACAAGTGTCGTGTGCTAAATAATCATCTGCATCAAGGCAAAGGATATAAGATCCTTTAGCAGCACTTTCTCCTGCTAGCCGCGTTTGAAATAGCCCAAGATTGCTCGGATTGCTTAGAATCTGTATGCGAGAATCTAAACGTGCATATTCTTTAGCAATCTCTACACTCTTATCGCACCCACGATCATCAACCACTAGAATCTCAATATCACCAAAAGTTTGGTTTATGCAAGACTCTAGTGCGCGTGCGATGTATTGCTCAACATTGTATGTCGGAATAATGATTGAAACAAAGGGGCTAGGCACACTGCTTCCTTGCTTCAAATGTTGTTTGTGCTATTGTGCGTGAATATGAGGTGTTGCTAAGATTTGAAAATTTTGGTGCAGTGTGCCAAAAAGGCGTGTATTCAAGCGAGGGTAAGGCGTCTTTGTAGCTTGCTACAAAGGTTATTTTATGCGCCCCCCCTAAGAGTTTTTTCGCTATCTGTTTGTAGCGCACACTCTTAAGTTTGCTAAGGGGTTTTAGTGCGATAAAAATTGGGAATCGCGCTAGGTTATTGTCTTTAAAACTCGCAAAGCACTCAAGGTTTGCGCGTATGATATTTTTAAAATTTGCATTTGATACGCTGCCTATGCGCATTTTTACGAAGTATTCTTGGATATAGAGGCTTTGTAGTTGGTGCTTTTCAAGGAAGCGTAGCATAATCTCATAATCGCTTGCAATTTTGTATTTAAGATTGAAGCCACCATATGTTTGATAGACGTCTTTTTTTACATAAAAGCTTGGGTGTGGTGGGTGAAAACCGAACCTAAAGGCATCTTTAGTATAGGGCTTGGCTCTAAAATCACGAATGGGTTTTAGATTCTTATCGACATAAATGACATCAGCATACACGATTTGTATGGCATTGCTAGGTTTTGCAAACCCCCAAGCAATAAGGCTTGCGACATTATTTTGGGCGAAGAAATCATCAGCATTCAAAAACCCAACAATCTCACCACTTGCGAGTTGCAACCTCTTATTCATCGCATCATAAATGCCGCGATCTTTTTGGCTAAACACGTGTAGTTCGTAGCCTTTTGTGTGGTATTTATGGCGATAAGATTCTATGAGATCTAAGGTGTTATTGCTACTTTTGCCATCAATGATGATATGCTCAATGTGCGCATAATCTTGGGCAAGAACAGAATCTAGCGTGCTAGGCAAGGTGTGTGCAGCATTGAGTGCAGCGGTAATAATGCTTATTTTTGGGGCACTCAAGCTATACATTGGGTAGCCCTCCAAGTTTGAGGGGTACTTGAGATGTTATGGCAGAAATATTACTTAGAGCTTGATTCTGCCAAAACTGAATATATACATAATAATGCGCACATAGGTAAGCGAGCGATTCCAGAATTTGAGCGAGTCTAAGCATGCGCGCAGATATGGAGGATATGTTAGCTTGAAGCGTTGGTATGACATATCGTGATAGTCGCCCCCCCCCTTTTTGGCATTTTGTAGATGTTTCAAAGCGCGATTCAAGCGCGATAAGTGAGCGCAATTGGGCGTTGAGCATTTGGGCGATTTGTGCAGCATAAGAGGTGTTAAGATTTGTAGCAATGGTTTGTAGCATAGTTGCTATTTTTTGCATATCTTGGATTCGCTTGGGGGCGGCATTTGGATTCTGCGTGATTGATGTAGCATTTAGGCAATACACATACAGCCTAGAATCTATACCCACATAGCTTTTGGCAAGATTTGCAAGCACAAAAAACATTAGCATATCAGTCGCTTTGCTAAGTGGTGTCTGGATATGTTGCAAATAGAATAAAGAACATTGAAGCAAAGAAAGCTTATAGCATTTATCCCATAAGGTAAATTTCGGAAAATGCTTGCTTTTCAGAAAGAAATTATAAGCAATCGCAGCATTTTTTAGCGGCTTGGCACTCCATTGGGTGGGAAGAACATAGCGCGCTTTGTGCAAAATATTTGCAATAAGAGAGGTGGTGCTATCTCCAGCATATATGGCTTTAAAATGGATTATATCAGGTGCTTGTGTATCTAGAATACAAGATGAGATAAAGGGCGCTATGCTTTGATAGAGACATTCGCACGCATTTGGTGTGAGATAATCATCTGCATCAAGCATTAGTACATAAAGCCCGCGTGCTTGTTTTATGCCCTTTAGGCGTGAAGCAAAAGTGCCAAGATTGCTCGGATTGCTTAGAATCTGTATGCGAGAATCTAAACGTGCATATTCTTTAGCAATCTCTACACTCTTATCGCACCCACGATCATCAACCACTAGAATCTCAATATCACCAAAAGTTTGGTTTATGCAAGACTCTAGTGCGCGTGCGATGTATTGCTCAACATTGTATGTCGGAATAATGATTGAAAATTTTGGAGCCATTATGCAATCTTATCGTTTTATTTAACAGACATAGATTCTACCCTGAAGATTTTTGCCGCCAAGTCCTTTTAATACACCTTTTAAAAAGACTCTGTTTTCAAAGATTGTGCCACATAAGACAATCGCCCCATCTTTGTTGGCTTTAATCAGATATTCTCCAAGTGCCAAACCCAAATCACTCAATATGCTAAAACACACACCAAATGTATCAAGCCCTCCTATTTTATAAGCAAGAATATTATTTAAGGCTTTTGTCATATCGATACTTAGATTCTGATCATTTTGTTTGTATTTGAAGCCAAGAGGGCTTACATAAGGGTATGCAAATGTTTCAGCTTGCGCAATGAGGTGCGGGGCAAGTTTGGCAATATCGCACACGTCTGCTTCATCTTTTATGCCTTCTAGGAGAGCATACATACTGCCAAGCAATATATCAATCCTTGTACTTTGCAAACTCACATCTTTAAGTTGTAATAGTGTTGCATAGGCTTTTTGACATTCGCGCGTGTAGTTTTCAAACAAACGTTTTGTTTGTTTGCTCTTAGATTCTAGGGCATTTAATAGGCATTTGGGATTGGCTTCAAATGGTGTAAGTCCAAGCTCTAGTACTGCTGGCGCAACTTGATTGGCAGAATCTATAGATTCTGTTTGGGTGGTAGATTCTGCATTCAAGAGGTAAAGCTTAAATTCATCATTCCAATCCACTACGCAAATACCATTTTTGGCAAACTTCTCAAGGTTTGGATGCTTATGTAGTGCCTCTTTGTTTGGTTTAGATTCTAGCTTGATGGGGGCTATATTTTGCTCGGGTACACAACGCGGGTTAAAGGTTGTGAAGTTGGCATTACCCAGTGGCTTTTCTATGAGCCCAAAGTTATCCCAGAAATTTGGTTCGCTACAACCAATGCAGCCATGACCTGCTTGCACAGGCCAACTTGTCTTAGCGTTGAATTTAACCTTGGGGCAGTTGTTGAATGTGTAGGGACCTTTACAGCCAACTTTATAAAGGCAATAGCCCTTTGCCATATTTGGATCATCAAAACCCTGTACAAAATCGCCTGAGAGAAAGAAATTGCGTCTTTCGCAGAGATCATGCACACTTTTTGAATATGCCCATAATGGGCGTCCTAATGCATCAAGTGTGGGAGATTCATTAAGTAGAAAGAAATATGTAAGACTTCCAATAATATTTTTATCACTTGGAGGACAACCGGGAATATGGATAATTTCGCGTTTGAATACCTCTTGAATTCCAAAGCCGTTTGTGGGATTTGGATAGGCAGTCTGTATGCCACCATAGCTTGAGCAAGTCCCTACTGCAAAGACTGCTTCAGCCTTTTTGATAAGATGAGAGATTTCTTGGTAACCGCTTTTTCCTCCAAGCGTAATATATTCCTCTTGATCTCCCATACTTACGCTTCCTTCTATGCATAACACAAATTTTTCTTTATCAAGGTCTTCAAGAATTTTTTGCGCTCCATATCCACTTGCTGCAAGTGTTAGATCGTGATAATGTAGCTTAAATATTTCTAGCATCAGCACATCAAAACTTGGCGTTTCTGTGCGCAAGAGGCTTTCGCTACAACCGGTACATTCTTGAAGGTGTATCCACACAACTTTCATATTGCCCATATATTCTAGGATCTCTACGCATACATCAAGCATTTTAGAAGGAATGCCAATAAGAGCCATATTTTTTGCAATCCAATCACGTGATGATTCATCGTTTAAGGAGGCAGTTTTTGGCGTTTGAGCAAGCTGGAACGACTCTAGTCTTATACGCAGTTTTTCTTCAAAACTTAAGGGAGGCTGTGTGCATAGATTACTTGAAGTGGTAGGATTTGTTTGCATTGTGCTCTCCTTGGGTTTTTGCTATGATGAATATTGATTGTGCTAGTGCCTACTTCGGATTTTTATTACAAATTGTTATATCTTGGTAATTGTAGCGGAATTTTGTTTAGTCTTGTTTAAATATTACATAATGCCTTTCGAGGGTTCTGGACTATTTTCATTGTACTTTGGAGCAGTTCATAAGGATTCATTGTATAATTCAACATTATTCAGAGTCTGCAATGGAGAATCTATGAATATCACCTACAAAGCTAAAGAACAACCAATTGTTCGATTTCCAGAGGATTTGCGTAGATTCTCAAGTATTCGATCTTTTAGTACACCTCACTTCGTCTTTGCAAAATATATACAAACTCAAAGTGGTATAAAACAGCAAGTATATGTGGATATGCATTGTTTGGTGATTGTGCTTTGTGGCGCTAAGATTATGCACACAAGCAATGGTGATTTTATGATTAGGGAAGGCGAGGGATTATTTTTGCAAAGTGGTAGCTATTGCTTAAGTAATATTACCCACCTAGATGCAAAAAATCACAGCACATACGAAGCACTTTTATTGTTTTTTGATAATGCTAGTTTGCTAGAATTTGTATTAAAACACAAGGAGCGATTAAATCTTAATACCAAAATACAAAAATCTTCCGTGTTTGCCTTGCAAGATTCTATGATACTTTCTACAATTACTAGGAGTTTCAGGTTATATTTGGAAGAGTTTAGGGAAGAGTTATTACCTTTTGTAGCGCATAAGTTTGAAGAGCTTTTTTTATATTTAAGCTATAAATATCCTAGTATTTTTGCAAGTTTTGTTCGTGAAATTATGCAGAATCTAGCTATAGATTCTGATCTTGCATTTTTATACTGCGAAAAGGAGTTTTTAAATGTCGCTCAAATGGCAGACCTTGCCAAGACTGATCAGGCAACTTTTAGCCGAAAGTTTAAGCAGGTCTTTGGATTGTCGCCAAAGATTTGGCTTGATGAACGTCGGTTTGAAAAGGCAAGATTTTTATTAGAATATTCAAACAAAAATATTAACGAAATCTGCGCAGAGTGTGGGTTTAATTCACCTTCTTGGTTTATAGAACGTTTTAAGAGTCGTTATCACTGTACCCCTAAGTGTTACCAAAAATCAAAAAATCTACATTATTGAGATTTGTGAGGAGAATCTAGCAAGAATTGTTAGAATTTTTGACAAAATATACATATTTGCGTTTTGCGAGCGATTTATGTTTAGGTCTTTTGTCTTGTATGATTTAGTACAAATATACCATAAAAGGCAGCTTGTAGGCTAGCAAAGCAGAAGGAGTTGTTATGTCTGAGAATCTTGATAATTTCAGTAAAAACCTTGAGTCATTACGGCAAGTTGATCCAATCTTATATCTTGCCCTTAAGTCCTTTAAGCCTAACCAAAAATACGAAGTGTTTATGGATAACGATCCAGCAAACTATAATATCATTGACAAAGAACAAGCTATAGCACTTTATCTGACAAAGCCTATCAAAGAAGTTATGGAGAAAAATGAGCAGCTTTTTTCTTATGCATACTATCCTTTTTTATATCTTTATGGGCTTGGCAATGGTGTGCTTATCCGACTGCTTTTTAATCCGCAACGACAACGAATTGTTGTTTTTGAACCAGAGTTAGAGATTATTTTTATTGTGTTCAATCTTCTTGATTTTTCTAAAGAGATTTTGGAGCGTTCGCTTGTTATTTTTTATACCAAGCAAATTGGCTATATGAGCGTGGATACACTTTTTGATACCAACAAATATTCGCGTGTTTTTGTTAAAACCTATGATTTGCTTGTTACAAATAACTATTATGAGCAGTATAAAGAGGATATTTTGCGTGTTAATGGGTATTTTATCAAAGCCATAGAGCAAGCTGTTGTGAGTGTAGGTAATGATGCCAAGGATTCTCTTATAGGGATTCTGCATCATATCATAAATCTACCTGATGCTTTGCGCGCTCCAGATCTTACGACACTCATCAATGCATTGAGCAATAAAGAAACAGCAATCATTATTTCCACAGGACCAAGCTTGCACAAACAACTTCCTTTGCTTAAAAAAGTTGCTCCTTATGCGACTTTGTTCTGTGTTGATGCAAGCTTTCCTATTTTGCATAAGTATGGTATTAAACCTGATGTTGTCTTGAGTCTTGAGCGCGTTAAAGAAAGTGCGAAGTTTTATACGCATACACCAAAAACAGCACAACAAGGCGTTGTGTTTGCGATTACCTCAATTGTTCATAAACAACTCAAAGATTCGCTTGCAGGGAGCTGTATCCAGTTTAGTTTTCGTCCATTTGGCTATACGAGCTTATTTGGTTTTGATGATTATGGCTATATTGGCATTGGAATGAGTGCTGCAAATATGGCGTATGAGCTTGTGATGTATGCGAAGTTTAAGCGCTGCGTGTTTATTGGGCAAGATTTGGCATTTGGCGAAGATGGTACATCGCATTCAAAAGATGCTATTTATGGGACACAAGAAGCGCAGTATAAAAAGGAGGGGATTTTTGTGCCAAAGTATGGTGGTAATGGTGAAGTGGAGACAAGCAAGATTTGGAAGCTATTTTTGAATTTTTTTGAAAAAGATATTGCACGAACACCTGCAAGTATGGAGATTATCAATGCGACAGAAGGGGGTGCTAGGATTGCTGGTACAAAAGAAATGCCTTTTGCTGAAGTGGTAGATACTATTATGATGGCACACCCCACTTTGAAACAGCCAATACACCTTACTCCTCCAAGCAAGAAGACAAGCGAGCGAAATATTATCAAAGCTTACAAAAAATGTCAGGATATTATACGCTATGGCACGATACAAAAGCGCAGAATCGAACGAGTGTTTTTACAGCTTGTCAAAGAGCTTGAACACATAGAAAAGCTTAACAAAAATAACAGACTTGATAAAATAAACTTCAAGAAACTTGATAATTTGAGCGATAAAATTGATGCTATCAAGCAGCTATTTTCTGAAAGAAAATTTACCAACTATTTTATGGACGCAATCCAATCCTATATCTTTCACCAAGAGTTAGATATTGCAAAAGTGCTTGTTATTAACACTACAAGCGAAGATGAAATACAAGCCAAACAAGTACAATGGCTTTACTATCACAAATATTGGCTTTTTTCACTAGCGGGCGGAATAGATTGTGTGATAAGTGCTGTGGAGCAGGCACTACAAGAGTGGAGCAAGGAAGACATAGAACTCGCCACCAAATCCCACAAAGCCTAGAATCCAAGAGTCATATGATTTATGGTGCAAAATCTTGGATTCTGAATCTCTTTCTAGTATTTATTTCATAGACATTTAGAGTGCGAGAAGCCTTATTTCCCAAATCTAATTTACACATAATTCAAATATTTAATGCTATAATGATAATGTATCTTATCATTATGGGGACAAAAATGACACTCGATAAATGCCAATATAATCATACTTATAAAGTCGCTGCAATAAACCTCAATAATGCTGCAATAAAAGACCGTTTTACTTCACTTGGGATTATTGTAGGAGCAGATCTGACACTACTTTATGCATCACCCAACAAGGCAACGCTTTCTATACAGGTTGGTCAAGCACTTATCGCGTTGCGCCTAGAGGAGGCAAAACACATCAAAGTAGAAGCACATAAGGTTTAGATATGCTTATACAGGATTTTTTCATATCTTTCCACGCAATAAAAAACTAAGTAGTGGCACTATGGCATATAGTAACCCTGTCCCAGAACGTAAAAAGTCTATAAAAACTAAACAAAAAATACGACATACAGAATTGAAACCCAAAAAATCTGCACATAAAAAGCGTACAAAACCCCAAATTGCCATTATCAAAGAGCGTTTTTTGACACACTATCCTTGCGCAAAAACTGAGCTAGTATATCGCAGTCTTTATGAACTTCTTGTATGTGTTATGCTCTCTGCCCAATGTACAGATAAGCGTGTCAATATCGTAACGCCTGCACTTTTTGCGCGTTATCCTAGCATACAGGCACTTGCAGCAGCAGATCTGAGTGAGTTAAAACATCTCATAAAAAGCATTTCATTTTTTAATAACAAAGCAGCAAATTTGCTAACAATGGCGCATCAAGTTCTTGAGCGTTTTAATGGGGAGATTCCTACCACACAAGAAGCGCTTAAATCTCTTGCGGGTGTTGGGCAAAAGACTGCCAATGTAGTTTTGATAGAGTATTGTGGCGCAAATGTTATGGCGGTTGATACTCACGTTTTTCGTGTCGCACACAGGCTTGGTTTAAGTGCTGCTAAAACTCCAAAAGAGACAGAGAGCGATCTTACTAAAGCCTTTCTAACACATCTTGCTGATTTACATCAGGCATTTGTGCTCTTTGGGCGCTATATTTGCAAGGCACTCAAACCAGAATGTAGTGAATGTTTTGTTCAGGAGTTCTGCATTACGCGCTCCAATTTTAAACCTTCATAACGCTAAAAAATTAGGTATAATATTACAGAAAATCAGCAAAAGGGCAATGAGCAAATGGAGATCGTCAGAGAAAGCTTTTTTGAGGTTATTAAAAAATCTATCGGAGTAGAACCTGAGGAATCTATCATTCCACTTAAGAGAGGATATTTGGTTTCTATCGAAATGATTGGGGCAAATAAAGATGTTTTTCTTGTATTCAATAAGCCTTTTTTGAGGACGATGTGTCATTATTTTTTATCTGAAGATGATCCAGATAATGCATCGCTTGAAGATATGGCAAGAGAGCTTGCTAATCTTACCGTTGGACACGCAAAAGTACTAGCACAAAGAAGCGCTAAGAATTTTAATATTTCTACACCAGATTTTTTAGGTATTCGTGTCATTACAAATTATGATCAGGGAATGCACTTTCGACTTGAAAGAAAGGGGCATTGTAGTATTTTTGTGCGTAATAAAACTTAGATTCAGGATAACAAATGGCAGAAAATTCGAATTCTATTCTTGACAAACAGCGAGCACATACGCCAGAGGAGATAGAGCTTGCCACATATCTTGAGGATATGATGGAAAACTATGGTGGTTTGCTAGATATGGAAGTGGTTTTCACTGCCGAACTTGGCTCATCAAAAATACCTCTTGCTGAGATTTTAAAGTTTGAAAAGGGTTCCATCATTGATTTGCAAAAACCAGCAGGAGAGAGTATTGATGTTTTTGTCAATGGGAGAATCATTGGTAAGGGTGAGGTTATGGTTTATGAGCGTAGCCTTGCGATTCGTTTGAATGAGATTTTGGATTCTAATGCGATTGTCTATCATATCGCCAGAACAAATCCTTATGATTAGGCGTTGGATCTTTCTGAAACAGGGTTTTATCTAGCAAAGGATAGATGATGAGGTATTTGTTTTGCATATTTGTGGTGGCACTGCATACACTCTATGCAGTAGCACTTAAGCAAATCCTCACATACCCAGAGCAAGATAAGCTTGATGTATTGCTCTTGTTAGATGCACCATTTGGTGGAGAAGTAGGAACTGCAAGCATACAGAATGAAAAGGTAACAATGATTTCAGAGGTTATTACAAATAACAAGTGGAGTAAAGCATTTCAAACTTCCCCGATAAAAAAGCTAGAAATTATCCCAAAAAACAATAACCTCTATCTCAATGTGGATTCTCGTACCCGCTACTATGTTAAGCCAAGTATTTCTAAAGACAAAAGTACATTGCGCCTAAGTTTTTTTAATGCAGAATCTGGTATGGTGAGTGCGCTTTTGCAAACGCCAACAACCATAAAGCCAGCTCCATTAGATGAGGTTTTTAATACATCAAATGCTACAAAAATTGCAAATACTGATAGCTCCTCGGGCTTTACCAAGCAGCCAGCACAAAGCATAGGGGATACAAAAGATTCTGCCGAGGGTTTTGGAGCAAATCTACGTGAGAGTCTCAAATCGTATGATGTGGATATAGATAGGTACTGGTATTATATCTTAGGGTTTGCTGGTGTATTTGTTGTTTTGCTATTTTTGCGTGCTCGTGTGCGTAAAATGGCACAGCTTAATGAGTCTCTAAAAGTAGTCTCTCAAAGCCAAATTGACCCCAAAAACAAGGTTATTATTATTGAAACAAAAGATTATTTTTATATGGTTTTGCTTGGCGAAAAAAGCAATCTCTTGCTTGATAAAATACCACGCCACAAACAAAAAGCCTCGCAAGAACAGCCCCAAAGATTAGCCCAAAATATGGGAACAAAAACAAAGCCGATAAGCTCAAGCTCTACAATTGGCAATGATCACGCCTTTAACGAAGATTTTTGGAAATCTTTGAAAAACATTAAACAATGAATAGGGCATTAGGCTTTTTACACACACGAGACATTTATGCCTCTAAGCGTTTTTATGCCAGCATTTTTTTTTCATTTATTTTACATTTGTGTATAGTATTGTTTGGGTGGTGGCTCTATACATATATCATCTCTAAACCAAAGCTTCACAAGGTTGATCTTGAGAATTTACTTGTACTAAAGCGTGGGCATAGTCTTGATAAAAAAGCAAAAAATCCGGGTGCGCCAAAACCCTCAATTGCGCGAGATCAGAATCTAAATACGCCACCAATGCCAAATACGCCACCTGCACAAAATACACTGCCACAGCCTTCTAGTACCCAAACGCAAAAATCACAGCCAACACCAAGAGAATCTAACACGCCCCTACCGCAAGAGGATTACAACCCTAAAGACTTGAAGTTTTTTAATCCTTCTCAATCGTATGCCCAAAATACTCCAAACACCTCTCGCGCGAGATCTACCCAGAGTGATAAGGGGCTTGACACCATAACTTCGCGCGCTATTAGTGAGCTATATGGCAATGAATGGGGAGATTTAGGCAGTGCAGAAAAAAACTTCGTTACTAGCAATCTACGTGAAATAGCACGTATTACACAAAGCTATCTGCAGTATCCCCCAACAGCTGCTTATTTGCGTCAAGATGGTGAGAATGCGATAGAGTTTTACCTGCTACCAAATGGCGATATTGATGGATTAAAGCTTATTTCAAGCTCGGGATTTGTATTGCTTGATAAAAACTCTACAAAGACCATAGAGATCGCTTACAAAGACTATCCACGCCCACCAAGTCGCACACTTATTCGCTTTCATATCACCTACTATCTTAGATACCGTTAAAGGAGAGCTATGCATATTACATTAAAAAATCCGCTTGATATGCACTTGCACTTGCGAGATGATCTTATATTGCAAGCAGTAGTGCCATTTAGTGCTAGAAGTTTTGTAGGTGGGGTAATTATGCCAAATCTCGCGCCTCCTATTACTTCTTTGAACGCAGCGATTGCTTATAGGCAGAGAATCCAAGCAGTTTTAGATTCTGCTAGAGGAAATGCTTCTACTAGCGATGATTTGCGCTTTGTACCGTTTTGTGCGCTTTATATTACCGATACTCTCACACCAAAAGAGCTTGAATCTTGCGCGAAAGAGGGATTTAGGCTATTAAAACTTTATCCAAAGGGGGCTACTACAAATAGTGATTATGGTGTTGCTGAAGTGATTAGTCCTAATATGCGTAGGCTCTTTAGTGCAGCGCAAGAATTTGGAATGATTGTGTGCATTCATGGAGAGAGTGCTGGGTTTAGTCTGGAGCGCGAACATCAGTTTGGTTTGGTGTTTGAGGAGCTTGCACGCTCCTATCCTCATCTAAAAATTATCATTGAGCATATGAGTGATAGACGCACGATTCCACTTTTAGAATCATATGAAAATCTCTATGCTACTTTGACATTGCATCATATCACAATGCATCTCGATAATGTTGTGGGAGGACAGCTTTGTTGTCATCATTTTTGCAAACCCGTTTTAAAAACACCACAAGATACGCAAGCACTACTTGAGCTGGCTCTGCAGGCACACAAAAAAGTGAGCTTTGGATCGGATTCTGCACCACACACACTAGAATCTAAGCTCAATGGGGCGGCGGGTATATTTAGCGCACCCTGTTTGTTGCCACAGCTTGCCGAATTGTTTGAAACCTATGGAGCACTCGAGAATCTGCAAGCATTTGTGAGTGATAATGCTATGCGCATTTATGATGTGTTTGCTTGGTGTGATGAGATGCGCCCATATCAGCATTCACCAAAGGAAATCACACTTAAAAAGGTGGATTCTTTCATTCCAGAAGCGATCTATCTAGCAGAATCTAAACGCAATGACACTACGCTTATCCCCCTAAAAGCAGGAAAAAAAGTGAGTTGGCAGGAGATTTAGAGGGGTTATGCAAGATTTGAAGGGCTTGTTTGTTCTTGGGGGATTGAGATTTATTGTATAAGCGGCTTCCAAAGAATCAATCTATTTGCTTTTAAGTGTTTTTAGCACCTCTTCCTTATCCCACGCCTTTAGCCCAAGATCTTCGATTTGTTTTGCATTCAAGCGAGACCATATAAGCCCCTTGCCAAACACATAGTATGGATCCAATGAGAATTCCATATGTAAATCACCATTTGCAAGGATTTTGCCGCGTGTTTTATAGGTCATTCCATCTTGAAAATTATAAGAAGTACCATTTTGGAGTTCCTCGCCATTGATTGCAATGTTTAGGAAAATCACTCCCTTATCGGATCGTTGGCGTAAATTTTTATCAGGGTTGCGTTTGTCTTGACGTGGTGCTGAATTATCAAGGTTTGCCACACCATACGCCAAAAGAGTATCTTTATGGGCAAACACATACACATACGCACCCTTAAATATAAAAAAATCAGGAATTTTATAAAAGCCCTCCAAGCAGTTTGCCATAGGGATTGTATGGACACATTGCATAAAAGAAATATTTTGGATTGATGGATAGTTGGGTTCTTTAGTGTTGGTATGAAGTATTCCTAATAATAGCAATGATAAGAGAGAAATACGTACATATTGCATAATAACCTCATAGGGATATACTATTTAGTATAGTATAACAAAAATTCATAAAACATTAGGTCCATCTTGGCGTAAGTAGTTTGTGCGGAATCTTTATGACACTTTTATGAATGGTTTTGTTTCCAAGCTCTTCTAGTCCAAGCCCTCCGGAATGTACATCTTGTGGAAAGAAAACTGCAAGCATACCACGTTCAAGATAAACCTTTGAGCAATGCTTGGGTGTGTCATAAATGATAAGATCTCGTTCTTTGTTGTAGGGTTTTTGTATAGTACAAGCACTTTTTGGAGCAAGTGCGAAAAATTCAGCACCATCCGCCACAAATTGAAAATCAACGTACGTTTCGTGCGTTTCATAAAAGCCATACGATGAAGCTTTGAGCGCATAAGATTGTTCAATCGCCCATATATCAGAATCTAGTTCGAATTTCACCTCGCCTTTTGTGGAGAGGATTCTCTGGTGAATGGAGTGTTCTGGGTTATTGGCACAGCAGAGATAAGCATACACTCTCTCTAGCACTTCACCTACAAACATCGCACCAAAATCTTCAAGTCTGCCAAAAAATGCCATAGTGTCCTACCATTATTTAAGGGATAATCCAAGGTATCCAAAATGCGATGGCATAGGTGAATATACCAATACCAATCACAAAGAGTATAGAATACTTGATTGTGAATCTAAAGAGATCAGATTCTTTACCGACTAATCCCACCGCTGCACAAGCAATCGCGATACTTTGTGGGGAGATCATTTTGCCCACGACCCCACCTACAGAGTTTGCCGCGAGGAATAGCACTTCTGGTATATCAAGCTGTCTTGCTGTGAGTTGTTGCAATGTCCCAAAGAGGAGGTTTGAGCTTGTATCACTACCGGTTAAGAACACACCGATCCAACCCACTACAGGCGAGAAGAATGCAAAAGCATCACCGGTTTGTGCAAGTGCTAGTGCCAAAGATGCTGATAAACCACTATAGTTTGAAACAAATGCAAAGCCCACCACAAGCACGATGGTGAGGATGGCGAATTTCATTTCATTGAGTGTTTCGCCAAAAGTTGCCACCGCTGTGGAAATCTTGACCTTGAGCAAAAACATCGTAATAATCGCTACGATGAGGATCGAAGTTCCTGTGGCATTGATAAGTGAGAATTCAAGCACAGATTTTACTGCTACATTGCCTTTAGATTCTGGCACGACAGGATAATGCTGCATGATCTCTGCAAGGCTTGGGAAAGCGACATTAAACACAGAGAAATTCAAAATCCCAGCTTCTTGTGCCTCGCCACCAGTGGAGAGTTTCGCACCTGCAGCTACAAAGAGATCTTTAAACCAGCCTTGCGTCCAAATCACGATCACCAAGATAAGAAGCACAAATGGCAACCACGCAAGCACAATGTCTTTGGTAGAGTATTTTTTCGCCTCTATAGTCGCGTTGCCACCTACACTTTCATCAAACTTGAAGACATTTTTTGGCTGCCAGAATCTAAGGAATACCGCAACCGCAACGATAGATACTACCGCTGAAGCGATATCGGGTAGTTCTGGTCCTAGATGTGTTGCAGTGATGTATTGCACGATAGCAAAGCTTCCACCTGCCACAAGAGCCACAGGCCAAGTTTCTTTTACGCCTTTAAAGCCATTCATCAAGAAAATGAGGAAAAACGGCACAAAAAGCGAGAGTGGTGGGAGCATATGCCCTGCCATCGCGGAAATCTCAATTGCAGGGACATCAACTGCCTTTGCCATCGCAGTGATTGGGATACCAACCGCACCAAAAGCAACAGGTGCTGTATTTGCGATCATACATAGTCCCGCCGCATACAATGGGCGCAAGCCTAGCCCTACGAGTAATGCCGCTGTGATCGCCACGGGACCACCAAAGCCAATCGCTCCCTCCAAAAACGCCCCAAAACAAAAACCAATGAGGATAACTTGAATCCGCTGATCGGGCGTGATAGCGATGATGGATTCACGCAAAATATCAAAATAGCCCGATTTTACCGTAAGCTTGTAGAGGAAAATTGCCGCGATGATAATCCACGCAATCGGCCATACACCATAAAGCCCCCCATACACAAAGCTCCAAAGCATTTTATCCACCGGCATATCATACACAAACACTGCGATGATCGCTGCCAATACTACGGTCAAAAATCCTGCTGTATGCCCCTTGGTCTTGAACACGACGAGCGAGACAAAAAACATCGCAATAGGCAAAAACGCCACAAACGCGCTTAGCCACATATTTCCTAGCGGGTTATATTCTTGAATCCACTGCATTGAAGTCCTTTCTGTTAGAATTATTTAACTTTAATATATTTTGAATAAAACTTCATTGATGTAGGGAGTTAGGAGCAATAAAAATATTTTTATGGTAGAAAACGAAACAATTACAACCCGTCCTGCTCGTTGGCTTTATCTATTATAGGTGTGGCATGTGGTTGCATACCTCGTTTGTGTTTTAGTGCATCAAGCACACCATTTATAAGTTTGGGGGCATTATCTTCCCCATAGATTTTTGCAAAATTAATCGCTTCATTAATGATGACAGGAGTATCTGTTTGGGTAAAAAGCATTTCATACGCACCAAGTCGCAAAATACTCTTCTCCATTTGTCCAAGTCGGGTGAATTCCCACTCTTTGAGTGTTTCTCCTAAATACATATTGATCGCTTCTAGATTCTTGAGTGTACCATTTAGAAGTGCGAGCGCAAAAATCTGTTGTTTATTTTTGATTTTGCGTTCATCAAGAATTTTTGGCGCATTTTGAGCAATATTTGTATTGCCACATTCATAGGCATACAAAAGTCCAATAACCACTTCGCGCACATAGGTACGTGTTGCCAATTATAGCTCCTTGCATAGGTCAAGCAGCTCGATAAGTGAGCTCATTGCCTCAAAGCCTTTGTTACCAACTTTTGCTCCAGCACGCTCAATGGCTTGCTCAATACTATCGGTAGTAAGCACTCCAAAGCTCACGGGGATTCCGTATTTTAGCGTGGTATTTGCGATGCCTTTTGTGGCTTCTGCGCTAACGTAATCAAAATGTGGCGTACCCCCTCGAATGATTGCCCCAAGCGTGCAGATTCCATTGTACTTTTTAGAATGCAATAATCTATCAAGTACAAAGGGTAGTTCCCACGCACCAGGTGCTAAAACAACGCTAAGTAAATCAGTATTGCCTCCATGTCGCAAAAAGCTATCTTTAGCGCCCTCAACTAGTCTATCTGTGATAATATGATTAAATCTCGAGCAAAGGATAGCAATTTTTTCATCACCCTTTAAAAGAAGCTTACCTTCGATTGTGTTCATTGTGTCTCCTTATTTAAAATTTAGATTTTAAAGCATAGGTGCGAATTGAATATTACAGATTTTCTTGCAAGGCATCAGAGATTGCAAAGATCTGTGTAAAAAGTTTTGGAATCTCTGATAATGCTATCATATTTGCCCCATCGCTTAGGGCATTGCATGGATCGTAGTGTGTCTCGATGAAAAATCCATCGACTCCAACTGCTGCTGCAGCACGTGCAAGATAAGGAGCATAAGAGCTATCACCACTGCTTTTACCTTGTGCACCACCGGGCATTTGCACGCTATGTGTTACATCAAAAATCACAGGTGCAAATCTACGCATAATCACAAGTGATCGCATATCCACCACGAGATTCCCATATCCAAAACTAGCACCACGTTCGGTAAGACATATGTGGTACTTGCTAGATTCTGAAAAGCTAGCCACTTCGCCACCGCGGGTTTTAATAGCTTTTAATGCGCTGTATTGCATATCATTTGGGTTCATAAACTGCCCCTTTTTGATATTAATATGTGCTTTTGTCTTTGCCACAGCTACGATCAAGTCTGTCTGGCGGCACAAAAACGCTGGAATCTGAATCACATCGGCTACTTGTGCGATAGATTCTGCTTGGTTGGATTCGTGAATGTCGGTGATGATTTTGTATCCATACTCGCGTTTTATGGATTCTAACATTTTAAGTCCCTCATCAAGCCCCGGTCCTCGATAGCTCTCAAGACTTGTCCGATTAGCCTTATCAAAACTTGCTTTGAAATAAAAATTAATACGCTTATTTGTGTGGAGACATTCTAATCCTTCTGCTATACGCTTTAACTGATCACTACTTTCTATCACGCATGGTCCACAAAAAACAATGAGTGGTTCTGCCATAATTACTCCTTATTTGAGTTTTTGTAGATTATTTAGCCACCATAAAGTAAATAGTTTTTATTTATTGATCCTATTTATAGTGAGATTTTAGCCAAATTGTGCTTTATGTGCGCTAAGTTGGCTAAGTCATCTTTTCTCTTTGGCTATTGGCTTAAACTCGCGTGAAATCATATTGTAGTTTAGGATTTCCCCAGTTTCTATGATGTAATACCACCCATAAATACTAAGCTCTCCTCGATCAAATCGCTCTTCAACGAAAGGATAACTCATAAGATTTTCAAGTTGGTGCTCAATGTTGATTTGTTCTGTGAGCCAGATGCGTTTAGATTTTGAGGTAGGTTTTAGGGCTTGAACTTTCTTTTTTACCGGGTCTAGAAGTTGCAACCACGTTTTAATATAAGGCGTTTCTTTGAGCTTGGCAGGAGATTCATAGATAATATCGCATGCGCCGCAGTTACTATGTCCGCAAATAATGATATTTTTTATTTCTAGGACAATAAGAGCATATTCGATAGCTGCTGTCGTCGCTAGATAGCCTTCGCGCAAGTTTTTAGATTCTTTGTAAGGAGGGACAATATTGCCTACATTGCGCACAACAAACAAATCACCGGGTTTGGTATTTGTGATGAGGTTTGGCACAACACGAGAATCCACACAGGAGATAAAGAGCGTATGAGGATCTTGGTGTTGTTTTAGGCTTTCATACAGGTCTTTGTGAGCGTTGAAATCTTCTTCTTGGAATTTCAGCGCCCCTTCAAAAAGTTCTCGCATTATGTTGCCTTCATTATAGATAAAATAGGGCTTGATTCATTTGGCATTGTATCTTGTTAAAAGTTAAAATAGCTTAAGCCATAGCGCATATGCAAGTTATAGTGTGTGCATTAAATGTAAAAACGTGGATTTTCATAAAAAGTAGTACGAAAAGATGGCAAATCCTCAATGCTTTGGCTAGAATTACGTTTATTTCAGTATGTACTGATGACATAATAAGCAATTTTGACAAAGGATATCAATGAAAGATATGGCTGGTTTTGGTTTGGTGGGTAATTTTGCCTACCATTTAGAACAGGCGGGTGAGGCAGCAGCTTTTGCTCATATAAAAAGCGATGCAGAAAATGCACCAAAGGGTATATTTCCCTTTTATATACCAGAATCTAGCGGCATTCTTGGGAGGTATTGTATTGATAATACAACAATTATTCTGCCGCAAGATACAACGCTCAATGTACAAGCCGAGCCCGAAGTAGGGCTAGAATGTGAGATTTGCTATAACAATGGCTATGTGTCTAGTATGCGCCCACATTTCTTTATGGCGTTTAATGACACTTCTGTGCGCAATGATAGCAATGCCATAAAAATTTCACAAAAGAAAAACTTTTCCTATGCCTCAAAAGGAATGGGCGCAAAGATTGCGCTTGATACTTTTGATAGGGGTGGAATCTGCGATAGATATTGGATCACTTCTTTTATCTGTTCAGAAAACAATGTGCTTGAAGTATATGGCGAAAACAGCCCGCTTTTGGGGTATAGTTATTTTTATAAAAAACTTTTGGATTGGATAGTGCGCACGCTAAACACCCAAGAAGATCTATTAATGCTAGAGTATTTGCGAGGCTTACTTGCACAGGCTAACTATCCAAAACGCGCGATTTTTACGATTGGAGCGACACGTTATATGCCAGATAAGGAGAAGAGGTTTTTGCGCCCCAATGATAAGGTATATGTTGTTGTCTATGATCATAGCAAATATTCGTTGTGCGATATTCAAGAGATAGCACAAAGCCAAGCGCAGGTAGAGGGCGTCTCGCTTCTGTGTCAAAGGGTCGTTCGGGATTGAAGGCAATGCAGAATCTGCTGTTTTGAGCGCTGTTGAGAGCTACCTAAGCGGTAATGCCAGACACAGCGCGATAGCACGATACACCGCGCAAAGACAAGCTTAGAGCGGAGTTAGGCGCGTGAGAATCTACTTCAACCCCTCAAACACAACCATATGGAGCAAGACATAAGGGCATTCATAATAGCCTAGATCCTCCCAGCCTGTGAAAGTGTGCAAATCTAGCACGCTTGTAAGGATATGCACATCACCCTTTATCCTTAGGCTTTTAGCGCAGTTTCTAGCTGCTTCTGCCACGGCTTTGTGGATATATTTGGGTGCAGCCTCTATATCTGCATCATCAGATTTTTGCCCTTTCGTATAATATACGACATTATTAAGAAGTGCTATGCGAAATACATTAGCATTTTCAGAAGTCTGCTCCGCATTGGAGTTTTTAAGCGTTTTTAGCTGATCTAATGCGTCTTTAAGTGTATTAACTAAATCTGCGCCGCATTCCCAATTCGCACCTTTGCCGATGTTAAACCCTGCAAGTTTAGCCTCAAGCCATATTTCAAAGCTTTTCTTTTTGTCCATACACCAAAAATCCACATAGCGATCTGTTTTGCTTTTGGTTGCATCTTCTGGATTTTTAATCTCTTTTTTTAGAGATACCTCGCTTTGCACATACGGCGTGAGATCATGCAAGGCAGAACCAATAGAAGAATAAGAGCTCTTCTCGCTAAGTACGATAGGTAGCGCTCCAACCCCTTCAAGGATTTTTACATTTTTTTCTAGCACACTATTGCCAAAATCTCTCAAAAAGCTCTTAAGCGATCTGCCCGCGCCACCCTCGAAATTATCACTTTTATAGTCAGAATCTATAAAGTCTATGCTGTATGAAATTGCCATTTTCACCTTCCTGTAATGTAGTGTGCAAAAGTATAGTCTATTTTTTTTTTTTTCAAGTCGGCTAAGGCAGAATCTAGTGTCGCGACACGATAGGGCAAGAGATAGATAGGTTTTGTGCGTAAAGCCACCTTATAGCTCAAAAAACTCTCTAATATCAATATCTAGGGCTTTTGAGATCCTGAAGAGATGTTCGAGGTTAAAGTGGATATTTTTATATCCTGCTTCTGCACCAGCGACAAGCGAAACAGATTTATACCCTATAGCAAGACTCAAATCAAGCTGTGAAAACCCCTTTTGTTTTCTTAGTCTTGCGACATTTTTTGCGATTTTGTGGTAGAAATCTTGTATTTGGTCTTGCTCGTTCAAATCTTGAAGCATTCTAAACTCTATCATAGTAGATTTTTTTAAGTTTAGTTTGTTTATAATTCTTTTTCACTCTACTATAATAGAGTAAAAATAGTAGTTTTATCGAAGGAGACACAATGAGGTTTTTATGGTTTTTGGCTTTATGTGGCGCAAGTATGGTGTTTTTTGGTTGTGCAGTAACCAAGCCGGTTTATAACAGCACTTACCAACCTATCGAAATTGAATCTGCAGCAAAAGGTGTTACGATTGCACACACAACCCCATATAACTGCAAGATTCTAGGAGAGGCACAAGGCAAGGACGATGCGACACAAAAAGATGTGGCAAGCGTAGATAAAGTCCGCGATGGCGCGCTTAATGATCTAAAAAACAATGCCCTAGCAGTGGCTGGCAGTGGTAAGCGTATTATGCTATCTATCACAAATGAAGAAGCGCAATGTACGGCTTTTTTGTTCAAAAGAAGTTTTTTGGCTTGAGCCAAAAACTCTACAAAAAAGACGTGGATTGCACGAAAGGCTATTCAGGAGCGACTTGGCTTCAACCTCTAACCTACACGGTCAAGGCGCAAATTTTTGAATGTGGCAACAAAGACTAGAAGTAGGACCGATTTCATCAACTTACAAGCACTCCTAGGGGTTTTAGCAAGGCTTTAAGCCCTTAAGCAACATCTAAAAGCTGCTAGATTTTATAGTAACTAATCTAAATAATTATAGAATCTGAAGCAACAAGAATCCTATCGAAATATTATTATAAGCAACTAGACATTTTGCCTCAAAGACTCAGTGTGATAAATATTTTGTCCCCAAGATAAAACTAACACAAGGCTTTGCTGTGGATTTAAAGTGCCTAAAAACTACATAGAATCTAGTATTTTCTGTTTGACTTCTTCTAGCTCAAATACCCCGTTTTTTGCCCGTGCATTGAGTGAGGCAAAAACCTCCTCTACTACCACAGAATCTAGCCCATAATCTCTAGGATTTGTGCTAACCTTTAATGTGCTAAAAAGCTCCTTTATAGCTCTAGTATATGGTGCTAGAATCTCGCGCGCCTCACACTTTGGCAGACAATCTAATAACAATGGAATACTAAAGCTACACGCCAACCCATGTGGCACGCCAAATCGCATAGTGATAGGGTAGCTTATCGCGTGTGCTAAGGCAGTTTGGGTATTAGAAAACGCTAGGGCTGCATACATACTCGCATATAGCATACTTTCACGCAACTCAAATGATTGTAGATTCTCTGCAAGATCAGGCAAGATACACACAATAAGCTTGATAGAATCTAGTGCATAATGCGTAGAAATAGGATTAGCATTTTTATTCCATATAGACTCGCACGCATGGGATAGTGCATCAAGCCCAGTAGCTATGGTGGTTTCGCGGCTTAAAGTGCGCGTGAGATTCACATCATACAATGCGGTATGTGGATAGAGGCTATCGCTTTGAAGCGAATACTTCACCCCTGCTTTGCTATCCCAGATTGTCGCCCACTTGGTCAGCTCACTCCCCGTGCCTGCAGTCGTTGGAAAAGCAAAAATTGGCTTAGAAGCTATGCTAGAATCCCCCTCTATGATGACTAATCCATTATCACGCACCACCACATCACCCCGCACACTCAAAAACTTCGCACTATCCAACACACTTCCACCACCAATGGCTAAGACACTCTCAAACTCCCCTATATCTCTTATAAGTGTGTTTTTGAGTGCCACAAGCTCGCTTAGTTCCGGATTTGGCGTGATAGAATCTAGCACTGCCACCACGCGTTTGCCTAGCACCTCTTGCACTTTGGCAGTAAGCCCACGCGCACTAAAGCCCCGCGAAGTTACAAGCAAAATTCTATTAGATTCTAACTCCCTGCAAGCTTGTAGCAAATCTACGCCAAATCGTATCCTAACCGGATTGTGATAGCCAAACTTCATTCCTCGCCTCCATTTGATATTGCCAGAAATCTACTCAAACGGGTTGCCACTTGCTTTGGTGTGATTTTAGGGCGTCCTAGCGGCTCCTTGCTCCCTTTTGCGATCCGTAGATACACAAACCACGCACCCCCACGCTCACAATCTATAAATGCTCGCAACACCTCGCCAAGCTCACTCACATCACGCGCGTGATACACACATTCATATCCGCTCGCTCGTGCAATCGCACAAAAATCCACAAATGGCGAGAGATTAAACTGCCCACCAGTACTATCATGACTCTCATTATCTAGTACTATATGACAAAAATTCCCTTTATCGCGTATTTTGGCATAATATGCATTGGTGCTAAGTGCGCCAAGTCGCATAAGCAGCGCAGAATCTCCATCGATCGCTATGACCTTGGTTTCATTCTTAAGCGCGATCCCAAGCCCCAAAGCCCCAACACAGCCCATAGAGCCAACCATATAAAGTTGGTTTGGTGTATCGCCTAGCTCATAGAGCTCACGCCCACATTTACCCGTGGTCGCTAGCAATGTGCTTTTAGATTCTATAGCTATATGCTGAATAACTTCTAATGCTTGCAGCCTCGTTGGCAAAGCCTCCTGTGTCTGTGCTATCGGACAATCATCATTTTGCAATCCCATCTCTTGCAATGGATTACATCTAAGGGGCACTTTAAGAAAAGTCTTATCCCTCACGATAAAAAAGAAACTTTTGTTAGATTCTAAAACTTTGTGCGCATATAGCACCTGCTTCTTTGCTTCATCAAAATCCGCACTCAAAAACGCATACTCTATCTCGCAAGTCTCTAAAAGCTTATCAGTGATCACACCCAAAAGCTCGTGTTGTGGTTCATCAGTATTATGCCCCCGCTCATCACGTTCTCCACGCAAAGACACAAAGCCAAGAATTGGAATACCAAATGTGTGGTTAAGACTTGTGAGGGGCGAGAGGGCATTACTAAGTCCGCTATTTTGCATAAGCACCACTCCAAAGGTGTGTTTTTCAGATATTGATACTTGGCTTGTCTTTTGCGCGCTTTTGGCGGAGTGTTCGCACTCGGCTTGGTCATTTATGTCTAATAAACTCCCTGCGCCTCGCACTCCACAGCCACCAAAACCATCGCAAAATACCGCGCCACTCTCTTGCTCATTGCGTGCAAATTCAGATTCTGAATATTCAAAATCTATTTTAGGTTTTGCACTTAGTTTAGAATCTTGGTTTGCCTCTTGGCATTCTAAGATTTGAGATGAGATGCTCGAGCGAAGCGAGGAAATCCCAGAGGGTAAATCGGGGTTGTGCAGACTTGAGGCAAAGGAGTTACCTAGAGGGTAATGACTGCCGCCGAGAGACAAACTCCCCGATTTATCGCTCAAAGACGAATGCCTTTCGCCCAAAGACGAATTTCCTGCAAGACTCACCCCGCTCGCTATCGCCACTGCCTCTCCCTCATTATTTGCCATCACAAACCGCCCCTGATTTATCGCATAGTTTATGAGCGGCGCAAGATAGCTACAAGGCACACCGCTAAAATCCCTAAACCCACTCTGCTCCAAAACCTCCCCAAAAGCATAAGTATCTAGCATAATACTCCTTTATTAGTTAGTTGTCATTAGAGGCACTCATTAGATTCTAAAGTATGTGAGAATCTACTGAATGCCCCTAATTAGTTCAGCTTAACTTGCCCCAGAAATTCTAGGATTGTTGAAAAATCTAAGGCGTAACTTGTCCTTTGTGCGCCATTGCCTTATTTATTGGCATTATAAGGATTGAGATGAGAAAAGTGAGTTATCAAGCGAGGATTGAGGGAGCTTACTAGAAGTAAGTGACCGAAAATCCGAGCGTAGATTCCCGCTTTTATCACTCAAGACTGAATGCCACTTTTATATCGTCCCCGGGATTAGTGATAAAATCTCCCCCACACTCATACACTGCCCCTCCACTTCCGCACTCCTATCGTATCTCAATATACCCTCCGCCACCTCTTTCATCGCCACAAACGATGCCCTTAGCAAATGGTTGGCATAAATGATGATATTTGCTCCTGCTTCACCAAGCTCATATGCAGTAATGGTATTGAAACTCGTTGGTACGACTACGATAGGTGTGTGTGTATCATGCGCTCGAAACCGAGCAAGAAACTCCAGCACCTCATCGGGGGATTTTTGACGTGAATGGATCATTATGCCATCAGCTCCTGCTTCCACATACGCGTGCGCACGCCTTAGTGCATCTTCTTGTCCTTTTTCTAGGATTAACGATTCTATACGCGCGATAATCATAAAATCCTGTGTGATTTGCGCCCTCTTTCCTGCCCTAATCTTGTCGCAAAAATCTTCTATATTATCTTGTGTTTGCGCCACATCATTACCTAGCAAGGAATTTTTCTTAAGCCCTGTCTTATCCTCTATGATCACTGCACTCACCCCAGTGCGCTCAAGACTACGCACACTAAAGGCAAAATGCTCGATTTTCCCGCCCGTATCGGCATCGTAGATGAGCGGCTTGCTTGTTACTTCAAAAATCTCATTAATCGTATTTAGGCGGCTTGTGAGCTCCACTGCCTCGATATCGGGCTTACCGCGACTTGTAGAATCTGTAAGGCTTGAGCTCCAAAATCCATCAAACTCCAGCCTCATACCATCTTTTTGGACAAACGCATTTTGGGCAATCAGTGCAGAGATAGCAGAATGTGTTTCAAGGATACGTAGGGGCTTTTTAGCCGCGATGAGACGGCGCAGGGTGGAGAGCCTCGCATTGGTTGAAATCCCTATAGCACGCGCATCAGCGTTGAGTTGTGTGGAGCTAATGCCCTCTGTATAACTTGGTTCGATGAGTTCACCACAACCAAGATCATTGAGTGTATCAAGGACATTTTGGCGGGTTTTGGCTTGCGCACCACTTTTCCAATCATCGCCATGCACGACATAGCGAGGCTTGAGTGCGCGAATATTTGACTCATAGCTTAAGCTCTCTTGTGGAATCACACGATCGATAAGCTTTAGATTCTCAATCACGGCTTTGCGTTGGTCATAGTTCATATAGGGCACGCGCTTATAAGAGGCGATGGCAGAATCTGTGAGTAGCCCCACAACCACTTCACCCCGCACATTGTCGGCGTATTCTCTAGCGATTTTTAGGATATTGATATGCCCGGGGTGGAGGAGATCCGCACTCATAGCGACATAGACGACAGGGGTATTCATGCTACCTCCTTGTGTATGGCGATGTGCGTGTTCGCACATACGGTGCGGGTATGTATGCTAAGGTGGCTTGTGCTGGGGCTTTTAGGGGAAAAATATAGGATTATGACATATCTATTTGCTGCCCCCCCCCCTAGAGGATTTCTAAGCCGCGCGACCACGCGGATAAAATAGTCGTCCTCTGTGGTATCGCCCTGTGTGAATGGCGCAAATCCGCGAGATTCTTGAGCGTAGAGAATCTCAAAAGTGCTAGGTTTTAGTTTTGTGCTGGGGCTTTGGTTTTGTGTTGTTTTGGATTCTGTATTAGATTCTCTACTCATCGTGCGTATGTCAGCAAGCAAATCCTCTAATGCCACAAAACGCCGATAGTGGGATTGATAGATGTAGGCGTCCTCCTCGCCGCTCACGCGCTCGCCTTTTTGGTAGAGTGCGTTTTTGTGTCCGCGTGTCTCGATAGCCAAAATCCCACCAAATGCCAAATAGTGCGGGATCTGGGAGAAAAGGCATGTCTGCTGGGTGTATGTGATAGAGTGTAGGCTAAATCGCGAATACACACAGTCATAGGGTGTTTGGAGGCTTTTGAGCGCGTTTAGGTCGCTAAAATCCCCGCACACAAAGGCGCAAGATTCACTGCCAAAGTTGGCATTAAGGTAGTCAATCTCACTACCCACTTGGTCTATGGCAGTGGTGGCTATGCCGCTTTTGGCGAAATACACACTATCGCGCCCATTCCCACAGCCTAGCTCTAGGAGACGTATGTGAGATTTGTGCGCATGGGGTTTGAGGTAGTTCTCGCACACAAACGCACTAAAAAGGGAGTTTTGGGCATTGTGCCTATGGGATTTGTAGTAGTCATTCCAGTAGTTTAGATCCATTAGCGCTCCTTAGATTCTGTGTTGGTGATGTCTTGCCAATTGGCTGGGTTGTAGATATTGTCTGTTACTTTCCATAGGCTATGCATTGTGTAGTGTGTTTTTGGGTGCTTATGTCCCTCAAAGTATTCGGGATAGAAATGTATAACCTCCCTGTTTTTCGGATAATCAACAAGAACGCTAGAAGCCACATTTGGGCAGCCACCTATGTGGTGGCACACTATTCCCGCAATATCAGAATTTATCATCAGTTGAGAATCTAATGTGAGCTCGCCTCTTGTGTTTGGTTGCTTTATGAGCAGCAAAGTATCTGTATAACATCCCGGAAATTTATTTTTCCCAACGAGTTTTAACTGTGGGTAGCTGTCGTCCCGCCCATGGTCGCTTACGATGATAAAGAGAGTATTATCATAAACTTCCAATTTTTTAAGCTTATCAATAAAACGAGTTATTTCCCTAAAGGCACAAACTTCGGAGTTGTATTTTCCCCAAAATAGCTTTGGAATTACATCTCGATAAAACTCTGGTAATTGTGGATTTAGATAAATATCAGGTTTGCAAGTATCAATACTTAGCACAAATGAGTCGTGAGAGGTAAGATTGGAGATGAACTTTATTGTGGGTTTATTGGCGGTATCTATCTTTGCTGTGTCGGCAAGATAGCTTAATTGTGCAATATGCTGTGTGGCACTATTAATGGAAGCTAGCGAGGATTTCGTAGCACCAAATTGTATATTCCAAACCAGTGCCTCTATATTTAGCACTCTCCCCCTTATTACATAAGGAGAAAATCTAAAAAGTCCATAGGCTATAAACGAATCTAGCATAAAATTATGTTTGCTTGCCTCGCGTAGTGCGGATAAATTAAAATTATGATTTTGTTCAAATAACTTAATAAAGTATGCATCCTCTCTCGTGAATTTAAAGTTATCTGCATAATGCGGGATAATATTGGCATTAACAAAATCTTTATCAATAGTATAAACATCAACACCTACTTGAAATCCTTTTGCCAAGAAAGCATTGCTGATATTGACAATAGCCATAGCGCGTTCGTTATTTAGACTTTCAGGCATTCGTCTGTTGATTTGATACGCACTATAATAATCCCCGCCGAAGACAGAAGGCAACGAGGTAAATGTGAAGCTTGAAGCCGTTGTTGTATTGTCGTAATACACAAAGCCATCTAGCTGGTATTGTAGGTTTGGGTTTTGTTCAAGTAGAATTTTTAAATGAGAACCAGTGAAGGCGTCTAACATTAGCACGACAATATTCAGATTGTCTTTTGAAAAGTTGGATAGATTCTCATTGGGATTTGTAAAAATTTGTTCTTCATTTTTTTGTTGAGAATCTCTCTTGAATGTTTCAGGTTTTGGCGCAGAAATATAGCCATAAACAACGCTGCTACAAACAAAAGAAATAAATACAAGTTTAAGAAAAATTAAAAAGTATTTTCTAAGTTTTATAAAAATTGCAAAAACCACTAGGCACAGCGAACAGCCCACAAACAAATCGATGAATTTATTGGCTTTATGAAACATCCCTTGAGTCGTGAGAAACATCATATTTTCCATTGCTGGATACGCTTCGCCTGTTGCTGCAATATAGTTGAGCACAAACGTATAAACAAGCCCTATGCAGAGTATCACACTCACTCCATACACACCAAGTTTTAGCAATCGTGTTTTATAAAAAAAGCTCGTGGTATAGATACCCAAAAAACTAAAAAGCAAGAAAAAGCCAAAAAGCCCTCCTAATGTCTGAAA